>DASQZT010000158.1:0-62351 GCA_035638575.1 Bryobacteraceae bacterium
TTTGGTGGTACTGGACTCCCCGTAAGAGCCTTAAGAAAGCTCGAACCTCTGCAGGTTCGGCGGGGAGACTCTGGGACCGCGGTTCCATATCACTCGATGCGATGGGAAGCATCGGGTCACCTGAGAGTCAGTCGTCGAATCAAGGTAAGACGCCCAATAGCGTGCTGATCCCTTTGAAGATGCGGCTCAAATCACTGGCGGCCGGACGACGCACGGCGCGGCGCCCTCCAGGTTCCGCCCCGGTCCGATGTTGGGGCAAGCCCCGGCCGCCGCAACGAAATTCTCATGAGAGGGCGGGATACGTGTATCTAAGCCGCGCCTGTCACGGGCGGCCCCGTACAGCGCGATCGTTCTTTGAAAACTTGCTGAAAATTGGCTTCGTTCGTTCATTTCCCCGGCCGCGGCCGGAAAAGCCCCGGTCGCTTAACGGACCGGCCCGTGCGACGTGTCACAAATTGGCTTCGCTCGTTCATTTCTCCACAGCCCAACTACCGCCGTGCCACCGCCTCCGCCTTGCGGATGACTTTCTCCCGCAGGTCCCAGGCGTCGAGCGCCCTTTGAGCGCCGCGGGAGGCTGCCTCGCGAGAGTTGATTGGCTTGCTCGTGGGCAACGTGAATACCATCCCGGAGCATGGCAAAATCCATGTGCGGGTCGTCGACTACCTGCCTGCGAATTACACGCAAGCGGGCATGAGCTTTGTAAGCTTCAACTTGACGAAAAACGGCCAAGCCATTGGTATGCGCATGCCGGCATGAACCAGCCCAGTTCGCCACGCGCAGGTCCTTCAGCGAATCGTTTTCCCGTCTCAGCGGGTCGGCAACAATAGTGTTCGCCCCACTCGATGCGTTAAGTGAACAGGCCGGCTTGGACCTCTACTTGCCCCTGCTCAGCCCCAGCGCGCGAATCCGCTTGTGCAGATTGGTGCGCTCCATTCCCAGCGCGCGGGCGGCGCCCGAGACGTTCCAGTTGGATTCCTCCAGGGCCCGCAGGATGTGCTCGCGCTCGGCCGATTCCCGGGCTTCCTGAATGGTCGATTTGGGACCCGTCTCGCGCTGCACTCGCAGCTCCACCGGAATGGAATCGCGCGTCAGCCGCTCGCCCATCGTCAGGATGGCCATGCGCTCGATCACGTTGCGCAGCTCCCGGGCGTTTCCGGGCCAGCCGTACGTCTCGAACAGCGGGAACACGCCCTCGTCCAGGATCTTGCGCTTGAAGTTGTTGCGGGCGCAAAATTCTTCGAGGAAATATTCGGCCAGCAGGCGGATGTCGTGCGGGCGCTCGCGCAGCGCGGGAACCCGGATCGGCACCACGCTCAGGCGATAGTAGAGATCCTCGCGGAATTTTTCCTGGGTGACCATGCCGGCCAGGTCGCGGTTGGTGGCGGAGATCACGCGGACCGTGACGTGAATGATCTGCTCGCCGCCCACGCGGTGGAATTCGCCCTCCTGCAAAACGCGCAGCAGCTTGGCCTGGGAGGCGCCGTGCAGGTCGCCCACTTCGTCCAGGAAAATCGTGCCGCCGTCGGCCAGCTCGAACTTGCCGCGGCGCGTGGCGGTGGCGCCGGTGAACGAGCCCTTTTCGTGGCCGAACAGCTCCGTCTCGATCAGCTCGGTGGGAATGGCGGCGCAGTTCACCTTCACGAAGGGCCCGGCGGCGAAGGGGCTGGCGTTGTGAATGTGCGCGGCCAGCAGCTCCTTGCCGGTTCCCGATTCGCCGATCAGAAGCACACGGGCATCCGAACGCGCGGCCATGGAGGCCTGTTCCACCGCGCGCATCCACGCGGGGCTGCTGCCCACCATCTTGGACGCGCCGCCCACCAGCTCCTTCAGGCGCTCGTTTTCCTCCCGCAGCGTGGACTGCTCCAGGGCGTTCTTCACCCCCAACAGCACGCGGTCGCGGCTCAGCGGCTTTTCCAGGAAGTCGAACGCGCCGGCGCGCGTGGCTTCCACCGCATCGGCGATGGTGCCGTGGCCCGAAATCATGATGGCCGGCCCGGTGGTGCCGTTCTGCTTCACCGTGCGCAGCAGGTCGATGCCGTTGCCGTCCGGCAGCTTCATGTCGAACAGGTAGGCGTCGGCGCGATGGGCATCGGGGTGCCGCTTGAACTCCGCCACCGACCGGCAAATGCTCACGGCGTAGCCTTCGCGTTCCAGAATCATGCGCAGGGAACGCCCGATATTCTCTTCGTCATCCACGATCAGGACGCGTTTGGAAGCCATTGGTCGCTGCCGGCAGCAGCACGCGGAAGCCTGCGCCGCCCAGCTCTCCTTTCACCACGACGATGTCCCCGCCCGAAAGCAGCGCGCTCTTGCGCGCGATCGAAAGCCCCAGCCCCATGCCCCTCTTCTTGAACGAAATCGTCGGCTGGAACAACGAGGCGCGGGCCTGCTCGCTCAGCCCCGGTCCGGAATCGTGGACCTCGATGGCCACCGATCCCTCCACCGCCGACGTCACACCCAAAATGCGCCCGCCCTCGCCGGCAGCCTCCGCCGCATTTTCCAGAAGGTTGGTGAGGATCCCCTTGATCAGGTCCTGGTCCGCCAGGACGCGCGGCACGCCGTCCGCCAACCGGCAGTCGTACGCCACTTCGGGATGCCCGGTCTTCAGGAAGGCGATGCGCTCCTCGAGCAGCGCATTCACGTCCACGGGTGAAGGCGTCAGGGGCGGCTCGGCGGCAAACTGCGAGAACGCGCGCACGCGGCGCTCCAGGGCTTCGATCTCGTCCACCACGATCTGGGTGGCCTGCTCCATGAAGCCGCGGTCGGCCTCGTCGTAGCGCGCCAGCATTTCTTCCACGGTGAGGCGGATGGGGGTGAGCGAATTCTTCACTTCGTGCGCCATCTTGCGCGCCAGGGTCTGCCAGCTCGCCAGTTGCCGCAGGTACACCAGGCGCTCGGTGCTCTCCTGGAGCTTGTCCGCCATGTCGTTGAAGGCCTGGATGGCGCGGCCGATTTCGTCGTCGCGCCGCGCGCCGACACGCGCGTTCAAATCTCCACCGGCCAGTTTCCCGAGGCCGGCGGTCAACTGCTGGATGGGGCGGCTGATGCGGTGCGCGAGGTACACCAGCAGCGCCAGCGCAACCAGCCAGAACGATGCGGCCGCCAGCAGGTAGGTGAGCTTGAAGCCGCGCCGCAGATCGCGCTCCCGGACGGCCTCCGCCAGCGCCCGCGCGTGCCCGATCTCGCGCGCCAGCCGATCCATTCCCACTTCGCCCAGGCCCGACGAATACAGAAGGACTTCGCCGCCCTGCCGCACCAGGTAATCCAGGCGGTCCCCGTCGTTGCCCGCGTGGGCGAAGCGCTCCGCTTCTTCGCTGTCGGCGAACTCTTTCACCGCGGGAGGCCACGTGGCGCGGTCCTTCGGCAGGTATCGTTGCGGCTGCACGCTGCCGGCCTCGGCCTGGCGTTTGAGATTGTCGCATTCGCGTTGATAGAACTCGTGGCCCGTCCGCTCGAGCGATTTGGAAAGGGCCTCCAGATCGCCGATAGCCGAAAAATCCAGGCTGCCTTCCAGCACCGACACGGTGAACCACAACGTCGCCGCGAGCGGCGCCAGGGTCGCGGCGAGAAAAATCAGGATGAGCCTGTTGCGAAGCCGATTCACCCGCTTCGTGTCCCGCGGCCCGAGGACGTGCGGGGCAGGAAGGCCAGGCGCAGCGGGCCCGCGGACCGCGTCCAGGACAACTCGTCCGCGCCCGGTCTCCGGCTGAGCATATCGATCATCAGGCTGCTGATGCTGATTCCCGAATCGCCTACCAGGCTCGAAAGCTCCTTTTGCGCCGTGGTGCGCAGCTCGAACTTCAGCCAGAAGGGGCGGTCCGGCGCCAGTCCCAGGGCGCTGATCGCCAGGTTCTCCGTCGACCACTGCTCGGCTTGGGGGGCCGTCAGGTGCGACTTGGGCTGCGCCAGTACGCCCGGGATTTTCACCGCGAACTTCTCCTCCCACAGGTCGTAGCTCACGATCAGCCGCTCCCGCACCGGCGGCCGCAGGAGCGTGCCGCGATCGTCGCTGAACAGCGTGAGCTGCGCCAGAAACACCACGGTGTCCGCGTTCCGCAACCGCTGGAGCGGCTTATCGGTAAGAAAATGCAGGTCCGGCGCGGCGATGTGCAGGTTGTCGCCATCGAAGGTGACGTTCAGCGATTCCGAGGCGCGTCCGCGGAGCAGAGGAATAGCCAGGCCGGCCACCAGCCAGCGGCGACGGCTGATCCGATTGTCTCGCGCGAACTGCGCCATCAATAATTCATGCCAACCATAAAGATGGGATCGACCCGCCCGGAGCGGACGGGAAACGCCACCGCCAGGGAGAAACTTCCTTCGCGGAGTCCCATCCCGATCGAATGCTTGAGAGCCGCCGCTTCGCCTTGATCCCACACGGCTCCCGAATCGTAAAATACTTCAAAAGCCCCGTATCGATATTCGACGGTGTTGTGCACCATCCGGTTTCCGCCGAGTGGATCCAGGTCGAACTTGTTCCAGCCTCTGAGCATGGTACTGTTGCCCAGTACGAAGCGCTCGAAAAGCGGCGCCCGCCCGCTGATCATGCCGGTCGTGACGTCGTCGATCAGCACGTTTTTGCCGCGAGTCAGCATGTAGCGGAAATCCGCGCGGTGCCGCGCGTAGGCAAAATCGCTGTCGAGAAGCTTGGTGGCCGCGCGCAGGCTGTACCCTGCATCCAGATCGCTCTGGTTTTCCGAGCCCTCCAGTTGCTGATGATAGCGCAGAGTCGTGATCATGGCGTTGGCGGCTTCGGTGTGCGCGGCCGGAAATGGTTCCTGAAAACGCTCGAAGCTGGTGCCGAAGCTGAGGGTCAGCGGCTTGGCCAGCTCCAGGGTCACTTCCGGCTCGAAGTTCTGCCGCGTGCGATACGGCCCGGAAGTGTCCGCGGTGCCCCCGGAAACGGCGGGCGTGGATGTGGCGATCGGCGCTGCCGTGAGTGGGTCGAGCGTGTTGGAGTTCCACTGCTCGTGATAACTGTCGAACTCGAAACGCAGGTGCACGCGATCGCTGCCCACGTGGGTGTTTTCGTAGCGCGTGACCAGGCCGGCGTAGCGCTCCGGCAGCTCGTCGCCGTCGCTCACCAGGCCGAAGGTGAACCCGTTCTGTTTGGCCGTGATGGTGCCCTCCACGGCGCCGCTCCAACCCTGCTTCGCGTGGTACAGGAATTTGGGAACGGATAAGTCGAACCGCGTCGGCCGCAGATTCACCTGGAACACCACCTGCACCGAATCGGGGCTCTGGCCGCGCAGCACGTGGTGCTCCACCGTGCGGGCATGAAATTCCTTGCGCAGCCGCCGGGCCAGATCGTCGAGAGCCGTGGGATTCAGCTTCTCTCCGATCAGCGCCGCGATCTCCCTCCCCAGCGATGCGCTGATTTTGCCGTCGTGGTCCTGGACGGAAGCGAAGTTCACCGTCCACCCCTCTCCGGAAACGACCACGGCTTCCACCGTGTAGCGCGTATTGACGTTAAACTCGGAGTCCTGCGATCCGGCAATTAGCGTGCCGGCAAACAACAGGCAACCGAGCCAGGCGTATTTCATGACACATCCGGTGGCACGCTGTCTGCCAACTATAATCTGTTGAAAATAGGAGAGATAATTTAGGAGTCGATGTGACTGGTTTTCACAGGTGTGGAGGTAGGATAAGAACATCGCCACAGCTCCCGGATGGGCTGTGAGCGGCGGCTTACAGTACTTTTGCCAGCTCGGCGGCAAATGCGCTACGGGGCGTCTGCTCGCGGTCCTTGCCGCCGCGCTTCCGGCGGTCGGGACGCTGGTGCTGCGCCGCAACGCGATTGGCTGCGGGGGCGGGAGCCGGCGGCTGACCGCCGCGCGGGACGTCCTTGCCTTTCGGCGGCTGGGCTGGGTTGGCCCGCAGCAGCCGGTCTTCCAGAGGGGCCCGGTCGAAGCGGCGGATAATCGCCTGCATCTCGTCGCCGGTAGGCGCCTCGACAAAAGCGAAGCCCTTGGATTCTTGCGTTTCGTGGTTGCGGATCACTTTTACGCCATCGGCCACGAGATCTTCCGCGGCCAGCCATTGCTTGATGTCATCAGCAGTGACCCAGGTAGGCAGATTGCCAAGAAATACGGTGAAGCTCATTCAGTTGGTGTTTGACTCCGTCTGGTTGGATTTGCGGCACTTCAAGGAAAGGATTCCGATCGCCACCTAGATGTTACCAGAGTAATCCCGCCGATTGCAAACACCCGTTTTTCCGCCTGTTCCCGCGTGGCCGAAGCGGACAATCCGCCGCCCGTGCGCTTGCCGGTTCGGGTACAATCGGCCCCAGAGGGTACCCGTGAGCTTCCAGAATCTCTGTGTGACGCGTGAGGGAACGGTGGCGGCCGTGACCCTGAACCGGCCGCAGCGGCGCAACGCCCTGTCGCTCGACCTCATACTCGAATTGACCGCCTGCCTCGATGAAATCGGCCGCGGCCGCGAAGTCCGCGCGGTGATCCTGGCTGCCGCGGGGAAGGTGTTCTGCTCCGGGCACGATCTCTCGGAGATGACCGGGCGCGACATCAACGGGTATCGCCGCATCTTCGACGTGTGCTGTGATCTGATGATGAAGATCCAGGCCATCCCGCAGCCGGTGATCGCCGAGGTGCAGGGCATCGCCACCGCCGCGGGCTGCCAGTTGGTGGCCTCGTGCGACCTGGCGATCGCCGCCGAGGAGGCCGCTTTCGCCACCCCCGGAGTGAAGATCGGGCTCTTCTGCACCACCCCGATGGTGGCGCTGACGCGCGCCGTCGGGCGCAAGCGCGCGCTTCAGATGCTGCTCACCGGCGAGTTTGTGGACGCGCGAACGGCCGCCGAGTGGGGCCTGATCAACCAGGTGGTGCCCTCGGGCGAGCTGCAAGCCGCCACGCGCAAGCTGGCCGCCAAGGTCGCGGCGGCCAGTCCGCTGGTGGTGGGCCTCGGCAAGCAGGCGTTCTACACGCAGATCGATCTCGACCAGCCCAAGGCGTACGCCTACGCCAAGGAAGTCATGTCGATGAACGCGCTGGCCGACGACGCCCAGGAAGGCGTGGGCGCATTTCTCGAAAAACGGGCGCCCTGCTGGAGCGGGAAGTAGCGGGCGCGAACGTCACCGCACCCGGCGATAGACGATCGTCTGGCCGGGCCGGGCCACTTCCTGGTAATGCGCCAGCCATTCGCCGAGGTCGGGATAGCTGGTGATGGCGAGCCTCGGATTGAAGAGGCCCAGCCCGTCGAGCACGAAGGCCGGATGCGACCGCGCGAGTTCGGCGCGGCGGCGGCTGGCCTCCTCGATCTCCACCGGCTCCGATTGCGTCAGGTGGCGGTCGGCCGGCACACCCGTGAGCGGCTGCGAATCGAGAAACATGGTAGCGGCCGGCAGGCGGGTGTAAGTGTAGATCTCGGGACGATAGCCCCAGACGAAAAGCGTGTCGCCCGGTTTGGCCACCTCGCGCACCAGCGCCGCCGCGGCGCGGCTGTCGCGATCCATACCGGTGTCGCGCCATGCCGGGTCGGTCAGGGCCGCGAGATAGGACGGCCCGAAACGCACGGCGGGAATCAGGAGCAGCAGCGCTACCACCACGCGCGGGCGCCCCAGCAGCACGAAGCCGCGCGCGGCCATCAGGACGACGACGGGCAGAAGCAGAAAGTAGTAGCGCGGAAAGAACCGCAGGCCCGCGGCGACGCCGATCACCGCCACCACGAGCCAGCCATACCAGCGCGCACTCTCCCGCGGACGATCCCACAGCAACCGCCCTGCGGCGATCACCGCGGCGGCATGAAAACCCATCCAGTTCACCGTGCGCAGCAGGCCATTCTGGATGGGGTTCGCGATAAACGTGCTGCCCGCGTAGAGCCTTCCCCACTTCCAGACCTCCTCTATATACGGCCCCAGCGCGCCCGCCGTCCACAATGCCGCCGCCGCCGCGCCGCTAACCGCCGCGAAGCCCGCGCCGATCCAGGCCGCGCCCGCCGGGTTCCACAGCACGCACACCGCCGCCACCAACAGGCCTTTGGGACTGATCCAGAAGGCCACGGCCGCCAGCACGCCGCTCCACAGCGGCCGCCGCGTCGCCGCCATCCACACCGCGGCAAGGTGCGGCGCGAGCATCAACAGGTCCGAAGCCACCGGAATCGCCGCCGACGGAATGTCGAAGGTGAGAAACCATGCCAGCAGTGCCGCCGCCCATAACGCTTCCCGCCAGGACCACAGATCGCGCGCGAATCGCCATGCGATCCAGCACGCCAGCAGACAGTACAGCGCATCCGCCAGCCGCAGAGTCCAGCCGGCGCGCGCGCCCGAAAGCAGGAAGAAGGCCGGCACGAGCGGTGGCTTGTCGTACCAGATGTCGCGATACACCACCTTGCCGTCGAGCATTTGCCCGGCGGTGGCCAGCGGCAGCGTGTCGCCTTCCCAGAGGATTGCCTTGTGGCACATCCGCGTCGCGATCAGCAGCGCGGCCAGCAGCAGGAAGAAGGTGAGAGTCTTGTTCAAACGGTTGCGGCGGTCTTCACCAGCAGGCGCTCCAGCACGCGGCGGAACTCCTCTCCGTAAACCGGGTCGGCCAGCGCGAATTCCACGAAGCTTTCAAAGTAGCTCGGAAAATTCCCGATGTCGTAGCGCTTCTCCTCCGGCGCCAGCTTGACCGCCATCACGCGGCGCCCTTCGTCGCACATGTGCTGGATGGCGCTGGTGAGCTGGATCTCGCCGTGGCGGTCCGGCCCCACCCGCCGGATCATGTCGAAGACGATTGGGGAAAAGATATACCGTCCGGCAATCGCCAGGTTGCTGGGAGCCTCTTCGGGCAAGGGCTTCTCCACCAGGTTCACGATGCGGAATACGTCGTCCCCGCCGCTTTCCGGCTGCACGATGCCGTAATGCCGGGTCTCTTCGCGCGACACTTCCTCCACCGCGATCACGCAACTGGCGCGCTTGGAATCGAACACGTCCGCCATGCGGCTCACGGCGCGCGAAACGGCGTTGAGCCCCAGGATGGAGTCGCCCAGCGCCACCAGGAAAGGCTCCTCGCCGGCGAAGTTCTCGCCGCACAGGACGGCGTCGCCCAGTCCTTTCTGCAGCCGCTGGCGCGTGTAGAAAAAGTTGGCCTTCAGCGCTTCGAAATCCACTTCTTTCAGCAGATCGTGGCGGCCGGCCGCCTCCAGGCCGCGCAGCAGTTCGGGATCGTTGTCGAAATGATTTTCGATGGAGGCCTTGCTGCGTCCGGTGACGAACAGGATCTGCTGAATTCCGTTCGACACGAGTTCTTCGACCACATACTGCACGATGGGCTTGCGGGCGACGGGCAGCATTTCCTTGGGCTGTGATTTGGTAGCCGGCAGAAGCCGTGTTCCGTGCCCCGCGACCGGGACCAGTGCGCTTTTGATCACCATTTGAATATAGCAACGCGCGCCGCCCCTGACACGCCCGGGTCGCCGCGCCTCCCCGGAATTGGTCCCGAGGCGAAAAACTCGTGCAGCTTGACGCTGCTGAGCGATTTTCGGAGAATTGTTGGGTGGTTAAGCAAGTTGTCTTCATCGGGTCGTCCTCCGAGGGGATCAACCTCGCGCGCACGCTGCGCAGCCGGCTCCAGGAAGACCGCCGGCTCAAACACTTCGAATTCAAACTGTGGACGGACGTGTTCGCGCCCATGCGCAGTCCCGCTTCGGTTCTGACGGACCTCCTGACGACCGTATCCCTTGCGATTCTGGTATTCACGGCTGACGATGTGACCAAAAAGAGGGGGCGGACAATGAAATCTGTGCGAGACAACCTCCTTTTCGAGTTCGGGCTATTTTGGGGAAAACTTGGCCTGACCCGCACTCTTGTTCTGGTGGAAGACCGCGCACAGTCGGGGTTGGCATCCGATATTGGTGAACTCACCTTCGTCACCTTCCAGCGGCCGGCTCATGGGGCGGGCCAGAAAGAGCCGCCGTTCGCGGAGTTGCGAGAGTCCATGGACAAGCCCAGCATGGAAGTTGGGGATTGGGTGGCGCAAGCCGCGCGTGCAAGACCTGGAGCTGGAGATCTGCCGCCCACCCTGCTGCGGTTGGCGGCCAACTGGCGCAAGCGTGGCGACGCCGATTTCCAGTTGTACTCCTTCTCGGGTTTGTCGGCCGAAATCGAGCGGGCTGGCAATGATGGCTCGCACAATCAGGAGGCGGTGCATCACCTGTGGGCCGACGCCGAGGCGGGGAGTTGGATTAAGGCCGCCATCACAGAGCCAGACCTTTTCCGAGTGACTTTCTGCAACAAAGGGGGATCATCGAGCAATATTGCGCTCCGATTGAACAAGTGCAGAGTGCCAGAGGTCTCGAACGGATCGTTCACCAAGCTGCGCTTCGAGGCGCGCGTACCTCACGACTGGCAGGCGTTGTTGGCTAAAGAAACCGCGGAAGGGAATGTTGAGCGGTTGGCATTGGTGAGCCTCGGCATACGACTCATAGATTCCCTTCACACGCACTGGAAGCTCTGCCGCAACAGGAACGGCGAGTACGCATTCTATGACGTTGTGCCTTGTGAAGGCGACGACACAGCCTGGAAGAGCTTCGAGATCAAACTGACCGACAAGCAGCTCAGCTGGTGTGTTTTTGGTTCCGATGGAAATTACCGGTACGCGGATGAGCACCCTGATTTCAAACACATTCTGGCGGTCGTGTTGGAGCTTGGGAAAGGACTCGTGGGCGCCAGCGTCCCAGGGCCCGGAATGGGGGTCATCGAATTCAAGGGACTCAACGCGGTCTGAAAGGCGCGCATGGGAGTGCTTGACCCCCGGGAACTCGTTGTCCACAACCAGGATGTCGGCAAACTGATCCGCCCCGCCTACTCGCGTGAGCGGATCGACGAGGTGGCGGATTTGTTGCGCAGGCGGGGCACGCTGGCGTTTCCTACTCTGCCGAGCGGCTTGTTTGCAGCGGCTGCAGTGGACTCGGAACACTATACGGGCTACGGGAACGTATGGGTCCGCGATACAGTACACATCGCCCACGCCTTGTGGCGGCAAGGACAGATCGACACTGCGGTGAACGCCGTAAACGGGTTGATGCGGCATTTCCGGCGTCAGCGCGACCGCTTCCGCGAAGTAATCGAGGCGCCGGAGCGTGCCGCCGATCCTATGCGGCGTCCCCACATTCGGTTCGATGGAATGGCGGAGACCGACGTGACCGAGCCGTGGGCGCATGCTCAAAACGACTCTTTAGGGTATTTTCTCTGGCTTTACTCCAAGCTCGCGGTGAATCGGCTGATTTCAGTGGACGCCGAGGCGTGGCGGACGCTCGCCCTGTTCCCACCCTACTTGCGGGCCATACAGTTCTGGAGTGACGAGGACAGCGGACATTGGGAGGAAGGCCGCAAAGTGGAGGCCTCGAGCATCGGGGCTGTGTGCGCGGGCCTCAAGGCGCTTGGCGAACTGGTTCATCGCGCAAGGTTGCCTGAAGAAGTTCGGCGCGCAGACATCGCCGGCCAAGCCACTGACCTTCTGGACCGGGGCACGAAGCAGTTGCACGCCATTCTGCCCTGGGAGTGCCGGGAGCAGGAGACTGCTAAAAAGCGCCGCTACGACAGCGCTCTTCTTTTTCTCGTCTTCCCTCTTCGCATTGTGGCCGATCGGGCGGCGGCGATGACGATTGTCGGGGATGTTCGAGACAACCTGCAAGGCAGGTATGGCATCAAGCGGTATTTGGGGGACTCATTCTGGTGTACGGACTATCGTAAGCGTGTGGGCGCCGCCGACCGCACCAAAGACTATAGCAAGGATATGGTCAGCCGCGACCGTTACTGGAGACCGGATAGCGAGGCCCAGTGGTGCCTATTCGATCCCATCCTGTCGGTGATTTATGGCGACTGGTTCATGGAATTGGGAAGGGCGGAAATGTTGGAGCTGCAAGCCTTTCATCTCAATCGCTCTTTGGGACAGATCACCGGTACAGGTGAACGGCACGCGCCGTTTAAGTGTCCAGAGCTGTACCATTTGGAAGGAGCCGAGGTGGAGCCGAGCGACGCCGTGCCGCTCCTTTGGACGCAGGCGAACCTGCTTCTCGCGTTAGAGGCCATGCGACGAAGCCTGGAGGATCGAAAAGAAAAGTTCGAATAACGTTCACTGGCCCCTACCGCCCCACCCCCCACCGCCTCCTCCACTGCGCTATAGTGAGCAAAGAAAAAGCGAACGGCCGCATGGAAGACATCCAGCAACAGCTCGCTCAGCTCCGCCGCCGCATCTCGCGGATCGACCGGAAGTATGCCGCGCCCGCCCCCACTCCCCTCCAACGCCGCCTCGATTCCCCCTCCCGCTGCTTCATCGAAGATCTCATCACGGGCGAGGTGGTCCGCACGCCGCACGGCGAGCACTTCGAAACCGAGAAGCTCTGGGAACGCCACCGGCGGCACGGCAGCGTGGATATCGTGGACCTCGCGGAGCTGCCCGAAGACCTGCTCGCTCCGCTCTCCGACGGCTCCATCGCTCGCTCGCATCCTGGCCGCTGGGCCTTCCTCGATACGGAAACCACCGGCCTCGCCGGCGGCACCGGGACTTGCGCGTTTCTCATCGGCGTCGGCTCCATCGAGCCCGCCGGCTTTCGCCTGCGCCAGTTCTTCATGCGCGACTACGGCGAAGAGGCCTCGCTCCTGTGGCGCCTGGCGGAACACCTGGCGCAGTTCGATGTCCTGATCACCTACAACGGCAAGGCGTTCGACCAGCCGCTGCTCGAAACGCGTTTCCGGATGGCCCGGGCCCAGGGCGCGCCCCCGCATCCGTTCGACCGCATGGAGCATCTCGACCTCCTGTTCGGCGCGCGCCGCCTCTGGAAACTCCGCCTCGAAAGCTGCCGGCTCGTCGATCTGGAATACCAGATCCTGGGGGTGGAGCGAACCGGCGACCTGCCCGGCGAGATGATCCCTTACTGCTACTTCGAATACCTGCGGACGAAAGCGGCATTCCGGCTGGTGCCCATCTTCCACCACAATGCCACCGACATTCTCTCGCTGGCGTGCCTGACTGCCATCGTGCCGTCGGCCTTCCGGCCCGCGGATGGCTGCGACCTGGGCCACACGCTGCGCCACGGCTCGGATTTGATCGGCCTGGCCCGCTGGCTCCTGGCGGCGGATCGCGCCGAGGAGGCGCTGCGCATGTTCCGCCGCGCGGTCGAGATGGGGCTGCCCGATCACCTTCTGTTCCGCTCCCTGTGGGACATCGCCGCGATTGAAAAGCGGCTGGGACGCGAGGACTCCGCCCTGGCGCTCTACACCGAGCTGGCCGGGTCGCGCAACCCGTATCACGCGCGCGCCCTGGAGGAACTGGCCAAGCACTACGAGCATCGCGAGCGCAATTACGCCATGGCGCTGGAGATGACGCGATCCGCCCTGGCGATCGCCGACACCGCCGAAATCCGCCGGCGCGAGCAGCGCCTCAAAGCCCGATTGGAGAAGCCCCGGCCTTCGCGGCTGGCACTGTAGGCCCTGAGACCGTTTGACCTCCTCGTCGAGCCCGTGCCAAACTGGTCGAAATCGGGAGTACTCA
Organism: Bryobacteraceae bacterium; assembly: GCA_035638575.1. Lineage (GTDB taxonomy): Bacteria > Acidobacteriota > Terriglobia > Bryobacterales > Bryobacteraceae > DASQZT01. Next base: position 13,488 of record DASQZT010000158.1, read on the forward strand.
TGCGTTACATCCTCACCATAATGTTGACCGCTGCGTTTCCCTTTCTTCTGCCGGCGCAGACAGCCGAAGACCTGGTTGCCAGGAATCTCCAGGCCAAAGGCGGGATCGAGAAGATCAAGGCCATCAAAACCCTCCGCAGAACTGGCAAGCTCTTGCAGGGAGGCCTGACGGTTCAGATCGCGTTGGATGCCGTGGCGCCCAACCTCATGCGCCAGGCTGCCACCATCCAAGGCATGACTCAGATCCAGGCGTACGACGGCTCCACTGGCTGGCAGATCTCGCCTTTCGAGGGCCGCCGCGATCCGGAACTGCTCGGAGAAGACGACCTCCGCGGCCTGGTCGAGGAAGCCGACTTCTACGGTCCGCTGATCGACTACAAGACCAAGGACAACCGCATCGAATACCTCGGCCACGACACCGTGGACGGCGACGACGCCTATCGCCTCAAGATCACTCTCGCCAATGGCGACATCTACTATTACTACCTCGATCCCGACACCTACCTGGAGATTCGCACCGAGAGAGTGCAGTACATACGCGGATCGGTGCGCGAGAGCTTCACCAACCTCGGCTCTTATAAACAGGTCGCCGGCGTGTACTTCCCGTTTTCCCTGGAAGTCGGCAATAAGCGGAACCCCGGCGAGGGGGTGCAGATTAATTTCGATAAAATCGAAGCCAACCTGCCCATCCCCGTGCAGGAATTCAAGATGCCCGCCTCCCCTTCCGCGCCCAAGGAGTTCTGACGATGCCCGTTCGAAACCCTGCCTCTCTCCACGGCAAAGGCCGCAGGCCGATTATTCATATTGTGCCCGGCATACTTCTGCTGGCCGGTTCTCTCGCCGCCCAGCGGCCGGTGCGATACGACGCCGGCGTAATTTCCGGTCTGCCCGCGCGCAACATCGGCTCCGCCGCGATGAGCGGCCGCATCTCCGCCGTTGATGCGGTCAACGGCGCTGGAGGCTTCACCGTATTCGTTGGCTCGGCCTCGGGCGGGGTCTGGAAGTCGGTCAACGGCGGCACCACCTTCAAGCCGGTCTTCGATAACCCCGACGTCCAATCCATCGGCGCCGTCGCCATCGACCGGCGAAACCCCAAGACCGTCTGGGTCGGAACCGGTGAAAGCTGGGTGCGCAACAGCGTATCCGTCGGCGACGGCATCTACAAATCGGTGGACGGCGGCGAAACTTGGAACAAATTCGGTCTCGAGGACTCCGAGCACATCTCCAAAATCCTCATCGATCCCGCCAACTCCGACACGGTGTACGCCTGCGCCCTGGGCCACTTGTGGGACGACAACCAGGAGCGCGGCGTCTACAAGACGACCGACGGCGGCAAGTCGTGGCGCAAAGTCCTGGCAGGCGCCAATCCCTCCACCGGGTGCGCCATGCTGGCCACGAGTCCCCAGGACCCGAAGACCATCTACGCCGCCATGTGGGACTTTCGCCGCCAGGCGTGGACCTTCCGCTCCGGCGGTCCCGGAAGCGGCCTGTTCAAATCCACCGACGGCGGAGAGCATTGGACCGAATTCACTCCATCCAGCGCCACAGGCTTCCCCGAGAAGCCCTACGGCCGCATCGCGCTGGCGGTCGCCCCTTCCAAACCGCAGGTCGTCTACGCCATGATCGAATCCAAAAGCAGCGCGCTCTATCGCTCCGATAACGGCGGCCAGGCCTGGACCCGCCTGGACGCCAGCCAGTACATGGTCTGGCGCCCCTTCTATTTCGCCAATCTCATCGTCCACCCGAAAGACGAGAACAAGGTCTTCAAAGTGGACGGCGTCCTGCTCTACAGCGTGAACGGCGGGCGCAGCTTCAGCACCGTGTCGGGCGGAGCCCACGGCGATTTTCACGACGTCTGGTTCGACCCCGATAATCCCACCACCATCCTGGCCGGGGACGATGGCGGCCTGTGGCGCAGCCAGGACGGCGGCACTCGCTGGGAGCATCTCATGAATCTCCCGGTTTCGCAGTTCTACCACGTCAGCGTGGACCAGGCCGATCCCTATCGCGTCTACGGCGGCTTGCAGGACAACAGTTCCTGGGTCGGCGATTCCTCGTATCCCGGCGGCATCACCAATTCCCGCTGGGAGAACATGTTCGGCGGCGATGGCTTCTGGATCTGGGAGGATCCCTCCGACCCGGCGTACGTCTATGCCGAATCCCAGGGCGGCGAAATCGGCCGCGTCAACCGCTTCACCCACGAATCCCGCGCCATCAAGCCGTATCCCCAGTACGGCGAAAAGAAACTGCGCTTCAACTGGAACACTCCCATCCAGGTGAGCCCCAACGAAAAGGGCACCATCTACATCGGCGCCCAGTTCCTCTTTCGATCCCGCGACCACGGACAGTCCTGGGAGCGCATCTCGCCCGATCTCTCCACCAACGACCCCGAGAAGCAGAAGCAGGAAGAATCCGGCGGCGTGACCGTCGACAACTCCTCCGCCGAGATGCACACCACCATCTACTCCATCTCGGAGTCGCCCAAAAACGGACAGGTGATCTGGGTCGGCACCGATGACGGCAACGTGCAGGTCACGCGCGACGGCGGCAAGAACTGGGCCAACGTGACCGCCAATGTTCAAGGCGCCGGGAAAGCGCCCTGGGTCTCCTGGGTGGAGGCCAGCCGCTTTGCCGAGGGGACGGCATACGCCACCTTCGACCGCCACATGTACGGCGATCTGAAACCCTACCTGTACAAGACTTCCGACTTCGGCCGGACCTGGACGGCGCTGCCCGTCCAGCCGAGCGGCGTGCGCGGCTACGCCCACGTCATTCGCGAAGACACCGTCGATCCCGACCTGCTGTTCCTCGGAACCGAATTCGGCCTGTGGATCAGCATCGATGGCGGCCGCGCCTGGGCGCAGTACAAGGGCAACGGCTTCCCTGCGGTGGCCGTCCGCGACCTGGTGGTGCACCCGCGCACCTCGGACCTCGTTCTGGCAACCCACGGCCGCGGCATCTGGATCATCGACGATATCTCTCCGCTGCGCGCGCTCTCGACCGCGGTGATGAGCGAAGAAGCCGTGTTTCTCCCGATTGCGCCGGCTGTGCAGTTGATGGAAACCAGCGGCGGTTGGTCCGAGGGAGACGCCACGTTCTCCGGCCCTGACCGTCCCACCGGCGCATTCATCACCTACTATCAGCGTTCGCGCCACATCTTTGGCGATCTGAAGATCGAGATCCTGGATGCCCGTGGAAATCTCGTTGATACCGTGCCTGCCAGCAAGCACCGCGGCATCAGCCGCGCTGTCTGGTCCATGCATCTGAGGCCGCCCAAGGTCCCTCCCGCCGCCAGCGCCATGTTCGGCGCAGCGTACGGACCCCGCGTGGTTCCCGGCGCCTACACGGTGAAGATGACCAAGGGTGACAAGGTCTACACCACGCAACTGAACGTGGTCCTGGACCCCCGCGCCAAATACACGGTGGAGGACCGCCAGGCGCAATTCGACCTGGTGACCCGCCTGGCCGGCACGCTGAACCACATGAGCTGGATCGTAGACGCGATTATCGGTGTGCGCGACGACGCGCTGGCTCGCGCCGCGGGCCTCGCTTCGGGTGATTCCCTGGCTTCGCGCCTTCGGCAGTTATCCGGCACCGTCGATCAGATCCGCTCGAAGATTGTGGCGACGAAGGAAGGCGGAGCGATCACCGGCGAGGAGCGGCTCCGCGAGTTCCTCGGCGGCCTGTACGGCGATGTCAACGGCTTCGACGGCCGCCCCACGGATTCGCAAGCCGCCCGCGCCGCCGCGCTGGCCCGCGAGTTGGACGATATCGTCCGCGAGTTCACCGAACTCACCGGCCGCCAGTTGCCCGCGCTCAATCAGGATTTGCAGGCGAAGAAGCTGGCGCCCATCCGGGTGATCTCCGAGGACGACTGGCGCAAGTCCCACGCCGACGAGTTACCCGCCGGCCGTCCCGCGGCGCAGGCGCTGTTGCCGGTGTGGGCGGCGCTGTCTGGCCGCTAGCGATCGAGACCCAGTTTCACTTTCCCATCGGGGAACACGGCGTACATTTCCAGCCGTCCGCCCATCGCTTCAACGAAGTTCTCGAGCGTACTGAGGTAGATATCCGTGTGTTGCTCCAGTTGCGAAACCGCGGCCTGCGTCATGTCAAGGGTCTGGGCGAGTTGTTGCTGGGTCAGGTGGCGGGCGGCGCGCAGTTCGTGCAGCGGCATCTCCTTGAGATCCTCGTCGGCCAGGCGTCGGGCCTCGGCCCGGGCCTCCGGTGACATCTTTGCCCGGAGTTCACTGAACTTTGTCGTCTTTGGTTTGGAATTCATCCGTAACCTCAACGTCCGAGGCCACAGTCGGATTATAACGCAAGGCTAATATAAGTTAGACGTTATCACTGTTGCGGAGACTCGAGTGACGGCGTGCGCGCGCTCATCGGTACCGCTCCAATCATCGCGCGGGTCACCTCGGATGTTGTGTGGGGCCTTTTCTCGGCAAAAACGATTTGGGCCGCCGATAAACGCGGATCAACGCTGATAAACCATTTTTCTTATCCGCGTTGATCCGTGTTCATCTGTGGCCATCCACGGTCTTTTCTCTAGATAACCCGCCCCGTCTTCCGCGGCCCGTGCACCGACACCGGGCCGTTACTCGTCGATACGCGGATCGTGTCCTGCGAGCCGTTCAGTTGAATCACCCGCTGGTTGTCCGTCCACGCGCCCTTGCAGGCGCCCGCCGCGCAACTCACCGGCGCGTGCCCCGAGGTCTCCACCCGGACCCCCGTACGGAAACCGTCCGGCATCGAGATGCTCACCGGGCCGTTGATCGTCCGCGCCTCCAGCGACGCTCCGTTCCACACCTCGCCCGCCAGTTCGAGCGCGATCGGACCATTCTGCGCCGTCAGATGCACCTCGCCGCCGCCGCCGCCGAACGAGATCGGACCGTTCGACGTGTGGACCTCCACCGTTCCCGCGCTGTCATGCACCGAAACCGGTCCGTTGGTAGCGCGGATCTTCAAGGTGCCGCTCACCCCGGCCACATCGATGGGCCCGTTCTTGGTCTCCAGATCCAGGCTCGCATCCTTCGGCGCGCGGATAATGAAATACAGCTGCCACGTGACATCCGGGTTGGCTGGCCCGCTGGAACTGAAATGTCCCGCGCTGCGAGTCACCGAGATGCCCCGCACCACCTGCTCGGCCGTGGCGCGGTCGTCGGCCGCCGCGACCTTGCAGGTCTCCACCGAGTAGTCCGGCCGGTCCCAGCCGCGGACGTGGAAGATGCCGCGCTCCACGCCGTTCACCTCCAGGATCGGAGCCTCGGCCTTGGTCAGGGTGAAGGCCTCGTTCGCCTGGGCGACTTCGCCGTTGGACGTGACCTTCAGGTCCGCGCAGTGCTCCCCGCTGCCCTGGAAGTTAACGTTGAGATTCCGGTTCTTGGCCGCGTGCGTCTGTCCGGGTGTGAGCAGCCACGCCACCGCGAGTACCGCAGCCGTTAGGTAGTAGAGTCTGTCGTTCTTCATCGGGCCATCCTTTATATAGTCGATAGACGCGGCAGCCCGAAGGGAGTTAGGGAATTAACCGGTCGCGGCCGTCATCTCACCACCGGCGGATTCTGCACCTGGGTCCCGAGGCCCGCATAGGCTTCCTTCACCTTGATCACTTTGTCGCCGTTGAAGGTGACGAACGTGATCTTGCCGGGAGCCGTTCCGTACACCCAATCCTCCAACTCCATGCCGTCCTTGGTCTCGCGCGACTTGTGCTCGGGCCGGCCCATCGCCATCACCACCTGCTCGTGGTTCATGCCCTCAGTCACGCGATTCTCCTTGATGGCCTTCTGCATTTCCGGCGACAGCGTATCCACGTATATCTGGGTCACGCTGTGTTTCTCGAAATCCACCACCGGAGCCAGCATCTTTTTCACCTCCGCCGCCTTGATCGGCTCCAGCGGCTTGTGGAACAGGACCGCGATGGAGGTGCCACCCGGCGCGTTGCTGTCGTTGTTGCTGACCGGGACCGGCATGCCGCCGTTCATTCCGACCTGGACGCCCTGGTACCACTTCCGGCCGCCTTTGAATCCGCCGTTGATCTCCAGCAGGATGCGATCGCTTTCGATCGTTATCTTGGTCACCTGAATCATGTCGCCGGAGCGTGCCGCGGGGCCGCTTTCCCGGGCGATCTCCGCCCACTCTTTCTTGTCGTAGGTACCGTCGGAGTTGAACTCCAGCGCCTTCTTGGAGCGCGGCAGCAGCACTTTGACGGTGCCGTACTCGGCCATCAGCCCGCGCGTCAATTCCACGCGGTCTTCAAAACCCAGCTTGTCCGCCGCCAAAGAGCAGGGCGGCAGGCTCGACAGACTCAGGACGGCAATGGTGGCGAAGGTTCGCATACGGCACTCTCCGCGGGCGGGCCGGTGAGTGGCGAGAACTGCCGCCGCACGGGAGCCTTCCAGAGGAAAAGGAAGAGCACCACCAGCACCGCGGAAGTCAGAAGGCTGGCTTCCGGGCCGTATGCTCCCCCGCTCCAGAGGCGGCCGCCGTCCCACGCTAACTCGTAGCCCGTCACATTCATTCTAAGCCCGCTGAGGTTCACCCCGAACAGCGGTAATGTAAAGTTCCAGCCGAAGTGCAGGCCGATCGGCAGCCACAGGTCGCGGCTCCGCAGGTACGCATACCCGAAAAGGATGCCGAAACCCGCGGTATTGGCGATGGCCACGCCGTTGATGTTGGGGTTCGACGAATGCAGCAGTCCGAAAAGGACACCCACCGGCACGATCGTGGCGTACGGCCCCAGGTTCGCCAGCAGGAGCTGAAAGGCGTAGCCGCGGAAGAAGAGTTCTTCGCCCACCACGCCCGCGGCCAGCAGGACCGTCACGAACAGAAACGTGTCCAGCCCGGGCCGCTCCGCCGGCGTCGGCGCGAAATGCGCCACGCGCAGCACGAGAGGCGGCGCCAGGACCAGGCAGGCCGAGCCCGCGCCGCCCAGAAGGCCGAGTCCCAGGTTGTCCATCGAGCTACGGTTCCACCACAGCCCCAGTTCCACCAGGCGGCGGTTCTCATAGATCCGCAGGACCAGCCAGTTGGCGAACACCGCCGAAAGCACGCTCGCCGCGGTGACGCCCAGCAGGTAGTCGCCCAACCACAGCAGCAGCGGGCCGAAGATCGCCGCGGTCACGAAGTACAGCGCCACGTAGACCACCAGGTGGATGGCGATCCGCAGCCGGTCCTTGCGCTTCTCCATGACCCTTCAGGATACCGCGCGAAAGAAAACATCCCGCGCTTGGCGGCCTGCCCGCTGTCTGGTGTTCCGGAGCGCGTTCGCGCGTGGCGCCGTGCGCAGTTTTGACCAGACCCAATGGGGCTACAATACCGGACGATGATCCGATCCGGTCTGCTCGTCGTCGCGATTCTTGCCGCGCCCGTCTGGGCCGATCCGTTTGACGACGTGCGCCTCAAACGCCACGCCATGCTGACCGGCGGCGCGGGCATCGACTATTCCCTTCCTCAGATCCACGCGCGCCTCGCCAACATCGAGTCCAGCGCCCGCGGAAGCTGGGAGCGCCTCCAGAAAGATCCCGGCCGCGCAGACCTCGCCGGCGCCACGAGCTCGGCGCAAATCACTTCCGCGTGGAGCCGCCTCAAGTCCATGGCCCTGGCATGGGCCACGCCCGGACAGAACCTCTACGGCGACGCCGCGCTCCTTGCCGACGTCCGTTCCGCCGCGGCCTGGCTCGAAGAGAACCGCTACAACGCCCGCGTCCCCAAAGAGTACGACAACTGGTGGGATTGGGAGATCGGCACGCCCCTGCAACTGGGTGATCTGCTCGTTCTCCTGCACGGCCAGCTCACGCCCGAGGAAACCGGCAAGTACGCCGCCGCCATCGACCGGTTTGACTCCGACCCTCGCGTGATGGCCGGGACCATCGTTTCCACCGGCGCCAATCGGGTGTGGAAATGCATGGGTGCGGTGCTGCGGGCCATCGCTGTGAAGGACGCCGCGAAACTGCAACTCGCCAGCGATTCCCTCGGCGCGGTTTTTCCCTACGTGACTTCCGGCGACGGCTTCTATCAGGACGGTTCCTTCATCCAACATGGCCGCTTCCCCTACACGGGCGGCTACGGCAACGCCTTCATTTCCCAGATCGCCGACATCCTGCACCTTCTGGCCGGCTCGCCCTGGGATGTCCACGATCCGGCGCGCGACAATGTCTACCGTTGGGTCTTCGATTCCTTCCAGCCCCTCATTTACCGCGGCGCCATGATGGACATGGTCCGGGGCCGTGAAATCTCCCGCGCCGGATCGGGCGACCATGGCGCCGGCCACTCGACCGCGGCAGGCATTCTACGCCTTTCGCAGCTTGCCCCGGCAGGCCCGGCGGCGAAAATGCAATCCATGGTCAAGGAGTGGTTGGTGAACGACACGTCCCGCGACTGGTCGGCCGGAGTCCCTCTCGACGAGGTCATGCCCCTCTCCCGCCTGCTGGCGGATAGCCGCATCCCCGCGCGCGGCGAGTTGCTGGGAAGCTGGATCTTCGGCGGCATGGACCGCGTGGTGCACCTCCGCCCGGGTTGGGGCTTCGGGGTTGCCATGCACTCCAGCCGCATCAACAACTATGAGAGCATCAACCAGGAAAACCTGCGCGGCTGGCATTCCGGCGACGGCATGACGTACCTCTACACCAGCGACCTGACGCAGTTTTCCGATGGCTTCTGGCCCACCGTCGATCCCCAGAGGTTGCCGGGAACCACGGTGGTGGCCGGCTCCACGCCAAGGCCGAACCAGGTTGGCGGCAGCCCCATAGCCGGAGGCGCCACGGTTGACGGCTACTCAGCCGCCATGATGCTGATGCGGCCGACCGGAGGGCAACTCAACGCCAAGAAGTCCTGGTTCCTCCTGGACGACGAGGTGATCGCGCTCGGCTCCGATATCGGCAGTACCACGCCGGACCAGCATGTGGAAACCATCGTGGAGAACCGTCTCCTCACCGGAGATCCTGAGTTCACGGTCGCCGAGGATGGCAAGTGGGCCTGTCTCGGGGACAACCTCGGCTATTTCTTCCCCAGCGGCGGAAGGTGGAAATCGGCGCGCGTGGACCGGCAGGGATCCTGGCGCGAGATTAATGCCGGCGGCTCCCCGGCGGCGATCCTGCGCCGGTACCAGACCATTTGGTTCGACCACGGCGCCACGCCCGACCGGGCTTCGTACGCCTACGCCCTGCTGCCCGGCAAGAATTCCGCGGCGGTGGCCGCATACGCCGCCGTGCCAGGATTCCGGATCGTGGAAAATTCGGTCCAGGCGCACGCCGTCTCGAAACCCGCGCTGGGGCTGCGCGCCGTCAACTTCTGGACCGACGACCAGAAAACCTCGGATGGCATTACATCCGACAGAATTGCGTCGGCGCTGGTCATCGAGGGCGCCGGCGTGATCCGGATTGCGGTTGCCGACCCCACCCAAGCCAACGCCGGTGTGATCCACATCGAAATCGATCGCGCGGCCACCGGCGTGATGGAGAAGGACGACGCGATCTCAATCGACCAGATGGCGCCGGCACTGCGCTTGACCGTCAATGTCGCGAATGCCCGTGGCAGGTCCTTCAAGTTGAAGTGCGCAACACGTTAGCGGCTGCACTGAAGAAACGTCCTGTCAGATCATCTCGTTCAGCAGTTCCGGCCGGGGATGCGGGATCACGACCTTGTTCACCAGCATGGGAATTCTCGTAAAACCGTAAAGGCGGACCGCCGCCAGAGGCGCTGCAAATCTCCGTGGCGGCACCTGCGTGGCACCAAAGCCGGCCAGATTGCAGCGGCGTGGCGGCGACGCTGGTGATGGCGGCCGAGCCTATATGAATCCGCGACGTTGATGCCCTGTGTTCTCCCAAGTGGGCCACAATCACCGTCAACGAAGACGGAGCAGGGAACACACCCCGCCCGCTGCAGGCTTGACCTCAGCGGCACAACGGCATTACTCGATCACCTCAAAGGCAAACAAGAACGGGCGGTCCGTAGCCGTACCTCTGGAGTCCCTTTCTATGACGCGAAGAGTGTATGGGCCGGACATAAACCCTTCCCGCCGACACAACAGTATCGCGTTGCCTAACGCATCAAGGGCCAGCTCCAATCGCGGAAGAAGCGGCGCTTGGGGCGGGCCCAGGAATTCAGCGGAGTACCGAAAGCCGAGACGGACCGGTACAGCAAATGACAGTGTGAATGACTTTCTCGAAGGGGGAATCTCCACCACTATCGGATTGTCCTTGGCTCGGGAAGCGTTGAGATCGAAGTTAAGAGCAGCCTCCGCAAAGGCCAAAGGAGCAGGTTGGCTGTGTAGCGGTTCCTGAGGTCGCGGCGGGTTGCGCCGGACGTAGAAAAGACCCACTGCCAACACGGCCACCAAGCTGTAGGCGAACGCGGGACGGGCCAGGAACCCGAGCACGCGCCAGCTCGGCGCAGTGTCGCCTGCCCGCTTTGCCTCAACGGCACGATCGAAAACGCGGAGACGATCCACCAGGAGGTCGCACATCCCGCAGAGCCGGATATGCAGAGCGATCTGGTTTGCCTCCGCGGCATTCATCTCTCCGCTAGTAAACCGCACAAGCGTATCAGAGTCTGGACAGTCTCCCATCTCCCGTCGCATGCCGGCGAAAGCCGATTTCAGGTCGGCCTCGAAATCCCCCGATCCCTGGTTCGGATTCACTAGTGCTTCCTCCGCTCGGCCCACGCGTGCCATGCCAACTTGAACCGGCGCCTCCCGTTCTGGATATACGACTTCACGTTCTTGTCCGAATACCGCGCCAGCATCGAGATCTCCTTAGCACTATAGCCTTCAATGTAGAAGAGTCTTAGGCAGATTTGCTGTTCGACGGGAAGCCGGCTGAGCACGGCGAGAATCTCCGCAGCCAAATAGCGACTCTCCGGCGGCGGGTGCCCCTCCGGTGGGCCTGTGTTGTCTCGTTCGTGGCGCGCAGCCTGAGATCTTAGGTGATCAATGCAGAGGCACTTTGCGATAGAGCAAAGCCATGCACTGAACTCAGCGAACGAGCCACCTCGGAACTGTTCTTTTTTGACCAATGCTCTGATGCACGTCTCCTGCGTCAGGTCCTCTGCGTCCGCGGCATTTCGCAGGAAGGCTAGGCAATGATTGTAAATCGATCGCCGGTGTCGTCGACACAATTCCGCGAAAGCAGCCACGCCGTCGGCTTCGCGAAACCGTCGAACCAACTCGTCGTCTGCAAGTGTTAGAGCCGGGTCGGATACCATTGCACTCTCTCGAAACCGGAGTTTCCAGGATACCAGAGATCCGGGTTCGGCTCGCGTAGATTCCATCAGAGCATCGTAGGGCAGTAATATGATAAGGCCGTGCGCCGTTCAGTGTTTCAGCAAGTCGAGAATGAATACTTGACTGGTAAGGAACGATCCACGAAGACTACCACCAAATAGGATCATGCGCTGGTTCGCTTCATCGAAAACGACACTCTGACCATAGCTGCCGCCCGGAGGAGTCCCCAACTGTCCGATCTGTTTCCATTTCGGTTCTGCACTACGAAGACCGTTGACATCCGTGAGTTTCCACAAGTCACCCAAGGTGGAAGAGTGGGCGTCATCCAGCCCTCCAAACACGTACATGGTGTCGTGGCTGGAGTCGTAGATGGCGGAATGAATGCGCCTCGCCTCTGGTGGACCGCCCGCCGGATTGAGTTTGGTCCAGGAGGGCGTGCCGCCGGTGCCATCCGCATTCGAGAGCACCCAGGTGTCGTTGTAGTCGGTCAAACTGTTTGGGCCGGCCAGGTCCGTTCCCCCAAACACGATCATGCGGTTGTGAACCTCATCATATATTGCGGTGTCGGTTGTACGTACACCCGGAGGGCCTCCGGACGGGTGAAGCGTCGTCCAGGTTGAAGAGGTGCCATTTGCGCTCGGGAGGACTCGGGTGTCGTTCTGAGCGGTGCCATAAAACGCGAGGTCACCACCGAATGCGATCATTCTTTTGTTCGACGGGTTATACACAGCGCTGGGGGAAGCTCTGGGTGCAGGCGGGTTGGTTGTGTTCAGGGACCATGCAGCTATACCGCCCAAACCGTTAGCATTGCTCAGCACGTAAACACCCGGCAGAGCCGGGCTGCAATGCGCCGAACACCCACCGTAGTAGATCATTTGATTCGTAGTTTGATCGTAGACCGCCACTCCGCCGCCGGTCCCGAAGGGTGGACTACCAGCGGTCGCCAATTGTGTCCACGTCGCCAAACCTCCAAGCCCATTGGCGTTTGTCAGCACCCAAACTTGGTTAAGGTTGTCTGGGATGAAAACGATCAAACGATTGTGTGTCGCATCGTAGGTGGCGTAGCCAACTTGAGCCGGTGGAGAACCCCCTGCCGTAGAAAGCTGCAGCCACGTTTGCGCCGTGGCGACGCCCGCGAGCAGCAGCGTGCACGCGCCCAGAGTAGCCAGCGAAACGGTCTTTTGATTGTTCATAAACACGTCCTTTGCGCCGGTATATCGGCGAATAACCTTTGCCCTGTCTCTCTATGGACGATTCCCGGCCAGAGAATTCCATAACTACAGTCTCAAAATGTTGAGGAAATCAATTGGTTCCGGCGAGGATGAATGGTGCCCAGAAGTATGGATGCTGGTACAGGCGGGCATCCGAGTGGAGCATACCCACCTTGGCATCGCGCAGAGCGCGGCCAATGTCCTTTCCAAGCTGCATCTGCTGGTAGAAGGACTTCATCAGCACCGCGGTGGCAATGTCGTTAACCTTCCACTGGCTCACCAGCATACGCGGAGCGCCAGCGTAGAAGAATGCTCGCGTCAGGCCGACCATGCCCTCGCCGCGCACGTTCTTGCCAAGATTTGTCTCACAGGCGGAAAGCGCCACTAGATCGGCGTGAATGTCGAGCTCCATGATCTCGCGAGGCTGCAGGATACCATCCTCACCGTTTGTGCCGGGGAGAGTAAGGACGACTCCGGACCGCTGAGGATTCTGTTCGTCCAGCACGGCGTGCGTCGCAATGTGAATCCACTTGTATCGGGACAGATCCTCTTGCTTGAAATTGCTTTCGGAGGCCCTTGGGCCTAAGTAGACAGTGCTCGCCCCGGCGGGGAGTAAGCCCGCGATTCCGTTAACCTCAGTTCGCGTCATGGGAATTGGCGTGAACCTCCGTCCTGCAGATTCCATCGCCGAGCGAACGAGATTTTCGGACGATTGGTTCCCCGCGTCAGGATGCGCCGATGCGGAGCCGAATCGCGGATCACCGAACGCCAGCAGTTGCAGCTTTTTGCGCCCGCCCGGGGCGACACCACGCCGCAGGCTGGCGGCCACTGATGCAGACGGAACGTAGGTCACCGTGTAGTCTTCCACAACAAATCTTTCTTTGGCGGACACTAGAGTTTCAAAAGGCAGATAGTGTAGGATCCCATCGGGGACGATCACTAGTCTGCTGACTCCGCCAGTTCCCGGGAGGAGCGGAGCGAGCAGAGCTGAATGCAAGCGCTTCGATAGGCCGTAGTAATTCGTGAGAGCCGCTTCGTTTGTCGGGCGATGTGATAGAAGCCGTCGATACTCGCGGACCTCCCGTTCAATCCACGGAACGGGCGGCAATTTGACCATGTTGCTCGATGACTTGGTCAGCACCCAAGCAAAGAGATTGGCGTCCCCAACAAAGTACTCCACGAGAGCCTCTCCGTTCCGGAGTAACTCTCTCTGCACTTGCTCCGCAGTGTAGGGATCCGGGTAGCGCAACTCCTGATATCGCGGGTCGGAGTTCCGCAGTTCCGCAGCCCAGTCGTCCAGCGACTGCTCAGCCTGCTTCAGGGCGGCTCGGTTGCCGGGCGTGTCACTCTTCATGAGTCTGATATTCGCATCTGAAATCGCCGCCTTCAATCGCAGTTCGCGACGGCGCTGTTCAGTCGAGATCCCCTTTGTGATCTGGATCTTGGATTCTGCTAAGCTGTCTAGGAACGCGCGGGCGCGGCTTTGTTCGGCGACACGGAAGGCCTCGCGGTCATGCCCCCCCGAAGGATCGGCGGAATGGAGTTTCTGGAGGACGGCGATTGCATCCTGATAAACCACCAAACGGTCCTGGAGAAAGTTCACCTTGAGTTCGGGCGCGAGGTTCTGGCCTCGATCTGTCTCAATGTCCGCAATGGCCTTCCGATAGTACTTCATTGCTTCCGGGAGGTCGCCTCGACTCGCCTCTGCTTCCCCCAAGCCCTGCCTTGCTTCCCAGGCGACGTCACGGAGACCGGTCGCTTCAGCCAGATCCAACGCTTCCTGGAAAAACTCTGCCGCTTCCTGAGCACCGCCACGTTTGAGGGTTGAGAAGCCTTCGCGATTGAGCGCGTAACCGAGAGTCGGCTTTTCCTGGATTTGACGCGCGATCGCGAGCCCCGCATTCGCATCCCGGAGAGCCAGGTCATAGTTTCCCTGCTTCTCGTAGTACGAACAGCGGCTTAGGCGGATGCCTGCGTCGAACGCTGGCATCCGCACCTCAGGTGACATCGCCAGTGCTTCCTCCCAGAGAAGGAGGGCATCCTTGGACTTATCTGTTCTGAAGTAAAGATCGGCCAGATTTCCTAGGTTTCGCTGGATTTCGCTGGCATCTCGATGCAGGCGGGCGCTCTGCAGAGCTTGTTTAGCGTAGATCTGCGCCGTCAAGTAGTCCCCAAGCAGGGAGAAAACCTCCGGGAGGTTGCCAATTGTCGCATTCGCCTCAAGAGGATGCCCTAACTGCCGGAAAAGATTGATGGAACGCCAGGTGTAGTGGAGAGAATTGGCGTATTCGCCTAATTCGGCGTACCACACACCGAGATTGCGCCAGGATTGCGCCAGTTGCCATAGGTTATTGACCTTCGCGAACCAGGCGGCCGCTCCGCGAACTGCCTCGATGGCGACCCTGTATTGCCCTCGACGTGCATAGAGAGAGGGAATGGTCAACCGATGGATCTCGTCCAGACCGGCTTGCACCCGGAATTGGTCGCTTTTCTCATAGTGTTGAATCGCCTTATCGAGTTCGCCGCCTTGTACGTACACCCTGGCCAATTTTGAATGTGCGCTGGATTGCGCTTCGAGATGCTTGATTGCTTGGGTCTCGAACAGTATCTTCTCAAGCGATTCGATGGCCTCATCATATTTGCCCAAGGCCGCCTTCGTCGCGGCGATGCTCTCTCGCAAGGCGTACTGCTCTTCGAGATCCCCGAGACCTTCGAACACCACCAGCGCCTCCGAGCGAGGTTGCAGCGCTTTTTCGTAGCCGCCGCCCGTCTTTTCGATGAATTCAGCGCGGCTAATCAGGATTCTCGCTTCGAGTTCTCGATCGCGGTCCTGTCCGACAGTGGCGACATCCTCGCCGAGCAGATCAGCCGCTTTCCCGTACTCCCCTTCATTTCCTAACGCAACTGCTGTCTCGAGACGAGAGACCGAATTGTGGGGATCCCTTCGAAGCAGCCCGTTAAAATACTCAATGCGCGCTCGATTGACGTCAAGCTGCCCAACGAAGCCGTAATTCTGAACACGATCCAGGCACGCCCAGGACCGTGGATTCTTTGACGCACAATTCCGGTATTCCTCCCCCGCCTCAGCATCATTCCCGATAAGTCGGAGGAGTTCACCTAAGCCATAGTGCGCCAACTCGTTCGACGGATCTTGGCCTGCCAACTCCTGGAAGTAACGCTCTCCAACCGCTACCTCGCGCCGCTTCACGTACACTGACGCTAGAGTACGGTAAGCTCGGTAGAACGTCCTGTCTCTCGCAACTATGTCTTTTAATGTGGCCACCACGTCATCGCCGTAACGCAACTGCCCCGTGGCGATCCATGCACGGTTGTACTCCTCCATCAAGGACGGTCCGTCCCCGGCCGAAGACGCGGCCGCAACAAATATCAGGAGCCAGTATGGCGCGCGAATCATCCGACGATTATAATAAAGTGCCCAGTCGGTCACGCTTCGGCTATTTTATCAGTCGAGCACGGTTGTGGGAATCCGCTGGTTCGCTCTTGTTCGCCCTGACTGGCGCCGGTAGTGACGGCTCCCGTACCTGGAACACATCGCGTGTAGTGCTTGATCTGTTTGAGGTGTGCGGGCAGTACATTGAGGGCATCGTCACGAACGGCGGGACGGGACGCGCGCGCGCCCAGCCGCCTGCGAGTCGTGGTTTTTTGATATTCGCCCATGTTCGGCGCGTGTCGCAGGCACCGGCACTCGGCTACGAGCATGCCGGTTTCATCCGGCTCCAGCGTCACGAGAAGCTTCATACTCGGATGGGATTGTGGCCCCCGGCGGCAACATGTCGCTTCAGCGGCAACGGAAAACCGCAACCTGGCCGTTTCGGCCGGCATTTCCCCGTGCTCGATTTCTTCTGCGATCACCGTGAATGCGAGCGCCTTGGCCCTCAACTTTTGCCTCCTCTGGAGTTGCGCCGTATGCCGCTACGCCTGCCAGGGCGGCCAATCCAGCGACCACTCCGTTTCGCGAGGCAAGCGCGAGAAACGTCCTGTCAAATCATCTCGTTCAGCAGTTCCGGCCGGGGGTGCGGGATCACCACCTTGTTTACGAGCATGCCCTTCTGTCCCACCACCGCTGCGCCCGCATCCACTGCGCTCTGGACCGCGGCCACGTTGCCGGTCATGGTCACGAACGCCTTCCCGCCCAGCGCCATCGCCAGGCGGATTTCGATCAGCTCGACGTTAGCCGCCTTCACCGCCGCGTCGGCGCCTTCGATCAGCGAGGCCACCGAAAACGATTCCACGATCCCCAGTGCCTCCAGGGCCTCCACCTTGGTCGCCGCGCTGATGGCCGGGAAAACCGATTCGTGCAGGTTCGGAATCACGAACGTATCGATCACCGAAAAATGGCCCGCCGCATTGCCCGCCGAGACCGCCGCCTGCACCGCCGCCACGTCCCCCCGCACCATCACCATGTACTTCCCGGAGCAGATCGAGCGCGACAGCACCAACTCCACGGCCGACGCTTTCAGCATGGCGTCGGCGACCTGGAAGCCCGCCGCGATGCTGGTGAGTTCTATCAATCCGAGTGAGTCGTTTGCCATGGTTTATGCCACGATCTCCACGCATTCCGGCGTTACTCTGCGCACTTTGCCGTCGATGCTGGCGTGCACGTTCGCGCCCAGCTTCGATTCCTCCACCCGCCCCACCACCTGCCCCTTCTTCACCTTCCGCCCTTCCGCGACCGCCGGGACCGCGGCCTCTCCGGCGTGCTGGCGCATCTTGATCCGCACCGCCGCCGGCTGGAATTTCACGTCCTGGAACGGCGTTCCTTTCTCGTATTCCTCGATCTGCAATCGCCGCCGCAGTTGCATCAGCGGCACCCGCCGGTATTCCTTCATGGGATGCACCACCACGGGTTTCTGCTGGACGAATTTCAACCCCGCGGCGCGCCGGTCGCGCTTGCCGTCGTCGCACGCTTCCTTGGGATACAAGTCTTCGGGACAGGCGTATAGCGTGCACAGCCCGCAGGCGCAGCATAGCTCGGACCACTGGTTCCAGATCTCTCCGCCGGTCATGGTAAAGCCGAGGCTGCGCATCACCTTGTGAGGCTGCACCTCGTAGCCCAGCAGGTAGCGCGGGCAGAACTCCGTGCAGTAGCTGCACTGGTCGCACGCCGACTTGCCGATGTGGTTCATCTCGTCCTGCGACCGCGTGCGCCGGCTCATGAGGTAGTGATCGCGCGGCAGGACGATCAGCCCGCCGGTGGTCTTGGTCACCACGTCGTCCTGGTCGAACGTAAGCGTGCCCATCATGATCCCGCTGACGAAGATTCCGAAATCGTCCACCGCGGCGCCGCCCGCCGCGGCCAGCAGGTCCCGGAACGGCGTGCCCACCGGGGCCCAGAACGACTTCGGCTCCCGCACCGCGCCGCACACGGAAAGGAACTTCTGGGTAATCGGCACGTCCCGCTCCGCCAGGTTCACGTTGTAGAGCGTCTCCACGTTGTTGACCACGCATCCCACCGCGAGCGGAATCCCGGCCGGCGGAATGAGGCGGCCCGTAGCGGTGTAGACCAGCTCGTACTCATCGCCCGACGGATAGAAGTCGCCCAGCATGACGAACTCGATGCGGTCGTCGCGCAGCTCATGCTTCAGGGCCTCGAGCGATTCGGCGTTCTTGGTCTTGATGCCGAACTTCCCCGTTTTGGCCCCGGTGGCCTCCATCATGGAGGTCATGCCCGCCAGGATTCCCTGCGGAAAATGCTTCATGATCTCGGCGTCTTTGTGGATGAGCGGCTCGCACTCCGCGCCGTTGGCGATCATGAACTCCACGCGGGACTGCGCTTTGACGTACGTCGGGAAACCGGCCCCGCCGGCGCCCACCACACCGCACTCCCGCAACTTCTCGCTGAGCATGAACCTTGATTGTGGCACAGGCCATCCCGGCGCAGCACCCGGCCCCGCATCGTTGTACAGTGTTCGTTCGATGACCAGCCGCGACGCTGTTGGCCCAACCCGCCGCTCCTCCGCTGCGCGCCCTGGCCGCGCGCCACGGCGTGCGCATCGGCGCCGCCGTCAATCCGGCCGCCCTGAAGAACATCGCAGCCGTTGTTTCATCCCCCCCGCCCTGACTACGCCAGCGTAATCTCCAGTTTGGTCACCGATGCCGGCGGGAACCGATGCACGATCGCCGCCCCTCTCAGCGCGACAGCTTCCTCTCTCGGCTCCACCGCCCTCGGCGCCTCAAAGCTATTGTGCGCGTGTGCGTCGTTCGCCGCAAGACCGACGGCCCTCGCGGACTGTGCGGTTCCGCCCCGCACCACGATCTCGCTTTCGCGCGGCTGGTCCAGGCTGGGGTTCGTCACCGCAAAGTGACTCGCCGGGCGGTCAGCGGCGCCGATCCCGCCAGGCCCGGCAGCTTTGCCGGCCGCCCGTTCCGCGTGTAGCCGATCGCCGGCGCGGAGAACAGCGTGCGCAGCGGCTGGCCGCCCCGGTGCCCGGTGAACATGGCGAACACGTGGTAGGTCGGAGTGACACAGAACTTGTCTTCATGCGCCAGGAGCGGCGACTGGAGGCAGTTGACCAGTTGCGCCACGTTGGCCATCTCCACCTTGTCGGCGTGCCGGTTGAAGGTGTCCAGCGTGAGGCCCGCCAGCACCGCGTTGCGCACGGTGCTCTGCTGGCCCAGCAGGGCCTCCGGGAATGGCTCCGTGCCCGGTGTGTACCAGGTGCCCCATTCGTCCACCACCAGTTTCACGCGGTGGCGCGGGTCCGCCTCGCCCATCACGCCCCAGTGGGAGGTGATCAGCGACTCCATCAAGTTGCCTTCGCGCAGGATCTCGTAATACTGTTCGGCGTCGAAGTTCAGCGCGTCGCGTTTGCCCGCGTACCACTCGGTGGTGCGCCCGCCCGATGCGTTCCACGCGTAGTGGCGTAGCGCCCAGCCCACATGTGATCCAGCGATCCGCCCGCCTTGGAGAAGAAACCGCGCGTCCAGTTCAGGTCGCCGGCATTCGGCCCCGAGCCGACGATCGCGAGGCGCACGCCGTGACTCGGCGTCCACGCGGTGAAGCGGCGGAACTCGGTGGCATAGTCTTCGGGCGTGAAGTTGCCTCCGCATCCCCACGACTCGTTGCTCACGCCCCAGAAGCGGACGTTGAGCGGCGCGCGGCCAACGTTGTCGTGGACGCCGGCGAGTTGCAGTACTCCACCCAGCGCCAGAACTCCTGAGCCGGCAGGCTCCGCAGGTTCGATGCGAAGCACGGCTGAGCGCCCGCGAGGCGGCAGAAACGCGCATCCACCCAAAAGTTGGTCCGCTTCGGCCGCCGGTCGCGCGGCCCGATGCCGTCCCGCCAGTCGTACTGATCGGCGAAGCAGCCGCCCGGCCAGCGGATGGCGCCCGGCTTGATTTTGGCCAGCGCGTCCACCAGTTCCTTGCGAATGCCGCCGGCGTTGGGAACGGCCGATTTCTCGCCCATCCAGATTCCGTCGTACACGACTCCGCCCAGGTTTTCGACGAAGTGGCTGCAGATCTCCGGGGCGATCGTGCCGACCGGCTCGGCCAGCAGGATCTCGATGCGCGACTCGGCGGTCTGCGCGCGGAGCGGAGAAGCCAGAATGCCGGCCGCTCCGGCCGTGGCTTGAAGAAACTCCCGTCGGGAAGTCATGCCTCTATCACCGCGTGCGGGCGGCGGATGCGCGGCAGGGTTGCGGACCAGTGCTCCGGCCACATCTGCGGACCGCCGAAGGATCGCCGGGCGGTTGGTATTGTGCGTGCCCGTCTCAATCGGATCCCTTCTCAGGGCGCAAGCGTATTGGAAGGAGTACCTGGATGCCAAGACCGCGAGTCAGCACCGCATCTTATCGCGAGAGTCTTTTGGAGTCCCTCAAGGACCCGGAGGAGGCAGCTTTATACCTCAACGCCTGCCTGGAGGACGACGATGCTCGCGTGTTCCTCCTGGCTCTTCGTGATGTCGCCGAGGCCCGCGGCGGCATGCGAGCTTTATCGCGCGATGCGCACTTGAATCGGGAGAGCCTCTATCGAATGCTTTCCAAGTCCGGTAATCCGTCCCTGGACAGCTTGTCAGCGGTCTTGAACGCATGCGGTCTTCAGTGCCGGCGGCGCATCCGCGGCAGGGTTGCAGCCCGCAGCCGAAACCGCGTTTACGACACACATGCAATGGCCGCTTTCTTAACAAGCTGTGGGCTTGATAGGTGGCCCCGATGGCGTACACTGAAGTCGGATACACTGCGTCATCCCATGAGCACGTCCCGCACCCACATCACGCTTCCCGAAGAGGTCCGCGCCGATCTCGACCGCCTGGTCGAGAAGCGCAGCCGCAGCCGCTTCATTGCGGAGGCGGTTCGCAAGGCGCTCCTCATTGCGCGCCAGAAGGAGGCGCTCCGTCAGGCGGCCGGCTCCTGGAAGGATAAGGATCACCCCGAGCTCAAGGCGGGGGCCGCCCAATGGGTGAAGAAGCTTCGCCGCGAGTCGGAGACGCGCTTCAAGAAGCAGTTCCGCGACAAATGAAGCCCTTCCTGCTGGACACCAACATCATCGTGGATGCTTTGCGGAAGCGCAACGATCGCCATCTCCTCGTGGCTCAGTTTCTGGATCAGGGCCAGCCGCTCGCATCGTGCCCAATCACCGTCACGGAAATCTACGCCGGCATGCGCCCGCACGAGGAGAAACCGACGCGGACATTCATCCGGAGCCTCCTCTTCTTCGCGATAACTGAAGAAATCGCCGAGCAGGCCGGGTTGCTCAAAGCGCAGTACTCGAAGCGAGGCAGGACGCTCTCATTTCAGGATGCCAGCATCGCCGCGGTTTGCATCGCGTACGGCTGCACGCTCGTCACCGGGAACGAGAAGGATTTCCCCATGCCGGAGCTGCAGCTCTATCCCCTCACATAAGCGGAAAGGCCGGCGTTCCTTCGGACGTTCACCGCGCCCCCGGCGGATCCAGCACCCCCGCCGGCTCAAACCCCACGATCCGCCACCTCTTGCCCTGCTTCTCCAGCTTCGCGACCACGCGCTCCCGGCGTTGGACTGGAGTCGTGACTTCCCCGTGCGGGGTCAGCCGCATCTGCCAGTCCGACTCCACCGTGCGGGCGCGGCCGTCGCCTTCGTTGCTCACCAGGTCGATCGAGGTCTCCACGTCGTTGTCGCGCAACAGGGCGGTCACGCCGGTGCGCAGGCGTTCGTAGCCGGGCATCGCGGAATCGAACGCGCTCAGGCAGGCGGCCGCGTTGCCTTCGCTCAGCGCCGAAGCCACCAACCCGATCGCGTCCCATACTTCGTCCGCGGAATCGGCCCGCAGGGCGGCGGTCACGGCGGCGAACAGTAGCGCGCGGCGCGTCATCTCACGTCCTGTAGCTGGCGTTGATCCGGATGTAGCCCTCGGTGAGGTCGCAGGTCCAGAACCGCGCGCTACCCTTGCCCTTGCCGCGCAGCGCCACGCGGATTTCACACTCGGCGGAGTCCAGCTTCTGCTTCAGCTCGGCTTCCGAGAAGGGCGCCGCCAGCCCCCCGCGGCACACCGCCACGTTCTGCATGTGGATGTCGGTCTTCCCCGGGTCGAATGCCACTCCGGCGTTGCCCGCCGCCGAGAGGATCCTGCCCCAGTTCGGGTCGGAGCCCGCCACCGCCGTCTTCACCAGCGGCGAGTTGGCGATCGCGCGCGCCATGCGGGCGGCGTCGTCGTCTGAACCGGCTCCCGACACCACGATGGTGATCAGCTTCCGGGCGCCCTCTCCATCCCGCGCGATGGCCTGTGCCAGCTCCTCCATTACGCCCGCGATGGACTCCTCTACCGCCCCCAGTTCCCGGCGGCTGGGCCGCACGCCCGAAGCGCCGTTGGCCAGCAGCAGCAGCGTGTCGTTGGTGGAAGTGTCGCCGTCCACCGACACGCGGTTGTAGCTGCGCTCCACCGATCGTTTCAAAATGGCGCGCAGGGCCACCGCGGGAATCTCCGCGTCGGTCAGGACGAACCCCAGCGTGGTGGCCATCCGCGGCTGAATCATGCCCGAGCCCTTGGTCATCCCCGCGACGCGCACCGCGCCGCGCCGCAGCGTCGTGGCCGCGAACGCGGTCTTCATCACCAGGTCGGTAGTCATCATGGCGCGGGCCGCGTCGTCGAACCGGTCCGGGCGCAGTTCGGCGATCAGCCGCGGCAGGGCATCGACAATCTTCTTCGCATCCAGCTCCACGCCGATCACTCCGGTCGAGGCCGGCAGCACTTGCGCCACCGGGAGCTTCAACAGCCTGGCCGCGGCCTTGCAGGTGGCCAGCGCGCCCGCATCCCCCGTGCGCGTGGCGCAGTTGGCGTTGCCGGCATTCACCAGCACGGCCCCGGCCAGACCCTTCGACTGCTTCAGATGCCGTCGGCTCAACTTCACCGGCGACGCCTGCACCCGGTTCGCCGTGAACACCGCCGCGGCGTGCGCCGGAAGCCCGCTCACGATCAGGGCAAGATCGTCTTTCTCTACGTTGCGAATGCCGGCGTACGTGGCCGCGTATGCGAATCCCAGCGGAAGCTTCAAGCGCGTGGTTCTCCTAATCCTTCATTCTCGGCCAATCGCTGGCCGTTTACGAAATCCGCGCCGGACACCCGCTTGCGCCCCTCGAGCTGGACTTCCACCAGTTCCAGCGCGCCCGCGCCGCACGACACCACCGGCGGTCTCAGGCTGGCCATCCGCCCCGCCTCGTGGGGGACGGGGAGCGGCAGGGCGATGCGCGACTGCCAAACGTGCAGGGTCTCACCGCGAAACGCCGTGTACGCTCCGGGCCACGGCTGCAGCCCTCGCACGCGGTTGTGGATGGACTGCGCCGGCTGGCTCCAGTCGATGGCGCCGTCTTCTTTCTTCAGCAGCGGCGCGTAGGTGGCTTCGGACGAATCCTGTTTTTCCGGCACAATGGTTCCCGCCGCCAGGCCGGCCAGCGTGCGCACCAGCAACTCCGCTCCCATCGCCGAGAGCCTGCGGCCCAGCTCTATGGCATTCTCCTCGGGCGCGATCTCGGTTTCCGCTTTGAGCAGCATGTCGCCGGTATCCAGGCCGGCGTCGATCCGCATGGTGGTCACGCCGGTTCGCGTTTCCCCGTTGAGGATCGCCCACTGGACCGGTCCCGCGCCGCGATATTTGGGCAGCAGTGAAGCGTGCACGTTGAGGATGCCGAGCGGCGCCAGGTCGATCACGCTCTGCGGAATGATTTGCCCGTAGCCCACCACCACCATCGCGTCCACCGGGAAGCCGCGCAGATACTCCACCGCCTCGGGACGCCGGACGCGCTCCGGTTGGTACACCGCGAGGCCGAGCCGCACAGCCGCCTCCTTCACCGGCGGCGGCGCCAGGTGCTGTCCACGCCCGCGCGGCCGGTCGGGCTGTGTCACCACGGCCAGCACCTGGTGGCCCGCCGCCACGATCTCCTCCAGCGTGGGAACCGCGAATGCCGGCGTTCCCAGAAAGACCAGGCGCATCCGCCGGACCTCAGCCCCAGTCCCCGGCGCGCTGCTGCTTCTTGATTTTGCGCTTCATCAGGTCGCGCTTCAGGGCGCTGATGTGCAGGAAGTACAGCTTTCCGTACAGGTGGTCCGTCTCGTGGAGAAAGGCGCGCGCCAGCAGGTCCTCGCCAGTCATTTCGAACTCCTCGCCTTTGGCGTTTTGCGCCCGCAAGGTCACCTTCCTGCCGCGGCGCACCTGCTCGCGGAACCCGGGTATGCTGAGACAGCCCTCTTCGCCTTCCTGCCGGCCCTCCACGCGGAGGATTTTCGGATTGATGAGGACCAGCTTGTCCTCCGGCCTCTCCCCGTTGGACACGTCGATCACCGCGATCTTCTTCGAGACCCCGATCTGCGGAGCGGCCAGGCCCACGCCCTTGGCCGCGTACATCGATTCGAACATGTCCGCCACAAACTGGAGCAGCTCCGGGGTGTCGAACTCGGTAACGGTTTCGGCTTCGTGCTCCAGCACGGGGTCGCCGAATTTCACAATCGGATACACCATATTTAGAAACTCTTCACCTGCTCCACGTATCCCTGGTAGTTCCGCCGGGTCTCCTCCAGCGAGTCGCCGCCGAACTTTTCGAGGAACGCCTGTGCCAGCACGATGGCCACCATGGCTTCCCCGATCACGCCCGCCGCGGGCACCACGCACACGTCGGACCGTTCGTAAGCCGCCAGCGCCGGTTCGCGCGTCAGCAGGTCCACCGATTCGAGCGGGCGCCGCAAAGTCGAGATGGGCTTCAGCAGCCCGCGCACCACCACGTCCTGCCCGTTGGTGATGCCGCCCTCCAGGCCTCCGGCGCGATTGGCGCCCCGGGTGAAGCTGCGCGCCTCCCGGTCGTAGTGAATGGTGTCCTGCACCTTCGATCCGAAGCCCGCCGCGCCTTCCGCGGCGAATCCCACTTCCACGCCCTTGACGGCCTGCATGGATACGATGGCCTGCGCCAGCCGCCCGTCCAAGCGCGAATCCCAGGTGACGTGCGATCCCAGGCCCGGTGGAACGCCGCGCGCCACCACCTCGAAGACCCCGCCGGCGGTGTCGCCCGTGCGATACGCCTCATCCACCACCGCTTTCATGCGGCTCTCGGCTTCCGCATCCACGCAGCCGAGCAGCACCTCTTCGCGCCGGCTCAGCGCCACGATCTCGTCCCACTCCGCGGCCCGTTCCAGCCTCGCAGGACCCACCGCGATCACGTGGCTCAGGACGCTGATGCCGAACTCGCCGAGCAGCGCCTTGGCGATCGCGCCCACCGCCACGCGGGCCGCCGTTTCCCGCGCGCTGGCGCGTTCCAGGATATACCGCGCGTCGTGGAAATTGTACTTGAGTGCGCCCGCCAGGTCGGCATGTCCCGGGCGCGGACGCGTCACCGGCTTGCGCCGGTCTTCGCCGCCGGACATGTCCTCCACCGGCAGCGCGTCGGTCCAGTTCTTCCAGTCCTCGTTGCGGATGAGAATGGCGACCGGCGAGCCGATGGTCTTCGAATGGCGTACCCCGGCCACCAGCTCGGCTCGGTCGGTCTCGATCTTCATGCGGCCGCCCCGGCCATAGCCCTGTTGCCGCCGCCAAAGCTCGCGGTTCACCGCTTCGAGTGATATCGGGATGCCGGCGGGCAGTCCGCTCAGAGTGGCCACCAGGCACTCGCCGTGGGACTCCCCTGCGGTCTCAAATCGCAACATTGCGCAAGAGTTTTATCGTAGCAGACTCGAACATTTCGCCGTCCGGTTTCGTATATTGAGACTGAGCCGTTTGCCGAGCCGCGCGCGTCAGCAAGCGGTTTCCGGCCCTTTTCGGCACGGAGAGGTACGTTATGGTGAAATTCCTGTTATTTTGCATTCTGTTGGTGTTCTGCTGGCCGCTGGCCCTGGTGGCCCTGATCCTGTATCCCCTGGTGTGGCTCCTGCTCCTGCCGTTCCGCATCGTCGGAATCGCCGTCGAAGGAGTGCTGGAGCTCGTCTGGGCCCTGGTCACCTTTCCGGCGCGCCTCCTGCGGCTATAGTGCCCGGAGCGCCAATCGCCCCAACTCCTCGGTTGAGCCAAATTCCTGATTCTGCTATCCTCAATTACGGTTGAATTCATAATACTGTCATCCCCGGCCGCCGGCGCCGGGCCTGCCTGCGAGGTTTCACATGTCGGGCCATTCCAAATGGGCCACCATCAAGCATAAAAAGGCGGCTTTAGACGCCAAGCGCGGAAAATCGTTCACGCGCATCATTAAAGAAATTTCCATCGCCGCCCGCCATGGCGGCGACCCGGACGGCAACCCGCGCCTGCGCACCGCCATCCTCGCCGCGAAAGCCGTCAGTATGCCTTCCGACAACATCAAGAAGGCCATCATGCGCGGCACCGGCGAGCTGGAAGGCGGCCAGATCGAAGAGGTCATGTTCGAAGGCTACGGTCCGGGCGGCGCCTCCATCCTGGTCAACGTCGCGACCGATAACCGGAACCGGACCGTCAGCGACATCCGCCACGTCTTCTCCAAGCACGGCGGGAACATGGGCGAGCAGGGCAGCGTCGCCTGGAAATTCGATCGGAAGAGCCAGGTCTTCGTGCCCACCGACAAGGCCACCGAGGACGACTTGATGGCTATCGTGCTGGACGCCGGAGGCGACGACCTTCGCCTGGAAGGCGAACGGTGGTGCGTCCTCTCGCCGCCCGAAGCGCACGAAGCGGTGATCAAGGCGCTGGAGGACCATCACCTCCCGCACGAGGAGGCCAGCATCGCCATGATCCCCAAGAACCTCATCCGGCTGGAGGGCAAAAGCGCTTCCGGCATGCTGAAGCTCACCGAGGCGCTGGAGGACCACGAGGACGTGCAGCAGGTCTATTCCGACTTCGATATCGATGAAAAGGAGTTGGAGGCTCTGACGCAATAGTGTGCGCGTGCTCGGCATCGATTGCGGGTCGGCTCGCACCGGATACGGCGTGATTGAAAGCGACGGCGGCGGCCACCGCATGATCGCCGCGGGTGTCATTCGCACCAATGTCAGGACGCCCTTTGAAAAGCGGCTGCTGGAAATCGCCGAGGGGTTGCGGCGCCTCATCCGGGAACACGCGCCCGAATGCGCCGCCGTGGAGGAAGTGTTTTACTCGACCAACGTGAAGACGGCGCTGAAGCTCGCGCACGTCAGAGGGATTGCCCTGCTTTCGATCGCGGAAGCCGGGATGGAGCTGGCGGAGTACTCTCCGCTGGAGGTGAAAACCAGCGTGGTGGGATATGGCCGGGCGGAAAAGTGCCAGGTGCAGATGATGGTCCGGTCGCTGTTGCGGCTGCCCGACGCCATCGAATCCGAAGACGCCTGCGACGCCCTGGCGGTGGCTATCTGCCACGCCACGCACGAAGCTACCAGCCGGAGGTTGGCTAAGTCGGTATGAAGCTCTCGGTCATTCTGCTCTTTGCGAGCGCGCTCTTCGCCGGGGACGGTCCCCGGCTGGTCTTTTCCAAGTCCTTCCCGGCCAGCGTGCCGGCTTACATCGAGGTGCGGCTCGACAAGGATGGAAACGGCGAGTACCGCGAGGCAACGGACGACGACCAGCCTCTCACGTTCCAGCTCAGCGCCGCCGACACGCAGCAGGTGTTCGACCTGGCGGCAAAGCTGGACTTTTTCAAGAGGGCGCTCGAATCGGGGCTCAAGGTCGCCTTCATGGGCGAAAAGACCTTCCGGTACGAGAACGGCGAGCAGAAGGGCGAGGTCAAGTTCAACTACTCCGAGGACCCGGCGGCGCGCGACCTGCTCGACTGGTTCGAGCGCATGAGCGAATCGGAACAGCACCGCATCAACCTGGAACGCGCCGCCAAATACGATAAGCTAGGCGTTTTCAAGGCCCTGAGCCTGCTGGAATCGGCCATGTACCGCAAGCGCCTGGTAGCCCTGGACCAGTACCTGCCCATGCTCGATCGCATCGCCAAGAACGAAACCTACATGCACACGGCCCGCGCGCGCGCGGCGGAGCTGGCCGAAGCCATTCGCAGTCCCAAGCCATGAAGGCGCTGCTGGTTTCGCTCCTCGCGGCTGCCACACTCTGCCAGGGGCAGCAGAAGACGCCCCAGCGGCCGCAGGCATCGCCCAAGGAACAGGAAGAGCTGGAAACCGCATTGTCCGAAGCCGCCTCCAGCCCCGTCGAGTACCTGCGGGCCATCGAAAAGCACCTCGAAAAGTACCCCGATTCGCCGCGAAAGGCGGAATTGGAGCGGGCCGCCGCACGGGCCGCCATGGAGGTCAACGACGACCGCCGCATCCTCCTCTACGGCGAGCGCGTGCTGGCGCGCCAGCCGGACGATCTGCAAATCCTCGAACGGGTCATCCGCGCGCTGCTGTCCGGCGATCCGAAAACAAGCTCCGAGCGCGGCCTGAAGTATGCGCGCCGGTACGAAGAACTGGTCCGGCGGATGCAACGCGACAGCGAACGCTCCGGCAGCGCCGCTTCCGGGCCGGATTGGAAGATGCAGACGGATCGAGCCATCGCCCGGGCTCTAACCTGGGAGGCGCGGGCTACCGGGAACCTGGGCCGCCCGGAGGAGGCGCTGGCACTCGCGCGAAGAGCCTTCGAGACCGACCCCTCGGCCGAACCCGCGCGCGAGATCTCCCACTGGTACGAGCGCCTGGGAAAGCCGGCGGAAGCCGCCCGCGCCTTGGCGGACGCTTTCACCATTCCCGACCCCCACACCACCGACGCAGACCGCGCCCGCGACCGGGGCCGGATGGGCGAACTCTACCACCAGGCGAAGGGCTCGGAGGCGGGGCTGGGCGACCTCGTGCTCGAAGCCTACGACCGCAATGTCGCGTTGATCCACACCCGCGAGCTGAAGATGCGCGCCAACGATCCCAACGCGCAACTCACCGATCCCATGGACTTTACTCTCTCCGGCCCGGACGGGGCCAGGTTGAGCATGGCCGGCCTAAAGGGCAAAGTGGTGGTGTTCGACTTCTGGGCCACCTGGTGCGGTCCGTGCCGCACCCAGCATCCGCTCTACGACCGCGTGAAGCAGCAGTTCCGCAACAATCCGGCGGTGGTCTTCCTGTCGATCGACACGGACGAGGATCCGAATGCCGTGAAACCATTCCTGGCCGAGGTCCAGTGGACCGAACCGGTCTATTTCGAAGACGGGCTGTCCCGGGCTCTGAAAGTCACGTCGATACCCACTACCGTAGTGATCGACCGAAGCGGGAAAATCTTTAGCCGGTTGAACGGCTTCGTGCCCGAGCGCTTCGTCGAGATGCTGGGCCAGCGCATACGCGACGCGCTGGGAAACTAAGGTACACCGTTTCAGAAGTTCACAACGTATTCCGGCCCGACCGCTGAGAAGCCGACAAGAAATTTGGCCGCCGATGAACACGGATAAACACAGATAACAAACACAGATAACAAGGTAAGGGGGTCGGCGTTAATCTGGGTTTATCGGCGGATTTCATCGATTTTTTCACGGCTTCTGACGGGTCGCGGCTCAGAAACGGCTCCATACCGAGCCGTCTCTTGACTGGTGGCTCCTTCAGTTCCTTAAGGAGATCTCCTGCCGGCCGGCGGCGGCCCGCAAGGAAATCCTCATGGCTCTTTCGAATATGCTCCCGGACCTTCGGGTCGCGGACTTCCAAATAATCTTCGAGCTCGTCGACGCCCATGATGCCGATGATGGCGATGCCGTCCTTTTCCAAAATGAAATACTCCTTGTTCAGACGGACGCGGCGCGCCACCCGGCAAAGGTTCACGCGTGCGTTTGCCAGTGTGAACCAAGGACGACACCGCAGCTCAGATGCGCCAAGATAGGAGATAGGTGCGCCGCATATGGACGCTTTAACCGTTCACCGCCTACACTTCGCATTCACGGTGACGTTTCACTACCTCTTTCCGCAACTGACCATGGGACTGGCGCTGCTGATCCTGGTCCTCAAGACCGTGGCGTTGCGGACGGGCGACGAGCACTACAATCGCGCGGCCCGATTCTGGGCCAGGATCTTCGCCATCAACTTCACCATGGGAGTGGTCACGGGCATCCCCATGGAATTCCAGTTCGGGACCAACTGGGCGCGCTTCTCCAAGGCCGCGGGCGGAGTGATCGGGCAGACGCTCGCAATGGAAGGAGTGTTCTCCTTCTTTCTCGAATCCAGTTTCTTGGGCATCTTCCTCTTCGGGGAGAAGCGTCTCAGGCCGAAGGCCCACTGGTTCGCCGCTTTCCTGGTCTTCGCCGGCTCGTGGCTTTCCGGTTTCTTCATCATCGCGACCGACGCCTGGATGCAGCACCCCACCGGGTACCAGGTGGGGAAAAACGGCGAGATCCTGCTTACCAGCCTTTCCGGGCTGCTGCTGAACCCGTGGTTGTTCTGGCAGTACCTCCACAACATGATCGGGTCGGTGGTCACGGCCAGCTTCGTCATGGCCTCCGTGGGAGCGTTTTACCTGCTCACCAGACAGAGTGAGGAGTATGGCCGCACGTTTGTCCGCGTCGGGGTGATCGCCGGGATCATCTCCACCTTTCTGATGGCATTCCCCACCGGCGATGGCCAGGGCAAGAACATCGCCTGGCACCAGCCACCCACGCTGGCCGCTATGGAGGGGCTGTTTGAAACCGAGCACGGAGCGCCCCTCGCCCTGATTGGACAGCCGGATTTCGAAAAGCGCCGCCTCGATAATCCGCTCACCATCCCCCGGGCGCTCAGTTTCCTGACGTATCAGCGCTGGGGCGCGGAAGTAAAGGGCCTCAACGTGTTTCCGCCGCAACGTTTGCCGGACAATCTTCCGCTGCTCTATTACAGCTATCACATCATGGTCGGGCTCGGAACGATTTTCATCGGCGTCATGGCGCTGGCGTCGCTGAGCCTGTGGCGCGGAAGACTCTATCGCTCGCGCCTTCTGCTCTGGCTGTTGATGCTGATGCTGCCCTTTCCGTATATCGCGACAACTGCCGGCTGGATCACCGCGGAAGTGGGGCGCCAGCCGTGGCTGATCTACGGCATTATGCGCACACCGGAAGGCGTTTCTCCGCACATCTCGGCGGGCAACGCGCTCTTCACGCTGCTTGGCTTCATGGGGATCTACACGATTCTCGCGATTCTGTTTCTGTTTCTGGTCCGCCGCGAAATCGAGGAAGGTCCCGAGCATCCGATGGAGGCACGCGCCGCAACACTTTGAGGCTCTGTCATGGAAACCATCTGGTTCTGTTTTGTCGCCGTGATGATCGCCGCCTACGTGGTCCTGGACGGCTTCGACCTCGGCGCCGGCATCATGCACCTGTTCGTGGCGCGCACCGACGGCGAACGCCGCGCGGTTCTGAGTTCGATCGGGCCGGTCTGGGATGGCAACGAAGTATGGCTTCTGGCCGGCGGCGGGACCCTCTACTTCGCCTTCCCGGGGCTCTATTCGTCGAGCTTCAGCGGGTTCTACCTGCCTTTGATGATCGTGCTCTGGCTTTTGATCTTGCGGGGCATTTCCATCGAGTTCCGCAACCACGTTCAAAGCCTGGTCTGGCAACCGCTGTGGGACGCGGTTTTCGCCGGCGCAAGCGCACTGCTGGCGATTTTCTTTGGCGCCGCGTTGGGTAACGTGGTTCGGGGTGTACCGCTCGACCGGTCCGGCGAATTCTTCCTGCCGTTGTGGACCGATTTCACCGCCGGCAAGGACGCCGGAATTCTGGATTGGTACACGGTTCTGGTGGCGGTTGCCGCGCTGCTGGCGCTCACGGTCCACGGGTCCCTCTGGGTGGTATTGAAAACGGAAGGAGCCGTCGAGGCTCGCGCGCGCCGGTACGCCAAAGGCGCGTGGTGGGGGCTCCTGGCCTGGGTCGTTCTGATCACGCTCGCGAGTTTCCGCATTCAGCCGCATTTGAAAGAGAGCTTCGCGGCGCGCCCCTGGGGCTATGTTTTCCCGCTCTTGGCGATCCTGGGCCTGGCCGGCATCCGGGTTCTGGACGGCCGGCACAAGGGGCTGGACGCCTTTCTCTGCTCCTGCCTGTTCATTCTGGGGATGCTGACCAGCGCCGCCTTCGGACTCTATCCCTACGTGCTGCCCTCCAACACCGATCCTTCGATTGGCCTGACCGTGCACAACGCCGCGGCGCCACTTTACGGTCTTCGGGTTGGGCTGATGTGGTTCATCCCCGGCATGATCCTTGCCTGCGGATACCTTGTCTACACCTATCGCAGTTTCTCCGGCAAGGTGACAGCGGACGGCCAGGGCCACGATTGAGATTGGGTGAAGTCGAACCTCCTGCGATACTGTAGATGTTCTCATGAGCCACGCCGACCGCATCCAGCAACTTCTCTCCCGGACGCCGGGGCTGAAAGCGCAGCAGATCGCGGCCGAACTGGGGCTCGACCGGTCGCAGGTGGTCACACTGCTCCACGGTCTTCAGGGAAGCGGGGCCGTTCAGGACACCGCTTACCGCTGGTGGCCGAAGGCACGGGGCCAGGCCGAAGATGGCGCGCGCCCTCCGGGCCAGCCGCGAACCTTTCTGGCAAGTCTCTGCCGGTATTACCTCGACTGCCTGTCGCGCGAGAGTGGCTCCGGAATCAGTCTCCCTGTGGATGGCTCCGACTATGTCGTTCTCAACGAGCTTCCCTTCGCTCATCCTGGCGAGGAACCTTCGGCTGGCGATCGCGCCATCAAGAAGATCGTCCAGAAGGTGCGGCGCGAGCGGGGCCAGCTCACGCTTTATATAGGTTACGCGCTCCGTCTTCGCTCCGTCATTTCGCGAAACGAAGAGGAGATGCGCATCGAGCCGGTGCTGCTTTATCCCATCGAGGAATCGCCCGACGAGCTTGCCGGCCCGCTCCGCCCGGCCAGCGGCATCCCGCTGTTCAATCTCGAGGTCCTGAAAACCCTGCCTTCGGCCGACAGCGGGAATGTCATGGATGAAGCCATCCACCTTTCCGAAGAACTGGGCCTTGCCAATATCGAGGACGACCTGCCGCAGTGGGACGAGATCATCTTGCGCCTCGAGCGGTGCCGGCCCGAGTGGGGATGGAAGGAAGATCTGAACCCGTACGAGTTGGCCAAGGGCGTTCCGCTGGCCGAGTTGACCGCGCCGGGCATTTACAACCGGGCTGTGTTGTTCGCCGGAACCCGCTCGCCCTTTACCTACGGTCTCGAGATCGAGCTGCGCAAGCTGATGCAGCTCGACGAGGAAGCCGTCCGCGACACCGCGTTGGGCCAATGGCTCCGCGGCGAGAGTATCGAGACGCCGCCCACCGAGGACCGCCCCATCCTGGAAGTCCTGCCGCTCAACACCGAGCAGCGGCAGGCGGTCGTTCAGGGGCTGGGCGCGCCCCTCACCGTCGTGACCGGCCCACCGGGCACCGGCAAGTCGCAGGTGGTCACATCGCTGCTGGCAAACATGGCGTGGCAGGAAGGCAGCGTGCTGTTCTCCAGCAAGAACAACCATGCCGTCGACGTGGTGGAGTCCCGCGTAAACGACCTGGGGCCGTTTCCCCTGCTGCTGCGCCTCGGCAAGGAGGAACATCACGCCCGCATCGCGCAGCATCTGACGGCGGGGCTGGCGGAGTCCTCCGGTCCGGACGCCGCGGCGCGATACGCCTGGCTTGCCGGGCGCACGAAGAGGACCGCGCCCGGTTCGCCGCCGTCCAGCGCGAGATCGCCTCGGTGGTCAGCTTGCGCAATGCGGTGGATGAGCTGGAGCGGGCGGCGGAACCGGCGCGGGCCCTGTTTGGCAAAGATCGCGGCGAGGATCGTTTTGCCCGCCTCCTGTCGGCCGACGTGGAAGGGATTCGCCGGCGCCTCGAGCCGCTCGCGGCCGCGCTGGATGCGGGGAAATCCGGCCAGCCGGCGATGGTCCGGCTGCTGCGCGACAAGAGCCGCCGCTTCGAGCGCATCGGCGAGATCGCGCGCACGCTGCTGACGGATGCCGAACTGCTCGGCGTGGCGCCTCCCGAGGTACAGCCCGGCGAGCACAATCTCGAAGTCTGGGCGGACTTCCGGAGCATGCTCGCGGAGCGGCTGGAGTGGGCGGCCCGCGTTCACGCCTACGGGCAGGGCCTCGACCGGCTGCGCGCGGCTCGGCCCCTCGAGCACCTGGCGGGCGAGCTGACCCGCATCGCCGAAGAATCGGCGCACAATTCGCTGGAGCTGTGGCAATGCTGGCTCCGCCTCTGGCCCAGCCGCTGGGATCCGGAACGGCGCAAGCTGCTGAGCGAGTACGTGTCCCTGCTCCAGATGATCGCAAGCGGCGACCGCTACGACGAAGGCGCGGGGAGAAGGGTATTCCGCCGTTACTACAGCCTGTTTCCGAAGGTCGCCAAGATCCTCCCGTGCTGGGCGGTGACTTCGCTCTCCGCGCGCGGACGGCTGCCGTTCGAGCCGGGCTTCTTCGACCTGCTGGTGATCGATGAAGCCAGCCAGTGCGACATCGCTTCGGCCCTTCCGCTTCTGTTTCGCGCCCGCCGCGCCGTGATCATCGGCGACCCGCTGCAACTGAAGCACGTCAGCACGGTGGCGCCCCAGCAGGATCGCCTCATCCTCGCGGCGCACGGCCTGGCGGAGGGACGCGCTGCCTGGGCCTATTCGGTGAACTCGCTGTTCGACCTCGCCCGCAGCCTGTGCCGCTACGAGGACATCGTCAACCTCCGCGATCATCACCGCTCGCACCGCGACATCATTTCGTTTTCCAACCGGTTCTTTTACCGCGGCGGCCTCCGCATCGCGACGGACCACGAAAGCCTGAACCGTCCCCAAACGGCGGGCTGCCCTCCTGGCCCGGCGGTGCGGTGGGTCGACGTAAAAGGCAAAGTGGTGCGGCCCTCGGGAGGCGGGGCTCTCAACTCGACGGAAGCGGAGGCAGTCGTGAAGGCCGTGCGGAGAATGATCGTCGAGCAGGGATACAACGGCGCGATCGGCGTCGTCACTCCGTTCCGCGCCCACGCCAATCGCATCCGGACGCTGGTGCATCAGGACCGCGAGTTGTCGCGGCAGCTTGCCTCGCTCCAGTTCGTGGTCGATACGGTCCACGGATTCCAGGGCGACGAGCGCGACGTGATCTTCTTCTCGCCCGTCGTATCCGCGGGCGTCGGGGAGAGCACGCTGCGATTCCTGAAGAATCACGGGAACCTGTTCAACGTGGCGATTACCAGGGCCCGCTCGGAGCTGGTGGTGGTCGGCGACCGGCAGGCCGCGCTGGATTCGGGCGTCAGTTACCTGGCCAGCTTTGCGGAGTACTCGCGCGGTCTTGCCTCTCAGGAAACTCGCCTGCCGGCGGCCGGGGACGCGGGCCCGGAATATCCTCCGGTGGCGCATCCGGAGCTGGTTTCCGATTGGGAGCGGAGCTTTTATAGAGCCTTGCACACGGCCGGCGTGCGGCCCGTCCCGCAATACGAGGAAGCGCCGTACACCCTCGATTTCGCCCTGTTCAGCGGCGAGCGGAAGCTGGACATCGAGGTGGACGGCGAAAACTACCACCGCAACTGGGACGGCGAGTTATGCCGGCGGGACCAGATCCGTTCCCGCCGCCTGACCGACATGGACTGGGACATCATGCGGTTCTGGGTTTATGAAATCCGCGACGATGTGGCTGGCTCGGTCGGCCGCGTGAAGGCTTGGATGGCCGCCGGCGCTACTCCACGCGGTAGTTCGGCGCTTCCTTAGTGATGATGACGTCGTGGACGTGGCTCTCGCGCAGGCCGGCGGACGAAACCCGCAGGAACCGCGCCTTGTGCTGCAGTTCCCGGACGTCGCGCGCACCGCAGTAGCCCATGCCCGACCGCAATCCGCCCACGAGCTGATACACCAGGTCCGACAGCGGCCCCTTGGCGGCCACCCGGCCCTCGATGCCCTCGGGCACCAGCTTCCCGTTGCCTTCCTGCGCGTAGCGGTCGGAGCTGCCCTGCGACATGGCCCCCATGGAGCCCATGCCGCGATAGGTCTTGAACGTGCGGCCCTGGTACAGGATGGTCTCGCCGGGACTCTCGTCGGTGCCCGCCAGCAGGCTTCCGATCATGACCGTATCGGCGCCCGCGGCCATGGCCTTGGTGATGTCGCCGGAGTACTTGATGCCGCCGTCCGCGATCAGCGGCACGCCCGCCTGGCGCGCGGCCCGCGAGCACTCGGAAATGGCCGTGATCTGCGGAACGCCGGCGCCGGAAACCACCCGCGTGGTGCAGATCGAGCCCGGGCCGATCCCCACCTTGATGCCGTCCACGCCCAGCGAAATCAGCTCGCAGGCGCCCTCGTAGGTGGCCACGTTGCCGGTGATCAGCTGCACCTCGGGCAGCTTTCGCTTGATGGCCTTGACCGCCGCCATCACGCGGGCGCTGTGGCCGTGCGCCGTATCGATGGCCAGCACGTCCACCTTGCGGGCCACCAGCTCCTGGGCGCGCTCCAGAAAATCGCCGGTCGCCCCGATGGCCGCGCCCACGCGCAGGCGGCCCTGGGGGTCCTTGGCCGCGTTGGGATATTTCAGCTTCTTCTGGATGTCCTTGACGGTGATGAGACCCTTGAGGCGGTACTCATCGTCCACCACCAGCAGTTTCTCGACGCGGTGCTGGTGCAGGATGGCTTCGGCCTGCTCCAGCGTGGTGCCCACCCCCACGGTGATCAGGTGCTCCTTGGTCATGACTTCGGAGATGGGGAGGTCGAAGCGGTTTTCGAAGCGCAGGTCGCGGTTGGTGAGGATGCCCACCAGCTTGCCGTCCTGGGTGACCGGCACGCCCGAGATGCGGTAGCGGGTCATGAGCGCCTGCGCCGCCGATATCGGCTCATCCGGCCCGATGGTGATGGGGTCCACGATCATGCCGCTTTCGCTGCGTTTCACGCGGTCCACTTCTTCGGCCTGCCGCGCGACCGGCATGTTGCGGTGCACGATGCCCATGCCGCCCTGCTGCGCCAGCGCGATCGCCAGGTGCGATTCGGTCACCGTGTCCATCGCGGCGGAGACGATCGGAATATTCAAAGCGACCTGGCGCGTCAGGCAGGTCCGGGTATCCACGTCCGCCGGCAGCACTTCGCTGCGGGCCGGTTCGAGCAGAACATCGTCGAAGGTGAGGCCTTCGGTGAGCGCTGTTTGAATCATGGTGATTCTATCCATGATAACGGAATCGGGGTGGGGCCGCTTTAGCTTGGGCCGCTTTAGCTTGCCAATGCCCGGGATATACTGGGCGCATGGTCCAAACCAAGAGATGGTTTTCGATGGCCGCGGCGCTGGCCATGGCCGCCGGCGCCGCCCTGGCGCAGGAAGGTTTCGCGCTCCGCGATGGCGACCGCGTCGTCTTCTACGGCGACAGCATCACCGAGCAGCGCCTCTATACCACCTTTGCCGAAACCTACGTGGTCACCCGTTTCCCGCACCTCAACATCGCCTTCGTGCATTCCGGCTGGGGCGGCGACCGCGTCAACGGCGGCGGCGGCGGGCCCATCGACGTCCGCCTGTGGCGCGACGTGCTGCCGTACAATCCCACCGTCCTCACCATCATGCTGGGCATGAACGACGGCCGCTACCGCGCCTTCGACCAGCAGGTTTTCGACGAGTTCTCCACGGGCTTCAAGCACATCATCGACACCGTGAAGCGCCAGGCGCCCGGCATCCGCATCACTCTGATACAGCCCTCGCCCTATGACGACGTCACGCGGACGCCGACGTTCGAAGGCGGCTACAACCAGGTGCTGGTACGCTACGCCGATTTCCTCAAACAGCTCGCGGCCGATCAGAAGATGGCCCTGGCCGACCTCAACACGCCGGTGGTCGCCGCGCTCGAAAAAGCCAAGGCCGCCGATGCCACCGCCGCGGCGCGCCTGATCCCCGACCGCGTCCACCCCGGCGCCGGCGGGCATCTCCTGATGGCGGAAGCCCTGCTCAAGGCCTGGAACGCGCCCGCGCTGGTGAGCGATGTGGAGATCGACTCGGCGCGCAAGGAGCCCGTCCGGCGGATCAACGCGCGCATCTCCGACCTGCGCGCGGCCAAGGGCGTGTCCTGGACCGAGGAAGACGACGCGCTCCCCATGCCCATCGACCAACGGGACGCCCTGGTGGCGCTGGCGGTGCGCTCTTCCGATGTCATGGACGCCCTCAACCAGGAGCCGCTGAAGGTGCGCGGGCTGGCCGCGGGGCGCTACACCCTGAAGATCGATGGCGAGCCGGCGGGCAGTTTCACCGCCGAAGAACTGGCTTCCGGCATCAACCTGGCCGGCCTCGCGACCCCCATGGCGCGCCAGGCCGCCGAGGTCCACGCGCTCACCCTGCGCCACAACAATCTGCACTCCACGCGATGGCGGCAGGTCCAGGTCCCCATGGAAAAGGACGCCACCCCGCACCTGTTGAAGGCGCTCGATGCGCTGGACGAGCTGGAGGCCGACGTGGTGCGGGAGCAGCGCGCCGCCGCGCAGCCACGGCCGCACCGCTACGAAGTCGTTCCGGAGTAGATGTCAGCCCTCGGCGGTCCTCCCGCTAAAGTTTTCAGGCGCCTGGCCGATATTTAGATTCGGAGGGGATGCGAATGCCATACCTCTTCGAGACGCAACTATCGAAAAACGAGCAGCTCATGCGCGGCTTCCTGGAGCGAGGCATGATCGAGCTTCAATCCAACATGTCGGCCTCCAGGATCATGCACCGGCTCGCCGGGGACCATCCCGAACTGTTTTTTGTGGCGGCCGTACACCTGCTGAAGAGCCAGCCGGACAGCCCCGGCCTCCACTACCTCGGCACGCTGCTGCTCAGCCGATTGGAGTCCATGACGCGCCTGGTGGATCCGCGCTATTTCACCCAAGCCGAAACGGCATCCCTGTTCAAACGCTTGGAGGAAATCGACCGGATGCTCGACTTGAATCTGGCGCGTGAACTGCAGATCTCGCGCGCCCGCAGGCTGATCCCGACCATGGGATACCTGGCGCAACATCCGGATCGGCTGATTGCCGCCAGGGCGACTCTGCTGGTGGCGCGTCGCATCCAGAGTTCCGACTGGGTCCGGCGGCAAATCGCGGCGCCTGACCCGCGGATCCGGGCGAATGTGCTCGAAGGGCTGTGGGGTGTGCAACACTCTTACGCCCGGTCCGCATACGAGGAATGCCTGGGGGACGCGAACAACCGGGTGGTGGGCAACGCCCTGCTCGGCCTGCACCTTCTGGGAGATGCCGCCGTCAGCCCGCGTGTCGTGACCATGGCACGCGATGGCCGGCCGCTGTTTCGCTCGACGGCGGCGTGGGTGATGGGCCAGATCGCCAATCCCGCCCATGTGGAAAACCTGCACGCGTTGATGCGCGACGATACGCCGGGGGTGCGCAGCGCGGCCCTGCGAAGCCTGTTCAGCATCCGGCGGAACACCGCTCCGAAGCCGGAAGAGCCGAAGGTCCCGGTGGAACCCACGGCCCCCCCGGTCGAAGAAGAGAGCGCCCCCATCCCCGTGAAGTTGCGGCTCGATGGAAGCGCCTACCGGTTTATAGGGTGAGCTGCGGCCCTGACACACGATGATGACGCCGTGGTGCGCCGCCAGGGCGCGGCCGCGACTTAGTTTTCCATGGGGCTTTTCCCCGTTTGGGGATCCTCCCGCCCCTCCCCAAAACCGGCTCCCGGAAGGCCGCCCGTTTTCGCAGTCATCTTCCGCCGAACCAGTCACTTGCGGTTTATTTTCAAGCCTTGTGACGGGAAAAACTGGGGCATATCACCCAACGGACGTCCGGGGGGCTTGCAACCGATTGATAACAGGTCCCGTTGTTTTGGAATCCGGGGTGCAGCGCATAATAGGTTCGAGGCGCAGCCATGTTTCGATTCGATCAGTTGATCCGCCGGGATACGATCGTCCGCGATGTGAAACAACGTCATCCTGAAACTATCGATGTATTTGAGCGGTTGCATTTTCGCGCGTCCTGCGACGACTGCGATATCGAAACCGTGGCGCGCAAGAACGGACTCAATGTCCGGGACGTGGTCGATGCCCTGAATGCGGCCGCGTTCGGACCAAAGGCGGATATTCAAGATGCTAGCAACTAAACCTGGAAAGAAGAGAAGCCACCCAAGAGGGGCTCAGCCGCTCGACGTTTTCTTTACGCCGAAGACCGTAGCCGTCATCGGCGCCACCGAGAATCCCGGCTCTGTCGGACGAACGCTGCTGTGGAACCTGGTGACGAGTCCGTTCGGCGGCACGGTTTTCCCCGTCAATCCCAAGCGTCCCAGCGTGCTGGGCGTGAAGGCCTACAAATCGGTTTCCGAGATTCCCGAAGAGGTCGACCTGGCGGTAATCGTGACGCCGCCGCCCACCATCCCCGGGCTCATCCGGGAATGCGGCGAAAACGGCGTGCGCGGCGCCATCGTCATTTCGGCCGGCTTCAAGGAGGTCGGCGCGGAAGGCGCGGCCCTCGAGCAGAAACTGCTGGAAGAGGCGCAGGCCGCCAACATCCGCGTCATCGGCCCGAACTGTCTGGGGGTCATGGCCCCCCTCACCGGGTTGAACGCCACCTTCGCCACCACCATCGCGCGGCCCGGCTCGGTGGGATTCATCAGCCAGAGCGGCGCGCTGTGCACGGCGGTGCTGGACTGGAGCCTCAAGGAAATGGTGGGGTTCAGCTCCTTCGTATCGATCGGCTCGATGGTGGACGTGGGCTGGGGCGATTTGATCTATCACCTCGGCAACGACCCCAAGACGCGCTCCATCGTGATCTACATGGAGAGCATCGGCAACGCGCGGGCCTTCCTTTCGGCCGCGCGCGAGGTGGCGCTCAACAAGCCGATCATCGTCATCAAACCGGGCCGTACGGCGGCCGCGGCCAAGGCCGCCGCGTCGCACACCGGCTCGCTGACCGGCAGCGACGAAGTGCTGGAGGCGGCTTTCCGGCGCAGCGGCGTGCTGCGGGTCAACAACGTCGCCGACCTGTTCTATATGGCGGAAGTTCTTTCCAAGCAGCCCAGCCCCAAGGGACCGCGCCTCACCATCGTGACCAATGCCGGCGGGCCCGGGGTGCTGGCCACCGATGCGCTCATCATGGGCGGCGGGGAGCTGACCGAGCTGACGGCGGAAACCATGGAGGCTTACAACGCCGTGCTGCCGGCCACCTGGAGCCACAACAACCCCGTGGACATCATCGGGGACGCTTCCCCCGAGCGGTACGCCAAGGCGCTCGAAATCGCGGCCAAGGATCCGCACTCGGACGGCATGCTGGTGATCCTGACGCCGCAGGCCATGACCGATCCCACGCGCATCGCCGAGACGTTGAAGCCGCTGGCCAAGCTGGAGGGCAAGCCGGTGCTGGCGAGCTGGATGGGCGGCGTGGACGTGGCGGCGGGCGAGGAGATCCTGAACCGCGCCAACATTCCGACATTCCCCTATCCCGATACCGCGGCGCGCGCGTTCAACTACATGTGGCGCTACAGCTACAACCTGCGCGGCCTCTACGAGACCCCGGAGATGCCCGAGGATTCGGCCGATTTCACTCCCGACCGCAAGCTGGTGGAGGAGATCATCACGAAATCCCGCGGCGAGGGCCGCACCATCCTGACGGAGTTCGAATCCAAGCAGGTGCTCAGCGCCTACGGCGTTCCCACCGCCAAGACCATCATTGCCGCGGACCTGCCGGCGGCGGTCGAAGCGGCCAACGAGATCGGCTACCCGGTGGTGCTGAAGCTGTATTCGGAAACCATCACGCACAAGACCGATGTGGGCGGCGTGCAGTTGAACCTGGGCAGCGCCGAGGCGGTGGAACGGGCCTTCCGCGCCATCCAGTCCTCGGTGACCGAGAAGGTAGGCGCCCAACATTTCCAGGGCGTGACGGTGCAGCCCATGGTCAAGCTCAAGGATGCCTACGAGCTGATCATCGGGTCGAGCCTCGATCCGCAGTTCGGGCCGGTGCTGCTGTTCGGCACGGGCGGTCAGCTCGTCGAGG
This sequence comes from Bryobacteraceae bacterium, assembly GCA_035638575.1. Lineage (GTDB taxonomy): Bacteria > Acidobacteriota > Terriglobia > Bryobacterales > Bryobacteraceae > DASQZT01. The sequence continues at coordinate 55,173 of DASQZT010000158.1, forward strand.
TGTTCAAGGACCGTTCCCTGTCGCTGCCGCCGCTCAACACCACGCTGGCGCGCCGCATGATGGAGCAGACCCTGATCTACAAGGCGCTGGCGGGCGTTCGCGGCCGGCGCCCGGTGGACCTCGCGGCGCTCGAGATGCTGATGGTGCGGTTCAGCGGCCTGGTGGCGGAGCAGCGGTGGATCAAGGAGATCGACATCAATCCGCTGCTGGCCTCTCCCGACGGGCTGATCGCGCTGGACGCGCGCGTGGTGGTGCATGGGCCCGAAGTGACGCTGGAGCAGCTTCCGAGGACCGCGATCCGCGCCTATCCGACGCGGTTTGTCTCGCCGTGGACCCTGAAGGACGGCACGGCGGTGACCATCCGTCCCATCCGGCCGGAGGACGAGCCGGCCATGGTGCGGTTCCACGAGACGCTCTCCGAGCGCAGCGTGTACCTCCGCTACTTCCACATCATGAACCTGGAGCAGCGGACCACGCATGAGCGGCTGACGCGCATCTGTTTCATCGATTACGACCGCGAAATGGCGCTGGTGGCTGAGCGGCGCAATCCCGAGACCGGCGAATCCGAGATCCTGGGCGTGAGCCGCCTGATGAAAATCCACGGCACCCGCGATGCGGAAGTAGCGGTGCTCATCAGCGACGCCTGGCAGGGCCGCGGGCTGGGCAAGGAGTTGCTGGGCCGTCTGATCACGGTTGGCGCCCACGAGAAACTCGCTCGGCTGGTGGCCGACGTCCTGCCGGACAACCGCGGCGTGATGCGCATCTGCGAGAAGCTGGGCTTCTCGTTGAAGCACTCCATCGACGATGAAGTGGTGAAGGCGGAGTACAAGCTGTAGATCGCCCGACAGGGCTAACCGGCCGATGAGCCGCTGTCCGAACGGACGCGGCCACTCGGGCCGGCAGTTACCGAGATTCCGGAGGCAAGAGCCTGGCTCAAGCGCGCGGAGTCCGCACGATCGCCAATCCGGACTCGCAGAGAGGCATTCCGCGTTCCCGTTTCCAACGTGATTGCCACGCCGGGCTTCAATCCGAGCCGTGTCATCTCACGCAAAGCCAGGGGGTCGCGGTCCGACACGCTGCTGATCACGGCGGGGACGCCACACGCCCATTTGGATAACAGCACCTCTTCCCGGGCCGGAAACGCGCCGCTTCGCTCGGGGATCAGGTGCCCGTGCGGATCGGTTTCCGGGTCCCCCAATTTCGCCGCGATGCGATCCTCCAGCCGCTCGGAGATGAAATGTTCCAGCCGTTCCGCTTCATCGTGAACCTCGTCCCACGAATAGTCCAGGAAATCGTGCAGGAAACGCTCCAGCAGGCGGTGATGGCGAAGGACCTCCAAAGCGCGCATCTTCCCCGCCGCCGTCAAACGCGCGCCGCGGCGCTTTTCGTATTTCACAAACGGCGGCTTTTGCGCCGCGAGCTTTTGAAGCATTCCCGTTACGGACGCCGCGCGGATACCGAGATGACGAGCGAGGGCGTTGCCGGCCACCCGTTCCTCTTCGGAGCCGCCCAGCTCCAGTATGGCTTTCAAATAGTCGTCCACGGATTCCGTGGTATACGGTCCATGTGTTCTAGGTATCACTAAATTCTAGATTACTCTCGCCGCCGCGCGCCCGCAATCGGCCGGATTAACGGATCAAGTACTCCGCGCTTGACGGAAAGAAGGCCGCGCCGTTATATTTAGGTATGCCTAAATTTGGGGTGCTGCCGGCATTCCTGGTCTTCGGCCTGGCGCTGCCTGTCCCGGTGATGGCGCAGGGCGAGACGACCAGCGCGATTGTCGGTTCGGTCACCGATCCTGCCGGCGCCGCGATCCCCGGTGCGGCCGTGACCGTCACCAGCAGCGAGAATGGCGTGAAACGATCCGTGAAAACGGACGACTCCGGGCGCTTCAGCTTTCCGCAGCTCAAGCCCGGAACGTACGCGGTGAAAGCGGAAGCGGACCGCTTTGCAACACGGCAGAACAACGCCGTGTCCGCTGGTCTCGGACAGAAGCAAACGGTCGATTTCAAGCTCGACATCGCATCCGCCAGCGAAAGCATCCTGGTGCAGGAGCAGGCGCCTCTGATCAACCCGGAAAATCCAAACACCTCGACGACACTCACGGCCCGGGCGATGGAAAACCTTCCGAATCCGGGTGGCGACATGACCTACCCGCTGCAGTTTGCCGCCGGCGCGCTCATCAACACCGCGGGCAGCGGCAACGACTTCGTGGGGGGCACGAACGGCTATGGCAACGTCCAATTCAACGGCCTGCCATCCCTCTCGAACGGGTATATCGTCGACGGACTGGAAACCAACGATCCGCTGACCAATCTGAACAGCGGCCTTTCCACCAATCTCGTGCTGGGATTGAATTCGATCGCGGAGGTGACCGTCAACACCGTCTCCTACGCTGTCGATCAGGGCCGGTACGGCGCCTCCCAGGTCAACTACGTCACCAAGTCCGGCGCCAATGGGTTTCACGGAAACCTGTACGAGTTGTGGAACGGCTCGGAATTCAATGCCGCCGACTTCTTCACCGACGCGACCGCCGGGAACCACAAGCCGCGATCCACGGTGAACCACTTCGGCGGCAGTCTCGGAGGCCCGGTTCTCCACGACAAGCTGTTTTTCTTCTTCGATTCCGAATGGGTTCGGATTGCGCTGCCGATCGTGAATGCCACGACAGTGCCCACGCCGGCATTTCAGAGTTATGTGCTGGAACAGTTGCCGCGCGGCGGCGTGGACTCCGTAACCGGATCGGCCTATCAACCGGCGCCGCAACTGGCGCCGTTCTACCGGAAGCTCTTTTCCCTTTACGGCAGCACCGCGGGGACACCGCTCGCGATTCTCGGCTGTCCGTTCTCGAGCGATGGAACCGCCGCCGGCGGGAACCCGCCCAACGGAAACGGCTGCGCGAATCGCCAGAGTGTTTCGCATTCGAGCGACGATCGCGAGCAGGTGCAAACGGCCCGGATGGATTACAACATCGATGCCGGGAACATCGCCTGGTTCCGGTTTCAGTCCGACACCGGCCTTCAGGCCGCTTATACCGATCCGATCAATCCGCTGTTCAATGCCATCTCTTCGCAGCCGCTCTACTCGCTGGCGACGGGCTACACGCACGTTTTTTCCGGGCGCCTGGTGAACTACTTCAACCCGGCGTTCTCGTGGTACGAAAGCCTGTTCGGGCCGGCCGATCTTCCTGAGACGCTGGCGGCGTTTCCGATCGTCCTCCAGGGCAGCGGAGCCAACGCGCCGTTCACCACGCTGGGAGGGCTCGACAACACCTGGGTTCAGGGGCGGCGCGCCACACGCTTTTTCATCAACGACAACCTCGCCTGGACCTCGGGGCCGCACGAGTTCCGGTTTGGAACCAACAGCCGGATCTTCCGCCTCAACGATTATGATTTCGGGCAGGGCGTGGTTCCGCTGGTCAACTACACCACCCTGCCCCAGTTCATTTACGGTGTGGCATCGACGGCTTCGACGACTTTTCCGCTGGCGAATTCGCAGCCTTACAATTTCCTGAACCTGGACTTCTACGCGCAGGACACGTGGAAGATGGCGCGAACGCTGACCTGGACGTTCGGCGTCCGCGATACCTACAACTCGAATCCCGTGAATCCACACAACGCCGTCGCGCGCCTCGCCGGGTCGTTCGATTCCATTTCCCACGATGTGAATCAGCCGCTGAGCCAGGCGATTCGGACCGGGCAGGGGACGATCTTCGCCGCTACGCCCGCGGCGATCCTCCAGCCGAGAACCGCCATCGCGTGGCAGATCGCGCCGAACACGGTGCTGCGGAGCGGCGTCGGCATGTTCAGCGACATCCTGCCGGGCAGCGTGGTCGATCTGGTGGGAACGAACCCTCCTTACTCGAAGACCTTCCAGGGCGGGCTGCTCGGCACGGCGGGAGGAGTGGCGATTGCGCCGGGAGTTCCGAACAGCGCCATCGACGCGACCGGGGCGGCGAATCAGCTATTCAACTCGGGCTTCGCTCGAGGCCGGCTTTCCTGCGCATCGGCTCTGTCGAATCCGAGCACCTGCCTTCCGCCGATTTCGATCACCGCGGTTCCGGACGACAAGCTCCGTGCGCCTTACTTCCTCGAGTGGAGCTTTGCGGTCGAACACCAGGTCGGCAACGCCCTCAATCTGCGAGGTCAGTACGTAGGCACGCGCGCGGTCAACCAGCCGTATCAGACGCAGGTGAACGGTTATCAGACTGTCTGCCAGGGCTGCTTCGCGCCGTTCCCATACGGGCAGCCGAAAGACCCGCGCTTCGGGCCGGTAACGCAGTTGAGCACCGGCGCCAACAGCCACTACAACGGCCTCCAGTTGACGGCCGACAAGCGCCTGGGCCACGGCGTCCAGGTTCAGATGAACTACACCTGGAGCCGCTGCATGGACACCGTTTCGAACGGCGGATTCCTGCCATTCGCCGCCGGAGCCTTGCTTTCGCCGCTGCCGGGCGAGCTGGGCCGCCAATATGGTCCCTGCGATTACGACGTGCGCCACAACTTCACCGCCCAGTACGTTTATCAGTTGCCGGTCAAGTTCCGGAATCGCATGCTGGCCCGGGCGCTGAACGGATGGCAGGTCTCGGGCACCATGTTTTGGCACAGCGGCTTGCCGTTTTCGGTCTTGAGCGCGCCTTATTCCGCCAACGGAAACGGCATCGTTCAGGGCAGCGGCGCGCAGTACGCCAGCGTGGTCCCCGGCGTGCCGCTGTACGAACACAATCCAATCCCCGGCGTGACTCAACCTGGAACCATCCAGTGGCTCAACCCCGAAGCGTTGGTTTCAGCCGTCGATCCGGGTACCGGCGCCTGTACCGGCGGCGACAGCGCGAAGAATTGCCAGTTCGGCAATCTCGGCCGGAACGCACTGCGCGGTCCCGATTTCTTCTGGAGTGACCTGTATCTGACCAAGTGGTTCCAACCGGCGGAGCATGTCAAGCTGCGCATCGACGGCCAGTTCTTCAACGTCCTCAATCACCCGAACTTCGGTCTTCCGGTTGTGGGGTACGCGGGAGTTCCGGGCAAGCCTTCCACCGAGACCGGATTCGGAGCGATCGGCTACCCGGCTTCGCCACCGACGGGACTGTTAGGCGTTGGATTGGGCGGGGACAGTTCGCCCCGGATGATTGCGTTCCAGGCGCGATTGGAGTTCTGAAGCGGCGCGGTTATATGCCACACTGAAGTTTGTTCTCCTATTCGGGAAGCGATCTGTATTGCGAGCAGGTTCCGCTGGCGGACCTGGCGCACCGCGTGGGCACGCCAGCCTACGTCTACTCGGCCCAGGCCATTGTGGACAACTATCGCGCGTACGACCAGGCGCTGGGCGGCGTCCCGCACTCGGTGTGCTACGCGGTGAAGGCCAACTCGTCGCTGGCCGTGCTGGCGCTGCTGGCGCGGGAAGGCGCGGGGTTCGATATCGTCTCGGGCGGTGAGCTGTTCCGCGTGATCGAGGCGGGCGGCGATCCGTCCAAGGTGGTGTTCTCGGGCGTGGGCAAGACCGCAGGCGAAGTGGAGTACGCGCTCGGCCGCGGCATCCACAGCTTCAACTGCGAGTCGGAATCGGAGCTGGCTCTCATCGACGCCCTGGCGGCGCGGCGGGGCGTGAAGGCGGGCTTCGCCATCCGCGTGAATCCCGACGTGGATGCCGCGACGCACCCGTACATCTCCACGGGGCTCAGCCGGCACAAGTTCGGCATCGCCATCTGCGAGGCCGTGGCGGTCTACGAGCGCGCGCGGCAGTTCCGGAACCTGGCGGCGGAAGGCGTGAGCTGCCACATCGGATCGCAGATGCTCGATCCGAGTCCCATTCTGGAGGCGGTGGACAAGGTCCTGGCGCTGGCGGCGGCGCTCCGCGGCGCGGGGCATCCGATCCGCCATCTGGATCTGGGCGGCGGGCTGGGAATCGCCTACCAGGCGGGGGAGAAGGCGCCGGCGATCCGCGGTTTCGTCGAGAGCCTGAGCGCACGCCTCGGCGAGAGCGGCCTGGAAATTCTGCTGGAGCCTGGGCGCTCGATCGTGGGTCCGGCGGGCGTGCTGCTGACCCGCGTGTTGTATCGCAAGCGGAACGGCGCCAAGGAATTCGTGGTGGTGGACGCGGCCATGAACGACCTCATCCGCCCCGCGCTCTACGGCGCCCATCACGAGATCGTGCCGGTGCGCCGGAACGCGCTGCCGGAGGTGACCGCGGACGTGGTCGGGCCGGTGTGCGAGACGGGCGATTTCCTGGCGCGCGACCGCCAGATGGTGAACGCCATGCCCGGCGATTTCCTGGCGGTGTGCTCGGCCGGCGCTTACGGCTTCGTGCAGTCGTCGAACTACAACTCGCGTCCGCGCGCGCCGGAGGTGCTGGTGGAAGGCGCGGCGTATCGCGTGGTGCGGCGGCGCGAAACGTACGAAGACCTGGTGCGCGGCGAGACGATCGGGTAGAGCGGGGCGGAGTGGAGCGATGCAATCGGCAGGACGATGGATTGTCCCGGCTTCATGCGTGGCTTTACGTCCGGTAGTTCAACCAGGCGCGCGGCTCCATGGGAGTCCACTGGAGTTCCGCTACGGGCGCCGGTTCCTGATGCCTTTCCTCGCGGATGTAGCAGTCCGCGATGTTCCGCGCGTAGTCCTTTGCCTTGCCTTCGGCGAATTGCCGTCCGCCGTTAATGACGACTCCTGGGCCTTGCAGGAGGATCCTCCACTCGTCGAAGTCGGGGGCGACGGTGAGGGTCAGGTCCTGGTACTGGGCTGTGAATCCAATCGATGCTCTGAACATGGCGGTTCTCCTATGGTATTTTCGGGCCTGTTGTTCATTCGAAGCATACAGTGTTGCGCCGGACAATTCAAGGGACCGCTCACTAGGCTCGAACACCCGGCTCGGTAACGCGCGGGTCGGCAACACCGGCGTGCCGCATGGTAGATTCAGCAATCATGCGTATCAGAGCCTTTTCTCACCAACTGAAGACCTGGGGCTTCGTGGCGGTCCTCGTGGTGTCGGCTTCCATGCAGGCGGCGGCGCAGGGACGGAACGCCATGAATCCCCCGCCGCCGGCCGGACCGTGGATGAACAAAGACCTGGCTCCCGATCAGCGGGCCGACATGGTCATCGAACAGATGACCCTGGACGAGAAGATTCAGCTCGTGCACGGCGGCCCCGGCGGATTCGGACCGCCCGCCGGCGGGCAGGCGCAGC
>DASQZT010000159.1:0-44010 GCA_035638575.1 Bryobacteraceae bacterium
GGGAAGGCGGGCGGGGCCGCCGGAATCTTGCGGGCCATTGGGGAAGGGCGGGCGGGGCGCCGGAGTGTTGCCGGCAGGTGGGGGAAGACTGGCGGGGCCGCCGGAATCTTGCGGGCAAGGTGGGAAGGCGGGGGTGTCCGGACCCTCCGCACGGGCGGCGCGGGCCTTCAGTTCTTGAACTCGATAACCACTCCTTCGAAGGGCTGGCTGTTCAGGTTCTCTTCCTGGTGCTTCGCCGCTCCAGCCCAACTCACCTCTCCGGCCTTGTGTTGGACGGTCTCCACTTTCCCGTCGGGTGTGGTGACCTTTGTATTCTGGCCGGTCAGGTAGACCACCACCCGGTCGAGGACGTGCTCGTGCAACGGCGCGCTCTCCCGGGCGCCGATCCTGACGCGCGTGACCCGCACCTGGCTGTTTTCGAATTCCAGCTTATAGTGTCTCGGATCGACCTTCAAGGGATCGAGCGCGGCACTTACCGTCTTTCGAGGATCGCCGTCCTTTTTGATCTCCAATTCGATGATGGTCACCGGCGCGCCACTGACGATCTCCGAAACGTGTGTGCCGGCCTTAGGGCTCCATGTCACCTCGCCGGCCTTCCACTCCGACGTGGCCGTTTTGCCGCCCTGCGGAGTGACATCCTGGCGGCCGGCCTGCAGATAGACCATCACCCGATTCAGCTTGTGGTCATGCGGCTGCGACCTGGTGTGGGGCTGGTCGGTGACTTTTACGACCCGCACCTGGTCGTTGTCGATCAGGGTCTGGGAACCTTGGGCGAAGAGGCCGGCCGCCATCGCCAGGAACAACAGGGGAAAACGCGTGGATCGCATTGGCCCATGATACAGCGGGAGCGGTGCCGGGGCTACCCGCGGTCCCGCTGGTCCCGCCGAGTCACTGGATGCGGAACTCCATCGACACGGCGGCGGTCACGGAGATGCTCCCAGGGCGGGAGCAGGCCTGGTCGCGGAACTGCCGCAGTTTCGTGGTTTCGAACTCGACACCGTGGATGTGGGTGGCGCCCGCGTCCACAGCAGCCGCGAGCACCTCCTCCATGCGGCCGACATCGCGCAACACTACGACGATGGATTTCCGCGTGTAATAGTACTTCGCGGTGATCCCGTCGTTTTCGGTAACGATTCCGAGTTGAATGAAGTCCGTCTGCACGTCCTTGTCCTCGACACCCAGGCCGGCAACGGCGGCGCGAACGGCGCGAACGCGCTTATCGTTTTCCCGGCGTGCTTCGTCAAGTACCTTGGAATGGACCTCGACGCCCAGGGAGAGGACCACCTGGTCGGGGGCGACCTTGATCTCGGCATCGCCGGTTACCTGGATCGTCTGTTCGGCTCCGGCGGAACAAGCAGCTAACAGAAGCGCAAAGGGGAAGTGGCGGATGAGTTTCATGCTGGAATCATGCCGCGCGCGGCGGTTTCCTTTCAGGATGCAGGGGCGATCGGGGGAGGAGCGGTTTCAACGTCGCAAGTCACCCCGAGCTGGGGTAAACTGTCCAGAAGCCGATAACCAGCCGTGCCAAGAGTCTTTATCTCGTACAGCCGCGCCGACGCTGCCTGGGCGGCCAAGCTTTCGGATTCTCTCCAGGGCCTGGGATTCGAAACGTTCTTCGACCGGAGCAGCATTCGAGCCGGTTCCAATTGGGAAGGCGAGATTCTCCAGGCGCTGCTTCAATGCGACCACCTGGTGGTGCTGTGGTCGAGGCAGGCGCAGGCGTCGGACTGGGTGTCCCGCGAGCGAGGGCGCTTCGAGGCTGCCTGGCAGAGGCCGAACCAGCCGATGCCGGCGGGCCACACCCTGGTGCACCTGCTGCTCGACAATCCACATACCGCCTTCGACAGCTATCAGCACGTCTCCGAGATCCTGGAGGCCGGCGCCTATGCGGGGGGAGCGGCGACGGTCTCCGACGCCCTGTGGCGGCAGGTGATAGACCGGCTGAACCTGGCGCTGCGGCAGGTTTCGCTGCCGGTTACCCGGGCCATCGTCACGGTGACGCGCCGGGAACTGGAGTCAGGGGAGGTGGATTTCAGCTTCAGGCCACCCGCGGGGCGCAGCCTCGACACCCTGCTGCGGGAGCTGGCAATCACCCGGGAGCAGTTGGCCGACTACTACGGAGCGACACGCGAGGATTGGCGCCCCTTCGGCGGCGCCTACACGATCCACGCGGTTCTGGAGGGCATCAGAGACCAATTGAACCGGGCGCCGGGCGCAACGCCCATCCGCTGGGCGCCGGTGGAGGACGAACTTTTTGCAGACAGGGAGGAACTCATCGAGCAGGCTGCGGTCAAGCTGGCCAATACGGTTTCGCTGATCGTCATCGATCCCGTGGCGCTGTATTCGCACACGATACGCCAGTTAGTCAACGATTACGTGGCGAAGTGTTTCGACAACTCCCACGCGGTGGTGGCGGCACTGCCGTTATTTCCGGCTCCGCCACAGCCCCGCACGCATCAGGACATGGTGAGGCAGGTGTTCCGCTCGCTGGTGGACCGCTTCTACGGCGAGCTTCCAGGCCCGGCGCGCCTGCAGCAGGCGCAGTGCAGCGTCTTCACGCCCGACGATAAGGACATCAAACGCCTGGTGCGCGCCACCATCCGTCAGTACGCTACGGGCGACGAGGAGCCTGCCAACCCGTTCCTGGGGATGCGGCGGCGATGATCTTCACCCTCTATTCCTACAAAGGCGGCGTGGGCCGGTCGATGGCCCTGGCCAACCTGGCGCACTGGTTCTACCTGCGCGGCCTGACGGTACTGATGGTGGATTGGGATCTGGAAGCGCCCGGGCTGGAGAGCTTCTTTTACAAGTCGGAGGAGAAGATCGAGCTGGTCCGTTCGCACCTCGGTGTCATCGACCTGCTTTCGGCGTACTGCCGGCAATTCCCGTACATGAGCGGGCCGGCGTCGTGGGATGCGCTGCCGGGGGTCGAAAGCTATCTCTGTGAGATCGAGCCGGAAGTGGATTACCAGAGCGCGACTCGGGAGTCCCGGAGCCGGGGAAGGCTGCGATTATTGAGCGCCGGATGGCGCTCGGGCGGGCGCTTCGCGGAATACGCCGAGGCGGTTCACGCTTTCGAATGGGCGGGCTTCTACACGCGATTCCGGGGCGAGGAGTACTTCAACTGGCTGCGCGGCCAACTGGCGTCGCTGGCGGACGTGGTGCTTGTGGACAGCCGCACGGGAATCACGGAGATGGGCGGCGTGTGTACGCGGCACCTGGCCGATGTGGTCGTCACCCTGTGCGCCCCGAATTCCCAGAACCTGCAAGGCGCGCTGGAAATGGCCGATTCGTTCCGGAGCGACCAACTCGCGGCAGCGCGCGGGCGGCGGCTCGAAGTGCTCTTCCTCCCGGCGAGGATCGATGACCAGGACTCCGCCGGCCACGGTGTGTTTCGCGGCCAGTTTGTGAGCGGCGTGGAGCGTTTCACACCGGATGTGTTCCGCAAATGGAAGCGCAGCCCGTGGGACCTGGCCATACCGTATAAGGCGCAGTACTCTTACGGGGAGAGCCTGGTCACCGGGGTCGAGGGAAGCAACGAGCAAATCGAACTGTCTTACAGGCAACTTGCCACCCACATGGCGCTCTTCTCCACGCAGGGCAGCAAGCTGTGGAATGCCTGCCTCCCCGAGATGAAACCGCTGGCCGCAGCCGCCGGAATCGATCTCGCGACGCCGGCATGGCATGAGGCCGAGGCGGTGGTGGCGGAGTTCAATGCCCAGGAGCTGGACGAGGCGCGGCGCGCGCTGTTGCGCCTGGTGCACTTCTCGCCCCAGTCTCCGTCGCTCGACTCCAGGCAGCGGAGTACGCTCGCCGACCTCGCGGCTGCCGGGTCGAGGGATGTGATCGACCGTCTCACCAAGGCGGGGGTCGTTACGCGAGTCGAAGAGGCAGACTCGAAGGCGCCGGAGTCTCTCGAGCTGACGCACGAATCCGTTGTGCCGAATTGGCCGCGCCTGCGCGACTGGATCGAGCCGCAGCGTGCTTTGCTTCTCTGGCGCCAGGACCTGGGGGCGCAGGCAGCCAAATGGATGGGGCGCGACCAGGACCCGGCGCTGCTCCTGCGAGGAGGTCCGCTGCGGGAGGCGCTGGCGAAATCGGCCGGGGCCGAGCTGAATGCCGCCGAGACTATGTTCGTGTTGAGCAGCCGCAAGTTTGAAGAGGAGCGGGAACGGACTGAGCGGGAGCAGGCGGAGCGGGCAAGGCTGGCGGAGCAGGAAGTTCGCAGACGCCGACGGAGATTGCGCCTGATGCTGGCAACGGCCGGCTCGATCTTGATTCTTCTGCTGGTTGCCGGGGCTGTCTATCTGCGCTCTAACGGGTTTCAGGCGTGGTATGTCGTCCGGCAGGGTGTGAAGATCAATGTCACCCCCACAGAAGACGATGATCCCACGGAAGATTGGAGGAACGCCCTCCTGGCTTCGGGCCACGTCGCTGAAGCCCTGGACGGAGTGCGCCATCTGCTACCCGGGCGGGACAAGTTCCTGACGCTTGCGGATGCCGCGAATTTCTTATGGGCGGCCGGCCTGAAAGCCGATGCGGCCCAGGTGGCGTCGGAGGCTCTGAACTTTTCGGCTGACTCCCTGAAAAGGAGCGCAAGCAGCACAACCTTTGGCGGCGACTCGTCCGAGGGCAGTTCCGACTACCCAAGGACGTTGGTAGAAGTCTTTAGCAACCTGTCAAATCGGAGTATGTCCCCTCCCAAGGACAAGGTTGAGCAACTGGTCTCATCATTCACCCCAGCGACGGCCGAAGATGGCGTTTACATATTTGGGCGCCTGCTGGGGTTGGTGGATTCGCCCGAACTGCGGAAGAAGTACCTGGCCTCCGCGCTTGCTGTGACGGACAATCGACGCCGATGCGCGGCCCTGGTCAGTCTCGTCAGCGGAGCGGGCAAATTCCAACCGTCTTTGGAGCCGGGCGTGATTGAGAAAGCTACCTACGCCGCACTTGCGATCCCAGACGCCGGCCAGAAGGCCGATGCTCTGCTGGATATCGCCGATGCACAACCTTCCGACGCAACCCGGGCTGCTGCCATGAAAGCCGTTCAGTCGCTGCCCCCATCCCGGGATAAGGCTGGGGACCTAGTCCAAGTAGCCTTCCGCCTGGCGCAAGACCACAAACCGGGGGAGGCCGCGGACCAGTTCGCAAAGGCTCGCGAGGTGGCCAAAGGCCTGGCTCCGGATGAGCGGGCATCGGTGCTCTTGGATATCGCAGATGGGTCACCCGATCTGGCGGTTCAGGTGCTCGACGAAGCCGCAAGCCTCGAAATCAAACTGAATGCGAATCGGATCATCGACATTGCCAGCGAATACGCCGCGCACGGCAAAATGGACAGCGCGCTCAAGCTCCTCGATACAGTGCCTCTGGCGGTAGGGCGGACCCCGGCACGGCAGGCCAGCCTGCCGCCGGCGACGGTGGGGCCGCAGAGCGACCAGTTGGACGGCCTGGTGAGAATCGCAATGAGCGCCTGGTGGGACCACCGCAGCGAGGATGCCCGTTCGGCTGCCCTGGCCGCGGTCGCGCTCTATACCAAGGCGCCGAATTCACGTGGGAACCGCGTCACCCGATTGATTCAGATCCTCTATCCGGATCCCTCCGCCATGCGACTGGTGGGACTGGTGTCGACGCCCGACGCTTATCTTGCGCTCGGCCGAGCGGCAAGATCGGCTGGGAATGCGGAGCAGGTTCGCCGGGCCCGCGAAGAGGCGCTGGCCCTGGCCGGAAAACTCTCGGGAGCAGACAAATCCGCGGCACTGTCCCAGGTTGCGCAAGATTACGCGGTGGACGGCCGGCTCTATGCGGCGCGAAGGCTCGCGGACCAATGCCTTCCCAACGACCGCCTGGCGGCCTACACCGCAATCCTCAACGCGCATTCAATCCAAGCACGCCCGGAATTGCGCAACGTCATCGGCGGGATCTTTCAGATCAGGAAATAGCCGGGCGGCATCGGGCATCCGGCCGAAAACCACCAACGAGGTTTACAGCGGCCAGCGGGGTGACGGTGGATCATGGTTCATTTTCAGTGATTTGGGAATGGCAACGAATTTGCAAGTTCTCTGCGCGAGGCCGTTGAAGACAGCACATCGAGACGGCCGAGGAGGAAACATGAAGACCAGATTGCTGGTGTTGGCGATGATGGCTGCGGGCTCCATGTTCGGAGCGACGCGGTTCTTCGTGGGTGTGGGTGTTCGCGGTTACTGGCCGGCCCCCGCGCCGGTGGCGGTTTATGCTCCCCCGCCGGCGCCGCTGGTGGCGTACGCGCCGCCCGCGCCGGGCTACGGGTATACGTGGGTCGGCGGCTACTGGTATCCCGCGGGAGCGCGCTACTCGTGGCGGCCCGGCTACTGGGCGCGGCCACCGTATGCCCGCACTTACTGGGTTGCACCGCGGTACTACGGCCGGCGCTACTATCCGGGCTACTGGCGGTAGGACAGCAGCAAAGCCCGCCCCTCACTGTGCCGCAAGAGTGACGTGAAGCGTTTCGCCAAACGAGCCGATTCCTTGAATATTGAGGCGGCCGGTGATGTCGAGATTGGCCTGGCCCACGGTCACCGGCATCGGCTCCAAGCCCGCGCGCTGCAGGTACCCGAGAGAGTTGGCGAGCGGCAGATCGCCGGCACTCGTGTGCAAGACCACGCCGGCCGTGGACTGGGCCGTGGGGAGCCAGGCCGCAGCGCCTGTGTTGACCAGGGTTGGCGTCACCTGGCAAGTGCCGCCCGCGGGGACCGGGACAGTCGCGCCGTTCTCCACAGTAAGGTCGAGGGCGGGGCATTGCACGCGGATCCCCGCAAACTCGCCGTTGGCATACTTCAACGGCCCGGAACCGGCGTAGGCGATATTGCCCACTTGCATGCGCGGCATGGAGGATGTGTCCGTGCCCATGCCGGCATCCGCCAGAACAACCGGGCTGCCGGTTTGCCTGGCCTGGACGAAGCTGTTCTCCCAGCGCAGAAACAGGCCAATATCGCCGCGGGCGTCGGCATCGCGGTCGATGGTCAGGGTCACGGGAGCACCGGAAGCCGGGGCTGGCGGAGCGGCAGCGAACGTGGCGCCCCACTGGGCTAAGGTCTGGGCGGAGGGGCGCGCGGAACCGTCGGGGTTGAAAATACCGTAGTCGTCGCCGGTATCCACCCGCCAGCCGCCGGGCATCCACCAGACCGAGGCCGCGCTCGAACCATCCTCGTTGGCAAGGCGCATGAGCGAGTCGCAGATGACGGACTGAGCGGCAAGGCTGGCGGTGGCGCCGTTGGCGCCGATGTCGAAACCGTATTCGGCCCAGTATATCGGCTTGCCTCCGGAACGGTAGCGGGCGTAGGCAGTGGCGAACTCCAGACCGCGGCCAGCGGGCCAGGGAGTGGGGATCTCGTAGGCCTGCGGTGAAGTGAAATCCAGGTGAGCCGCGGCGGCGCCGATTTCGTACTCCATCTGGTTCAGCATCGCCGTCCCATGTGCCGTCAATGCGTAATTGACATCCAGCACGGCGCCGCCTTGCTGACGGAAACTCACCAGCGTGCCCGGCGCGGCGGCGCGAACCAATCGGGAGGCCGCACCCAAAGATCGGCTCTCGAAATCGTCGACAAAGCGCCGGTAGGCGGCCACCATTACGCGCCATGCGCCGTCGGTTTCAATCTGGGTATCGAGCGGATTGGAAATCTGGCCCGAGGCGTCGCGCGGTGCGGTGAAGCCCCAAAGGTTTTCGGCGTTGGCCGGGGAGCCGTATTGGTCGGTGAGCCAGGAACGCCAGGCGCCGTCGAGCGGGAGGCGATCGTTGTGGAGGCCCAGGACGGGTTCCCAGAGCAGGTCATAGGCGAAGACACGATCGTGGCCCGGGAGGAACGCGGCTTGGAGCAGAGCACCGATATTCGGATTGATCTTCGTGGGCTGGCCGTAATAGAGAACCGCCACTGGAGTGCCGGGGACAAAGACAGGGATGTAGACGTTGGCCCACAAGCCGTGATTGCGGCAACGATCGAGGAAATCGACCAGGTCGCGGGCCTGCTCGGTGCCGGTGTATTGGAAGCTGACGAGGTTGAAGTTGAGAGAGGCGAGAAGAGCAAGGTCGGCCTCGACCAGATCGGGATCGTAATTTTGGGGCGCGAGCCAGGATTGAGCGAAGCGCGCGGGCTCGAGACCTGAGGTGTAGCGCGGCCAGTAGTTGACCCCTTCGAGGAACAGGGGGCCGCCGGCGGCGGTGGAGAAGGAGCCGTTAGCCGCGCTGACTTGCTGAGCCGGCTGGAAGGTGAGGGTGGGGTCGAAGACGCGGACCCGGCTGGTGAGCCGGTCCACTTCGTTGGCACCGACGACGAGGCTGGCGGTAATGGTGTAGTCGCCGGACGGCAGTTGGCCGACATCAGTCGCGGGGACAGTTTGCAGTTGGCCCGCGGGCAAAGCGAGCATGTTTGCGGACTGGGCCACAACGGTGCTGGTGGAATCCAGAATGGACCAGTTCAGACTCGCCTGGGCGGAAGCCGGGGCAGCGTTGACGACGCCGGCACCGAGAACGACGTCTTCCGTGGGCAGGGTTACGATCTGGGTGGGGCCGGCATTCAGAATGTAAAGGCGGTTCGGGGCGGCAGCGAGCAAGGCGACGAGCTGGGCGCGCTGCGGGTCCTGAAGGTGGGGCCACGGCAGCCAGATGGTGAGGGTTCCGGCGGTGGTGATATACCACGTGGCGGCGGGCGCCTGCGGGTCGCCAACGGCGCGGAAACGGCCGTCCGGGTCGGGTGTGGCGGAGAGGCCGCGACCGCGGGCCACAGGGACCCGGACCGTCTGACCCGCCATCTGCGTTACGTATTGCTTGTAGGAGGGCGAGATCGTTTCCAGCACCGGGACGGTGAACGGTTCCAGGGTGGGAGCGGCGGCGGTCCCGATGGCGCCGAGGGCGAACTCCACGGGACCGGCCACCGCGCCTGCCGTCGTGCTGACGCCGAAATAGAGTGTGCCGGCCTGGGCCGGGTTGAAGGTGGTGCCGGCGCGCGCGGGCGCGGCTCCGGGCTGGTACTGGAAATCGGAGGGCAGCAGAACCTGCTTGGTCCACGGAGTTGTGAGTGGGATGCTGGCAAGCCAGCGGGACCCGTCGGTTTCGATCCATTCGAAGAGCATGGCCTGTCCGGGAGTTCCGCGGGTAGAGACGATGGTGGCCGTTTGCCCGGCGGGAAAGGCGGGCTTGGCCAGCGGGGCGGTGAGCAGGTAGTACTGGGTCTGGGGGAGCTGGAGTTGGAAGTCCAAAGCCTTGGATTGGCCATCCGGGCCGGTGACGGTGGATTTGGTCACGGTGGCCGCCACCAAGGACGTCGCGGTCAGTGTGGCCGACGAGGGATCGAGGGCCGGATTGGCGGGCGCCAGGGTCTGCAAGGTGGCCGCGCGGTCCAGCCACTGGCTGTTTGCCGCGGGGTAGAGCGGGTCGCGGAACGGCTGGCCGCCGCTGGCCATCAGGCTTCCGCCGGCGGCAACGAAGGCGGCGATGGTCTTGAAGCCGGTGAGGGGGAGGCTCTCGAGGCTGGGGACGGCCAAGAGGATGTCGGGCGCCGGAGCGGCCGAGGCCAGGTTCGCCGGAGAGACGGTCTGCACCTGGTAGCCGGCGTCAGTGAGCAGGCTGGTAAACTCGGTTACGCCGAGGGTCCAGTGCGCATCCTGCCAAGGGCCGGCGCCATCCAGGACGATGGCGCGCGGAGCGGCTGGGGTTTGCGCGGTAGAGGTGAGGGTGGCCAGGAAGAACAGAGAAACTCGGGTGAGGTGACGCGGCATGAATCCCATTTGCATCCCAGGTTCCAGTCAGTATACACCAGGCTGTTTCCGTGGGCGCCTGGCGGGCTTGGCGTGAGGTTCAGGGGCGGCGGAGGCGAATGGGGGCGCCACGGCCCTCGCTCGAGATGAAGGCGCGGAGCTGGATGTAAGGACGGTGCGGATTGGATTGGCTCAGGGTAGTGCGGATCCAGCTCTCGTGGTACCAGCGGTCGAAGGGCGGATACTCGGCCCGGGCCAATTCCGTTTCCAACTGCTCCAGCGACGCGCGCGCCTCCCGAACGAGCTGCCACATCCGTGGCGCGTCCGACGCGCGGAGGGCCTCTTCCAACTTCAGCGCCGCCTGCGTCTGCCGCTGGGCCACCTGGAGGCCGAGCGCCACATCCACGGAGAAGAAGCGCTGTTCGGAGAGCGACATCCCGTTCTCCGCCCGCGCCTCCGCGGCGAGGGACTCCTCCAACTGCCGGTTGCGCGACTGCATCAGGGCCATGGTGCCGGCGTCGACCGCCGGAGGCGTTTCGCCCGCCACCTTTTGATACAGGCGGTCGAGCAGTTCTTCAATCGCATCGGGGGCCACCCAGAGCTTGTCCGGCGTGTCGAGGACGGCGAAGTACCGGTTGTACGCGTCCGCGGCGCCAGTCGCGCCTCCGAAATACTCGCGCGACCACCACGCGGTGTAGCGGCCGGCGGGGTCGGGCGCGGCATAGATCGCAGGAGCGTCCCAGGTGATGTCGGCGAGCATGCGCCCACCCATGACGTAATCGCGCACCTCCGACATGTTGACCAGCATGTACGCGGTGGCTCCGGACTTCACGATCTTGTCGAACTCCGAGGCGACGGTCGAAGGCGCCACGGTATGGGTCAACTGCTTGGTCAATCTGCCGCCCAGGTAAGCCAGATGGTAGTACACGCCGTGCTTCCATTTCCCCAACCCGGACGGCAAGGCGCGCATGTGGCCGTCGTTGTCGTCGGGCCACACGACGATGACGTCGGCGGGCAGGTCGAACGCCGCGGGATTGCGCTGGTACTGAGGCAGCATCTCGGAGTACATGGTGAAGTGGAACAGCGGAGGCTTGTCCTTCGGAATCAGCTCGCCGACCATCTTGACCTGTTCGTTGATCACCTCGCGGAAGGTTTTCGCCTTGTCATCATCGGTGGTGCCAGGGGGGAAGGTGAAGGGGCGGTCCTCGGTGCCGCGCATGCCCACGGGCCAGATCACATCCAGATCGCGGTTCTCGGTCACGCCGCCGCGCCAGAACCGGAGCATCCCTTCGCGGTTGGTGAACCAGTTCCACTCCGGTCTGACGCCACGCTCGGCAGCCAGGTTGTAGCGCACCAGGCCGAACGGATTGGAGACCAGGATGTCGTAGTGGTGGGAGGTGTAGTAGAGTCCCCAGTCGCTGGCCAGTTTCTGCACCTCGAAGCGGCGGTGGACGCGGGTGTAGGGCGCCACCATGTTCATGCGCAGGCGCAGCGCGGTTTCGAAGAACCTCTTGTACCAGTCGAGCGGGACGTCGCCGGTTTGCAACGGGTAGCCGTTGGCGTCGAAGGGGCGCGGCAGGAGGTCTTCGTCATCGTGGAAGAAACCGCGATAGCGGAAGGCGGGCGGACCCTGCGCGAAGCTGGTGCGCTTCAGCACCAGGGGGTCGCGATGCGCGGGGGCGTAGCCGGTCCAGATGTACAGGGGATCGATGCCCAGGCGCTCGGAGAGGATGTAGGCGGCGAACGCGGTGCCGCGCGGGTTCGACCCGACGAGCCAAACGGCGCCGCCGGCGGTGACGATGCGGCAGGCCTCCCACTGGCCTTGCATGGCGGCGGCATCGACCGCGGCCGGCACCTGTCCATGACCCAGCGTCACGAGCCGGATGCTGGGGCGACCGGCGCTCGGACTCTTCACGACGGGAGGCTTGTAACCGCTGATCTTTTCGATGTCACCGGCAAGGAACGAGGCGGCCTGGTGGACCGCGGAATTCTCGTCGTCACCGACCACGATTTCGCTGCCCGCGAGGACCACGTCACCCTGGGCCGGCGGCCCGGTCTGCACCCAAGATCCGCGAAGGGGGGCGGTCCAGGGCGCCGTCTGAGCAGACGCCATGCTGGAGCAGAGCGCCAACAGGAGATACGGAATGGTGTTGCGTAGAGTCATGGGGACCTCCGGGCTCTACCGTTAGTTCGAGCCGCGAACGAATATCGTATTTTAATGTAACTCAGAGCGACGCGGTGGAGTGGTGGTGGCGGCGCGGTGAAGCTCTTCAGCGGCCGCGGATGCGCGTGCGGACGGCGTAGAGCGAGGTGCGCGCGGGAATGAACAGCGTCTGTCCATCTTTCCCGCCGAAGACCAATTGCAGCGGGCGCTCGGGGACCTCGATGGTGTCGATGAGTTTGCCGGCGGGGTCGTAGACGTAGATCTGGCCGGCGGCGATGTAGACGTTGCCACGCTCGTCGACAGCGACGCCTTCGCCACCCTGGTCGGCGAAGAGTTTCTGATCGGTGAGGTTGCCGTCCGGCCCGACGGTGGCGGACCAGGTGGTCAACTCGGATTCGTCGGTGAGGTAATAGGGCTTGCCGGGAACCGCGCGGGCGAGGCCGAAGGCGCGCAGCACATCGCTGCCCTTCACGCCCCACATGAGCGATCCGTTGACAAAGTCCTGGCCGGCGGAGATGAATGTCGTGCCGTCCGGCGATACATATTGATAGGAGCGCGGGACGGATTGCAGGTGGTAGTCGCCCACCGGCAGCACCGCGGTCATAACGGGGCGGGGAGTGAAGGGCTCGGGTTTGAGAATCGAGACTTCCCCTTCTGCGCCGGGCTTGAAGGCGTAGACGGTTCCGTTTCCGGAGTAGCCGACGACGATGAGGTTGCCGGCTTTGTCGAAGGCGAGACTGACGGGGTCGAGGGGACTGTCGCGGACGATCGAAGTGCGGCGGAGGGCGGCCGACCAGCGATAGATCCTCTGCCACTTCGCGTCGACGAAATAGAAATCGCCCGCGGGATCGACTGCGCCGCCGGAAATGTTGTAGAAGCCGCCTGCCAGCTTTTCCACCCGGGCGCCGGCGGCGAGGACGGGCGATGCGGGCTTGGGGCGGACCTGCGGAGCATTGCCGGAGAGCGTCAGCCAGGCGAACTCGCGCTGGCGGATTTCGACGTTGTGGGTCTGGTCATAGACGGCGTCGTCGAACGACACCTTGCTGTTGCTGTAGCAGTGGATGTTGCGCAGGCGGATGTTGCGCGAGTTCGAAATCTTGATAGCCCACGGGAAGGGCTGAAAGGTGCTGATCACGCGGTAGATGTGGAAGTTGGCGAGGGTGATATTGCTCGAGCCGTCGATTTCGAGCGGCAGCGCGAAGCCGCCTTCGCCGCGCTCCTCTTCGGTCTGGAGCGCGTAGATCTGCCAGTTGGAGGCGTGGTGGATCTGGATCTCGTAGCGGACGTGATGTTCGCTGGACATCTGGTAGACGCGTCCCTCGGTGGTGGTGTCGGAGACGAGCATGCCGGCCTGCGCGAAGGTGCTAGGCGTCCAGATGTCGAAGAAGGTTCCGCCGCCGCCGGCGGTGACCCACAGGCTGGGATACTGGCTGTCCCAGCGGCGATTGAGGTCGGGATCGGCGGTGTGGGTGTTGTTGTAGGGGTTCTCGCGAGTGCCGTCGAGCCGGTTGGTTCCGTGGCCGCCGAGGAAGCGGACGTCGTTCATCATGGAATCCTTGCCGGCCATCCATTTGGCGGCCACGGCGCGCGGGTTGACTCCGTTGGTGTAGAGCCCGATGCCGATCATGATGTTCGTGCCGCCCTGGGGCGCCTCGATGAGCGGCTCAGGCGCTCCGACGCCTTGAAATGCAGGGGTGGAGTCGAGCAGGTCGATCTGGGTGGCGCTGGGGTGCAGTCCGATGAGGACGGTGTCGGGCTTGAGCACGATGGTATCGCCGACGACGTACTTGCCGGAGGGCAGGTAGATGGCGTGGTTTTCGGCGATGGCTTTCTTGAAGACGGCGGTGTCGTCGGTGGCGCCATCACCCTTGGCGCCGAGGGCGCGGATGTTGACCCAGGAGTCGCGGGGCGGCAGGTCGGGGAGGTCGGACACGAACGGGGCGGGCATGACAGGGAGCGGGGTGGCCTCGAAGACGTCGCGGATGGCGGGGACTGCGCCGATATCGGAGTAGCTCAGGCCGTGGGAGAAGACCTTCACCTCGTAGATGCCGGATGGGGCGGCGACCTTCTTTCCGCTCTCGCGGAAGGAGGCGAAGACGGGCACACGTTGGCAGACGATGTTCTCGAGGTTGATCTCGGTCCGCGCGTTCTTTTCCAGGCTGACGATTACGGCCGGGCCGGTGATGTCTTCCATGCGGCCATTCTTTACCCAAAGCTCGTCGGGGAAGCCTTCGTCGATGGAGATGGCGGTGGGGACATTGCGGAAGTGCGGGCGGATGAGCGTGAGGCCGGCTTCGCGTTCGCGGATGGCGGCTTCGCGCTGGCCCTCGAAGGAGGCGTCGACCACGGTGTACTGCCAGCCGGGGGAGGGGCGGCGGGTCCAGATGGCGTACTGGCCGCCGTAAAAATGAAGGTCCTCACCCACGTTGCCGGCTTCGTGAATGCCGGCGAGTCCGGAGCCGATGCGGAAGTCCATGTGGGCCATGAAGCAGTGCTGGGCGTAGCGGGCGCGGACGCCGACGGCGCCGGGATTGCCGTCGCCGATTTCGAGATCGATGTTGCTGATGGCGGAGTAGAAGGTGCCGGGGCTGGCATCGGGGGGCTGACCATCGGGAGCGCCGCGGCCGGCTCTTCCCGCGGGGGGCTGGGCGCCGGGAGCGCCTCGGCCGCCGGCGGCTCCACGGCCACCGCCAAACCCGCGTCCGGCGCCGGGGCGGCCACCGGCGAAGAAGATCATGTAGCGTTCATTGTCCTTGTCCTGGTAGCCGGGAGTGTTGCCGGCCAACAGGAAGACGGGGCGGGCGGCGCCATATCCGATCACGCGGATGCCGGGCCAGATGTTGATGGTCTTGGTGAGGCGGTAGCGGCCTTGGGGCACGAAGACGATTCCCTGGCTGGTGGTTTCCTGAACCTTATTGATGGCCTGCTGGATGGCCTCGGTATCGTCGGCGAGACCGTCGCCGCGAACGGGGAAGTCGCCGGGGGTGAGGTACACGGCCTTGGGGTCGTCCAGGCGGACGGTGTAGTAGGAAGCGCCCCAGGATGTGGCCGTGGCCAACAGGGCGGCGAGAACGATTCGTATCGACAAGGGATGGTTTCCTTTCATCACGCCGGTTTCAGCGGTCCCATCCACTGCAACTGCTGCTTGACTTGCGAGTGCAGCTTGTAGGTCTTGCGGACGGCGTCCAGCGTGGCGTTGCCGCGCAGTTCGATGCGCGATAAATCGAAGCAGCCGAGGCCGGCCTCGGCGCAGTAGTTCAGGTATCCGACCCACTCGGGGTTGACGCCCATGGCCTCCACGCCCACACGGTCGGCAGCGATAAGGTCGGTGGAGGCGATGGCGATCTTATGGTCGACCGGGGTGCCGTTCACCGGGCCATCGTTTTCCATGCCTTCGAATCCATCGATGACCGCAGCGCCCCAATTGGGATGCAGGGCCTTGGCGGTGAGCAGCAGGTTGAGGTGCATCTGGCGGAACCCGGCGTGGTATTTGGGCTTGTCCTGCCACCTGGTGGTTTCCTTGCTGCCGCTGTGCAGCGGCGCGCCCATGGCCATGTTCTTGACCGAGAGGGTGGCGACGACGTAGTTGTGGGCCTTCGGCATGGCGGAGCTGATGACGAAGGCGTCGGGATCGAAGAGGCGGGCGGCCAGGCGGACCGGGGTGAAATGCAGGTTGGGGTCCACGATCTGGAGCGGGTGGAATTTCGCCTCCTCGTTGAGGTCCACGAGCTGCACCTTCTGGGAGCGGAATTCGCCGGGCAGGCGGTTGTAGAGGTACGTTTCGTAGCCCTGGGTGGTGCTCTCCCGGGAGGCTTCGGCGATGACCACCGGCCCTTTGAAGCGCGGGGCGAGGTAGTCCAGGATCCCGCGGATGGCGTCCGCGTGGGTGGCCGCAAGCTGCCGCTGGACGGAAACGAAATTCGGCTTGATGAGGACGTACTTTTTGCGTTTGAGCAGCGGGCGGATCTGGTCGTCGATGGCGACCAGCGCGGCGGTGACGTTCTTGCGGCGTTCCGGTCCCTGGGTCAGCGCCACGAGGGAGCGCGCCGACGGTTCCGCGGCGCGGCCAGGCACGGCGGCTGCGGCGGCGAGGGCCAGGAGTTCACGGCGGGATAACGGGAGCATGATGTCTGAATTATAACTTGCATGCGTGGGCGGGAGTTTGGGGAGCTACTTCGGGACAACTTCCAGGTTGCCGACCAATGGGCGGTATCGGGCGCGCACTGCACGTTTCATCAGGTCATACACCGGTTGATACCCTCCTCATTCCACGCATGCCCGTTCCCACGACCTTGCTCGGAACTGCCCGCCGTAAGATCGGAAACGGCCGGTTTGAACCAGCACGCGTGCGACGGCCATCTGTCCTGTGAAAGAATGTGGAATCGCCGCAATGCCGCCACGGCCAGCGGCGTGGGGAGCGCGGCCAAAACGATGAGAGCGATTCTTTTCGGCGCGACAGGAATGGTCGGCCAAGGGGTCCTGCGGGAATGCCTGCGCGATCCCCGGGTGGAGAGCGTCCTCTCGATCGGCCGCACGGCGACCGGCCAACGTCACGAGAAGCTTCGCGAAATCGTGCAGGCGGACGTGGCGAATCTCTCCGCGATCCAGGCGGAACTCTCTGGCTATGACGCCTGCTTCTTCTGCCTGGGCGTCTCCTCGGTGGGCATGCGGGAAGAGGACTATCGCCGTGTCACGTACGACCTCACCTTGTCGGTGGCGCGAACATTGGCTCAAAACCCGGGCACGACGTTCGTCTACGTATCGGGAACCGGCACGGACAGCTCGGAACGCGGCCGCTCCATGTGGGCGCGGGTGAAGGGCGAAACCGAGAACGCTCTGCTGGGCTTGCCGTTTCAGGCGGCATACATGTTCCGTCCGGGCTACATCCAGCCGCTCGACGGAATCGCGGCGAAGACCCGGTGGATCAGGGTGATCTATGCTGTCGCAGCGCCGGTCTACCCGATCTTGAAAGCCCTCTTTCCGAGATACGCGACCACAACCCGGCAGGTGGCTTGCGCGATGATCCAAGTGGCCGCCCAAGGGGCTCCGAAACGCGTCCTCGAAAACGACGACATCAACCACGTCCGCTGCGGTGGATGATGCGGCCCGGCAGGCGGCCGCTCGATTGCGCCCGAAAGGCGCGGCGGATTACACTGGACGCGCATGCGGTATTGCTGCGCTCTCGCCATCGCCGTATGGGCGATGCACCCGGCGATGGCGCAAATCCGGTTCGAAGAGATCGCCAAAAAAGCCGGGCTGGACTTCCGCTTGAAGAATTCGGCGAGCGGGCGGTTCCACCAGGTGGAACTGATGCCCGGGGGCGTGGCGGCGTTGGACTTCGACAACGACGGCTGCATGGACCTCTTCTTCACCAACGGCGCCACGATTCCCGAGCTGCGGAAGAGCGGTCCGGAGTTCTGGAACCGGCTGTACCGCAACAACTGCGATGGAACCTTCACGGATGTCACCGCCAGGGCCGGGGTGGGCGGAGAGGGCTACTCGATGGCGGTGGCCACCGCCGATTTCGACAACGACGGCCTGTGCGACATTTTCGTCGCGGGCGTCAATCGCAACATCCTCTACCGCAACCTGGGCGGCGGGCGCTTCGCCGACGTGACGGCCAAGGCCGGCCTGTCCGGCATCGACCCTGAGCGCGGCAAGATGTGGTCCATCTCGGCGGGGTGGCTGGATTACGACAACGACGGCTGGCTCGACCTTTTCGTCTCCAACTACGTCCGATGGGACCCGGCTACCGAACCCGCTTGCGGCACTCCGCAGAGCCGGTTTTATTGCCATCCGAAGGAGTACCCGGGGCTGCCCAACCAACTGTTCCACAACAACCGGGACGGCACCTTCACGGACGTCTCGGAGAGTTCGGGGATCGCGCGGCACATCGGCAAGGGGATGGGAGTCGCGTTCGCCGATTTCGACGGGGACGGATTCACCGACGTGTTCGTGGCGAACGATTCCGTCCGGCATTTTCTGTTCCGCAACCAGGGCGACGGGACCTTTCGCGAAATCGGCCTGGAAGCGGGCGTGGCACTGCGCGAAGACGGAGCCGCTATCGCGGGCATGGGGGTGGACTTTCGCGACTTCGACAACGACGGCCGGCCCGACCTGGTGGTCTCGGGCATGATCAACGACGGCTTCCTGCTGTTTCGCAACCTGGGCAAGCGATCGCTTTTCGAGGACTTCGCGCAACGCTCCGGCCTGGAAATGAGCACGCGCCCGTTTACGGGCTGGAGCCTCGGCATGTACGACTTCGACAACGACGGATGGCGCGACCTGTTCTTCGCCCTATCGCATTTTCCGGCGCTCGAACGCTACATCGGCCGGAGCGCCGCGCTGGCGAACCGCGTGTTTCGCAACATCGGAGGCCGGCGATTCGAGGACGTCTCGGCCGGCGCCGGAGCGGACTTCCAACTGCCCGCGCTGCACCACGGGACGGCCTTTGCCGATTTCGATAACGACGGCCGCATCGACGCGGTGGTCACGACGCTGGATGGTCCGGTGAAGCTGTTTCACAACATCACCACGGGGGCGGGGCACTGGCTGGCGGTCCGTCTGCGCGGAACGAGGAGCAACCGCCAGGGGCTGGGGGCGGTGGTTTCGGTGACGCTGCCCGACGGGCGCGCGCTGTACGGCCACGCCACCACCAGCGTGGGTTATGCCTCTTCGAGCGAGCCGCTGGTGCGTTTCGGCCTGGGTCCCAATACGGGCGTGAAACAGGTGGAAGTAAGATGGCCGGGCGGCCGAACCCAGAAGCTCACCGATGTGAAGGGTGACCGGATCCTCGAGATCGGGGAGGCCAAGCCATGAAACGCGCGGTCCTCCTGGCGGTCTTGCTGGCGGTCTTGCCGGCACGCCAGACAGCGGCACAGGCGCCGCCTTCGGCCGGCTATGCGGCCTACGAAAGGGCCAACCGCCTGTTCGCCGCCGGAAAATACCAGGAGTCTTTCAACGCCGTTGACGAAGCCCTGAGGCTGGATCCGAAGCTGGCGCCTGCGTTGACCCTCAAAGCCAAGCTGGCCATGGCGGCCAACCGTTACGACGTGGCGCGGGAGAGCCTGGAGCGGGCCATCGCGGCGGATCCCTCCTCGTGGTACGCGCAGTTCCTGTATGGATTTCAGTTCTATCGGCAGAACGAGCTGCCGGCGGCGATCCAGGCGCTGGAGAAGGCGCGCCAGTTGAATCCACGCGATGCACGCGCCGCGCTGTATCTGGGTCTGGCCCAGGAGAGCCTGGGCCAAACGGCGGACGCGCTCGAGACTTACCGGGAAGCGATCCATCTGGGCGAAGTCTCGGGCCAACTGGACGTCGAGATGCTGCTGAGCTGCTCGCGCCTGCTGCTCCGTTTGGGCGACTTCGAGGAATGCCGGCAGCAGATCGACCGCGCCTTGAAGCTGGCGCCGAACTCACGCGACCCGCATTTCGAATCCGCCCGCCTGCTGCTGAAGACCGGCGATGCCGCTGCGTCCGCGAAACAAGCGGAGATCGCGTTGACACTGCGCACCGGTGACGTGACCGACCGCCAGGTGCACTTCCTGCTGGTCCAGGCCTACCAGTCGGGCGGCCGGGAGCAGGAGGCCGAACGGCACGCGGCGGCTATTCGCGCCATCGACGAGCGCGAGAGGAAGTAGAAACCATCTCGTAAACCCGGTTGGCCGTATTCAGGGAGCAGGGTTGAGGCCTCCCTTGGGGCCCCACGTCAACCAACGGGAGCCGGACACATCGGTAAACGCTGGGCGACCAGGGAGGATCCATTGCTCGGAACAAAGGGTTCGGACCACTGCCCGATCAAAGTCCGAGATGACTATACGTCCAAGTGGATGGCGTCGATGTTCCTTGAAGCGCCCGCAGCGGGAGGAGTTTGCTTGTTCCGGGACCAAATAGCCAAGTCGGCGAAACTAATCAGGCAGTATAGGCCTGCAATCCATATCCCGGCCAGATATCCCGCGTTGGCGACGACGTGAAGCCATGCAGGCAGGAGAATGGACTTGGCTTTATAGTAAACGTATCCAAAGAACAAGCCTCCAAGGAAGATACCCGGAAGTAGTTGACCGAGAGATTTGGTTGGTATATGAGGGAGCGACCAAAGTGCGGAACTCGCCAGTATTGCCCAGAAAGCCTTAGCTTTTATCCCATCCATGAGCACGATAAACACGTCGATCGCGATCGCCCTGAACAGGAGTTCTTCCATGAAAGCGCCCACGGCCCTCCACAAGTAGGTTTCGTTCGCCGATAGGACCAATTTGCCGCTGATCACGAGGTAAACGTGAATGACCGCGAGCACAGCCAGCGACGCCACACCTCCGGTCTTGAATGAAAAGCCGTAGTCTGCGGGTGTGCGCTGCCGCCGTATCACCGACCAGGCAACGACCCCAGCGATCGTCGCCCACAGGATCTTCGTCAGTAAGTCCAACAGTACGGCGGTTCCATCCATGCGGTGGTGCTGGTGAATGTAGTTGCCTGGGATGCCGCCGATGCTACTGAAGACTGTGAGGAGAAGCAGCAGCCTGTCACGCCATGCCAGCTTTCGAATGCGACTACCGATGCCGGGACTCATCCTTACATTATCGGTGGTCTCTCTTGTAATTTCACGGAGATTAAGAGCTTCATGGCTCTTTTTGTCTGCCGTGGGCTACAGGGCCCGAGGTCAAGTTCTCAGCGGTTCTCCAAATACTCAATCGCACGTCGGACTATTTCGCAACGGGCTTCCAATGCCGTGAAGCGCTGAGTTCCAACAACAATGATGGGCGAATAAAGGGCCCGGATCGCCGCCAACGCGGGGACCCACCTCCGTTTGGGTCGCCGAGACACGCCGCAATGGTTCGAATGCTCTTTTGCAACTCCCGGAAGTCGGCCAAATCAAAGCCAGCAGGTATTTCAGGATATGCGCCGAGCAGTTGACGATGCAGGTCGTCGGATGTCTTACTCCATAGGGCGATGCCGAGCGCTGTACAACGGCGAGCTTGGCCTCTGCGCGCATTGCGTCCTGTACTCCGAAAGGCCGAAATGGCCGGAGTGCGTCAAATTCTTCTTCGTTCATCAATAATCCCCCAGGTCATGTCGAACCTTTTCGCTAAGCGGGATCGGGGGTCCCCGACAATTTTATCCCAGGCGCCCGGTGTCCTGATGCGCCCCGCCGGGCACATGGTCATTCCACGAGATGGCGACTTTTCAGCCAGAGAAGACATAACGCCGGATTATCGGCCGTGCGCGAAGCATTCCGCCCCAACGCTAACTCTTTCCGGTAAACTAAGGTTCGCTGTCATGCCACTTACAGTTCTTAGCACCGACGAAATCCGCGAAATCCTCGTAAAACGCGTTGATCAACAGAAGCAGGCGGTCGGCATTGTCGTGGGTGTCATCGAACCTGATGGCCGCCGCGTCGTCGCCTATGGCAACCTCGCTAACGGCGATCCACGCACGCTCGATGGTGATACGATCTTCGAACTTGGATCCGTCTCCAAGGTCTTCACTTCGCTGGTATTGGCGGACATGGTGAACCGCAAAGAGGTCACCCTCGACGATCCAGCGGCCAAATATCTTCCCGAAAATGTCAAGATGCCTGAGCGAAGCGGCAAATCCATTACGCTGCTCGATCTTTCCACGCACACCTCCGGGCTCCCAGGCCTTCCCAGCAACCTGAAGCTGAACCCACGCAATCCTTACGCCGACGACTATAGCGTGAACGATTTGTACCAGTTCCTTTCCGGCTACACGCTGCCGCGCGACCCCGGTTCCGAATTCGAATATTCAAACTTGGGCGCGGGACTCCTCGGCCACCTCCTCGCGTACCGCGGCGGAACGGATTATGAGAGCTTGATCAGAATCCGCATCACGCGACCGCTCAGCATGCCGGACACGGGTATTACGCTTTCCTCCATGGAGCAGCGCATGGCTACTGGTCACAACGCGACCCTCGCGCCCGTCGCCAACTTGGACCTTTCCACGCTTGCCGGTGCAGGCGCACTGCGCTCCTCCGCCAATGACATGCTGACGTTCCTTGAAGCGTTCCTCGGCTACAAGGAATCGCCTCTCGCGCCCGCCATGAAAGCCATGCTCGAAGTTCGCCGTCCCGCGGGCCAAACAAAGATCGGTTTAGGGTGGCTTATTTGCTCAACTGACGGCCGGGAGATCGCCTGGCATAACGGAGGCACCGGAGGCTTCCGCTCATTCGTCGGATACGATCCTAAGGAGCGTATCGGGGTCGTTGTACTGTCCAATGCTTCTACTCCCTCCGGTGGCGATGACATCGGTCTTCATCTCCTGAACCCGAAGCTGCCGCTTGCCAATCCCGAGCCTCCAAAGCAGCACAGCGAGATTCATATTGATCCTAAGCTCCTCGATAACTACACCGGGCGCTATCAAGTGACGCCGAACCTGATTTTCGAAATCACCCGCGACGGCGACCGCCTCTTCGCACAGGCCTTCGCACAGCTTCCTCACAATCGGCCTGGCGATCTGACCGTCGGGCCTAAGTTTGAACTGTTTGCCGAAGGCGAGAAGAACTTCTTCGCTAAGGTGGCTAACAACCAGATCACGTTTGAAACTGGCCCCGAGGGCCGAGCCACGAGCCTTATTCTGCACCGAGCCGGCCAAACCCATGCCCCTGCCGCCCGATTGTCCTGATTCCCGCCTCCATCTGACAGGGCTCTATTTTATCCATAAGAGTAAGGTCGCGGAAGCCGTTCTGCACGTGACCTGCAGCATCATCTACAGTTGGCCAAGATTCGCCAAACTCCTGCCTAGTCGGCCAGCGTTTACCTTGGGGCCGACCATATTGACGGGAAACGCCCGTTGTTGACATCTGCGAGCGACGCTGGGTGGCTCCTGCCTGACGCCGAAGGGTAGACCGAAATGTTTCAGGTCGCGGATCATTTCTCGCGGAAGGGCTCCTGCCGCTGGTACATCGCGATCCTGGCTTTCAACGCCGGGACGAGGGGCTGCTCAGCCAGGTCCAAGGCTCGCCGCGCAGTTTCGACCGCCTCCGGGAAGCGGCCCGTCTCGGCATACGCGGCGGCCAGCGCATCGAGCGCCCGGGAATCGGTTCCGTGGGACAGCTCGACCGCTTTCGCCGCCAGCTCGAGGGCCCCGGCGCCGTTGCGGACAGTGGCTTCCGGGCTGGTCGCCAGCAGCCATGCCAGGTTGGATTGGGCTTGGGCGAATTGGGGATCGGCGGCAATGGCCGCTCGAAAATGCACCACGGCTTCATCGAAGCGCCTCTTCAGCGACAGCGCCACCCCGAGATCGTTGTGGGTCTGGGGGGGCCGGGGATCGAGGTCGAGGGCCTTGTGAAAGTGCGCGATGGCTCCGTCGAGGTCGGATTTCCGCAGCAGCGCCAGCCCGAGATTGTATTGATTGCCGGCATCGGCGGGATCGAGCTGCTCGGCCCTCCGCAGGTTCGGGAGGGCTTCATCGACGGCTCCTTTTTTCATGGCGGTGAGGCCAAGGCTTTCCAGGCCCCGAGCCAGGTTTTCGCGGACTTCGGGGAGCTGGTCGTTGGAGCGCAAGGCTATTTCCCAGCAGGCGATGGCTTCGTCCAGTTTTCCCAGGCGGGCCAGGGCGAAGGCGAGATTGTTGTTGGCCCGGGCGTCATCGGGATGGAGTTCCAGGGCGCTGCGCCAGGCCGCGGCCGCCGCTTCGTGCTGCCCCTTTTCGGCCAACTCCCAGGCGCGGTCGAAGCGGGTGTAGAACTCGGCTGCGGGCACCTCGATTTTGGCCAGGCCGCCGGGGGGTATGTTCACGAACTCCGGAAGATTCACGGCGCGGTTGGCGGCGGTGCTGCCCTCGATCAGAATCGCGGGGGTGTCGTTGCCCTCCTGGTCGATGTGCGTCAGGTACATCTGGGTGTACGGAGAATGGGCCTTGGAGGAAAACACCAGCCACCGTCCGTTGGGCGAGAAGCTGTGCCACGAATTCATGAGGGGGGTATTGGCGCGCAGCCGCCGCGCCACGCCGCCCGCCGCCGGCACGATGTAAAGCTGGCTGTCGGGGCGCATCAGCAGGCCATTGTGCGCCTGGACGAAGACGATCCAGCGGCCGTCGGGCGAAACCTTGGGGAAGGAATTGCTCATGCCGTTGCGCGAGGCTCCGGCAATGGGCTCCGCCTGTCCCCCCTGGCCCCCGTTGAACGGAACGCGGTAGAGGTCGTACCGGATCTCGGTCTCGTTGGGGTCGTTGGCGTATTCGGCCAGCTTGCGGCCCTCGGGATAGGCGTCCTTTGCTTCCGCCCGCGCAAACACCAGGTATTTGCCATCGCGGCTCCAGGTGGCATTGGTCTGCACGTAGCGTGGGTCATCGGCGCCGGGAAGGGAATGGCGTTGCCCGGTAGTCCGGTCGTAGACCGTGAGGACGCCACGGGTGGCATAGAACACCTGGAGGAAGCGGTAGTTTTTGAAATTTGCGACGTAGAAATTGCGGCTCAAGTCCTGCTCCACGCCGACGGTGGTGACGACGTAGCGGCCGTCGGGCGAGATGGCGGACATGAAGCCGACCCGCATGGGGCCGGAAGGCTGGTCGCGAAAGGATTTCCAAGTGATGATGTCTTCGTCCCGTATGGACATCGCCGGCTGGACGGCGGCGATGGCATACAGGCCCTTGTCGTTCTGCGGCCCGTCGAGGTCCATTCCCATGGTTTTGCCGTCGGCGGAGAAGGAATGGCAGTTGGCGCAGGTGTGCATGCCTGAGAGCACTACCTGGCTGCGCGGTTCGGCGATATCGCGCAGCCGCCAGTTGATCAGCGGTATGGCCGCGGGCGCCAGCGGTTTGATGACGCCCTTTTCCAATTCGGCGGGCATCAGCGGAACGTCGCGGTAGAAGATGGGCGCGCCGACGGGATCCTCGGATGTCCGAATGGCAACCGAGCCGTGGGAAACCGCGTGGTGGAGCTTCCGGTCGCTGAAGCCGGAAATGGTCAACTTCGCGGGATGCCCCACGGAGTGCTTCTTGATCCCGCTCCAGACGGCGGAATCGGGAATCCAGGTCCGCGCCGCGGCCTGCTGCGGCGTCAGCCGGGGTAGTTCGTTGTTGCCCGACACGCAGCGCGGATCGATCTCGCCGACGTGCAGCCGGTCGCCCGGGGAGTGGATGCGGATCGCGGGCGAGCCGTCGGTGAACGTCACTTCGATGAGCCACGCGCGCGCATTTTCGGCGGCATCGCGCCAGAGAAAGGTGGGCGGGGTGATCTCGGGTGGGAACACGGCGCCTTCCTCGGGGTAGTCGATGGTGACCGGGGAGAGGCCTGCCGCGTCCGGACGGGCGGCCCAGGCGAGACCGGCGGCGAGGATGACTGCGGCGGCACTTTTCATCGACGGAATTGATCATATCAAATACGGAATATTCGGGTCCTATCATGGTTGACTGCGGGCATGGGAGGTGGGATATTCTGGTCGGAGGCACGTCTTGCGGAAGCTACTTTGTGTAATCGTCGCAATTGTTCTTCTGGCAGCGCCTGCGCTTGCTCAAAGCGACCGCGGAACCATTACCGGAACGGTAGTGGATTCCAGCGGGGCAGTCGTCCCTGGCGCTAAAGTGATCCTGACCAACAGCGGAACCGGCATCAAGCAAGAAACCAGTACAACCCCCACAGGCAACTACGCGATCGCGTCGCTGTCCGTGGGCCGGTACACCCTTTCGGTGGAGCAACCCGGCTTCGCCCGGTACGACCAATCCAACATCCTGGTGCAGGTTGCGGAGACGGCGCGTGTCGACGTGACCTTGCAGGTAGGCCAGGCTACGCAGACGGTGGAAGTGTCCGCCGACGCCAGCATGCTCAAGACCGAGACGGCGGAGCAATCCAGCTCGATTGGGGGCGACACCATCAACACCCTGCCGATGAACTACGGGATCGGCGCGGGAGCGCTGCGGAATCCGCTCTCGTTCGTCCAGTTGACGCCGGGCTCGATGATGACCGGTTGGAACCAGATCAACGTGAACGGGCTTCCGGCGGATTCGTTCCGCATTCTGTTCGAAGGCCAGGAATCCAACAACGGCCTGGATGGCCGAGCCTCGGACGAAGTGCAGCCCTCGGTGGAGGCCGTCCAGCAGTTCACTTTGCAGACTTCCAATTTCGCGGCGGAGTTCGGGCAGGTGGCTGGCGGATTGTTCAACTTCACGGCCCGCAGTGGAACCAACCAGATTCACGGCGGCGCCTATCTCTATGCCACCAACGAAGACCTGAACGCGGGCATTCCGTACACCAACGACGGGCTAGGGCACCACAGCCGCCCCTTTGAAAGGCGCCTCGATGGCGGCGTTTCTTTCGGCGGACCCGTGTACATCCCCAAGGTCTACAACGGCAAGAACCGGACCTTCTTCTTCTTCAACTACGAAAAGTATCGCGACCACAGCCAGACCAACCTCGGCCTGGGAACCGTACCCACCGACGCAATGCGGGCCGGCAATTTCAGCGGCATTCTGACAAACCGCAACCTGGGCACCGATTTCGCCGGGCGGCCGATTCTGGAAAACACGATTTACGATCCGGGGACCACGGTCACCGACAGCAGCGGCCGCTACGTGCTCCAGCCCTTCCCCGGCAACGCCATACCGCAATCTCAAATCGACCCCGTGGCGGCGAAGATACTGAAGTACATTCCCGAACCCACCGTCCCCGGCGCCATCGCCTATAACTACGCCCTGGTGACGCCTTTCCACAAGGTTCAGGATCTGCCGTCGGTGAAGATCGACGAGAACCTGACTTCCGCGGCCCGGATGAGCTTGTACTACGCCAAGGAAATCACCGACAAAGACGTGGGGCAGGACGGCTTTCCGGACCCCATCTCGATCCGGCGCGCGATCCACATTCTAGGCACCAATGCGCGCATCAATTTCGACGATACCCTGTCCCCGCACCTTCTGCTGCACATGGGCGCGGGCGTGCAGCGGTACGTGAACCCCGACTCCTCCCCGGCGGTGAACACGAGCTTCGACGAAGCCGGACTGCTGGGCATCGTGGGCGCGCCGGGCACGGGATTCCCGCGCCTTTCCGGTGTGGGCAACAACACGTGGGGCGGCCTGTCGCAATCGCCCTCCGCCACCTCGACGAATTTCGGTCCGTCGAACCGCGGAGCCTATTACGACACCAAGCCCACGGCCCTGGCGCAGATGACCTGGGTCCACGGCAATCACACCTTCAAGACCGGTGGCGAGTGGAAGATCGACGCGTTCACCAATTACTCGGCCATCGGCCTGAGCCCCGCGGTTGGGTTCAGCACCGCGCAGACGGCGCAACCGCTGTACGGCGGCGTCATCCCCGGTGGAACCACGATCGGCAATGCCTTCGCCAGCCTCCTGATGGGCTATTACAACAGCGCCAGTCTGGGCAACGTGTCGGCGCCGCAGTATCGCAAGTCGGGATGGGCCTTGTTCCTGCAGGACACCTGGAAGGTCACGCGCAAGCTGACCCTCGATTACGGAGTGCGGTGGGATCTGCAGAAGCCCATGCGGGAACTGAACAGCCGTACCAGCGGGTTCGACGCGTCCGTGGTCAATCCAGCCGCCAATGGCCGTTTAGGCGGCGTCATCTATGAAGGGAACGGCACGGGCCGTTGCAACTGCGACCTGGTCAACACCTATCCCTTCGCCGTTGGCCCGCGCCTTGGCCTGGCGTATCAACTGAACGCCAAGACGGTGATCCGGGCCGGGTGGGGACTGGTTTACAACTACACCAATTACTTCGCTTACATCGGCGGCGGCAACAGTCAGGGCATGGGCTTCAATACCATCAGCTTCCCGTCCCCCGGCAACGGCCTCCCGGCGGGGAAACTGTCCAACGGGTTCGTGTACAGCCAGAGCGCTCTTTATGCCGCGTCGTACGACCCCGGCCTGCTGGTGAGCACTACCGGCACGAACTCCGCGCCGTCGGTCATCGATCCCAACGGCGGGCGGCCGCCCAGGGTGAACCAGTGGAACGTCTCCCTGCAAAGGGAAATCGCCCAGAATCTAGTGGCCGAAGGCGCGTATGTGGGCAACCGCGGCGCGTGGATCCTCGCCAACAACCTGGTGGCTTACAACACGGTCAACCCCGCTACGCTGACGGCCATGGGGCTGGACATCACCAACCCGACGGTGCGCAACCTTCTGACCTCGTCCATCACCTCCTCGACGGCGGTGGCGGCCGGGTTCAAGTTGCCGTATGCCAACTTCCCGGCCACGGGCTCGGTGATCCAGAGCCTGCGGCCGTTCCCGCAGTACGGGACCGTCGGCACCATCTGGGCGCCCCTGGGCGACACCTGGTACGACTCTTTTCAGGGGAAGATCACCAAGCGCTATTCGCACGGCCTGGACTTCTCCGCATCCTACGCGTACTCCAAGAACCTGGATAGCTTCGAGGGCAACGGGAACATCTACAACCGGAGCACCTTCAAGGGCCTCGCATCCTATTCGCAGCCGCATATCCTGACGATCAACTCCAACTACCGGCTGCCGGCATACGGATTCGTAGCCAAGAACAAGGTCGCCCGAAAGGTGCTGGCCGATTGGACCGTTGGCGCGGTGCTGCAATACGCCAGCGGCAGTTTGATCGCGGCCCCCAGCTCGAACAACGCTCTGGGAACTTACCTGCCTGGTCAGTCGAGCCGGATGTTCCGCGTGCCCGGGCAACCGCTGTTCCTGCAGAATCCGAACTGCGGCTGCTACGACCCCACCAAGCAGACCATTCTGAACCCGGCGGCATGGACCGACGAGGCGCCCGGTGTCTGGGGAAATGCGGCTGTCTACTACAACGATTTTCGCGCACAACGCCGCCCCTCCGAGTCGATGAGCATCGGGAAGGCTTTCCCCATCCGGGAGCGGGTGACGATCCGGATCCGCGGAGAGTTCTTCAACATCTTCAACCGGAATGTATCGCTGCCGCCGCCCCAAACCTCGGGGCCGGGAATTGCGCCGGCGACCTACTCCAACGGTTTGCTGACCGGCGGCTTCGGGTTTGTAAACTATACGGCGATTACGACCAACAATCAGAACAACACCTACCCCACTCCGCGCACGGGGCAGGTGGTGCTGCGCTTCGAGTTCTGACCTGGCTTCGGCGATCCCCGAGGCTCGAACGCGGATGGAACCCATGCGCCTCGATGCCGGCTATGACCGGCGAGGATGAGGGCTGCGGCTCGTTTCAGCGTCGATGCTTGACCGTATCAAATTCGGAATATTCGGATCTTTATAGTTGACTACGGCCGCCAAAGGTGACATAGTCTGGTGCAGGGGAGTGACTTGTGACCAGGCTGTTTTGTGTAATTGGCACATTTGTTCTGCTGGCAGTGTCCGCGATCGCACAAAGCGACCGCGGAGCCATCACCGGCACGATCGCGGATCCTTCGGGCGCGGTAATCCCAGGCGCCCAAATCACGTTAACAAATGTTGAAACCGGCACGCGGTCCGACACGGTAGCCACGGCCACCGGCAACTATACCGTTCCGGCGCTGCCGGTCGGGACCTACACGCTCACAGTGGAGCGGGCGGGTTTCAGCAAATACTCGCAGACCAACATTGAAGTGCAGGTCGCGGTTACGACGCGAGTCGACGTGGTGCTGAAAGTCGGCACCGCGGCGGAGTCGGTCGAGGTGACCGCCGAATCGTCGATGCTCAAGACGGAAAGCGCCGAGCAGTCCACCACCATCACGGGCGCGCAAATCAATGATCTGCCGATCAATTTCGGCATTGGCGCGGGCGCCATCCGCAATCCGCTGTCGTTCACCCAACTGACGCCGGGGGCCTCCATCAACGGCTGGAACAACGTCACGGTGAACGGGTTCAACCAGTCGTTCCGCATCATTTTCGAAGGCCAGGAATCGAGCAGCGCTTTGGACCCGCGCGTCTCCGACGAGTCGCAGCCCTCGGTGGAAGCGGTCCAGGAATTTACGCTTCAGACCTCCAACTTCGCTCCGGAATTCGGCATCGTCTCCGGCGGATTGTACAACTTCACGTCGCGCAGCGGGACCAACCAGCTCCACGGCAGCGGCTACATTTACTTGCAGAACACGGCCTTCAACGCGGGCTTGCCGTTCACCGACAACGGCCAGGGCGGGCATGTCCAGATCGTCAAGCACCTGGCCGACGGCGGCTTCTCGGCCGGCGGACCGGTGTGGATCCCGAAGGTCTACAACGGGAAGAACAAGACGTTCTTTTTCTTCAACTGGGAGCGGTACCGGGACCGCGAGAACCTGTACAACGGGATTGTGACGGTTCCCGACTCGGCCTTGCGGGGCGGCGATTTCAGCTCGATCCTGGGGCGCAACCTGGGCACGGACTTCGCCGGCCGGCCGATTCTCCAGAACGCCATCTACGACCCGGCGACCACGGTGATCGACTCGAGCGGCCGGCGGGTGCTGAACATGTTCCCGAACAACATCATTCCCGTGAGCCGGTTCGATCCGGTAACGGTGAAGATCATGTCCACCTTTCCGAAGCCCAATATTGCCGACACCCTGGTGAACAACTACGTGGAACAGGGTCCGTTCTGGAAGCTGCAGGCGATCCCTTCCGTCAAGATCGATCACAACTTCAAGGAAACGGCCAAGATCACGGGCTACTATTCGCAGGAGAACACCAACAAGAGTAACGGCGTCGACGGCTTTCCGGAGCCTCTCTCGCAGGTGCGCGACCAGATCATTCACAGCAAGACGTTCCGGGTCAACTACGATCAATCGCTGAAGCCCACGCTGCTGCTGCACCTGGGAGCCGGGATACAGCGGTATCACAACCCGGACTCGGTGCCCGCGGAGAGCGCGGATTACGACTCGAAACAGATCGGGATCATCGGCGCGCCGGGTACCGGGTACCCGCGCTTCAGCGCCGGCACCCTGGGCGGCAGCACCTTTGGTGGCATGTCCGCAGCCCTCGGTCCGGGCAACCGCGGCCTCTATCTGATGGTGAAGCCGACGGGGGTGGCCCAGCTTACCTGGGTGCACGGCAACCACACCTACAAGACCGGCGGCGAGTGGAAGATCGACACCTTCACCAATGTCAGCTACATCGGCCTGAGCCCCGCATTCGGCTTCAGCAGCTCCGAAACGGGCCAGCCGCTCTACGGCCAGACGCTTCCCAGCGGCACCGGAATCGGCTACAACTTCGCCAGCTTCCTGCTGGGCTCTTTCGACAGCGCCAACATCAGCAACACCGTGGACCCG
The DNA here is from genome assembly GCA_035638575.1 of Bryobacteraceae bacterium. Classification (GTDB taxonomy): domain Bacteria; phylum Acidobacteriota; class Terriglobia; order Bryobacterales; family Bryobacteraceae; genus DASQZT01. The sequence continues at coordinate 31,027 of DASQZT010000159.1, forward strand.
CAGTACCGGCGCTCGACGTGGGGCTTTTTCGTCCAGGACAACTGGAAAATCAGCCGCAAGCTGACGCTGGATTACGGCCTGCGGTACGACTTGCAACTGCCCATGAGGGAGCTGTGGCACCGCACCAGCACGTTCAGCGCGACGGTTGCGAATCCCAACGCCAACGGCAGGCTGGGAGGAGTGCTGTATGAAGGGCCGGGAGCCGGCCGCTGCAACTGCGACCTGGTGAACACGTATCCGTACGCCGTCTCTCCCCGAGTGGGGCTGGCCTACCAGCTTACCCCGAAGACGGTTTTGCGGGCCGGCTGGGGCATCAGCTACTCCACGGTCGATACCTTCGCTTATATCGGCGCCGGCAACAGCCAGGGCATGGGATACAACACCATCAACTTCACGGCGCCGGGCAACGGCGTGCAGGCCGGCCAGTTATCGACGGGACTGAGCTGGGATCCGCAGGCTCTCTACGGAGCCAGTTACAATCCCGGCCTGCTGGTGAATCCCCTGGGGGCGGTGCAAGGCGCTCCGTCCCTGATCGACCCCAACGGCGGGCGTCCTCCCCGCGTCGACCAATGGAACGTCTCGCTCCAGCGGGAAGTCATGGCCAACCTGGTGGTGGAAGGAGCATACGTCGGCAACCGGGCCGTGTGGCTCAATGCCGGCAGCAACCTGGTCAATCGCGATTCCTACACTCCGGCCTATCTGCAGAACCTGGGGCTCGACATTACCAATCCCGCGACGCGCACGCTGCTCACCTCGGCGATCACCTCGCCGGTGGCGGTGGCTGCCGGGTTCACCAAGCCCTACGCCAACTATCCGGACACCGGCAGCGTGGTCCAGTCCCTCAAGCCGTTTCCTCAGTACAGCGGTATCGGATCGACGTGGTCTCCGCTGGGGAACAGTTGGTACGACTCTTTCCAGGCGAAAATAACCAAGCGATACTCCCACGGTCTTACCCTCACCGGGGCCTACTCGTTCGCCAAGGTTCTGGACAGCTTTTCGGGGTCCGGAAACATTTTCAACCGGAGCACTTTCCGGAGCCTCTCGCCCACCAACGATATACCGAATATCCTGAGCTTCAGCGTGAACTACACGATCCAGCCTTACGGCTTCGTGAAGAATAACAGAGTGGCGCGCGCCATCATTGCCGGCTGGACGATCGGAACGATCAACCAGTACGCCAGCGGCCCGCTGCTGGCGGCGCCGGGATCGAACAACAGCCTGGGCACGTATCTGCCCGGCCAGGGCACGCGCGAGTTCCGGGTCCCGGGCCAGCCCCTGTACCTGAAGAACATCAATTGCGGCTGCATCGATCCGACCAAGGACATCGTGCTGAATCCCGCCGCGTGGGTCGACCAGGCGGCCGGCACGTGGGGCACCGGCACGGCCTACTACAACGACTTCCGCGGCCAGCGGCGGCCCGTGGAGTCGATGAGCATCGGGAAGCGATTCCCGATTCGGGAACGCATGTCGTTCAGCATCCGGGCGGAGTTCTTCAACCCCTTCAACCGGAATGAGGTGGTGACGGATCCCAGCACCGGGAGCCCGTCGAACCCGCCGACCCACAATCCCGCCGGCCAGTTGACCGGCGGCTTCGGCTACATGAATTACACGGCGATCAGTTCCAACGCCGTGGGCGGCACCTATCCCGCGCCTCGGACCGGCCAGATCATCGCCCGTTTCGAGTTCTGATTGACTCAGCGCGACGCGGGAGGTTCCCGATCGCTCGGAATGCCGGCCAGCCGCCGGTAAAAGGCCACCGCGCGATTGATGGCCGATGCCTCATGCCCGGCCATCAAGCCGGTTGCCCTCCCGTTGCTGCGGGCGATCGCATAATAGCGCCAAACGTCCGCCGCTTCTCTTTCGAGGTAGTAGATCGACTGCACCTCGCCGGGCTGAAACAACGGGATCCTCAGGTATCGGATAGTGGTGGCGTTCTCGAGGTCGAACACGAGACTACCGGCGGAGGCCCTTCTGATCCGCATTCGGTATGTCACGGTACCGAACAGGTTGTCCTCCTGCTGTAGAAAGAGGGTTCGGCCTTCCGCGATCTCTTCCACGGAGAAGTCCGGGCGACTCCGATCGCTGTCCGGTCCCGGCGAAGCATGTGCCTCGAGAATCAACTTCTGCCAACGTTTCTGCGTAGCGGACCAATAGAGCATTCCGGCAGTTTCGGAAACCGCCCCGATTCGGCGCCGCAGTCCATCGAGGCCTGCGGCGAACCGAAAGCGCGCAGCCGTCACTACGATGGTCGAGAAGCCGGACGGCGTCCAGCCCGTGCAGGCAGGTGGCTTCCATGCATCCAAATCGGAAGCGTTCCAGAAACGAACGGTGGGGGATGCCTCCAGCGTGGGGATCGGCGGGACGGTTTCCGCTCCACACGGCGGCTGCGGTCCGGACTCGGCGCGAACCGAGGTTCCGCAGCAGAGGACCGCCGCCAACACGGCACAGGCGGTCAACCGCGGCCCTCTTCGGCACGGCAACCGGCCCAACATGCTTACCGCTTCGCCCTGTGAAGGACTATGGGCGCGGGTGTTTGCGGCCCGCGTCCTCCCGCACCGCCCCTCCCGAGGCCGACGAAAGCTCCGTTCGACGGGTCTGATCCGTCGGGCGGTGGCCCGATAGCCGGGCGCGGTCCGGCCGGCTCGGCGGGGGCGCCGCGTCCTCCTCGCCCGCCCATGGCTCCGCCGCCAGTGCGCTGAAGCTCGATCACGTCTCCTTTCAGTGTTCCCGTGTAGGTGGCGCCCGCGGCACTGAAGGAGATGTTGGCGCCATCCACTTTGCCGTCCGCGATCGCGACAGGCGTGTCGCCGCCACCGCCGCCACGGCCACCGCCGGCACCCTCAACGCTTCCCGTGAGGGCATTCCCGTCCTGCCGGAACGTGAAGATCCCGCCGGCCGCCCCGCCGCCGAAACCGCCGCGGCCCGCCGCCGCGACTACCGGTTCCGGCCTCCACAGGCCCGTGATGCCCGAACCTGCCGGGACCTCGCGCTCCCAAACGGCCACTTGGGGCCGAAGCTTCACGGCTTTCGAGGAGATCGTGAGGCTGGCCGGGGTCAATCCGGGCGAGCTGGCCTCGACGGTGATGTTTCCCGCTGCCTTGGCGGATTGGACCAGTGCCATGCAGAGACCGCAGAAAGCTTTCCGCGAACTGCCCTGATCGGATTCGTGGCAGGTCGGATCGCCGTTTCCGACGCCGATCACTTTCGCCTGGCCGGAGACCCGGAAATTCACTTCGTTATCGGCTACCGGCATCGGGCGGCCCTGTGCGTCTTGCACTTCGACCGCGAACATCGCCACGTCCTCGCCATCGGCCGAAATCTCCTGGCGGTCCGCGGTGAGCACGAGCTTCGCCGCCGGTCCCGTGGTCTCGCGCTTGGCCGTCATCACCTGCCTGCCGTCTTTGAATCCCCGCGCCTCGATCGCGCCGGGAGCGTATTTGACGTTCCACGCCAGGTGCGAATCCTTCTTCATGTCCTTGGCGCCCAGGCTCTGGCCGTTGTGGAACAACTCCACCCGGTCCAGGTTGGAGTACACCCACACCGCGATTTCCTGGCCTTCCATCCCCGGCCAGTTCCAGTGCGGAAACAGGTGCAGCACCGGCTTCGCCGTCCACCACGCCTGGAAGTAGAAGAAGCTGTCCTTGGGGAAGCCGCAGGTATCGATAATGCCGTACTGCGAGCTGATGTTGGGCCACTGGTAGGGCGAAGGCTCGCCGCGGTAGTCGAAGCCCGTCCAGATGAAGCCTCCGGCAAGCCACGGCCGCGCGTTGCAGAAGCTCCACCATCCTTCGCAGGAGGCCCGGCCGGTGGTGGTGTAGGGGTCGTAGGAGCCGACGTAGCCGTGCTGCGGATCCATCACGTAGATGCCGCGCGTGGCCACCGCGCTCACCTGCTCGGTGCCCATCACGGGGACCTTCGGATTGGCTTTATGGAACGCCTCTGCCGCCGGATCGGCGTAGTTGTAGCCCTGCACGTCCAGCGCGGCGAACCCGAACTTGCCCATGTTGTTGCCGCCGAGCGGCGCGATCGAGACCGGCCGCGAGCCGTCGTGCCTGGTCGATACGGCCTTCATCGCGCTCAGGATCAGGAAGCCCCGGTCGGTCGCCGCCGTCCCTTCCTCGTTGCCCATCGACCACATGAAGACGCTCGGATGGTTGCGGTCGCGCCGCACCAGGTTTTCGTACTGGCCCAAGCCCTCGGGGCTCGACGACATCATGCGGGTCTCGTCAAATACCAGCATGCCCAGTTCATCGGCGGCGTCCAGCAACTCCGGAGTGGGCGGGTTGTGCGAGGTGCGCAACGAGTTGCAGCCCATCTCCTGTAGCTTCCGGATGCGGAAGTGCTGCACCGCGTCCGGCAGCGCCGCGCCCACGCCCGCATGGTCCTGGTGATTGCAGGTTCCCTTGAGTTTGACCGATTTGCCATTGAGGAAGAAGCCCTTCTCCGCGTCGAACTCGCACGTGCGGATGCCGAACCGCGTCTCGTAGCGGTCCGTGACGCCGCCGCCCGCCTCCACCTCGGTCACCAGCTTGTACAGATTGCGCTGTTCGAGCGACCACAGCGCGGGCGCCTTCACCACCACCTGCTGCTCGTAGGTATGCTCTCCCTCCTCCGCGATCGACGCCGGCGGCGTGGCCGCTTTCCCCACCGCCCGGCCCGAGGGATCGAGAATGGTCGAGGTGACCCGCGTGCTCTGCGCGCCCTTCCCGTGGTTCTCCACCTCCGTGCGAATCTGCACCGTGGCTTCGCCGGGCCGCACCTGCGCGCGTGCGAACGCGCCCCACTTCTTCACGTGTACCGGGTTGGTCTTCACCAGCCAGACATGCCGGTAAATGCCGGCGCCCTCGTAGAACCAACCGTCGCTCTGGGTGGCGTCCACGCGGACCAGCAGCACGTTCCTCGCGCCGGGGGAGGCGAAATCGGTGACGTCGAAGCTGAACGGGTCGTAGCCGCCGATGTGCCTGCCGATGTAGAAGCCGTTGAAGATGACGGTGGCCTCGCGGTAGGCGGCGTCGAATTCCAGGGTGATGCGCTTGCCGGTGTCGGAGGCCGGCAGCTCGAAGATGCGGCGATACCAGCCGATGCTGGTGGCGGGGTAGGACCGTCCCAGCGGATAAAACCCTTTGCTGGAGAGCGCGGGATCGTTTTGGAAGGGCAGCTCGATGGCCCAGTCGTGAGGCAGATCGACGGCCTTCCACTCGTTGTCGTCGAAGAGCAGCGTGGCGAGCGGACCGAAGTTTCCGGTCTTGGAGAAGTTGCCCCTGAAATTGAAGTCCTGCGCCAGGTCGGTAGCGTGACCGAAGTGGAAGCGCCAGCCGAAATCCAGCAGCAGGCGTTCCCGGCCGGCCCCCCCAGCCGCGGTTGCAGGCGGCGCGGCCTGTGCCTGGGCTTCCTCGCCCATGGCGGTCTCCGCCGCCACTACAACTGCCGCCGGCGCGGCCAGGCTGGTCTTGAACATATCCCTACGCGTCAAGTTCTTCATGTCGATCTCCAATCGTCCGGCGCCTCTCTCACCTCTACCGCGGAAGCACTTCCCCTTTCGAATCGAACCGCAATCCGTCCGCCGATGCCGCCCCGGCAGCCAGGCGATCGCGCAGGCGCCCGCGATTCGGGCCCGCCTTATCCGCGGCGTCGAGGATGCACCGCAGCGCGGCCTCGACCGGAGTGCCCGAAGGCAGCCGGAAGACCCACGGAATATTGACCGCGGTCACGTCCCGGTCCGCCGTGACCGCTATCAGCGGCACGAAGGATTTGACCGCGAGCTGCTCCGCCAGGTGGCTCGAATTGCGGTCGGTCGCGATCAGCCCCAGCACATGGTCTTCGTAAATCAGCTTCACCAGTTCATCGGAGGCCTTTCCCCACAGCGCGTCGGATGCCACCGCGACCAGCGAGTAACGCCCGCCGCGCGCCTCGATCAGCGGTGACAAGCTGGCGGCCACGCGGACCGCATCCGGACCGAAAATTCCGATGCGCACCGGGCCGGGCGGCAGATCGCCAATCGGAGGGCCGTTATATTCCACGCCCGCGTCGCCCACCTTGGCATAAGGCAATTGCATGGCGTACCGCCGGAACTCGTATTTGCCCCCGTGCACCGTCGCCAGGTACATCGGCACGATGTTCTTGCAATTCGGATCGAACGTCATCTCGGAGGTGACACCCTTGTAGCTCTCCAGTCCGGTGAGCGCATCGCGAATCCTGCCGCGGTTCAAACCGGCGCGGCAGATGGACTGCAAGAGGATGTTCATGGTGTCGTAAGCCAGCGACGCAAACACCTCCGGGCGGTTGCCGAATCGCTTCTGAAACGCCTGGTTGAAGGCCAGCCAGGCGGGGTCGTCGCGCGCCGGATCGAACGGGAACACGATTTCGAGGCCCTCGGCCGCATCCCCGGCGATGCGCAGCATGTCGTCGCCCAACACGCGGAAGCTGCCGAACACCCGCTGCTTCATCCCCATCTCGCGCATCTGTTTGAGGATGCCGCCCGCCGGCGCCGCATCGCCCCAGATCACGATTCCGTCGGCGCCCGATTCCCCGATGATGCGCAAGGCGCGCCGGAAGTCCTGGTCCCCCGGCATATATTTCTGCTCGATCACCACCGGATGGCCCAGCCGCCGCGATGCATCCTTGAACTTGAGCACGCCGAACCGGCCGTAGCGGTCGTTCACGCGGAGCAGCGCGATCCGCTTCAATCCGAGGTCGGTGTAAATCCGCCGCGCCAGCGTATAGCTCTGCACGCGGTCGTCCTGAATGGTGGTGAGATACCAGGGGATGATGGTTTCGGGGATCGTCGGATCGGTCGAAGCGCTGTTGACAATCGGGACCTCGGCCTTGAGGGAGACGCGCAGCGCGATGTGCGTGGAATCGGCGCTGATGGAACCCAGCATGGCCCACACCTTTTCGTCGTAGGCCATCTGGACCATCTCGTTGCTGGAGGCTCCCCACACCGCCTTGTCGTTGTGCACCATCAGCCGGAACGGCTTGCCGCAATACCCGCCGCGGGCGTTGGCTGCTTCGATGGCCAACTGCGCTCCCGCGAGCATCATCTTGCCGAGCCGTTCGTCGGGATGGTTCTCCACCGGCCCGAGAAAACCGATGCGCACCTCGTCGATCGCTTCCGGTTTTACCGCCGGCACATCCCGGGCCGCGCCGTTATACTCCACCAGCGTTTCGTAGTTCTCGTAGTACGGCACGGTGAATTTGGAGAACGGCCGCATGTCTTCGGGTTCGTTGGCATAAGGACGCAGTTCCCGATTCCGCGGCGGGCCGGGAGGGTTGGCGCCGCAGGAGCAAGGCGCCGCGGCCTGGCCCCACAAACATCCCGCCGATAGGAGCGCGATCAGCCAACCTGTGGCGCAGCCAACGCCGCGGCGCATCTTCACTTTCCAGAAACCTTGTGGGGCAGGTTGGCAACCTGCGGACCGATTGTCAATCGGTCCAGGCGAGCCGTGCTCGCCTGTTCGCGCCGTCGCGCAACGGTTCAAGCGCCAGAGACGTTCCCGCCAGGGACCGTCATCCACACAACCCTTGCCTGCCGCCATCGCCATCACTCCTTCCGCGCCCGGAACATGGCGATCGCTTCGATCTCCACCAGCAGCTCGGGCCGGCACAGTATGGCCTGGATGCCAGTCGAGGCGGGCAGCGGATCGAGTCCCTGTTCCTGGTAAAAGGCGGTGCGCTCCTCGTTGAACGCGGCGTAATCGCGTTCGATGTCGCGCAGGTAGCAGGTGGTGCGCACCACGTCGCGCCACGTGGCGCCCTCGGCTTCGAGCAGCGCCGTGATGTTGGAGAAGGTGCGCCGCGTCTGCGCCCGGAAATCGCCCGCGTGGAGCGTCTCCCCATTCGGGCCGATGCTGGCTGTCCCGGAAATCAGCAGGATCGCGATGCCGTTCAAATCGAGCCGCAGGCCCCGCGAGAACGAACTGGGGCGCGCGTAGCTGTACGCCTCGTTCAGCGCTCCCGGGGCGCGGATCGGCTTCTTCCCGATGGTCGTCGCGCCCGCGATCTGATTGAGCGCTTCCGCGATGGTCACGCGCATCTTCCTGGCCTCCTATTTGATCCGGATTCCATGGCTCAGGCCCTTGGCCGTCGCCACCCAGATATCGTCTCCCTGAAAATCCACGGCGAGAACGTAGTGATGCGCCGGAGCCGTATCCGTCTCGACGCGGGTCGTCTTGCCCGCCGCATCGCGAATCAGCATCTCCGGCTTGCCGGTGTCCAGCGCCGGGCGGTACACGGCCCAGGTATCGCCATCCAGGTAAGCCAGCCCTTTGTCCGTCGAAAACCACGCGCGATGCCCGTCCACCGCCTTCACCTGGTTCAAAAAGTTGCTGGGCAGGCCGCTGTCTTTGTTCAGAAAGTTCTTCCAGTTGCGGCCGTCGTAGCGGCTGGCGCCGAAGTACGTGGCCACCCACAGAATCCCGTCCTTCTCGGCGTAGCTGACCGACGTGGTGATTTCGTGAATCAGCCCCTGGTCCTTGTAGAGCACCATCTCGGTCTCGCCGTCCGGGTCGTTGTAGTCCTTCCAGTGGTCGGTCTTGACGTCGTATTCGAGCACGCCGCCGCCCCAGACCGCGTAGTAGACCTTGGACGGCGTGGCGTTCACCGCGTACGTCCAGATCTCGTACATCGGAGTGTTGCGCTCGTTGAACAAGGTCCACTGGCCGGTGCGCGTATTCAGGCGGCTGCCGCCGGCAGCGGTCGCCACCCACACCGAATCGCCCTCCACGGCGACGCCGTACACCACGTCGTTCGACAGGCCGCTCGAGAGCTGCGTGTAATTGAAGAACCGTCCGGCCGAGAAGCGGCTCAATCCGCCCATGGTGGCGACCCAGATGTCGCCCGTGCGCCTGTCCGCGGCGACACCGAGCACCGCGCGGTGTGCCAGGCCGTCGGCGGGCCGGTACACCTTCCATTTGCCGTTCTCGTACAGCCCCAGGCCGTTCTCCGTCGCCGCCCATACGCGCTTGCCGTCCACGCACACGTTGAAGATGTGATCGTCGGGCAACCCGTTGGCCGCCGTAAAATTCTCCCAGCGGAAGCGCGGCATTTCGGGGTCGGCCGCCAAAGCCGCCGAGGCCGCGACGAGCACGATGGCCAACGTATTCCTCATAGCGTCCTCAAATATTCGATCAGGTCGTTGAGCTCGTCTTTCTGCAGATCGTTGCTCACGCCGTGCGTGTCTTTGGGGTTGAACACCGTCCAGATTTCTTCCAGCGTGCGCGCCGAGCCGTCGTGCAGATAGGGCGCGGTCAGCGCGATGTTGGTCAACTGCGGCACATCGAGGATCGGCGAGCGGTCGGTCGTCTTGCCGGTCCCCACATCGGCCAGGTGCTGGTTGGTGTAATGCGGCCCGGAGTGGCACACCGGGCACTGGTTGGCCTCGGGAATGGGCGTGCCGTCCTTCCTCCGGGTCCGCTCGAAAATGGCTTTGCCGCGCTCCTGCGCCGGCGTCAGCTCGCCATTCGCCATGCGGAAACGGTTGGGGCGGAGCGGCATGGCTTTGATGTAGGCCACCAGGTCGGCCAGCTCCCATCCGTCGTAGCTCTCCGAGCGGTAGAAGAACTTCTCGGTGCGCGGGCCGCACTCGGTTTCGAGGTTGGGATTGGAGCCGTTCCACTTGAACGGCGCGGTGTCGGCCACGTCTTCGAGCAGGCGGTTGTCCACGATGTCCTTGCCGAAACCGTCCGGCTCCAGGTCCCACTGAAGCGCGTCGAAGGTCGATTCCAGGTGGCAGTTGGCGCAGCCGAAATGGCCCTGGAAGGCAAATCGCGCGTTGAAGAACAGGCGCTCGCCGCGGCGCTCCGGAGTGAGCGCGGCCGGCGGCGCGAGCGAGAGATTATCGCAGACCTGCCGCGACGCCGTGTCCACAATCGAAATCGTGTCCCCCGTGCGGTTGGCGACGTAGAGCTGCTTGCCGTCGGGCGAAAGCGCCATCCCCTTGGGGCCGGACCCCACCGCAATCCGTGCCGCCACGTAATTGGCGGACGCCGAAAGGTCGTTGGCCAGCGCGCGGCGTTCGGCCGGAGTTGCGGAGCGAATCAACTCCACCAGCTTGCGCACGTCGATCACGGTGACGCTGTCCGAGCCCGTGGTCGAAACATAGGCGACGCTTTTGTCCGCCGCCAGCACCACGCCGAACGGCGGCGTGTAGTAGCGGTCCAACTCGTCGATGGGGATCTGCACCACATCGCCGATGTCTTCACCGAATACCGAGAGCGAGTTGCCGAACACCCAGCCGTGCTCCACGTGCGCCAGCGGAATGAGGTTCTTGGGACGCAGTTGCGCGGCCATGCCCAGCCGCCCGTCCGAGGAAATGGCCACGTGGAAGATCCCGGCCGCGTTGGGCAGACGGTAGCGCTCGGCCACCACCTGGCGGGCCGCGTCGATCACCGTGATTTCGGATTCGGGCGGCGCACGATGCGCGCCGGGGTTGGGGTAGATGTGCGTGCCGTAGATGCGGCCGCCATCCGGGGAGAACGCCAGGTAGCTGGTGCCGCGCCCGCCCAGCAGCCGCTTGGTCTCGGCGCCCGACGCCAGGTCGATTATTGAGATATCGTCGCTGATCCGGTTCGCCACGTACAAAAAACGCTGATCGCGATCCACCGCCACCGAGGTCGGCTCGAACCCCGCCGGCAGGCTGCGCTCCACCGCCAGCGACGATGCGTCGATCTCTGACACCGTGTCGCTCCACGAGTTCGTCACCCACAGGCGCTTTCCGTCCGCCGAGAGTGCCAGCCCCTTGGGCACGTGCCCCACCGCGATGCGCCGCAGAATCTTCCGCGAGCCGAGGTCGTAGACGGCCAGTTCGTTGGTGCCCTCGCACACCACGTAGAGCCTGGCACCGTCGGGAGAAACGGCCACCTCGATGGGCGAGGGATATCGCGCGCGCGGCGGCTGGGCGCTCATTGTCGCCAGGGCCAACGCAATCGCACCGATCGTGGCCGACTTCCTCTTCAAGCGCTACTTCTCCTCCACCGCCATCACGCGGTCCACCGGCGGGTTCTGGATCACCTGCCTGATCCCGCTGGGCCACGTTACGGTGAGCCGCTCCACTTTGGCCGCCGAACCCAGGCCGAAGTGCACGCGCGGATCGTCCTCGGACAAATACCCGGACCCCGCTATTCTCTCATGCTGCTGCCGCACGCCTCCCGCCAGCACTTCGACCTGGGCGCCGATCCCGTCGCGATTGCTCTTGTGGCCCACCAGCTTCACTGTAATCCAGTGGTTCGTCCCCGGCGAAGTGTTGTGCAGCAGGAAAGCCGGGCCGCCCAGGTTCACGATGAAGACGTCGATCTTTCCATCGTTGTCGTAATCGCCGAACGCCGCGCCCCGCCCCACGCTCTTCACCTCGAAAAACGGCCCGGCCGCTCGCGACACGTCTTCGAACTTCATGCCGCCGGCGTTGCGAAAGACCGTGTGCTCCTGCGGAACCATGTGGATCAGGCCGCCGTGAACGATGAAAATGTCGTCGCGCCCGTCGTTGTCGAAATCGTGCACGCCCGTGCCCCAGCTCACATACTGCGCCGCCAGTTGCGAGATGCCCGCGCGCTCGGTCACATCCTCGAACGGCAACCGGCCGGTGTTGCGCATGAGGCGGTTGTATTTCGAGTCGGAGACCCACAGGTCCACGCGGCCATCGGAATCGAGATCCGCGAACACCGGTCCCATGGCCGAAGTGTTCTCGCCGTTCTGTCCGTACGCCACCCCGGCAGGCAGGGCGATCTCTTTAAACGTTCCGTTCTTTTCGTTGTGGAACAGGAAGTTCTCGGTCTTGTCGTTGGCCACGTAAATGTCGGGGTAGCCGTCCAGGTCGAAATCGGCCGCCGTGACGCCCATCGCCCGGCTCTTGAATTTGGCGATCCCGCTCTTCTCGCTCACATCCGTAAAAGTGCCGTTGCAGTTGTTGTGAAACAGCACGTCGGTGTCGGGCTCGTAATCCAGCGGCCCGGGATAGTTGTCGGCGGCGTAGTAGTTGCGGTATTCCGGATCGAACTTGACGTAACGCCCGACGAACAGGTCCACACATCCGTCGCGGTCGTAATCCAGCCACGCCGCGCCGATCGACCAGCCGGGCACCTTGATGCCGGCCTTCTCCGTGACATCCTCGAATGTGCCGTCGCCCCGGTTGCGGTAGAGGATGGCCCTGCCGTATCCCGTAACCAGCAGATCCACGTTGCCGTCGTTGTCGTAGTCGGCGGCGATGGCGGCCATGCTGAACAAATCGCCCGCCACGTGCGCCTGCTGGGTTACATCGGTGAAGTGTCCCTTGCCGTCGTTGCGAAAGAGATGGTTGGACGGCGGCGTTTGGGGCGACTTGCGCAACGGATAGGGATGGATGCCCGCGCCCAGCGGCTTCCCGCTGGTCACGTAAAGGTCCATCAGGCCGTCGTTGTTGTAGTCGAACCAGACGGCGCCCCCGCCGGTGCTCTCGAGCAGCGATCCCAGCTTCTCGGCGCCGAAGCTGTGGGTGAATTGGATGCCCGCCTGCACAGACACCTCTTCGAAACGGATGGGACCGGAAGCGGTCTGCGCCAGGCAAACCGCAATCGCCAGGCAGGCCAGGGAGCATTTGGCGCCTCGCGCATTCATCTTCATTTCGCGCCTCCGATCCTCAGCCGCACCGGCTCCGTGGTTCGCCGAAGCACCTCGGGCACCGCGTTCTCCGGCGCGCGCTCCGGGCCCGCGTGGCACCCCACGCACACCCGCTGTTCGCCGCGGCGCGCCCAGAACCACCCCTTCTCGACCGCCGCGGATTTTCCCGTGCGATCCAGCAACTCGAACCGGATCGGCGTCTCGCTCGGCGCGGTAACAAAGAACGAACCATCCTTCTCCACCGGCGCCTGCCCGATCAGGACCGCGGCACCGCGGTCATCCAGCGCCCAGGCGCGCACCGCCGCGACCGAGCCTTCGGGAATCCGCAGCTTCGACGTGTACACGTTGAGGCAGAGGAGATTGGAGCCCTCGCGGTCGCCCAGCCCCGAGGGATGC
>DASQZT010000160.1:0-10952 GCA_035638575.1 Bryobacteraceae bacterium
GCGGGAGCCGCGGGCGTGCACGCGGTTTCGATTCGGCGCGTCGCCGCCCCGGCGCTTCCCAGCGCCGCGAGCGCGGTTTGCCGCCGGCGATGCGCGCCAATCGGTGGGCGCGCGGCGCAGCGCGACGGAATCGACTACCGCGCCGACTGCGCAGCTCAAAGTCGCGGCCGGCAAATCGCAGTTTGGTTCGGCGGGCCCAGCCGCGGGCGCATCAGGCGCCGAGAGCGCGTTTGGCGTCGGCGGATGCGGGGCGCGATCTCGCGGAGGAAGACGCCGGAGGCGAGACTCCGCCGTCAGCGGACTCGTTTGAGAAGCCCGGCCGCGGCGCCCGATGTCGCGGCTCGCAAGCTTACAGCGGCGCCCCGCGGGCCCATCGCGCGACCGCGCATCGGAAGGCGACGGAGTCGACCGCCGGGCCGCCCGCGCGGCCGCGAGAGCTGCGGCTCGGCGGGCGCGTTTCGCTTCGTCGCGTGCCAGCCGCGGGCGCCTCCTGGCGCCGAGAGCGCGTTTGACGTCGGCGAGGCGCGGCCGCCATGTTTGCGGCTCACGAGCCCATCGCGCGTCCCCGGGCCAATCGCGCGACCGCGCGGCGGAGCGCGATGGACGTGCCGGCGGCGCGGCGCGGGAGTGCCGTGGTGCGGGGGCGCGGAGGAAGGCGCGCCTGAAGAACCCAGCGGCTCTCGTCTGTTTTTTGGTGACATGATTTTCGCCGCGAGGAGGGGACCCGCGCTAGCGCGCGCGCTGATTTTGGCCGTGAACCGCTCCGCGGCGTGGCGCCAGCCATTTGAAATAGAGCCGGTCGCCGTCCGCGGTCGGAGCCGGTGAAATCCGCACGGATTCGAGGAGTCGGTTAGCATGGCGCGCCGGCAGCGGCGAGCAGGCCGGCATCTTACCGCTTATTCGGTGCGGCTGCGCGGCCGGAACGCCACCCTCGCAGCAACGCACGAAGGCGTGGATAATCGAGCACTCGTACGTGACCGGCGACGTATTCGTTCGTCTCGAAATGCAGGTGGCGTCCGTGTCCGGCCTGCGATGCGTTAAATCCGGTGTGCCCCACCTCGCCGAGAGGTTCGCCTGCGGCAACCAGATCTCCGGAAGAGACCTTTACGGTGCTCAAGTGGCAATACCGGTAGAACCGGTCACGATCGGGGTCGAACAGGATGACTGCATTGCCGCCTTTCCGCGACGTCGTCGAGAACAGGTTCTCGGGGGCCCAGTCCCTGTCGGCGAGAACCACCAGGCCACGCGAAACGGCTCGGACCGTGGCGCCTTCCGGCGCGAACAGGTCGATCGCATACCGGTGGCTTCGCCGCCCGCTCACGGCGCGGTAGGCGACCGGCTCGGCGGACCGCTGCGGACCCGGCGGGTCGGACCGTGACCAGATCTCATGCAGGATGCGCACGAAACGCGCCTTTGTGTCGGGTGTCAACAAGTTGCTGATCTGTCCGATAATGCGGCGGTCGGGCGCGGCGCCGCTCCGGTCCGTCGGAAAATCGTTCAGGAAACCGTCGTGGTAGTAGAACGCGGAAACCAGGTACGGACTGCTCAGAATGTTGCTCGCAGTCAGGTCCTCGAGGATTCGACTCGCCTTGACGACCTCATCCGCCACGCGCGCATCCACTTCCGGGCTGGGCGCCACGTCGAGGCTCGCCGGACGTGAGGCGGGAGGCCGCCGCTTGGGACGATATCCTTGCGCGATTGGAGGGAAGCAGCAGGCTATGAAAACGAAGATCGCGAACGCGCGAAATCGGGACGGAATCCCCATCCCCTCAGATCGCGGGTGAACAAACCGTTCGAGCACGTCACCAAGCCTGCCCGTATTCTAGCCTCTCTCACGGTTCGCGTAGTCACAGCGCCGGTGACCGTGCGGGGCCAACTTCTCAATGGCGGCTTTGCGTGCATATTCGCGGACCACGTGCCAGACCGCCTTTTCCGCTAGGCCCTCACCCCATGCCTTCCCGTTCTTGTTCACTCTGCGGAACAACTTGCCGACGGTCACGTTGGCTGCTTGGAGCCAATCGTCCAGGAGGACCTTGACCCATCCGGGCACCCTCTTCGCGCCTCCCGCTTGCGTGATTCCGCGAAAACGGGAGAGGGCTTCACCCTGCGAATTCTTGACGCACCTGCTTCGCCGTCATCGGGCGCCGCGGGCAGTTCGTGAAATGCGCGCGGATCACCCCAAAGGAGCGCGCGAGTCGGGTTGGAGAGCGACGCTACCGAGGAGGAATCCGGTTCCACCTTCCAGATCGGACTTCTGGACTGCACAAGCCAGTTATGCCGGTTTCACGGCCCCGATGTGGTGCGCACGCGTCCCCATCCCGCGATGGCGCGGGACGTTGCATATTCGCCACTATCACGCTGGCCGTCGTCGTGCCCCGATACGCTCGCTTGCCGGTGAGCAGTACGGGAGCCCGGACCTCACATCCCAAACGCGTACACTGCGTGCCCGATGCAGATGGCTATCTGCTGCTTGCCTTCGCTCATGTAGCTCACCGGGTTGGCGTAGGGCCGGCCGCCGGTGGGGAACTTCCAGAGCAGCTTGCCGGTGGAATCATCGAGTGCGATCGCGTCCCCGTCGCCAGTAGCGGAAAAAACAATGCCGCCGGCAGTGCTCAGGATTCCCGCCCACGACGGAAAAACGAGCGGGTATTCCCATTTCGCGGCGCCGGTGGAGGGCTCCATGGCCTTGATCGCGGCCTTGGCGTCTTCGCCCGGCTTGGAGATGAAACGGCCAGCGAGAAACCAGTTGCCTTCGCGGTAAGCGTCGTCGCCGCTGTAGAACACGCCGCCTTCATCGCGCGTCATCACGTAATGGAGCCTGGTCACCGGACTGAACGAGGGCGCCTGGTAGTTGGTGGCACCTGGGGAGTTCGGATATACCATGTTGCCGGACGGTGTGGGATCGGTGCCGGGCGCCACCAGGGGCCGTCCCTTGTCGTCGAGTCCTTTGGACCAGGTCTGGCGCACGTATTCCTTGCCCAGCAGGTACTGGCCGCTCTCGCGGTCCAACACGTAGTAGAAAGCGTTGCGGTTGGCGAACAACACCAGTTTGCGGTTCTGGCCGCGCCAGGGCAGGTCGGCCAGCACGGGGACCTGCGTGGCGTCCCAGTCGTGGACGTCGTGCGGCGTGAACTGGAAATACCATTTCAGCTTTCCGGTGGCGGCGTCGAGAGCGAGCAGGGAATCGGAGTAGAGGTTGTCCCCTTCACGCGATCCACCGGCCCAATCCGGTCCGGGATTGCCCGTGCCGACATACAACATGTTGAGCGTGGGATCGTAAGAGGCTGGCACCCAGGTGGTGGCGGATCCCGACCTGTAGCTGTCGCCTTTCCAAGAGTCGGTGCCCTTCTCGCCTTTGGCGGGCACTGTCCAGGTGCGCCACACTTCCTTGCCGGTGTCCTTGTTGTATGCCGCCAAGTAGCCTCGTACACCGAACTCCCCGCCGGCACTGCCGATGATCACGATGTCCTTGACGACCACCGGGGCCACGGTGGAGGAGTAGCCCTTCTGGTACGGCGCCGCCGTCGCGTCCCAGACGACATGGCCGGTAGATGCATCGAGCGCCAGCAGGTGGGCGTCTAGAGTGCCCAGGTAGACTTTGTCGCCTTCGATCGCCACTCCCCGGTTCACCTTGCCGCAGCACACCGGCACGTTGTCGGGCAGCACCCGACGATACTTCCACAGGACCTTGCCGGAACGGGTTTCCAGCGCCGTGACGTCGCTCGGCGGCTCGGAAATATACATGATGCCATCGCGCACGATGGGCGATGCCTCGAACTTGTCGGTCTTGTCGATCTGGTAGGACCAGAGGGGCTTCATGCGGCCCACGTTGCTCCGGTCGATCTGCTTGAGGGGCGAGAAGCGGGGGCCCAGAGTGTTGCCGGAGAACGTGGTCCAGTCGGCATCCTGCGCGAAGGCGGCCGGAACAAGCGCCAGCGCAACGCGGAAGATTCTCAGGAAAGAAGCGCTCACATCCCACCTCGCAAAGAGAAAAGGTACGCCACCAGGTCGTTCAGTTCGCCGTCGGGAATCGCGCCTTTATAGCTGGGCATGCTGGACTTGGGATCGACGCCGATTTCCCGGGCGCTGTCTTTGTCGATGTGGTGGATCTTGCCGTCGGCCTCCCGGATCATTACCGAGAACTGGTCTTCGTTGATCTTGACGCCGCTGACGGCAAGGCCATCGTTTAGTGTGACGTGGGCGACCGCCCAGCCCGGCACGATGGAGGCGTTGGCATCGAGAATGGAGGTGCGCAGGTTGGCCGGGCTGCGCTTGGCGCCGACGTCGGAAAGGTCCGGACCCATGCGTCCGCCCGAGCCGTTCACCATGTGACAGCCGGCGCAACGCGATCGGAAAGCGGCGGCGCCCTTGGCAGTATCGCCCGCCACGCTTTGGGGCGCCGAGCGGCCAAGCGCGCGGACAAATCCGGCTAGCTGCCGGACCTCCCTGTCCGTCATGCCCGCCGAGGCGGGCATATCGGTGCCCGGTATGCCGCTCCTGATAATGTTGATCAGCGCGTTGTCCGTCGGCGCGTGTGGCAGCTGTGGGCTCATCAGGTTGGCGGCAAATCCGTCGTCGCCCTTGCCGTGGCAGAACGCGCAGTAATATTCGTAAAGCTTCTTGCCGGCGGCCAGGCTGGCGGGGTCCTTCGGAATCTGGGCCTGCGCCGCCCAGGCCGAAAGCACCAGAAGGACTGGAACTCTATGCAACACAGTCAACTCCTCGTCTGAGAGTGGAGAACCGGTTTACGTAGTTCTGAAGTGTATCACGAAGGGCCTGTTTCCGAAGTCAATGCCGCGAATCTTGGTTGTCGATGATGAAGGAAGCATCCGGAAGCTGTTGTCAATTGCTTTGGCTCGGCGGTGTGGCGCCAGCTATTGCAATAGAGCCGGTCGCCATCCACGCGGTCCGTGTCAGTGAACTCACGGTGACCTTCGCGCTGCCTGACGCTCGGCGGGCCAATCGCGCGACCCTTGCGGCGGAAGGCGCGGGAATCGACTGTCGCGCCGGCGCCGCTGGCGAGAGCGGCGGTCGACGTCGGCGCGGCGGTGCCTCGCACGAGTATGCGGAGGAAGACGCCGGAGACGAGAATCCGCGCTGGACGAGTATGCGGAGGAAGACGCCGGAGACGAGATTCCGCGCTGGTGGACTCGTATGCGAAGGCCGGTCGCACCTCTCGACGTTGCGGCTCACGGAGCGAAGGCGCACCCGCGAGCGAATCCGGCGAGCGAGCGCGCGGAGGAACACGCCGGAGGCGAAATTCCGCGTCAGCGGACTCGCATGCGAAGTCCGGCCTCGCCCGATGTTTCGGCGCGCAAGCTTACCGCGCGCCCGCCGGCCCATCGCGTTCATTTCGCCTCCCAGCAACTCAAGAACAGGGTGATTGGTCAGCTTGCCGGCCAAGTCATACAGCGCCATATCGATGCCGCTGAGTACGGGCATGCGCGCCATATAGGGATGCATCAGGGTCGACATGACCTGAAAATCGTGTGGCCGATTCCGGAGATCGGCTTGAGCTTCATCCCAGTGATTTTGCACTTGCCGGTTTCACCGGCGGTGAGTCGGTTGAACGAGGCGAACGCGCCGGCAAACGTCAAGCAGAGCGCCGTACGCAAAAAGTTCGCAGCATGAGTGTATGATCCCTTGTCTATTGCGGTCCGGAGCATACTGTCCGGCAAATGCCCTCCCTCTCCCGCAGGGCAGAAGGAGGGCATGTGGGTTTCAGAATCGGAGCTTCAGCGACAGGGTGATCTGCCGCGGCTCGAAGAAACTGGCCGATAGGGACCCTGAGTTGACGCTCGAATTCTGGCCGATCTGGGTGTTGGTTGAGGAAACGGGCGTCACGACCGCCGAGTAGGAGCCGCTCACGGCGTTGGGCATGATATTGGTTTTATTGAACAGGTTGGTAGCCTCCGCCATCAGATCCAGCCGTATTCGCTCCACGATGCGGAACTGGCGGGTCACCGTGAGGTTCACGTTGTGGAAGCTCGGCGTGCGATACCCGTTGATGTACATCGAGGAGTAGCCCGAATAGTATTCGTCGGCGTGGTAGGTTCCGTTGGGGAACTGGACCACCGGCACCGTGAAGCGGTCGGGATTCCAGTACAGGAACCGGTGGTTCCCGGGCGTGATGGTGCGGCCATCGGGCAGCGTCACCGAAGTCTTGCCATCGTACCAATGCTGTAGAGCTTTAGGCACTTCCACCGGCTCTCCCGGAGCGATGTAGCAGCGGCCGTCCATGCCACCGCAGTTCGGTCCCCACGGCACACCGCTCTGCAGCGTGACCACGGTTCCAACCTGCCACCCGCCCACCAGCGCACGGAGCACGCCGTTGCCGGGGTCGAGCGTTTTGCCCTTGCCGGTGGGCAGCAGGTAGGAAACCATTGCCACCACGCGGTGCGGAATGTCGAAGCCCAGCAGGCCGCGATCGTTTTGGAGGTTTGCATAGTCGAGGCCGCCCGAGGCGCTCGTGTCCACGCTTGCCGCTTGGGATTCGGCGTAGCTGGACCCGCCCGATCCGCCGATCAGCCCAGTGGCCTTCGACCACGAGTAGTTGGCCATGAGTTCCAGCCCGTTCGAGTACGCGTGCTGCACCTTGAGCTGTAGTGCATTGTAATAGGAAAGGCCCTTGTTGGCCAGATAGGTCTGCCCCAACAACGCCAGGTAAGGCTCCTGCAAGTTCAGCGCGGATACGTTCGCGCTGCCGATCGAACCCGTAGCTTGGCCCACCAGCGCCGTCAGCGGATTCGGCGACTGCGCGGAAGCGGGATCGCTGAGGCCGTTGGACGCCAGCCACCCCAAGCGCCAGGTTTGCAGCGTGGACATGGGAACGGCCCAATTGCCCGTCAGCGGATAGCCGCGCCACGGCAAATCGGAACCGTGCGAACCGACGTAACCCAGTGACACCAGCCAGGCGCCGCGGAAGCGCCGCTCCACGAAAAGGTTCCACTGGTCGAACACGCCGTTGCGGTAATTGCGCGGAATCAGATCGACGCTGAGCGAGGCGTTCGGATTGCCGTACAGCGCCGGCGCCTGCACCGCGCCGCTGGCCGGCAGCACGATGGTATTCCCCGGGTTCTGGAATTGGCCGATAGGCACGCCGTTGGGCGTGAGGCCGTAGGCGTTCGAGATCGCGCCGCCCGAGTACGGCCCGGTGCCGTAAATCAGCCCGTTGGCGTTGAAGCCCGTGTTGTCGGGCGTGTAAGCGCGGCCGAACCCGGCGCGGATCACCGTGGATTGGTCCAGCCGGTAGGCTGCGCCGGCGCGCGGCGAGATGTTGTTCCACTGCGTGTCCCACAGATTTCGCGAGTAGCCGTTCCGGCCGGGAAAGTCGATCATGCCCATCGTTGCCAGCGAGTTCGGCAAGTTCATGCCGGCCGCGAAGGGATTGGGCTGCGTCAAATCGATCCCCGACATCCGGTTGTATCGCTCCGTCGGCCCCGGCTGTACTTCGTAGCGCAGACCCAGGTTAATGGTCAGCTTGTCGGTGGCGCGCCAGTCGTTCTGCGAAAACAAGGCGCCGTACTTGGCTGCCAGCGCCGGCCGCGTGGTGGTGCCGGCTTGCAGCGTGTAGCCGCCGACGCCGGTGAGCGCGCTGGCGAAGCTGATGCCGTTCAGCGCCGGGTTGGTGGTCAGGGCGGAATTGCCGCCGCTCAGCCCGCCCAACTGGCCGTTGTTATTGCCGCCGTTGAGAAAGGGCGTGGCATAGAGAATGTCCTGCCAGTTGCCGAGATAGACCCGGAACTCGCCGCCGGCTTTCAACGTCCAGCGGCTCACCAGCTTGGTGACGCTGCCGGTGAGCGCGTGGTTGAGCTGGTTTTCCCTCTTTCGGTCCCAGCCGTCGGAATTCAGGTTGGCGATAGGCCCGCCGAAGTTCCCGATCGAGGGTGCGGTTCCGTACATGGCCACCAACGCCTGCACGTTGGCGGGCATTCCGTAATCGGAGTAGTTGAAGCCGGTGCCCACGGGATACGACGAATTGGTGTGGATGCGCGTGAAGCCGTAACGCACATCCAGCACCATAGTCGGGCTTAGCGTGATGGTGTCGCCGCCCGCAGCATAGGGGTTGGCGTCCTGTGTCACCCCCGGGAAAGTCATATTGGCGAACTGGTTGCTCGCGCCCCAGGCGTTCGGCTGGTTAATGGAACCGCTCGAATACCCACCGCTGAGGTAAATGGAATTCCTGGCGCCGAGCTTATAATCCAGCCGCGTGGACATGCCGTCGCGAACCGTCGGCTGGCTGCCGTGGAAGATGTAGTTGTTGTTGCCGAAGGCGTCGGTGGGCGGCTGGTTCGGCTGGGGGTACGCCTGCAGAATCTTCAAACCAAACGGGTCGGGGTTGGAAACGACATTGCCTGGGTAGGGCTGCCGTATGAAGACGGTGGCGCTGCCCTGGTAAGGCACCGCGGTGAAGGGATTGAAGAGCTGCGCCTGAACCGGATTGCCGTTGATATCGGCCACCATGGTTTGGCTGAAATCGCCGGTGCGTTGCAGTGTGGTGGGGACGGTGCCCTGGTAAGTTATCGGATCGCTGTGCGTTACGCGCGAGAACGATGCGAAGAAGAAGAGCTTGTCCCTGCCGTTAAAGATCTTGGGGAGGATCACCGGGCCGCCGATGGTGCCGCCGGCCTCGTTGACCCGGTACTTGGGCCGCGCGATGCCATACATATTGTTGTACAACCCGTTGGCATTCAGCGCCTCGTTACGCAGCCGGTAACTCAGCGTGCCGTGGAATTCGTTGGTGCCGCTCTTGGTGGTCATGGAGATCAGCCCCTGCCCGCTGCCCCGGTCGGCGGCGAAGCTATTGGTAGTGACGTTGACCTCCTGCAGCGTGTCGCGGTCCGGCACCACCGCGGTTTCGTGCCATGCGGCGCCCTGCACCGTGACGCCGTCCAATTGCACGTCGCTGGTGCCCAATTCGCCGCCGTCAATGCGCATGAACGACATGGATTGGCGGTTTTGAAACCCCACCCCCAAATTGGTGCTGGTGTACATCTGCGGCGTCGGCACCACGCCGGCCGAAAGCGACGCGTAGTACAACGGGTTGTTATTGATGTTGGGTATGGAGCCGATGATGTTGCGATCCACCGAGCCCTGCACGGTAGAGTTCTCCGTCTGGAGTACAGTGGCTTCCGCCTTGACCTCGACGGAGGTGGCCAGGCTGCCGGGGACGAGCACCGCATCGGCGCGCACGGTGGTTTCCGTCCCCATTACGATGTCCGTTTTGCGGTAGCTCTGGAAGCCTTGCGCCGCAACGGAAACGGAGTAGCGGCCGGCCGCCAGATAGGGAACAGTATATTCGCCAACGCTGTTGGTTTTGGCTTCCATCGCGACATTGGTTTCGTCATTCTTGACCACGACGGTGGCATTGGGGACAACGGCCCCGCTGGAATCGGTCACAACGCCCGTTATGGCGCTCGACCTGACTTGGGCTGAAGCAATGCCGGCAAGCAGTAGGCACGCCGCCAGCACGTAGACAATTCTCGACTTCCCGAGCATAGAAACTCCATATTCAGATGCGTTTCTCCGATGCGCATTTGTGGTTATTCCATTACGACGGCTGCCGACGCTATCAGCGAAGCGCATCCGCAACTGCCTGATGTTGCCCTGTGTGTTGCCATGAAATCGGTCAAGACCCACGGGCAACGAGACGCTGGCTTCTACCATTGCAGTGATCATAGGCCGGGGTCAAGTGCGTGTCAAGGGGTTTCAGATCTCAAGAGCTTTTAAACTTGAATCCACCGAGATCATGCATAAGCCCATCCCGTGACACGTCCTGCGGTGCGGCCGACATTCCCGGATGGCGGTTTGAGCCGCTTTTCTTCTCGATCTCGACCCGCCGTTTCCGTAAACTCGAGCTGCGATATCAGCTGCGTTTGGGTTTGGATCAAAAGCCAGCCATTTCCAAAATCCAGCCGCGCTCCCGACGGGTGGGCAAGACTCCAAAGCAGCAAGTGCCGTTGCGCCTGAAGCCTCGGGAACTGGGCCAGACGGCTCGCCAGGGCCACGGCCGGGAAGGAGCATCGGTGCCCGGATGCCCGCCACTTTTGCACTTGCCGCCTGAGAGGAGGCGTGGAGCCCGGCGAACTCAGGTTTGCCATCTCTTTGACAGGGACACTGGCGGGTGGCGCGACGGCAGAGAGGCATTCTTCTACAGGAGTTAGCGATGGAAAGCAGACGTCAGTTTTTGCAAACTTCGCCGCCGCGATGGTGGCTTCCAAGAGCGTCCTCGGCGCCAACGAGAAAATACAGTTAGCGGGCATCAGCATGAGCACCCGCGGCACCGATAATATGGGCAGGTTCATCGCGAACCAGGACTGCGCCATCGTCGCCCTTTGCGACGTCGCCAAGAGCAAGCTTGAAGCGGCCGCCAAAGATCGGGGAGGTAAAGTGGCTACTTATGACGATTACCGGCGCGTGCTGCATCGAAAAGATGTCGATACCATCCTGATCGCCACCCCCGACCATTGGCGTTCGCCGATCGCTGTGGGCGCCTTAGCCGCACGCCGGAGGCGAAATTCCGCGCCAGCGGACTCCGCCTGCCACGCCTGGCGCGCCGCCCAGCGCGAATGGGCAGGGCGCAGCGTCGAGGTTCTCGCAAGCGCGTCGGCCAGCGACGCAACGTCTCGGCGTGTTCGCGCCGCTGTCAGCGCCGCTCCCCTCCGCGCTCCCTGCGCGCCGGGCCGCTCGCTAGCACCTCACTGTTGCGGATCTCGTGCGCGGCCGCGCGGGGGCGCCATGTTTCACGTAAACGAGCTGACGCGGTACCGAAACGAGAGGCGAGTCGGCTTGTCCTCGGCGCGGTTCAGCCGCGAGCGCTTGCCGACGCCGAGAGCGCGTTTGACGTCGGCGAGGCGCGGCTTGCCGGCGCGCGATCGCGCGGAGGAAGACGCCGGAGTCGACCTCCCGCGTTAGCGAACACGTATGCGAAACCGGCCGCGGCGCGCGATGTC
>DASQZT010000161.1:0-40239 GCA_035638575.1 Bryobacteraceae bacterium
GGCTCGTCTTCGCCCCGCGCGAGCCGATGGGCCCAACTTATCTCGCCCGCCATCGGCACGCGGATCTGTTTCTTGACACACTTCCGTACAATGCATGCGGGACCGCGTATAAGGCGCTCCTCGCCGGTTTGCCGGTGCTGACCTGCGCCGGGGAGACATTTGCCGGCAGAACCGCGGGAGCGATGCTGCTCGCAGCCGGGTTGCCCGAACTCGTCACCCATTCGATCGACGAATACGAACGTCTGGCCAACCGGCTGGTACGTGAGGCTGATCTGTTATCCGGCATCCGGCTGAGGCTGGCGCAGGCGCGCTCGGGTTCTGCGCTGTTTGACGGGGAGCGGGCTGTCCGGGAACTCGAGACCGCTTTCGCGCGAATGTGGGAGAACTGGCTTAAGGGCGAGGCTCCGAAGCCGTTTTCGGTGCCATGAACAACCGGACTTAACCGAGCCACTACCAGGTCGCCAACCGTAACCCATAGGTCCGGGTTGGTCGGCAATTCGGAAGGCGGGCCGCCCGTTTGCCGCAGCGCATCTTCCAGCATCTCCCTCCATCCCGCCGCAGTTATGCTTCTTCTCCCCAAACCCGCCAGCGGTGACGTCCAACAGTGGCGGGGTTCCTGCTGAGGCGGCTTTTAATGGGAGCCCTTTGCATGGTATGGTTCTTGGTATGGCCACCACGAAGATCACCATCACGCTCGAGAACAATCAGCTTGAAGAAATTCGGGCGCTTGTCGCGGCCGGAGCGGCGGCGAGCGTCTCTGCCTTCGTGAAGCATGCGGTTGGAGTTGCTCTCTTCGATGCGGCAGGATGGAGGGAGATGCTGGAAGATGCGCTGCGGCAAACGGGCGGCCCGCTGACGAAAAAGGAGCGCACGTGGGCCGACGCGCTTCTCTCTCCCCACGGACGGAAGAGACTTTCCCGAAGAGGAAAGGCGGCGTGAACGGCATCACTTTCGACGCTGGTGGGCTGATCGCCCTGGACCGAAACGACCGCCGCGTGCTCACACTCATCGCGCGCGCGACAGAGCGTGGAATGCGTATTACAATTCCGGCGACGGCGCTCGCACAGGCCATTCGGAACCCTGCCAGGCAGGCCCGCCTCTCCCGGCTGATTCGACAAGCCGGTACGGACCTTATTCCGCTGGACGGACCGGACGCGACGGCTGTAGGCCTATTGTTGGCACGAACCGGGACGGCCGACATCGTCGATGCCCACGTCGTCATTTGTGCGCAGAGGGCCGGGCAGGCCGTGGTGACCAGCGACGCTGACGATCTCGAGGGAATCGCTCCGGAGGTGCAGTTGGTGGTCGTCTGACATCCCATCGACGGATTAGCCGGATTGCCGGGGACCTGTATCTTGTGGACCGTCGGACGCTCTTCCGCAACCTGACCGCGAACCGTGCAGCGGGTACACCACCCGTTCGCGACGGCAGTGTGCGGACTGAGCGTGTTACCCTGTACCGACCAGCCGGTTGTATAAGGTGTGGGGCCCAATCCAGAACCACACCACGGTGTTTTCATGTTCCACGGCAAGCGCCCGGTGATGCAAGCCACCCGAACGGACCAGAACGGCCCAACCTTCTTGACAGAACCGCCCAACCTTCTTGAAGTGTAGGGACGGATGCTTTGGATCTCGCCGAAGCAGTTGATACGACTCGTCGGCGATAGCAGTCCCAGAAGCGCTGATTGGCCCGGTGCCCCGCTCGCACATCCTCGAGTGCCTCGTCAGCCAGGGCGTCCAGGCGCCCCGCTGCAACGTCGTCTTCAATCCGGCGATCCCACGCCCCAGCGTCGAACTCGGCAAACCACGCCCGGAATGTGGCGAGTTCGGCTGCAGAAAGCCTTAGAACAGCCTCCTCAATCTCCTTTACGCTTCCCATCTTCCCCAGCTTACTCTGCGCGGATCGTCACCTGTCGGGTAACCTCATGAAAATGAGGGAGATCGCCCCGCCACCGCATTGGCCCTGGAACCAGCTGATATCGATCACAACACTTTGAAATAAACCGTAACCCCATCCTGCAAAGGAACTTACGTGCTATCCGCAGCCTTCAGCCACCTGCCCGCGCAGGCCTCGTCTCCTACAATATGAGTAGGTACTCGGACCTCGCAAGAGCCTCTGTCGCCCGCGCTCTTTGAAAACTGAATATCCAGCCGCGCATCGGCGGCTCTTCCTGCAGGTGTGTCTTCATTCCCGTTGGTGTATCTGTGGGGCCGGACAGCACGGCTCCCAGATGCACCAATGGCGCGCCGGCGCCGCACCTCTCGAAATCTCCTGTCATCCCGTCACCTGTCGGCACCCGGCCCCAAGAATTGGCTTCGTTTCGCATTTTCGAGGAGTTACCCGGCCGCTACACACGCGCAAAATCTCCTGTCATCCCTGTCACCTGTTGCGTCCGCCCCAAAATTGGCTTCGTTTTGCACTTTCGAGCAGTTACCCGGCCGCCACACACCGCGAAAACTCCTGTCATCCCGTCATCTTTCGCGCGTCCGCCACCAAAATTGGGCTCGTTTCGCATTTTCGAGTAGTTCACTGGCGCCACACACCGCGAAATCTCCTGTCATCCCTGTCACCTGTCACGCATCCGGCACCCATAATTGGCTTCGTTTCGCATTTTCGAGCAGTTCACCGGCGCCACCCACCGCGAAATCTCCTGTCATCCTGTCACGCGTCCGCCCCCAAAATTGGCTTCGTTCCGCCAATCCGGGCAGTTCGCCGGCGCCACACACCGCGAAATCTCCTGTCATCCCGTCACCTGTCACCCGCTCCTACCCGCCCAGCGCCCCGTCCAAATCCGCGATCAGGTCGTCGGAGTGCTCCAGCCCCACCGACACCCGCACTAGATTCTGCGGCGTCCGCGTCTGCGGTCCTTCCACCGAGGCGCGGTGCTCGATCAAGCTGTGGGTGCCGCCCAGACTGGTAGCGCGGATGAACAGCCGGCAGCCCGCCACCACCCGCATCGCCGTTTCGCGGCCGCCCGCCACCTGGAACGAGAGCATCCCGCCGAACGCCCCCATCTGCCGCGCGGCGATCTCGTAACCCGGATGGTCCGGCAGTCCCGGATAGTGCACCGCTTCCACCGCCGGATGGAGCTTCAAATGGCGCGCGATGCGCAGCGCGTTGTCCGAATGGACCCGCATGCGGCAAGGCAACGTCTCGATACCTCGCAGCGTCAGCCAGCAGTCGAACGGCGACGGCACCGCGCCCCCATCCCGCTGCGAGCGGCGCGCGCGCTCGAACAGGTAGTTGTCGTGCCGCGTGATCAGCGCCCCGCCCACCACGTCGCTGTGGCCGCTGATGTACTTGGTGGTGGAGTGGCACACCAGGTCGATGCCGCAGTCCAGCGGATGCTGCAGCACGGGCGTGGCGAAAGTGCCGTCGCATACCGTCATCACCGCCGGCCCCGCCGCGCGCGCCACCCGGGCGATGGCCGCCAGGTCGGTGACCTTCATCAGCGGATTGGAAGGCGTTTCGACCCAGATCAGCCGCGTCGTGGGACGGATCGCCTCGCGCACCGCCTCCGGCTCCGTCATGTCCACATACGTCGTCTCCAGGTTCCACTTGCCGAAGACGCCGTGGATGACCTTGCGCAGCCCATAGTAAACGTCGTCCGCCACCAGGATGTGGTCCCCGGGCTCCAGTCCCTGCACCAGCGCCGTCGCCACCGCCAGCCCGGAGGAGAAGACCAGCGCCTCCTTGCCGCCCTCCAGCTCGGCCAGGCACTGCTCCAGCGCCCGGCGAGTCGGGTTGTCTTCGCGGGAATAGCTGTAACCCAGCGGATAGCCGCCCCCGGTGCTCCGCTCGAACGTCGTGGAAAGGTGAATCGGCATGGTGACCGCGCCGGTCGCCGGGTCGATGCTCCGCCCAGCGTGAACGGCCCGTGTTTCAATTTTCATCACCTGCCCAGTTTACCGTCTCGGGTGAGATCGCCAATCCCTCCGCCGGCCTGCGCGCCTTCACCCAATGCGGCCAGTCCCCTTGTCGATTTTCACCTCTTCTTTTCTGTTACTTACGCCCCCACCGGCGCTGGCACTACAATTGCACCGCTGCTGTGGATATGGCATACGTAATTACCGAAACCTGTACCAAGGACGAGTTGTGCGTCGAGGCCTGCCCCGTGGACTGCATCCACCCCAAGAAGGATGAGGGCAATTTCGCCGAGGCGCCGCAGCTCTACGTGAATCCAGACGACTGCATCGATTGCGGCGCCTGCATTCCCGTCTGCCCCACCAATTCCATCTACACGCTGGAGGAGTTGCCGGCCGAGTTCGGGCGCTTCGCGGACCTGAACGCCGCGCATTACAATTAAGGTGCGGCGCCGTGGGGCGCTGGCCCCACTGTATGTTTTCCCTCCGGATCGAGTGTGACCCCGACGATCGCGATTTCCTGATCGCCGAACTCTGGGAACACGGATCGGCCGGCATCGTCGAGCTCGATGCGAGGAGCGTGCGGGCGTTCTTCGAAGACAGCGCCGGCCGCGAAGGGTTGTTACGTTTGTACCCCGGCGCCGCCTTCCGCGCTGAAGAGCAGCGCGATTGGGTGGAAGCGGCGCGCGCCATGCTCCAACCCATGGAAGTGGGCGCGCGGTTCTTCCTGGTCCCGGAATGGCGCGACGATCCCGCTCCGCCCGGCCGGTTCCGCATCACCGTCAACCCCGGGCAGGCCTTCGGCACTGGCGTCCACGAGACCACCCGCCTGTGCCTGGAAGCGCTCGAGGATTACGTCAAACCCGGGATGACCGTGCTGGACGTCGGCACCGGCTCGGGCATTCTGGCCCGTGCGGCCACCCTGCTCGGGGCGGGCAAGGTCTGGGCGTGCGACATCGATCCGGTCGCGGTAGAAATCTCGGGCGCCGCCTTCGTGGGTTCCGTGGACGCGGTTGCCGCCCGTTCAGCCGATCTGATCGTCGCCAACATCAGCCCGCGGGCCATTGTCCGCCTTGCGCCCGAACTGCTGCGCGTGCTGCGGCCCGGCGGGGTCCTGCTGGCCAGCGGTTTCGAGATCCCCGAGGTCGAGCAGGTGAGCGCCGCCCTGCCGCCGTCTATTGAAGTGCGCGCCAAAGGAACCTGGGCCCTGGTGGCTACGGCGCCAGAGAGCGCAGGAACTCCGCCGCCACCTGGGCGGGCGGCCGGTGCTCGCCATCGACCGCGTAATTCAGCTTCCTCATGACCGCATCCGGCAGCTTGCCCGAAAGCTGCTCCAGCGCTGGCCGCAGTTGCGGGAAGCGCGCCAGGCTCTCCTCGCGAACCACTACCGCGCATTGGTACGGCGGGAAGTAGTGCCGGTCGTCGTCGAGAATCTTCACGTCGAGTACCGATGCCAGCCCGTCGGTGGAGTTCGCCGCGATCATGTCCACCTTGCCGCTCTGGAGCGCCGCATACAGCAGACCCAGGTCCATCGTGACCACGTCGCCGGCGGTGCGCAGGCCGTAAGCTTTCAACAGCCCGGCGAGGCCGTCCGGCCGCTGCTTGAACTCGTACCCCACGCCCATCCGCCAGGCGCGCGGCCCGGCGGCGTCCGAGAGCGCGGCCAGTTTCCCTCCGCGCGCCGCATCGCCCCGCACGATCATGGCGAAGGTGTTGTTGAAGCCCAGCGGATCGAGCCAGGCCAGCCGCCATCCGCGTTCGTAGGACGCGCGCACGGCGCCGAGCACCGCGGCGGCATCGGGCTCAGGGGGCAGCTTCAGCACCGCGGTCAGCGCCGTCCCGGTGTACTCGGGATACAGGTCGATCGAGCCCTTCACCAGGGCCTCGTGCGCCAGCAGCGTGCCGCCGAGGTTCAGTTTGCGCTCCACCGGGACTCCCACCCGCCGCTCGATCTGCTGCGCCAGGATCTCCCCCAGCAGCACCTGCTCGGTGAAGTTCTTCGAGCCGACCACAATCCCGGCCGGCCGCGAGCACGAGGCCGCCAGCGCCACGCTCAGGATGGCGACAGCTTTCGCTCGATCCATTCCAACCCCTCATCGGCCGCCAGGGCCATCACCGCCGCGGGAACCGCGCCCGCCAGCACCGTGCGGGTGTCCACCATGGCGATTCCGCGAAAAATGAAGACTCCCAGTCCGCCTCCCCCGATGGCCGCCGCGATGGTGGCCGTTCCGATGGTCGCCACCGTGGCGATCCGCAGTCCCGCCACGATCGAAGGAACCGCCAGCGGCAGCTCGACTTGCCAGAGAATCTGCCCCCGCGTCATCCCCATCGCCACCGCCGATTCGCGGACCGCCGGGTCCACCCCCAGGATTCCCACCAGCGTGTTGCGCAGGATGGGCAGCAGCGCGTAGAGGCACAGCGCGATGATGGCGGTGCGCTTGCCGATCCCGCCCACCAGCGGAAGCGGCAGCAGGAATCCGAAGAGCGCCAGGCTGGGAATCGTCTGGGCGATGTTGGCCAGCCCCATGGCCCATCGCCGCGCCAGCGCCCGGCGGGCCAGCAGCACCGCTCCGGGAAGCCCGATCGCCGCGGCGATTCCGATGGTGATCAGCACCAGCACCAGGTGTTCGAGGGAAAGCGAAACGATTTCAGATGCCATCCGGTCTCCCATTTTCCTGTATGCTGGCGAGAAACGCCCGGGCCTCGGGCGACCCGGCCAGCCGAAACTCTTCGGGCGTCACCAGCAGCTCCAGCGCGCCCTCGTTCAGCAGCGCCACCCGCGAAGCCATCATGAGCGCCTCCCGCACGTCGTGGGTCACGAACAGCGCGGCTTTGCCGACCGAGCGCCGCAGCTCCAGAAACTGCCGCTGAAGGTCGAAGCGCGTGATGGGGTCGAGCGCGGCGAATGGCTCGTCCAGCAGCAGCAGCGGCGGATCGGCGGCCAGCGCCCGCGCGATCCCCACGCGCTGCTTCTGCCCGCCCGAAAGCTGCCGGGGATAGCGCCCGCGAAACTCGGCGGGGTCCAGCCCGACCATGCCGAGCAGCCGGTCGACCCGCTCGGCCACGGCGTGCGCGCTCCGGTTTTCGAGCCGCGGCACAACCCCGACGTTCGCCTCCACGGTCCAATGCGGAAACAGGCCCGCGTCCTGAATGACGTATCCCATTCTGCGCCGCAAGCGGATGGGGTCCCACTCCGCGGCCGGCTTGCCTTCGAAGCGGATTTCGCCCGCCGTGGGCTCCACCAGCCGGTTCACCGTCTTCAGCAGCGTGGTCTTCCCCGACCCGCTGCGGCCCAGCAGCACCACCGTCTCGCCTTCCGCCACGCTGAGGCTGATATCGCGCAGGATCGGCCGCCCGCCGATGGCGTACGAAACGTGGCGGATTTCGAGGATCGCGTCAGGCACTACCCGGCAACCATATATTGAATGTTCGAGCCGTGCGTGGGATAGGCGTAGAGCGGCTCCCGAATCTGCGCGGCGGTGAGACCAGGTCGAACGGCTCAAGCATCTCTCAATGCTAACCTGATTCCGCGGGTGGAGGAATTCGCGCGGGTTCGAGGAGTGAGTGACACCCTTTGACGCGGCAGGGAGTCCACGCACTACGCTTTTGCGAAGAGAAGACGCTTGAGCGAGGAGCGGGAAGGCTCTGCCTGCAAACCGAGGGACCTCGCGACCAACTGCGCGGCATGTTTGCGAATGCTGAGTCCACTATCCAGGAACTTGCCTACGCAATACGCTTCATACATCTCGGAGGAATAGTTATTAATCAGCGCATGAACCGGATAGCCGAGAGCCTTCTCCACATCGTGCTTGGAAACGTTCGCGGCTTTGGAGACGCGGTTGACCACGAGATGCACGCGATTAGCGCTCAAGCCAAGCTCGAGCAGTTTTCTCAACACCCGGTTGGCCTCGGAGAGTGACGGCAGCTCATAGGTGGTGATCAGAAAGAGATCTTTGACTTCGGAGATGAGATTCATGGAGAGGACGTTGAGCGGCCCCATGTCCACCACGATCCAGCGGTAGAGTGAGCGGACGAAACGGAGGACATGCCGCACGCGGTCGCCGCTGATCTCATCTCCCAGACGCGCCGCACCAGGTGACTGGATCAGGTCAATGCCCTCGGCCGATTCGCAAACCACTCCTTGCCACAAGCTCGGGTCCAGCCGGCGCAGGTCCCTGGCGGCGTCCAGAATGGTATGGGGCGAGTCGACTTTCAGGAGCAGACGCGCACCCGCGGAACTCACATCCAGATTGACGAGCAACACTTTCTGGTCCGTCTGGCGCTTCAACTCCGCTGCGTAATGGCACGCGATGGTGGTAGTCCCGACCCCTCCTTTTGCCGACACCATGCCGACGATGGTGGCTCTCTCCGGTTCCGATTTGGTGTGCTCCGAAGACTTGACCTGGCGTATCACCGCATAGCGCAGGGCTCGCACCAGCGTGTCCGCGCTCAGGTTGCCTTTTGCCAGGTAATCCTGAGCGCCGCTTCGAACGGCTTCGACCGCCGCGCGCTCGTCGGCCATGCCGGTGAGCACCACGACCGGCAGCCCGGGCGCGTGGCATCGGATGGCGTTGAAAGCGTCGAGGCCCTGAGAGTCGGGCAGCGAGAGATCGGTAAGGACCACATCAAATTGGCCGCGCGAGAGCGCATCGAGAGCGGCCAGCAGGCTTTCCGCCCACTGGATATCGAACGTGAAGCCCTCGGCCTCCGACAACATCTCCTTCACGAGGCGGGCGTCTCCCAGATTGTCCTCGACCAACAATAATCTCAACGGCTTTTCCGGCATGGCAACCTCCTTACTTAATTGCCGGGGGAAGTTTGACGATCTCGAACCAAAAATCGCTGATCGCGCGGACCACCTTCTCGAATTGTTCAAAGTCCACCGGCTTCGTGACGAAACAGTTGGCGTGCAGGTCGTAGCTGCGCAGGATGTCCTCCTCCGCGCGAGAAGTCGTCAGGACGACTACGGGAATGCGGCGAAGCGACTCATCCGTCTTGATTTCCCTCAGCACCTGGCGCCCGTCCAGCTTGGGAAGATTGAGATCCAGGAGAATGATGTCGGGGCGCGGAGCGTTGTGGAAAACATCCTCTTTTCGCAGAAATGCCAGGGCCTCGACTCCGTCGGAAGCCACACTGAGGTTGTTAATTACTTTGCCTTCCTTCATCGCCTCGACAGTCAGGCGGACATCGCCGGGGTTGTCTTCGACCAGCAGCACTTCGATGGATTGACCTGTCACTCTGAGTGGTCTCCGTTCTTGGGAATGGTGAAGCAGAATGTGGCGCCTTGGCCGGGTTGCGACTCGACCCAGATCCGCCCGCCGTGCCGCTCCACGATCTTCTTGCAGACAGCGAGCCCAATCCCGGTACCGGGGTAGTCCTTCTTGTGGTGAAGCCTCTGAAAAATCTGGAAGATCCGGCCGGCGTACCTGGGATCGATTCCGATTCCGTTGTCCTGAACCGTGAATCGCAGCTCGGCTGGGCATTCCTCACACGCCACCCGAATCTCGGGGGGCGCCGAATCCCGGTACTTAATCGCGTTGCCGATCAGGTTCTGGAAGAGCTGTACGAGTTGTGTTGGATCGGCAACCACCGTGGGCAACGACTCCGAACAGATGGTGGCGCCGCTCTCTTCGATCGCGGCCCTCAAGTTTCTCGACGCTGATGCTACGGCGGCCTCCGAACTCGTGGCCTGGAACTCGCCACCGCGGGTACCGACCCGGGAATACCCCAGCAGGTCGTTGATCAGGGCTTGCATGCGCTTGGCGCCATCCACGGCGAATTCGATGAACTCATCGGCATCCTGTCCAAGTCTCCCCTTGTACCGCTTGGCCAGGAGTTGGGTGTAACTGGAGACCATTCGCAGCGGCTCCTGCAAATCGTGCGAAGCCACGTAAGCGAATTGTTCGAGCTCCGCGTTTGAGCGGGCCAGTTCTTCGGTTTTGCGGGCGAGGGCCTCCTCCTTCAGCCTCCGATCCGTAACATCGATCAGGTGGCCTCGGATCTCAGTCAGCTCGCCGCGCTCATCAAACGTACCAGTTGCGTTTTCGATGACATAGATCGTGCGGCCATCCGTGCGGCGCAGTTCCAGCTCTTTGTATCGGAGTTGGCGCCGCTGAGTCAGCAGATCCAGGAACGCCTGCCGAGCCTCGGGGCGGGGGTAGAGGGACGCCACTGGGCAGGTCCGGGCCTCTTCAGCCGAATTGAATCCGAACATAGCCAGGAACGCCGGATTGCACGCAAGAAGCCTGCCGCCGGGCGTAGCAATGTAGTTCGCCGCGACGTCTTCTTCGAAGAACCGGCGATACTTCTCCTCACTCTGGCGCTGCCCTTCTTCGGCTTTCTCGACGCGCTTTCGCGACGTGATGTCGAGCATGGTGGTACGAATTCCAACCACCTGCCCTTCATGGTCCAAAATGTGATTCTCATGAACCTCGAGCGTCAGGCTGACCCCATCGCGCTGGACAAACTCGCGTTCAGACGGTGCTATCGGTCCTGGAAAACGCATCTTGCTCCGAATGCGATCCCGGCTGGCGGACTGGTCCTGAGAGGCCAGGAATTCCCAAATCGCGTGGCCGAGCATTTCGGCGCGTGTAAATCCCAGGAGTTCACACTCGGTGTGGTTTACCCGCCGAACGATACCATTGGTATCGATCTCGTGGTAGGCCACCGGCGCCTCTTCGAAAAGGCTCTGGTAGTCTTCACTCTGGGACCAGATATTCAGTGGTGCTGCGGTCAAGCTTGGTACCTCCGCCTGCGTGCCGGGCTTCCCGGTTGAAGGCTCGCCGAGATCAGGACTAACAGATTCTTTATTTGAATTAAATGTTGCAATAAGTTAGCCAACTCTCCCCGGATAGCGCCCCGACTTATGCCGGTTCGCCTCGCGTTTCGCGCATAGCCGGCTTTCCGGCGGGCGGATTCCGCTCGCGCCGTGATCGAACGCCGCGCATTCATGATGGATCTCCTGGGCCGACTTCCTGGCAATCGAATCCTGGCGCGCGGGCTGAACAAGATGCAAGCTCCTGAAGCCGCGGTTGACTGTCCACAGGAAAGAGCGCTCGAACCAGAAGGCGCATCCGTCTTTCCGACTGCCGCCGATGCTCGAGCCGGACCCTCTCGCGGCATGCCAATATGAGCGCTATGCCGGAAAAGAACGCCAAAAGAGCAACTAACATGACACCTCACTTGGAATTCGCTTGGAATTCAATGGC
This sequence comes from Bryobacteraceae bacterium, assembly GCA_035638575.1. Taxonomy (GTDB): domain Bacteria; phylum Acidobacteriota; class Terriglobia; order Bryobacterales; family Bryobacteraceae; genus DASQZT01. Next base: position 11,072 of record DASQZT010000161.1, read on the forward strand.
GATTCTAAGCCGAACCGTGGAAAAAGCAAGGGTTTGACATCGGCTAACAAGTACGGGTTTGGAGCCGTTAGTACTGGATAACGTAACAGCAACAAGTGAACGAAAACTCTCGGCAGAACCGCGATTCTACCGGCTGGGCCGGCGGTAAGATTGCCGGTGCCAGCAATCTTTTGGGATCGCGCCCCCTTCGGAATCACTGGATATCGGGCCGCGCCGGGTTTTCCTTGGTTTCGACTCAAGTGATTGAAAAAAAACCGATTGACTTGAGGAAGCGCCGCAAGTTTTGGAGGCAGGCCTATTCAAAGGAGCAGCAGGGTTGGACGGGCTATGAGCGAGGAAGGCTCCTATTCTTTTTGCCTCTGTAGCCCTTAGAATTTGGTTGACACACACCATTGTTTTCGGTTACACTACCACCCGCATTTCAATCCTGTGACCGCGATGGCCGATATAGAACAACTCCTTTTTCGACTGCGTGCCAGAAAGAAAGCCGTGGAGCGAGCCATCGTCGCACTCCAGACATTGAAACAGTCCAATGCTGACGGGAAAGCGCCGACCGTGCCTACGCGCAAAAGGCGCGGACGCAGTTCAATGGAGGCCTCTGAGCGGTTGGAGGTGTCGGCCCGCATGAAAAAATATTGGGCCTCCCGACGCCAAGCCATCTGAGTACTTTGAGACCGTCGCGCTTCGTTAATCTACAAATAGGAGACGGACGCGCCCTTGCCCGGAACGGAATGTCAGCAGGTAGCTATTCCTCCAATGTTAACCAAAATCATTATTGCAATCGAAACCCGAGGTAATTCAGACTTGCCGCTGAGAAGGACGAGATACTAAGCTCATTGACGATGCACTAGCCCACCGGGGCCCGGCCTCGGTGGGTTTTGACGTTTACTGAGAGTCGTCCTTCGCCGACCATCATGGAATCGAGACTTCAGAAGAGGGAGGCCAAGGCGACGGCCGCTTGCATCAAGCAGGCTGGGGAGCAATGGCTGGACGCGCTGGCTGATGTAGAGCGGCTGAAGTGTGCGAGCAGGCAATCTCCAAAAGAAGAAGTTCTCCTCGAGCGACGGGAAGGACCCCAGAAGGACCTGGAGTTGGCGGCGCAGAAGTATCGGAAAACGATTGAACGGTGCCAAGCGGCCGTTGAATACAAGACGTGCTCCTCTATCAAATGAGAGCAGGAAACGCTCCCCTATTCTTTTTTGTGAATAGAGAAAACTCGGGTTTTGTGTTACACTCTCCTTATATTTCTAATGGGGATGGCTCAGCCGTTGCAGATCGTCATCGTCGACGATCACGAGATCGTCCGCAAGGGACTGCGCGCAACGCTGGAAGGGCATCCAGGCTGGCAGATCATAGGAGAAGCAGCCAACGGACGCGAAGCACTGGCCGTCGTCGAAAAGTTCAAACCGGACGTGGTCGTCATGGACATCAGCATGCCGGAACTGAACGGTCTCGAGACGACACGGCAGTTGCTCATGATCGAACCGCGAGCACGCGTCCTGGTTCTGACACTGCACGAAACCGACCAATTGATTCATGAAGTGCTGGCCGCGGGCGCCCGGGGATATCTCTTGAAATCCGACGCCACCAGCCACCTCGTCACGGCCGTGGAAACCCTGGCAAATGGGGGCACCTACTTTACGCAGAAGGTGTCCGACTTGCTGTTGGCGGGATACCTGAACAACCCGGTGCCGTCAAATGCGGTTGGCGATCAGATCCCGCGGCTCAGCCCGCGGGAGACGGAGATCCTGCAGTTGCTCGCCGAGGGTAAGAGCAATAAGGAGATTGCAGCCGTTCTCAACCTCAGCGTCAAGACGGTCGAGACTCACCGGGCAAACATCATGGGCAAGCTGGAGTTGCACTCCTTCAGCGAGTTGGTGCGTTACGCCATCCGTAACGCGATCATCGAATCGTAAAGTGGGAGCACAACCCCTTCCGGTAGCGGCGGGTCGGATGCCGCAAAAGGCAGGGTGACGGCCAGGTTACTTCCATCAGGGGTGGAGGCGACCTCCATATGCCCGCCGAACTGCTCGGCGCGCTCTCTCATACTCAGAAGTCCAACGCCCTGCAACGATCGGCTGGTGGAGGATCCATTGATCAGTCCGGGTGAGAATCCCCGGCCGCGGTCCTGGATTTCCAGCCGCACTTCCTGGGGATCGCGCGTCAGCCGGATCAAAGCGCAGGCGCTTCCCGAGTGCCTGTGCACATTCGAGATAGCCTCCTGGACGATGCGGAAAAGGGCCAGCTCCATGTCGCGATCGATCCGTCCGAAGTCGGGCGGCAAGTCCACGTCAAGCTGAATGCCGGTGCGTTTTTGAAAGCCTTCGGCAAACACGCGGATCGCCGTGATCAGACCGAGCTCGTCCAGAAGAGGGGGATGGAGACCGTACGATGTAGCGCGAATTTCGTTGGTGCATTGCCGGGCCAGCGAAATTGTCTCCGACAACAGTTCGCCCTCGGGGGTACCGGGTGGCGCCAAATGCTCCAAACGGCCCAGGTTCAGGACCAGGCCGGTGAGCATCTGGCCCGTGCCATCGTGCAACTCGCGGGCCAGACGCCGGCGCTCCACGTCCTGCGAACGAAGAACCTCAGCGGACAGCCGCCGGAGTTGACGGTTTTTCGTGGCGAGATCCTCTTCGGCGTTTTTGCGGGCCGTCACGTCCGTGAGGAGCACCAGCGAACCAGTGTAGGCTCCCGTGGCGTTTATGAGCTTGGAGCCACTGGTGATTGCCCAGACTGCCGTGCCGTCCTTACGCCGCAGTTTGAGCTCGAACCGCTCGGGGTTGGGGTTCGGGCGGCTAGCCAGTTTCTCCACGACCAATGCATGGTACTTCTCATCGATGAACGGGAACACCGATTCGCCCAGGATCTCTTCCGCCCGGTAGCCGACCATGCCGGCCACTCTTGGATTCAGAAACGTGATGCGGCCCTGTAAATCAATCTCCAGGATTCCCTCCTGCGCGGCTTCGATCATGTTGCGAAACCTCGCTTCGGTGGTGCGCAGGGCTTCCTCTGAACACTTTTGTCCGGTCATATCGGCGACGAAGCAGGCCCATCTCAAGCGCGGTTCGCGGGAGAGGATCGCACCACTGGCCAGGACGGAGATCCTGGCGCCATCTTTGCTGAGGTAAGACTGCTCCCGTGGGGGAAACACGCCCGTATCGAGCATTTCGGCGACGGCATCCTCAGCCGAAGGGACCGACTCCGGGCAAAGCAGGCGGCGCCAATCCAAACTTCTGGACTCGATATCTTCGCTAGAATGCCCGACGATGCGCAGAAACGCTTCGTTAGCCTCGACAATCACGCCGGATTCGACTACGAACACGGCTTCAGGAGTAACAAGGCTCTCAACCGGATGAAATGCTGCTAAAGGTTAACGTTGATTGATATCAGAACCTACCCCTGGCTTTGGCAGCTTCGCCTACAGGGCTTTCGGCATACTATCCGGCCAAATTACAGTTTGTACTGTATTGTACAAACGGGTCTGTTTACATGAAACTTTGAAATGTGATTGGGGATTGTTCAAGAGCACTGGATCCGACGCGAGAGAGTCCCGCGGCCGCGAAGGGCGGGATGGCTTGGTTGCCGATTGTGGCAATCCTCGCCCTTTGGGTCCTGGCCGGTTTGGCGTATCACTCCACCACGGCGCTGCTGTGGTGGGCCGGATTGCGGATCGGTCCCTGGATCTTATGTACGGCGATAGTATCCCAGTGCCACCGGACGGTCTGCGCATCTTGTTGCGGTCTCCGGACTCTGGACCGCTGGTTGCGGATTCTGACGGCCGGCCTGACATTTCTGCTCGGCGCCGGCTCATTTGTCTCCACGATTCAGGGTGGAACCCTTTCATACAACCGGCCAGGCTTGGTGTTCGGGATCAGCATCCTGATTCAAGCCGCGGGCGTCGCACTGGTGGCCGCGTGGTTTCCAGTTCCGATCTTTCCCAACGTTCTCGCAAAACTGCTCGTGGTATGCGCTTCGACTGGCTTACTATCGGTCTCAAACTTCTGTTCTCCCACGTTGTACTTGCCGATCGCGGGCGCCGCCGCGATGCTGTGCTTCCGTTCTCGGCGGCAGCGCAGGACTTCGCCGGCGCCTGCCTCCTTCGCGCGGGCCGCTGTCAAGGAGCAGATACTGATCGCGCGCATGTCCGCCATGACCGGCGGCCTTTGTCGGGCGAGCGGACTCTTCCGCAAGCCCGGTTTGAGAAGCATGAACAGCGGAATGGTGGGTGGCCTCGTTGCCGCCGCTGTCCTTTGCCCGGGCGTCCGGCTCTTCGGGCAGGAGCGCGCTTCAGCCGCCATGGTTGTCCGGGTTGATCCGGAAGCCCGCATCCAGCCAACACAGGTGACGCTCAATTTCCGAGTGGCCGAAGATGGAACGGCCGATCTGGCGAGCCAGAGTGCGCAGATCAGCGCCTGGGTGCGCGCCCTTCCAAACCAGCGCATTCGGATTACGGCGACCTTGGATGATTTTGTGGGGCCGGCCGGCGCCGTTCCCGCCTCGTCAATCTGGTGGAGCGGCACGGTCACACGAGCCAGCTTAGGCGGACGAGAGGCAACCCTCACAAGCGGGTCGTTTGGCGGCGGCATGGAACAGGATCTCATCGCGGGCTGGCAGCGTTCCGGCACCCTGGCCTGTACGGTTACATTCTCGCTGGCGGACCGGCGGGCCCTGCCGCCGGGCACCTACACGGGTGCGGTGAGGTTCGCCCTGCAGATCGAGTAGACGGCTCAGGGTTGCTGTCGCCGCGATTGCACAAGTTCCGGCGAAGGGCCGCGATTCGATAACCGCGACGCTCCAGCCTGCCTCTCGGCACGCGTACGCGGCGCTAACCGAGCCGTGCGCGCCACGGCGAAGATGCGCTTCGGGGCGTCCGGCCCGCGGCTGGACAGGATGAGAGGCCCGGCGGAGCCCCTTAAGGGGCGCTTCCGATTTATTGCGCCAGAGCAAAACAAAAAACTCCGCCATCTCCGGCAAGAACCACATATTGTGTGCCGCCCACCATGTAGGTCATCGGGGAAGCCCGCCAGGTCTGGCCCGTTTCGAAATGCCAGGCGGGGATTCCGGTCCTGGAGTCCAGCGCCGTGAATGTGCCGCCGCTCTCGCCGAAGAAGACGAGTCCGCCGGCCGTCGCGAGCGTGCCGGAACCGCCGCCGCCGCCGAGCAGCGGATACTCCCACGCCGTTGAGCCGCTGTGGATGTCCACCGCGTGGATAAAGCTCCGGCTGCCCCCGCCCACTGGCCGCCCGAAGCTCCCGCCAAAGAATCGCTGGCCCATTTCCGGAGGCGTGGGATCTTTCCGGATTGCGGAGCAGCCCTCGGTGAGCCGCACGAAGAGCAATTTCGACACCGGGTCCAGCGACGACGAGGCCCATTTCGGGGTTCCGGTCTGGCATGTCATGGTTCCTTCGATCGTGGTCTCGAAGTGATCGGTCACCACGGGGCGGCCATCCTTGCCGTATCCGGTCGTCCAGTTTTGATTGCCTAGCGGAGTGGCGAGGAGCAGTTTTCCGTCCGTGCGATCGAGCACGAAGAAGAAGCCGTTCACATCGGCATGCACCATCAACTTGCGGGGACGCCCCTCCCATGGTTCGTCCAGCAGGACCAGCGGCCCGGTGGCATCCCAGTCGTGCGTGTCGTGCGGCGTGAACTGGAAGTACCATTTCATGGCCCCTGTTTTCACGTCGAGCGCGACGACGCTGTTGGTGTACAGGTTGTCGCCCTTGCGCTCATCGCCGTTGAAGTCGGGGCAGGGATTGCCCACTGCCCAGTAGGTCAGCCCGAGAGCCTCGTCGTAAGAACCGGTGAGCCAGGTGGCGCCGCAACCGTGTTCGAGAGCGTTTCCGATCCAGGTTTCCGAGCCTTTCTCGCCACGCCGCGGGATGGTCCAGAACCGCCAGGCGCGCTCGCCGGTGGCGGCCCGATAGGCATCCACAAAGCCGCGCGCGCCTTCCTCGCCTCCCGCGATGCCGGAGAGCACCAGGTCGCCGATCACCAGTGGCGCGGCGGTCGCGCTGTAGCCCTCTTTTGTGTCCCCCATCGTCACATCCCACACTTTGCGGCCGGTGAGGCGGTCCAGCGCGAGCAGATGGGCGTTGTCCGTGATCATGAACACGCGGTCTCCCAGGAGCGCGACGCCGCGATTGGCGCCGCCGCCAGCCTCGCCGAGCAGGCCGGGAGTACGTGCCGTGCGGAACGACCAGATCTGGCGGCCCGTGGTTGCGTCGAGCGCATAAGCCTGGTTCGCGCCGGTGATGTACATGACGCCGTCCACCACCACCGGAGTGACCTCCAGCCGCGGCGCGCCGGGGACTGGAAATATCCAGGCGGGGGCCAGGCGCTTCACGTTGGCCGCATTGATCTGTTGGAGCGAACTGTAGCGGTTGCCGGTGTAGCTGCCATCGTAGTTGGGCCAGTCGTGTTTGGGCTCGATCGGGCGCTCCGCCCAGGTTTCGCCGTTACGCGCCAGCAGGTGGAATTTGCCGTCGGCGGTCAACAGGGTGGCGCTGAACGCGGTCGAGCTGGTCAGCGTGCCGTCCAGCGTCCGGCCATCGGCAAGCTTCAGCGTCGCGGGGCGCGGCTGGAAGGGTCCGCCGCCGCGGCCGCCGCGTCCCGGCCCCGCCGCGGCGGCCACTGCGCCAGAGGCCAGGCCGCGAAGGTGATCGGTCAGCACCTTCATCTCGGAGTCGTTGAAATCGAATTTGGGCATGCCCCTGTCGAGGCGGCCGTTGCGCACCAAAGCGGCAAGTTCCTGGTCGGAATGCGAAGTGACGAACGGGAGGATGCCCACTGCGCGGTCCGTGCCATTGGCATCGCCGCCGTGACAGATGGTGCAATAAGTTCCGAACGTCCTGGAGGGGCGCGCCTGCGGCTGAGCGAGCAGCCACGGCGTCAAGAGGAATAGGCTGATGGATGTCTCGATCTTCATGCCGGCATCGTGAAGTATGCTTTCCCGCAGTCGATTCTACACCATGCAGAGCGCTTTTTTCACTTCCCGGGAGCGGCCATGCCGGTATGAAGGCCCGCTCCACAAAGCTCCCGCAACTCGTTTCGAGCCGAATCGAGAGCTTCGGCAAGGGCGGATTGGACTTCGGGGGAGAGGCCGATGCCGGTGGAGACCTCAGCGGGCTCGATGCCGACTATCGTGATGTCGCTGGTCTCGATACCCAGCATGCGGGCGGTAGCCAGCAACTCGAGGGCGCCTCCTTCGTGGGCGGAGCCGGCGGCGCGCGCGCGGAGTCCCTCGAGTTGCCCGCGCCTGACCATGTGAACCGTTCCGGGGGCGGCGCCTAACGCGACGGCGTCGAGCACCAGCAGCGCCCGGCGGCCATCGAGGTAGGGGAGCAGGGCCAGACCCTGCGTGCCGCCGTCGATGAAATCGACCTCCGGGCCGAACGCCGGATCGCTCATCAGCATCTCGAGCAGGCACAGGCCCACGGCGTCGTCGCGCAGCAACAGGTTGCCGAGCGCCAGCACCAGGACCGGCGCGGGTTCAACTGAGCCAGCGGTCATGATCCAGATCACCCTCCTCGTAAAACTTGTAGCCGGAAATGATCGAGGTGATCAGGCCGTTGCGGTACTGGTGGGAGTCGAACGCCACAATGTACAGGTGCAGGATGGCGAAGATCACGAAACCCCACGCGAAGGTGTGGTGCCACATGCGAACGCCGAAGGAGCCGCCGAGCAGCGGGATGACCCATCCTACAAGGTGGTCCCAGAAACCGCCGGGGTTTGATTCGGAATAGAGCGCCAGGCCGGTGAGGATCTGGCCCCAGCCGAATACGATGACGAAAATGGTGTAGGTCAGCCCGGCCAGGGCGTTGTGGCCGAGGTGCACGTGGCCGCGCCGCAGGTGCAGGTACTGGAGGCCCTGGGTCTTCAGGTCGGCCCACCAGTCGGCCCGCCACACGAAGGGGAAACCGGACCGGGAGTAGTTGTTGCCGACGTAGAACCAGTAGACCCGCAAGGCGAAGCCGAACAGCAGCAGGTAGCCGGCGATGAAGTGGGTCTCGCGCACGCGCCCCATGACGAAGTTCTTGTAGGCCTCGCCGTTGGGAGCGAGGATGGGGTTGGCCATATACAGGCCCGTCAGGAACAGCGTGGTGAGGGCCAGCGCGTTGATCCAATGCGCCAGGCGCACGGGGAGTTCCCACACGTATTTGCGGCCGTAGATCCCCGGTGCGGTTTTGAAGTCGAGGGAACGATAGGCGGTGCTCATGGCGGTCTCCTCAGCGCACGACGACCTCGGCCAGCTTCTCGCCGTCCGGTCCGATGACGTGGGAGGCGCAAGCCAGGCAGGGATCGAAGGAGTGGATGGTGCGAAGGATCTCGACGGGGCGCTTGGGATCGGCCATGGGGGTGCCGATGAGGGCCGCCTCGTAAGCTCCGTGCTGGCCTTTGCCGTCGCGCGGCGAAGCGTTCCAGGTGCTCGGCACGACGATCTGGTAGTTGGCGATCTTTCGATCCTGGATGTGGACCCAGTGGCCCAGAGCGCCGCGGGGAGCCTCGGTGAAACCGTAGCCTTTCGAGTCGGGTTTCCAGCTCTCGGGGTTCCAATAGCGTGTGTCGGCGGTGGCCGAATCGCCGTTTTTGAGATTGGCCACCAGGTGGTCGTATTCCTCCAGCAGCCAATGCACGCCGAGCCGCGTTTCGAGGCCGCGGGCGGCGGTGCGGCCGAGCGTGGAAAAGAGCGCCGCGGGCGGGACCTTCAGCCTGCCGAGGGCCTCCAGCACGACCTCCTTGAACTCGGGGCGGCCGCTGGCGAAACCGACCAACATGCGGGAGAGCGGTCCCACTTCGACGGCGTTGCCCTTCCAGCGCGGGGTCTTCAGCCAGGAGTAGGCCTTGTTCTCGTCAAGTTCTTTGTACGGCAGTTTGGGGCCGGTGTAATTCGGCTCGGTGACGCCGTCGAAGGGATGCAGGGATGTCTGGCCCGAGGGGTATTGATACCAGGAGTGGGAGATCTCTTCCTGGACCTGCGCCGGATCGCCCGGATCGACCGGCAGTACTTCGTTCAGGTTCTTGTTGAGGATGACGCCGCGGGGGAAGCGGAAGCGGGAGACGTCGGCGATGCCGTTCTGGGGCAGGTCGCCGTACACCATGTAGTTGCCCAAGCCGCCGCCGATGGTAGTCCATTCGGGGTAGAAGGACGCCACGGCCAGGAGGTCGGGGATATACATGTTCTCGACCACGTCGATGGCGTCGACGATGAGGCCGCGGACGAGGTTGAGGCGCTCCATGTTGATGGCGTTATCGCCCTGCATGGAGATGGCGGAAGGGACGCCGCCGACGAGGTAGTTGGGATGGGGATTCTTGCCGCCGAAGACGGTGTGGATTTTGACCAGTTCCTTCTGCCACTTGAGGGCTTCGAGGTAATGCGCCACGGCCATGAGGTTGGCCTCGGGCGGAAGCTTGTACGCGGGATGGCCCCAGTAGGCATTCTGGAAGATGCCGAGCTGGCCGGACTCGACGAATTTCTTGAGGGTCCCGGCGACTTCGCCGAAGTATCCGGGCGAAGCATTCGGCCACTTGGGCGAGACTTTCTGTGCAAGCGCAGCGGTTGCGGCGGGATCTGCCTTGAGGGCGGAAACCACATCCACCCAGTCGAGTGCGTGCAGGTGATAGAAGTGGATCACGTGATCCTGCACCATCTGGGTCAGGAACATGATGTTGCGGATGATGTCGGCGTTGGCCGGCACCTGGATGCCGAGGGCGTTTTCGACGGCGCGCACGCTGGCGAGGGCGTGGACCGTGGTGCAGACGCCGCAGATGCGCTCACAGAAGGCCCAGGCTTCGCGGGGGTCGCGGCCTTGCAGGATGACCTCGATGCCGCGCCACATGGTGCCGGAGCTGAGGGCGTCCTTGATGTGGTTGGAATCGTCGAGCACGGCTTCCACGCGGAGGTGGCCCTCGATGCGGGTGATGGGATCGACAACTATGCGTTTGGACATGGCGGGCTCCTATTCCTTCTTGTCGGCGCCTGGGGCGCCGGCCTTGGCATCGCCGGTAGCGAGGCGCTTGCCGGCGCACCTGGCCCAATAGGAAGCCAAGTGAGCGCCGACGCCGGCGGCGGTGAGGACGGTGAGGGTCTTGCCGACCTGGTCGGGGGTGGACTCGATGCCCGGGACGGGGATGGAGGAAAGGCGCTGGTAGAGAGGACCGTTGTCCCAGAAGTTCATTTCGCTGCACCCGATGCAGGGATGGCCGGAGCCGATGGGGAAGGAGACGCCGTTGTTCCACTTGAAGGTGGAGCAGGAGTTGTAGGTGGACGGGCCGCGGCACCCCATCTTATAGAGGCACCAGCCCTTGCGCGCGCCTTCGTCGTCCCAGGCTTCGACGAACTGGCCGGCATCGAAGAAGGGGCGGCGGTAGCACTTGTCGTGGATGCGCTGGCCGTAGAACATCTTGGGGCGGCCCTGGCGGTCGAGGTCGGGGAGCTGGTCGAAGGTGAGGATGTAGGTGAGGACGCCGGTCATGACCTCGGCGATGGGCGGGCAGCCGGGCACGTTGATGATGGCCTTGTGGGAGATGATGTTGCGCACCGGCTCGGCGCCCGTGGGGTTGGGCCTGGCGTTCTGGACGCAGCCGTGGGAGGCGCAGGAGCCCCAGGCGACGACGGCCTTGGCGTCCTCGGCGGTTTCCTTGAGGATATTGAGGAAACTCTGGCCGTTGACGGTGCAGTAGACGCCGCCGTCCCTGGTGGGTGCGTTGCCCTCGACGGCCAGCAGGTAGCCGTCCTTGTGGTCCTTCATGATCTTCTTGCGGATCTCTTCGACCTGGTCGCCCGCGGCAGCCTGGAGGGTGTCGTCATAGTCGAGGGAGATCATGTTGAGGACGACATCCTGGGCGATGGGGTGGGAGCTGCGGATGAAGCTCTCGCTGCAGCAGGTGCATTCCAGCCCGTGGAGCCAGATGACGGGAATGCGGGGCTTGGTGTCCATGGCGGCCACTACCTTGGTCACCATGGAGGCTTCCAGTCCCATGGCGGCGGTGAGGGCAGTGCAGTATTTGAGGAAAGTGCGGCGATCCACGCCGTGCTGCTCGAGCAGGCCGTAGGTCGTCTGGGGACGTTTGGACGTCACGGGACCTCCTTAGATGCACTCGGATCCAGCGCCGAGAGTTGGTGGAGGGAAGGCATGCGGAATGCCAAACAGAGTTTCGGGCCTTTTGTAGGAAAAATCGGCGGTCCAGGGCCGACCGATGGGCTAAAAGGCGCAGGTCGATGGTGGAATTCGCGCAGGGTGGCGCACTAAAAAGTCCGGCCCTCTATCTCCGGTTCACCGCCGGAACCGGATGCCGCACCACAAATCGCCGCTTGAGTGTCCATAAGCCGGAGCGCCCGAACCAGAAGGCGCATCCGTCTTTCGTGCTGCCGCAGATGCTTCCGCCGCGTGACCTCACGCCAGACCAGGATGACGCCAACCGCGAAAAAGAACGTCCACAGAACAAAGAGCTCGTCGACCAGAAAGGAGGTAAGAAATTGCTTCATGCCGGAATCCTCGGAAGCAGGATCCGCGCCGCCGGAATGAAGCCGATTTCAGCGAGGTTCATGGACCCATGTTGTACTAAAATGAGATCGCAAAGCGAGTACCGAATGTACCGACGTCGTACCGGCGGTACCGGAACCGCCGCCGGGGCAACCCTAACAAACCGCGGGATCGGTGCGGGGTGATCGATTGGCCGCGGGGGCGCGGCAGCGGGGATATCGTACCCGAAGCCGCCATGGGATAAAATCGTGCCTGCCATGCAGCAAGCGTGCAAAGGAGACTTCCCACGAGCGAAAGACGGTCCCGGGCAGGAACGCCTGTGGCGCCAGAAACGTTGCGCGACGGCGCGAACAGGCGAGCTTGGCTCGCCTGGACCGATTGACACTCGGTCCGCAGGTTACCAACCTGCCCCACAAGGTTTCTGGAAAGTGTCTGCGCCACTAGCAGCCCTGAGGGCGAGCGATTGGAATCGAAGAGACTTCTGCAGAGGGCTGGCATGCTCTCTGGCGGCGCCGCTCGCGGCAGCGGAGAAGCGGCGCCCGAATATCGTGTACGTCCTGGCCGACGATCTCGGCTGGGGCGATCTGGACTGCTACAACCCCGATTCCGCGGTGCCCACTCCTTTCGCCAACCGCTTCGCGGAGCAGGGGGTGCGATTCACCGACATGCATTCGCCTTCATCGGTGTGCACCCCGACGCGCTACGGGATTCTGACGGGGCGCTATTGCTGGCGCACGCGGTTGAAGCAGGGCGTGCTGCAAGGATATTCGCCCAGCCTGATCGAGCCCGGCCGCCTCACGGTTCCCGGCATGCTCAAGCAGCAGGGCTATTACACTGCCGGCGTCGGGAAGTGGCACCTCGGGTTGGGCAACCGCGAGAAGACCGACTACACGCAACCGCTGCGTCCCGGGCCGCTCGACATGGGCTTCGATTACTATTTCGGGATCCCGTCCTCGCTGGATTTCGAGCCGTACCTGTATTTCGAAAACGATCGCCCGGTGGAGCAGCCCACCGCGACGACCAAGGGGAGCACGCAACCGCCGCGCGGAGTCTTCTGGCGGCCCGGCGCCATCGCGCCGCACTTTCAATTCCCCGAGGTCCTGCCAACGCTCACGGACGAGGCGGTCTCCATCATCCGGGAACGCGGCAGAAGCCCCAGGCAGCCGTTCTTCCTGTATTTCGCCTTGTCCGCCCCGCATACGCCCTGGGTGCCGGTGCGGCCGTTCCTCGGCCGATCGAAGGCCGGGCTGTACGGCGATTTCGTCGCGCAGGTGGACGACACGTTCGGCCGCGTGGCGCGCGCGCTGGACGAGGCCGGACTGTCGGACAACACGCTGGTGGTTTTCACCAGCGACAACGGCGCGCACTGGACGCCGGAAGATAAAGCCGCGTGGCCGCATCGCGCCAACGCCAACTGGCGCGGCATGAAGGCGGATATCTGGGACGCCGGGCACCGCATTCCCTTCCTGGCGCGCTGGCCCGGCAAGATCAAGCCGCGCACCGTCAGCAATCAACTCGGATGCCTCACCGACCTGATGGGCACCGCGGCGGACATCGCCGGCTTCAAGCTGCCCGACAACGCCGGGGAAGACAGCTACGATCTCCTCCCCGCGCTGCTCGGCCGGGCGCGCTCGCCGATCCGCGAAGCCGTGGTGCATCACTCCAATCTCGGCATGTTTTCCATCCGGGAGCGGAACTGGAAGCTGGAGCTCGGGCTGGGCTCGGGCGGATTCAGCGATCCCGCCCACCTCGATCCGTCGCCGGGAGGGCCCGAGGGGCAGTTGTACGATCTGGCGAAGGATCCAACGGAGTCGGATAACGTGTACCAGCAGCATCCCGATGTAGTGGCGCGGCTGAGCGGCTTGCTCGACAGGTACCGGCAGCAGGGTTACAGCAGGGCCATGCGGTAAGGGGAATGAGTGACATGTTCGACCGGAGACAGTTCCTCGAAGTCATCGGCGGCGCGGCGGCGGCGTCCGCACTCGGCGCCGCGGCGGCGAAGAAGCCCAATTTCCTCCTCATCCTCGCCGACGACATGGGCTTCTCCGACGCCGGCTGCTACGGCGGAGAGATCGACACGCCGAACCTGGACCGCCTGGCGGCCCGCGGCGTGCGCTTCACCCAGGGCTACTCCACCGCGCGCTGCGGACCTTCGCGAAGCAGCCTGCTGACCGGATACTATGCGCAGCAGACCGCGTCCGATGTCATGACGCCGGGCAACGTCCCCGACTACACGCAGTTCATCCCCGATTATCTGAAGCCGCTGGGGTACCGCAGTTACCATTCCGGCAAGTGGCACATACGGTTCACGCCGCTCGAAGGCGTCCGGTTCGACCACTCTTATACGCTGCTGGACGAAGACCGCTACTTCACGCCGCGGGGTTTGCAATTGGACGGCGAGCCGCTTCCGCAGCCCAAACCGGAAGACCACTACTACTCCACCGTTGCCATCGCCGCCCAGGCGGTCCAGTTTCTGAAAGACCACGCACGCAATCACGCGGCGGCGCCTTTCTTCCTCTACCTGGCGCCGCACTCGCCGCACTTTCCGCTGCAGGCGCTGCCCGAGGACATCGAGAAGTACAAGGACCGCTTCGCGGAGGGCTGGGACACCGCTCGCGAGCGGAAACTGGCGCGCATGCGCCGCATGGGCCTGGTCAACTGCGCGCTGCCGCCGCTCGAGCCGAATATGTGGACGCGCTGGAACACGCCCGACAGCGAACTGTTCGCCGCCATCGGCCGGGGCGAAGTCACGCGCGCCGTCCCGTGGTCCACGCTTACGCCCGAACAGAAGCGCTTCCAGCGCACGAAAATGGCGATCCACGCGGCGATGATCACGCGCATGGACCTGGAGATCGGCAAGGTGCTCGACCAGGTGCGAGCCATGGGCGCCGAGCGCGACACGTTGGTCGTGTTTCTCTCCGACAATGGCGCCAGCTCCGAGCAGTTGATCCGCGGCGACGGCCACGACGCCACGGCGCCGCCCGGTTCCGCTCGCACCTTCCTGGGATTGGGGCCCGGCTGGTCGACCTGCTCGAACACACCGCTGCGCCTGCATAAGTCCTGGGTCAACGAGGGCGGCATCGCGACGCCGATGATCGTCCATTGGCCGAATGGGATCAAGGATCAGAACACGCTGCGGCACGACCCGTGTCACTTCGTGGATATCCTCCCTACGCTGGTGGACCTGGCGGGCGGCGCCCCGGCGAAGAGCCTGCCGCCGGGCGCCCCGCTCCTGGCCGGCAGGAGTCTCGCTCCCGCACTGCTCCGGGACGGAGCCGCGCCGCACGAGTTTCTGTACTTCAATCACAACAACAATCGGGCGATCCGCGTCGGTGACTGGAAGCTGATCGCGACGGGCGAGACCGGGCCGTGGGAGTTGTACGACCTCGGCAAGGACCGCTCGGAACTCGAAGACGTTGCCGCCGCTCATCCGGACCTCGCCCAAAAGCTCGCGGCCCTGTGGCAGGAGCGCGACGCGGCGTATGCGCGGGTGCGCCAGGCCGCGCCCGCGACCAACAGGCAGCGCATGCGGCCGGCAGGCGCCAAATGAGTCCGGACCGGCGGCAGTTTTTGAAAAGCGCCGGCGCGGCAGTGGCGGGAGCGCCGGCCCTCCTGGGGCAGCGGGCGCGGCGTCCGAACGTGCTCTACCTGCTGGCGGACGAGTGGCGCGCGCAGTCCACGGGATATAACGGGGACCGCAACACCGCCACTCCGGTGCTCGACCGGCTGGAAGCCGAGAGCGTCAATTTTGAAAATGCGGTCTCCGGATGCGCCGTCTGCTGTCCGTATCGCGCCAGCCTGCTCACCGGCCAATATCCGCTAACCAACGGCGTCTTCATCAACGATGTGGAGTTGAAGCCGAAGGGCCCGACGTTGGGGGAGACGTTTCGCGGCGCCGGGTACCGCACGGGGTTCATCGGCAAGTGGCATGTCTACGGCAGCCCCGACGGCAGGTACGGGCGAAGGCTGGCCTACATTCCGCCGGAGAAGCGTTTCGGCTTCGACTACTGGAAAGCCTGCGAGTGCACCCACGAATACAACCACTCGCTGTATTACGAAGGCAACGATCCGACCCCGAGATACTGGCCGGGATACGACGCCATCGCGCAAACCGAAGACGCCTGCGGCTTCCTCGAAAAACACTCCGGCGCCGATCCGTTCCTGCTGATCCTGTCGCTCGGCCCGCCGCATTTTCCTTACGCCACCGCGCCGGAGCGCTACCGGGAGATGTACCGCGGCCGCGCGATCCAGTTCCGGCGCAACGTGCCCGAGGACAAGAGGCAGGAGGCGGCCGATATTCTTCGCGGCTATTACGCCCACATGGCAGCGCTCGACGGCTGCTTCGACCGCCTTCTACAGACGCTGGAGCGGGCCGGCGCCGCCGAGGATACCATCGTGGTCTTCACTTCCGACCACGGCGACATGATGCTCTCGCAGGGACTGACCACCAAGCTTTACCCGTGGGACGAATCCATCCGCGTGCCTTTCCTGCTGCGCTACCCGCGCAAGCTGGGGCGCAAAGGCCGGCGAATCCCCATGCCCCTCAACTCGCCGGACATCATGCCGACGCTCGCCGCGATGTGCGGCCTGGCGATTCCCGATTCGGTGGAAGGCCGCGATTGGTCCGGCCTGATTGCCGGCTCGTCCGGTCCGCCGCCCGACGCCGCGGCATTTTTGAACCTCGCGGTGCCCATCACGGAGGCCCGGCGCTACGGGTTCGCGGAGTATCGCGGGCTGCGGACTGCGCGCTATACCTACGTGAGGTCGATCCGGGGCCCGTGGCTGCTCTACGACAACGAGCGCGATCCCTTCCAGATGCATAATCTGTGCAACCGGAGCGAGCATCGCGACTTGCAGTCACGCCTGAATCGCGCGCTCGACGCCGCCCTGATGCAGCGGAAGGACGAGTTTCTCCCGGCGGCCGAATACGTCAAGCGGGCGGGCGTGGGGCACTACCAGGAGGTAAACGTGCCGGTGGGCCGTCATCCCAGCCCGTGGGGCGACTGGGATTCCACGCTGTCTCCCGGCTGAGCGCCTCCGTTAGAACTGGAGCCGGGCGGTGAACGCCAACACACGGGCCGGTAACGTCCCCGTCGCATATCCCAGGGACGAAAGGTTGGACACCTGGTTGGTGGACGGAGTGAACTGGATGCCGGTGCCGAGGCCGTTGATTTCCGTGTGGTTGAACACGTTGTACGCCTGAAGCTGAAACTTCAGCAGGCGCTTTTCGCTGCCCAGCGGGACGTTTTTGGTGATCGTGGCATCGAAGTTGGTTATGTGCGGAAGCCTGAGAACTCCGGCGCCGCCGCCCAGGTCACCGAGAACGGGCGGTCCGACCATGGAGTTGTCCGGCCCCGTAGCGATCCCGGGTAGAGCGAAGGCCGCCGGATTGTAGAATACCTGCCCGTTGCCGCTGGTGGGCAGGTTTGCCAGCGGATTGCCGACCACCTCGCAGCGGGCGCTGACGTCCGGCGTGCCGGTATAACCGCCGGTGACGGACGGCGCCCCCGACGTGAGGCCGCAACTCGGGCTAAACGGCGCGCCGCTCGTGGAGGAGATGATTCCGGAGAGTTGCCAGTGATCGGTCAAAGCGCCGAGCGCCTTCACGCCCAGCCTCTTGCCGAGGCCCGGGATGTCGTAGTTGAAGTTGATCTGGAGGTTTTGCGGCCGGTCCCCACTCACCCGCCCGTAATTCCATTCCCGGTTGTCGGGAACCGCGGGCGTGAAAGTGGTGGTGCCCAGAGCTTTGGAGAACGTATACGCCGCACCCACTGCCAGGCCGTGCGACAGGCGCCTGTTGATGGTGGCGGTCAGGGCGTTGTAAATGCTCTCCCCCGAAAACCCGGAACTGTTCATCGTGCTGTACCCCGGGTATATCTTTCGCTCGAAAATAGACCCGATGTCGGCGCTCGTACTGCCCGCCGTGGTGGGGTTTATGTTCGACGGCGTGAACGGCCAGCCCGTACCAATAGGAATGTAATTGGGGTTGTAAATGAGGTGCTGGTTGTAACTGCGGTCCCACCTGGTGCCGACGGTGATCACGGTGTTCGTGCCGACGCTTCGCTGAATGTCCAAGCTGGCGTTCATGACCTTGTCCCACGGAACTTTGGAGGGCAGCCAGATGTACGGACTGTTGGGAGCGGTGCTCAGGCTCGCCAGGCTCGGCGGGGCGCCCGTGTTTTGCGCCGCGATTTGAGCCAGGGTCACGTTGCTGACCGACACCTGGTACGCTATCGGCGACTGTCCGGAACTGGTGTACACCTGATTGCCGTCCAGCCGGTTGTAGAACATTCCGAACCCGCCGCGGACGGCCGTCTTGCCGTCGCCAAACACGTCGTAGGCAAAGCCCAGGCGCGGTCCCAGGGCAATGGGCGACATGCTGTAGAGAGCCCCTGGCGCGCCGTTAGTCCGAAGTACCTGCATTCCCGAGGTCGGATCGCCCGAGTTAGGAACAAAACTCCCGACGAATCCGTTGGACGTGGTTGCGCCCGTAAGAGGGTCCTTCGCCACAAGTCCATTGGCGGCGCTGGTGCAGGTCGCCGCGCCGTTCGAACAGGCCGGAACGTAAAGCCGCGGCATGGCCGACGCGGAATAGGTTGCCGGATTAAAATTGACGAACGTATTGTTGACATCCACCTGGGGAGTCTGGTGATAGAAGCGCAACCCGACGTCCAGAGTCAGCCTGCGGTTCACTTTCCAGTTGTCCTGCAAATACCACTCCGCGTTGTAGTACTGGACGTTAAACGTCGTCGTTGCGGTCCACTGGCTGTAACTGTTGACGTTACCGAGGAGCGCATTGACGAAGCCGTCGTTAGTGTTGAGCTGGGGAGTGGAAGTCGAGGATGCAAAGCTGAAGGAGCCCATGTAGTTATTGCCCTTCGGCTGATACTTATCGTTGTACTCCAGGTAGATTCCCGTCTTGAAAGCGTGATGGCCCACGATCTTGCTGAGGTTATCCTGGTAGGTCCAGATGGGGTTGGCGTTTTGGTACGTCCCGGCCGTCGAGCCGTTGCGCGAATAGGACATGGCGTTCGACGGTGCGCTGCCGAAGCTGAACGTCGGCAGGATACTCAGGTAGCCGTTGATAGGCAATACAGACCCGTTGTCCTTGGCCGTCGGCACCGGAAACAGCGATGGCAGGCCCGGCTCCAGCGAGCGTTGTTCGCTCGCCATGTTGTCCAGCGTGTAAAACGAATAGGTGTCCCAGCTTTCGGCGACAGTGATTTCGTTGATCAGGGTCGGCGAGAACGTGTAAGTCGCGGTGCCCGAATAGCCGTGCCCGCCGTTCGGATGATCGATGGGCGAAATGCCCTTCTGTCCCAGCACGCCGCCCACGTCGGAAGTGAACTGGACGCCCTGGTACAGTTGGATGGTGTCGTCGTAGTCGTTGATCCAGCGGAAATAGGCGCTTAGTTTCGGGGTAACATAAGTGTCGAAACGCAGCACGTCGTTACGCCGCGGGTGCTTGGCGCTGGCCTGCTCGAAGTAGTTCACGACGTTCAACTGCGCCGGCAGTGTCGCGGTATAGTTCGGCAGCGGGAAGAAGTTGAGCAACTGCTGGCCCACCGGATTGATCCGCGACGCGGGTACGATGTTGCCGGGAAACTGTATGTTGTTGTTGGCCGGATCGAGGATCTGGATCAGGCTGCCATTGTTATTGAAGCTCTGCGAGTAGTTGCCCGCGCGCTCCAGCGCCGTGGGCGTGTACATACTCTCCGAGCCGCCGGTTACGAACTGCGCGGTATACTCCTGGGACCAGAAGAAGAACAGTCTCGTCCTGTTTCTGTTCCAATGCTTCGGGATGAACACAGGACCGCCGAGGCTGTAAGTCTCGACGTTGTACCGGTACGGAACGCGGGGAGTAGCGGCGCCGTTCTTGATGGTGTGGTTGTTCGCCCAGCTATCCGCGTTGAATTCCTCGTGCCGGTGAGTCCACTGGGCCGTACCGTGGAACTGTTGTGTTCCGTTCTTGGTGACCACCGTGATGGTTCCGCCCGAGTTGCGCCCGTATTCGGCCTGGTAATTCGACGTCAGTATCCTCAGCTCCTGGATCGAGTCCATGTTCGGCTCATAGTGATTCGAACCGTTCGATCCGGTGTCCATGTCGGTGATTCCGTCGACCATGAAGTTCAGCGTGTTCGACAACGCGGTGTTGCCGTTGATGATGATGCCGCTGAAGGCGGAGTGGCTGGTCACGTCGCGGCTCGTCGTGGTGTCGATCACTCCCGGGACCAGCCTTACATAGCCGAAGAGATCGCGGCCCTTCAGCGTAAGCTCTTCCAGGTTGGCGGCGCCGATCGTAGAGGAATTCTCGGAACTCGCCAGTTGCACTTCGGCCGCTTCGGCGGTAACAGTGGTCGACTCGGTTACACTGCCAATCTCGAGGACCATCCTGCCCGCGTTGTGGGTTTCCTCGGCGGCCAGCACGATATTGGTGCGCGTCGCGGCCTTGAACCCGGCTGCTTTGACAGTCACACTGTAAGTACCGGGAAGGAGGTTCAGAAACCGGAATGTGCCGTTGCTGTCCGTCGTGCCGGTACGAACGGCGCTGGTTTCGGCGCTGGTCAGGGTAACCGCGGCGCCCACGATAACCGCGTCCGCCGGATCGACGACCGATCCCTCCACCGAGCTAGCTATAGTTTGCCCAAACAGGGTGGCGCCGCACAGGGCGAACGCCAGGATGACGACCCCAAAGCTCTTCAGTTTCATGTTTCGGACGTTATCACCCGATACTACCGGTGTCAAGGGGGGTACCGTTTTCCGGGGTCGCTGACTAGCGCCATATTTTAGCGTTATCGAACCCTTCTGGGTACAGCGCCTTGCGGATGCCTTTCGCGATCGAAACTTCCTCGATGGAGTGCCTTTTGATACTCTGATCGTCACGGCGTCATGAGTAAGCAGGCAAAGGCCGCGGCTCGCGTGGATTGGCGGCGCGCGCTGCCGGTGCTGGCGCTTTGGGCCTTCGCACTGCTGGCGTATTCCAATTCCTTTCGGGCCGGCCTCGTGTTCGACAACGAGGAGGCGATTCTAAAAGACTCTCGCGTGCAGGCCGCCACATCCGAAAATGCGCGCCTGATCCTGACGCAAGATTACAGGAACTCATCCAGCGGGCTATATCGTCCGCTGACGACGTTCTCCTACCTGCTGAACTACGCCATCCTCGGCGGCGGCGCTCGTCCGGCCGGCTACCATTGGGTCAATTTCGCGCTGCATGCCTTGAACATCCTGCTGGTTTACTGTCTGGGCCTGCTGCTGTTCCAG
The DNA here is from genome assembly GCA_035638575.1 of Bryobacteraceae bacterium. Lineage (GTDB taxonomy): Bacteria > Acidobacteriota > Terriglobia > Bryobacterales > Bryobacteraceae > DASQZT01. Next base: position 31,819 of record DASQZT010000161.1, read on the forward strand.
GAAACGGGACCGGCATGGGCCCTGTCCGCGGTCTGGGCGCTTCATCCTGTTCTCACCGAATCGGTCACCAACATCGTGGGCCGCGCCGATCTGCTGGCCGGTTTCGGTATGCTGGCCGGCTTGCTTTGCCACGCCAAGAGTGCGGCTGCTTCCGGCAGTCGCAAGGTCGCGTGGCTGGCGGCCCTGATGCTGGCCGCCGGTATCGGGATGTTCTCGAAGGAAAGCGCGGTGGTGCTGGTGGCGGCGATGGCGATTTACGACTTCACATCGGGAAGGGGCCGGGCGCCGGGACCAGTGGACATGCCGAGTGTCAAAAAGCCAGGCGTCGCGAAGAGCAAAAGACGGTCCCCGGCGGGAACGTCTCCGGCGCCGGAAACCCGCGAAGTCTCTGCGCGACACCGGCGAGTGTTGCCTTACCTCGCGGTGGCGGTGCCCGTGGCGATCTTCTTCTATGTTCGGTCGCGGGTTTTTGAGGGAGTGGCCGCGCGGCCGTTTCCGTTCACCGATAACCCCCTGGTGGGCGCCGGCTTCTGGACCGCGCGGCTCACGGCCGTAAAGGTGATCGGCAAGTACCTGTGGCTGCTGGTGTGGCCGCGCGGCCTCTCCTGCGATTACTCCTACAACCAGGTTCCGCTGTTCCAATGGGGGGTCGGCGATCTTGTTGCGCTGGCGGTTTGCGCCGCCGCTGCCGCGGCTGCAATCCTGTGTTACCGCCGGCACAAAGCGGTGTGCTTTTTCATTACCTTCTTTTTCGCGGCCCTGGCGCCCACTTCCAACCTGGTGATTCTCATTGGCAGCATCATGGCCGAGAGATTTCTGTATCTGCCGTCGATCGGCTTCGCCGGTTGCCTGGTTTGGGCGATCTACAGGCGGCCGCGCATGGCGCCCGCCGTGCTGGTCCTCATCAGCGCCGCGCTGGCCGCCCGCACTTACGCCCGCAACATCGACTGGCTCGATGAGCGGAGCCTGTGGGCCGGCGCCGCCGAGGTGTGCCCCGCCAGTTACAAGACGCATCTGCACCTGGCGAGCGCCGTGATCTCGCCCCAAGGGGAAGGGATGGACCGCGCCATCGGCGAGGTGAACCGGTCCCTCGCGATTCTGGATGGCCTGCCCGACGATCGAAACGTGCCTCAGGTATACTCCCTCGCCGGCTTGATCTACCTCATGCAGGGCGAGCTGGAGGCCGCCAGGGGTTCCGGCGCCGAGAGCCGGCAGTGGGATCAAAAAGCGCTGGATGTGTTGTTGGCCGGCGAGAGAGTCGATCGCGCCGCCGCCCAACAACTCCGCCGCGACAGTCAATTGCGCGGCATCGTGATATCCGCCTCGGGCTGGTATCCCCTGTACCTGGCGCTGGGCGACGCGTACCTTCGTTTGTCCGATCCCCGGAAGGCCATGGAGGCGTTCGAGTACGGCCGCATCATCCGCCCGGCGCCGGAGTTTTTCGAGGACATGTCGGCCGCCTGGCGCGCCATGGGAGACCCGCGGCAGGCCGCCATCACGCTGATCGAGGGCCTGCTTGTAGACAAGAGTTATACCAGGCTGGGTTCCGAACTGGTGGAACTGTACCGGCAGACCGATCCGGGAAGCTGCGCGCTCGGCGACGCCGGCGGCACACCGAGTCTGAACCCGGCCTGTCCGCTGGTGCATGACCAGATCTGTACGGCCTTCCGGAACGTGAAGCGGCTTTACGTGCAGATGGGACAGGAGCCGATGGCCGCCAGCACTGGGCGCAGAGCCGTAAGCGAGGCCGGCTGCACCGCGTTAGAATCGTCTCCGTGATGACGAAGTGGCCTCTGCTCCGGGCACTGCTTCTTGCCGGGTTGGGTGTGGCGTCCGCCTGTGCGCAAAACGGGACCGCCCCCATCGTCATCGACTACCCGGCCGATGGGTCGGTCTTTCCGCCCGACATGGCCGCCCCAACGTTCCTCTGGCGGGACCCCGTCCCGGGCGCCGTCTCCTGGCGGATCGACGTATCGTTCGCCGATGGTTCCGCTGCCATCCATGTAGCGGCTAAGGGCGAGCGGATGCGCATCGGCGAGATCGACCCTCGCTGCGTTGCGCCCACCAATCAGCCACCGAGCCTTACGCCGGAGCAAGCCGCGGCGCGCACCTGGACACCCGATCCCGCCACGTGGGCCGCGATCAAGAAGCAGTCGGTTGCCGCTGGCGCCACGGTCGCCGTCAGCGGCTTCACCTCCGGGAACGCCCGCCGGCCGGTATCGCGCGGACACATGCTGCTCCATACCTCGGCGGACCCGGTCGGCGCGCCCATCTTCTACCGCGACGTGCCGCTCATGCCGACGAAACTGGAAAAGGGCGTCATCAAACCGCTGGACTCCCGTGCCGTCCCGCTGATCGCGTGGCGCCTGCGCGACGTCTCCGAGACGCGGAGCCGCGTGCTGCTGGAAGACATGCATAGCTGCGCCAACTGCCACTCCTTCTCCGGCGATGGCAAGACTCTGGGGATGGACCTCGACGGTCCCGAAAACGACAAGAGCCTCTATACCCTGGTGCCCGTCGAACAGAAGATGACCATCCGCAACGAGGACGTGATTTCGTGGACCTCCTTCCGCGGAGAATTGGGCAGCCAGCTTCGCGAAGGCTTCATGTCCCAGGTGTCGCCCGACGGCCGCCGCGTGGTCACCACCATCAAGCCACCCGGCACCAAGGGCACTCAGTTCTACTACGTCGCCAATTTCGAGGACTACCGCTTCCTCCAGGTCTTTTATCCCACCCGCGGCATCCTGGTCTGGTATGACCGCGCCGCGCGCAAGCTCCAGCCGTTGCCCGGCGCCGACGACCCGCGCTACGTGCACACCAGCGCGGTCTGGAGCCCCGACGGCAAGTACCTCGTCTTCGCGCGCGCGGAGGCCAAAGATCCATACCCGCCCGGCGTAAAGATGGCCGCCTACGCCAACGACCCCGCCGAAGTCCGGATTCGGTACGATCTGTATCGCATCCCCTTCAATGACGGCAAGGGCGGCAAGCCCGAGGCCATCGCCGGCGCCTCCGGCAACGGCATGAGCAACAGCTTTCCGAAGATCTCGCCCGACGGGCGCTGGCTGGTCTTCGTGGAGGCCCGCAACGGGCTGTTGATGCGCCCCGACAGCCAGCTCTACATCGTCCCGGCGGCGGGCGGGCAGGCGCGCCGCATGCTTTGCAATACGCCTTTGATGAACTCCTGGCACAGCTTCTCCCCCAACGGCCGCTGGCTGGTGTTCTCCTCCAAGAGCCGCTCGCCCTATACCCAGATGTTCCTCACCCACATCGACTCCGAGGGGCGCGACTCACCCGCCATCCTGATCGAGAACTCCACCGCCAGCAATCGCGCCGTCAACATCCCCGAGTTTGTGAACATCCCTCCCGCCGGCATCGAGAGCATCGAAGCTCCGGCGGCCGACTTCTACCGCCAGTTCGACGTCGCCTCGGCCCTGACCAAGAAAGGCGAGTACGCCGCCGCCATCCGGGAGTGGACCAAAGCCCTCGAGATGAGTGCTGACGATGCGCGCGCCCACAACAACTTCGGAGCGAGCCTGGCGGGAGTGGGCAGGATGGAGGAGGCGATTGCGCAGTACCAGCAAGCGCTCGCGCTGAAGCCCGGCTACCCCGAAGCGCACGACAATCTGGGAAACGCGCTGGCCCGCGCAGGCCGCCTGGACGAAGCCATCGATCATTACCGGCAGGCGCTGGAGGGCGACCCCGCCTCCGCCGAAGCGCACAACAACCTGGGCACGGCGCTGACGGAACAAGGGCATCTGCCCGACGCCATCGGGCAGTTCGAGGCCGCGCTCGCGATCCGCCCGGATTACGCGGAGGCGCACAATAATCTCGGGATCGCCCTAGCCGCGGGAGGCCGTCTCGACGAGGCCGCCGCCCACTACCGGAAAGCCATCGAGAGCGACCCCGCATACACCGACGCCCACAACAACCTCGGCGCCGCGCTGGCGCGCCAGGCGAAGTTCGACGAAGCCATCGCACAATTCCGCAAGGCGCTCGAGTTGAACCCCGGCGGCGTCCGGGCGGAGGCCAATCTGGGGTCCGCGCTGCTGGCCCAGGCGAAGTTCGACGAGGCCATTCCGCATCTGGAGAGCGCCCTCTCCGCCGGAGCGGAAACAGCGGACCTCCACAACAATCTGGGGATGGCCCTCGCCGAGAAGGGCCGCGTGGACGACGCGATTCCTCAGTTTGAAAAGGCCGTCGCGCTGGACCCCGCCAATCCCGATGCGCACGCCAATCTGGGACGCGCCTACGCCGCCGGGCAGCGGTTCGACCAGGCCATCCCGCACTTCGAGAAAGCGCTGGAGCGGAATCCCGGTTCGGCCGAGCTGCACAGCCAGCTCGGCTATGCGCTGGCCAACCGCAACCGCGTCGCCGAAGCCGTTCCGCATTTGGAACGGGCGCTCGAAATCTCTCCCGGTCTGGTGGAGGCGCGCTACTATCTGGGCGCGGCGCTGATGATGAATGGCCGGAAAGCGCAGGCGCTCGCGCACTGGCGGCAGGCGCTCCGCCAGGACCCGGACAATCTCCGCGTGCTCAACGACACCGCCTGGGTGCTGGCTACCTGCGCCGACGCCGCCCTGCGCAACGGAACCGAGGCCGTCACCCTCGCCGGGCACGCCGTAGAGCTGACCTCCGGACGCGATCCGGCGCTGCTCGCCACCCTTGCCGCGGCCTACGGCGAAACCGGCCGTTTCGACCGGGCGGTCGAATTGGAGAAACACGCAGCCGACCTCGCCACCCAGCAGGGAAACGCGTCCCTGGCCGCAACCCTGCTTTCCCGTTTGACACGGCTACAGGCGAACACCCCGATTCGAGAGCAGTGATCGTGCGGCTTGGCTGCATCAGCCGAAATCGGGCCTGGCCGGATGGTCGACGATTATGGCCCGCCCGTCGGTGAGGGCCTTAACCGAATGGCGGGCATTGCCCGGCACGATCGCCACCAGGCCGGCACGCGCGATTTGGGCCACGCCGTCGATGGACACCTCGAGTTCGCCCTCGATGACCTCGTAGACCTCCTCCTCGGGATGAAAGTGCTCGTGAATGGAGGAGCCGCGCGTGAAGTCGTAATGGGCGAATGTCATTGTGGCCGAGTGGAAATAACGTCCATTCCAACCCGGCAATCGCTCGATGACCGGAAGGCGGCTGGTATCCACAAAGGGCATGGCGAAAACTCCTTTTGGGGAATTGTAACAAGCGCGATCCGCCGGCGCATCGCCGCCGTGGCCGAGTCAGCTTCGCACCGGCAGGTTAGTGCTGGCCCGCCTGACGGTTGAACGCCGCGGCAATATCGTTCCGTTCCTGCTCCGTGAAACGTCCGCTGATGGGGATCCCGTTGGAAATCGCGGCCCGAATGACCGGCGCCGCCAAAAGCCGTCCGTTCAAAACTACTCCGATGCGATTCCCGATGTTCTTCCGGGTCGTTTCGAGAAGTTTTTGGGAGCCCGCATCCGTCAGCGTCAGTCGTACGCGCGGACCATTTGGATCGCTGGCAACCTCGGCCGATCTAACGTCGGCCTGATCCACGATGGCCTCCTGCTGTAAGCAAAATTTCTCCCCCTCGCCCTCCACGTTCATCGGCGGAGAAGCATTTCTTGCGTCACATGGCGCCACCATGCGCAGGGCGAAAGTGACCTGCGCCAATCCGGTTCCCACCGTGCAACACGCTGAAAAAATTGCCAGAAGAACTGCCCTGCCCATAAGCCCCCCTCTGATCCGGTACCGGGATCACTCCTGGACCGGCATTCATCCTGCCATCCCGGCTCGCCCCGTCAGAACAGTACGTCGAAATCCGCCGTGTACCGGCGGCCACGGCTCCCGAAGAAGATTCCGTAGGCTGGATCGGCCAGGTTTGCGTGACAGGCGGCTGGATTGAAGTGATTTGTCAGATTATAGCTGACAAGTGATAGACGGACCGTGTACTTCGGGCTCATCTTGATGTCCTTGGAAAAACGCGAATCCAGGGACAGGAAGTTGCGAAACCGGTTCTGGTCCGGAAGTCCCACGTAATTCTGATAGCCGTCCATCGTGAAGTAGGGGAACCCGTTCCGGTACTCTAAAACGGGCGCGACCTGAAACCCGCGCGGCAGCCGGAACAGGCCCCACGCCAGGTATCGGTTCGGCAGATCGCCCGGCAGATTCCCGAACTGGTTCGGCCGGATCACCGCCAGCGGAAAGCTGCCCAGGTAGCTGCTGAAATCGTTCAGGTCGCCGCGCGCCCGGCTCCGCAGGTACGAGAAGAATACCTCCCGCCGGTCGCCGGCCTTTACGCGGGTTGTGATTTCGAACTGCTGGTACCGCGATGTGCCGTCGCCCGAAAGCTGGTAGGCCCCCTGCATGGTTTCCGGATCCGGCCCCAACGTCGTCATCGTCACCAGTCCGGCCGCCTGGTTCTGCAGGTACCCCACCCGCAGCTTCACCAGGCTCGTCACGGTCTGCTCCAGGTACAGGCTCCCGGTCGTGCTGCGAGGCGAAAAATCGCCGTCGGTGTGGCCGTGAAAGACAAAGCGTGAATGGATGTTCACATAGCTCAGCGGGTTGGCGAAGAGAAACGGCCCGCCCGAAATGTCGCCGCTTTCGTCGTACATGGTGACGATGCGCTTGGGGTAGTGGTAGTAGGAGTACACGCTCAAAGGGACCCGGTCGTAGAACAGCCCGAAGCCCGCGCGGATCACCGTCCCCGTGTTGGCAAACGGCACCCACGCAATTCCGCCCCGCGGCGCCACGCGGAAACTGTGCGAGACCTCCTGCGATTCGGTCCGCACACCCAGGTCGGCCGCCAGCCGCGACGAAATGCTCCAGTGGTCCTGCCCGAAGAACGAGTATTCCGTGTCGGCCATCTGGAACGGCTGCCCGCCCTGGAACGTCGTGCGCTCGAACAAGTGTCCCGTTCCGTCCAGCAGGTTGATGGGATGCTCGTGCACTGCACCCTGATCGTTGCTTTGGGCGACGTACGAGCCGATCTTGAATGCGTGGCTTCCCAGGGCATTCAGCGGCGCCAGCGAATAGGTGGACGCCCATCCGGTCCGCGACGCATCGCGGCCCTGCTGGGAAAAGTAATTCCCGAAATTTCCCGTCGGCGTGATGGTGAGGTCCTCGGAGCCCTGCGCCCAAACGCGCGCGCCGAAACGCGTGACCGAAAACGTGTTTTCGAGCAAGCCGCCCCACAGCGTCAGGCGGTCGGCCAGCGTCCCGGTGTAGTTGTGCGTGCCGGCGTCGGGCGTCGTCGGCTGCGGGTTGAAGTAATCCAGGTTCGCGTAGCCCAGCCGCTGCGGAGCGACGTGCAGGGTAGCCGTCACCATGTTCCGGCTGGACTGGATCCAATCCAGTTGGGCGAACGAATTCACTCCCGCCTTGCGCGTCAGGTTCTTGGGGTACGGCAGCGTGTGCACCTCGGTGTTCCGGACTTCGTACTCCAGGCCCTCCGAGAAATACAGCTTGTTGCGGATCACCGGCCCCTCCACGTTCATCCGCGGCGTGGCATCGCGCACCCCGCGCACGTGCCAACTGTAGACGCGGATGTCCGGAAATGGATCGTTGACCTCCCACTTCCATTGCTCGCCGCCGCGCCGCGTCTCCACCGACACGAGGCCCGAGGTGAAGCGCCCGTACTCCGCCAGAAACGGGGTCTGAAAAACGCTGAGGGTCTGAACGCTGTCGATCGGTACGGTAAGTCCGAACTTCCCCGTGGCGGGATCGGTGACGTCGGCCGAGTTGACGATAAGGGCGCTGCGCTCCTCCCCGTTGCCGGAAATCTGCAGGTCGCCGGACGCTGTACGGACCACCCCCGGAACCATCGGCAGGGCATCCGCCACGGTCGCCGGCTTGCTGGGAAGTGCTTTCGCGGACGCCCCCGGCAAGACGCTGGGGGAAGACGCCCCTTGCTCCACGGGGTCGGCCGTCGCCGTCACGTCGACCCGCTCGTGCCGGGCCATCACCGCTACCATCGTTAGCTCCAGGGCGCCGGTGAATTCGACGTCGGGCTTCTGGAGGGCTTCCAGGCCGTCTTTGGTGGCAGAGATGTCGTAGCGGCCCGATGCGAGATTTGGAAAAGACAGGCGGCCCTGGGGACCCGTCTCGCCCGAGGCGATGGTTCTGTCGCCGGCTTTGACCTCGACCCGCACGCCCGCAATCGGGAGGCCCGCGCTGTCGATCACCGAGACTTCGATAGGACTCGCAATCTGCCCCACCAGTTGCCCCAGCAACAGGCATGCGAGCGCGGCGATACGCGGCGGCCCCATCTTTCCCTCGCTACGAAGGACCGTTGGCCGGGCCCCGGCCATAGTCCTCCCTGGTACTTGTGTCTGAGGAGATGATAACTCATGGCACGGCGGGCTGCCACTCAAAAAGCGGCCTATTTTCTATCGCCCGGCCTACCGGGCGTCCCAAACCCAACGCTCACCCGGCTGGCGCCTCCCCCACCCA
>DASQZT010000162.1:0-3974 GCA_035638575.1 Bryobacteraceae bacterium
ACTTAATTAGATGCAACCAGGATTCAACCCGCCAGCCGCTTGGGTTTTCATCACTTTTGGTGAGCCCCAGGCTCATGGCGACAGGATGGTATCCTGCGGCGGGTTGTCAACCCGCCCGGCGAGCGAAGCTCGCCTGTTCGCGCCGTCGTGCAGCGTCTCTGGCGCCGGAGAACGTTCCCGAACCGGCCGTTTTCCGCTCATCTCGGCGCAGGGCGCTATTTGTCAATTCTTCCGCGGGACGGCACACTGGTGAGGTCCATAACGCGGCTCCCATAAGAGTGAAGGCCACCGGCGGGCGCCACCCGAGTCCTGTACCATTTGAATATGCACAGGAAAGGAGCGCATCATGCCGAAAGTAGTCGCGGAAAGCGACAGCCGGATAGCGCTGCGGGGTCGCCCCTCCGGCAAGGCCGAGCGCGTCGTACTGTCGGAGCGCGACAGCCTGCGCGTGCTCGAGCTCCTGGAAAATCTGCCCGCGCCGGCTGGCCGTCTCATGGAGGCGGCCCACGCCTTGCCGGCCAAGCCATGATGCTGCCGGCATGGCACGCGGCAGAGAAGTCTCGCGGCCTCGGCCGTTACGACATCGGCGCCTATCGTCTGGGACGGCATAGACCCGCAGGAGCAGGGTCTTTGCCGCCAGCTTCTCCTGGCGCACCCCCATCCCCCTGATTACAAATCACCTACACCCGCGACCTGAAATTCCCGTTCCCCCTGAAACCCCAGTCACAGCCCTTCCAACTTTATTTTCAGACATCCCGGTATTAAAAACAAACAACTTATCCCACCACGCCCCGACCAACCGGCCGGACAGCGCCCATCCTCGGTCCTACTCTGAAAGTGGGAATCAGCACTTCGCTCCCCCCAAATTGGCTTTGCTCGTTCAAAAACTATGGCAACACCCAAGCAAATCGAGGCCAACCGTCGCAACGCGCTCCTCTCGACTGGCCCCCGAACTCCCCAGGGAAAGGCCGCCGTCAGCCTGAACTCCCTGCGTCACGGCCTGCGCGCCCGCCGCGTCGTCCTGCCCGGCGAATCCCAGGAGGATTTTCAGCAGCTCTGCGGTGATCTGGAAGCCGAATGGCAGCCGCAAACCCTGTCCGAGCAGTTCTATGTCGAACAGATGGCCGTCTCCTGGTGGAAACTCGCTCGCATGGAAGTCACCGAGGGCGCCATCTACCCGCTCCAACTCGAGGGCCAGAAGCATGTCGCCCTCCTCGACCGCGTCTGGCAGGCGCAAAGCCGCATGGAGCGATCCTATGCCCGCGCGCAGCGCGAGCTTCAGCGCCTCCAGCAGTGCCGGCCCGAACCGTGCGTCCAGCCCACCGGCCCTCCTGCCGAAGAGGTCCCCGCCGCGCCTCAGCCCGTAACCGCCCCGGAAGCGCCGTCGTGCGCCAGCCCCGAGGCCCTCCCCTCTCCGGACCAGCCTCTCCAGCCTCAGGGCAAGACCGCGGACACCGCCGCTCAGTGCTGCGAGGCCGCGTGGACACTCGCTACCAGCCCCGAAGCCACGGTGCGCGACGGCGTCGAAGCCGTTCGGCTGGCCCAGCAGCTCCTGGTCCTTAACGGCGGGCAGGAGCCTGAAGTCTTCGATACCCTCGCCGCCGCGTTCGCCGAGCAGGGCCGGTTCATTGAAGCGATCCACGAAGCCAACCGCGCTCTCGAGGCTGCTGCCCGCCAGAACCGGCAGCCCCTGACGGAAGCCATCCAGGCAAGGATCAAGCTCTACAAAGCCTGCACTCCCTACCGCGAGCCCTCGGGAACCCTCGATGTCCAGTAGGCATCGGCGCCGTTCACTGCCCCTGCTTCTTCACCACCGTCCCCCCCGGCCGTCCCTTCTTCTTGGGTGCAGTCTTGGGCGGCGGCGCGACCTTCACCTCCCAGGTCCCCAGTGCCTGCCATCCCGAATTGTTCTCGGCGTTGTCTCGACTCGCCAGGTAGATGGTCTTGCTGCCTGCGAAGCTCGCGCGGAAAGTCACGTTCAGCGTGAGTGTCAACAGGTTTCCCTCGCCCGCGGACGACACCAGCCGCACGCCGCACTGCCCGTTCTCGATCGTGCCGGAGTTGCCTGGCGCAATCGTGCCGGCGGGTCCGGGATCGTTCCCCTCGTCGTCGGTGAGCAGCAGCGTGCCCGGCGGCGCCAGGTATGCCAGGTAACAGGCGTGCTTCACGTCCAGCGTGTTGTTGATCAGAACGTTCACCACCGACAGGTTCCGCCAGCCGCCCGGATGCGGAAACTGCATGGTGAAGGTCTGGCTGCCTCCCGCGCCCGACGCGGGGCTGATGGTCATGCTCCCCGGGTTCACCAGCAGCGACACGTTCACCATCAGGATGTCGCTCTGGTTGCGCGGGTTGTAAACCAGCACCTGTCCCCCATAGACGCCCGCCGGCATCGACCCGGCCGCGTTCCCGTTCACCATCAGGCTCAGCCCTTTCGCCACCGGTGCTCCGTTCACGTAGCTGGCCGTGCCGTTGATCAACAGCCAGCTCCCGCCTTCGGTGGAGTTGACCTTGGCGTTGTATGTCGTCACCGCCGCGTTGCTCGATTCCATGGCGATGCTGCAACCCGACATGTATCCCGCGCCGCAGCCGCTCCCCGGACTCGCGGGATACGCCAGCGTCACGCGTCCCGGCTTCACTCGATAGGTCGATCCGGCGCTCAGGTTGTAGGTCACTGTTACCGGCGTCTCCGTGCCGCCCGTGGGAATCAGCAGGATTTCCGCCGTGCAGGTCCCGCAGTTCGAGTTGGCAATCTGGAACGACAGCGTGTCCGGCGTGGTGAAGTTGTTGGCGCTGTAAGTGGTCAGCCACGGCGGCCGGCCCGCCACCGTGTACGCCACCACCCCGCCCCTGGAGTCCTTGATCGTGATGGATCGCGCCAGCGTGTTGCTCAGGTTCACCGAAGTTGGACTGATGCTCAGCAGCGTTTGTGCCTGTGCCGTATCGGTGTGGTACGTTACCGTCACCCGCGTGCCCTCCCCGCCGCCCGCCGGCGCCAGCGTGACCGTGGCCTCGCACGTCCCGCACATCGAGTTGGCGATCCGGAAGTACAGCGTGTCCGGCGTCGTGAAGTTGTTGCCGCTGGAAGTAGTCAGCCACGCCGGGCTGCCCGTCACCGTGTATGCCACCGCGCCGCCCTTGGATGCGCTGACCGCGATGGACCGCGCTTCGCCGCTGTTCAGGTTGACCGTCGGGGAGCTGGCATTCAATACCGTCTGTGCGAGTCCCGGCGCGGCCGCCAGCAGGGCCACCGGAGCCGCGATCCAAACAGGCATGTCCACGGCGGGCATTTTACCAGGATTCGCGTGCCTCTCGTTTCGCCATCGGGCCGCCGCACTGGAGTAGACTGTCCCCTGGAGGGTATCATGCGCTTGCTCCGAACGTGCTTCCTTTCGTTCGCCGTCGCCGCTTCCACTTTGGCTCAGGCCCCCGCCGTCCGCGCCGACGAGGCCGCGGTCCGCGAGATCGTCGGCAAGTACGTCGCCGCGCGGGAAAAGAGCGATGAGCACGCCATCGCCGCGCTCTTCACCGCCGATGCCGATCAGCTGGTCTCCTCGGGCGAGTGGCGCAAGGGCCGCGGCGAGGTGGTCCGCGGCACCTTGGCGAGTTCCCAAAGCACCGGCGGAACCCGCACCATCACGGTGGAGTCGGTCCGCTTCGTCGGCCGCGACGTCGCGCTCGCCGACGGCCGCTACGAAATCGCCGGGCTCGCGGGCGGCCAGGCCCGCCGGATGTGGACCACGCTCGTCGTGAGCCGCACCCCGGAAGGATGGCGCATCGCGGCCATCCGCAACATGCTCCCCGCGCCCCCCGCGCCCACGGCGGCCCGATGACCAGCACCGCTTGTGGGGCACGGTCGAAAACCTATACCGATGCACCCGCAGTAGGGACGGGTGGAATGACCTGATAGCCCAGGGATCGAAGTTCCCGCACGAACTTGGCTACCCGGTTCCGAAGCAGCTTGGGGTTGGGGGCTT
>DASQZT010000163.1:0-8086 GCA_035638575.1 Bryobacteraceae bacterium
AGGAAATCCAGGATTGGGTTGGCGACGACTATGACCCCGACGCTTTCTCCATCGAGGACGTCAACCACATGCTCACGCCTTTGCGTCGTCGCCGGGACAAAGCCTCACGCGGTTAGTCGCCAGCACGGTAAACAAATACAATTAAAGCTTCCAGAGATACACGAGGAAATCGCGGACGTACTCCGTGCGGTTTCGTGCCTTGGTCAGGCCTCGGTTTCAGGGCGGCGCAACCGTATGGAGCAGGTGGAACCCAGCAAACCGGGGCGTCAGGAGATCACGAAGGATGTCTGACCGGAATATCAGCAAGATTGGACGACGCGGGCTCTTCAAGTCCTCGGCCGCCATATTGGGCGGAGCTTTAATGGGGCGGGATGCCAAAGCTGATCCCGAGCCCCAGATTCGGAACGTCAACACCAATTCGAGCCCGTCCACGCTCAAAATCACGGACATGCGGATAGCCACCGTAGTGAGGGGCCCCGGCGAGGGCGAGGCTCCCCTCAATCCCCGCGCTGCCGCCAACCGGGCTGCCGGGGGGCGGGCGCACCCGCCTTTGGCATGGGGTGTACGATCATTCGGATCGACACCAATCAGGGAGTCTACGGACTGGGCGAAGTCCGGGACGGCGCCAGCGCAACCTACGCATTGTTTCTGAAGAGCCGCCTGTTGGGCGAGAGCCCCCTCAGACTCAATTACCTGTGGCAGAAGATCAAACAGTTCGGCGGCCATGGGCGCCAGGCGGGCGGAGTAACTGCCGTGGAGGTGGCGCTGTGGGACATCATCGGCAAAGTGTACGGCGTGCCGATTTACCAGATGCTGGGCGGAAAGTTCCGCGATAAGGTTCGCATTTATGGCGACACCACCGAATCGAAGGATCCCAAGATCTACGCGCAACGCGAGAAAGAGCGCAAGGAAGTCATGGGCCTCACCTGGCTCAAGATGGACTTGGGAATCGAGATGGTTTCTGATATCCCCGGCACCGTAACGGTCCCCTCGGGATTGAGCCCCTGGGAATCCAGAGTACTCCCTCATTCTTTCGTCGCCATGGAAGTGACCGACAAGGGGATCGAGAAGCTATGCGAGTATGTCGCGGCGGTGCGCGAGGCCGTTGGAATGGAAATCCCTCTGGCCATGGACCACCTCGGCCACCTGGGGGTGAATTCGATCATCAGGCTGGGAAAGGCCTACGAGAAGTACAATCTGGCGTGGATGGAAGACGTGATTCCCTGGCAGTATACCGATATGCTGAAGCACATCACGGACGAAAGCCCCACTCCCATCTGCACGGGGGAAGACATCTATCTCAAAGAGGGATTCATCAACCCTTGCGAGAAGCACGCAATCAGCAAAATCCATCCGGATCTCTCCACCTCGGGCGGCATTCTGGAGACGCACAGGATCGGCGAGGCTGCCTTCGAGTACGGCGTGCCCATGATGATGCACTATGCCGGTCTGCCGATCCATCAAATGGCCAGCGTTCATTGTGCGGCGGCGACGGAGAACTTCCTGGCGCTGGAAAACCACTGGCTGGATATCCCCTGGTGGCAGGACCTCGTGGAGGGCATCGAAAAGCCCATCATCAATAAAGGCTACATCACCGTTCCGGATAAGCCCGGGCTTGGACTGACACTCAACGAGGATGCGGTCAGGCGGCGCCTGGCGCCCGGGACAGGTTTCTTCGAGCCCACACCGCAGTGGGACAACGAACGGTCCGGCGACCATCTCTGGAGCATGGCGCCGCCCAGTGCGGCAAGCAAAATCAGCCGCGGATAAACGCTTTGCGCCGCCCGCCGTGCGTCAAGCCCATTTCGGGACGACTCACGGGTGGGCGGTTCCTGAAATAAACAAGGACGTGCGGCGTTGGCGCGACCAGCCGGTCGCCCGTTCTATTGCCATGCCACGTAATCGGACAGGGCAAGAGAACCCCGGTCCTGTTCCCGTCTTCTTTACTTTCCCACTACGAGCACGTGGAAGCTGTCCGGAAGGACCGGGGCACGGCCTTTCTTCTGGCCTTCCTTGGCCGCCGGAGCTGGGCCGTATTCCGCGGCCAGCAAAAAGATTTTGTGACTCTGCGGGTCGAGCGCCATCGTGCGCGCGCCGCGCTCGGTGGTTACTGTGTCAACGGTCTCGTACTTCCCGCTCACCTCCTTTACGATGCTCAGCGTGCCGTCTCCGTTCGAGCTGAACGCGAGCCCGAGCCCGGGATCGAAGCCGGCCGCGTCGGGACCCTGGCCGATCTTGGCGGTCCCAACCATCTTGAAGCTGGGGATATCGGTAACCGCCATCACGCCGTCGCAGACCGAGAAAAGCTTCTTGCCTTTCAGGTCGATGGCCAGCCCGCTGGGGCCTTCGCAGGGCAGAATCGAGGCGCGCCGCGTCACTTCGTTCTTGGCGGCATCGATCTCCACCACTTCATTGGAGGATTCGATGTTGACATACACTTTGCCGGCGCCGTCCGCTTGGCAGAATTCGGCGCTGGCGCCGACGGGGAAGGTCTTCAGCACTTCGCCGGACTTGGCGTCAATCGCGGTGGCATCGCCGCCGGTATGGTTGATGGCGAAGACATGCTTGGTTTTCGGCTCGTAGCAGACCGCGTCGGGGTTCTTGCCCGCAGCCGGCTCCGCGCTTTTGGCCAAGGTCTTCAGGTCGAAGAAGGTCACGCTGTTGGACTGGCCGTTGGTAATGAATCCCTTGCCGAGGTCGTTGGCAATAGCGATTCCGTGCACGCCGTGCAGGCCGGAAATGGTCCCGACGATCTTGCCGGAATCCGGATCCACCACTTCGACGGAACTGGCGTGCGAAACGTAGAGGCGGCGGTTGGCGGCGTCCATGGCGACATAGTCCCATCGGCCTTCGCCACCGATCTTGATCTTGGTGAGAATCTTGTAGCCTTCCGCGGCAAATGCCGCCGCGGCTACGAGAGCGATTGTCAGAACCTTCTTCATTTGTGATTACTCCTTTTCCGTTATGCTTTACTGCCCAGATAGAATCGAACAGCCGGAGTTACAACGAGGGACAGAACCATGGAGGCGGCGATGCCTCCGATCACCGCTATGGCCAGCGGCTTCAACATTTCGGAGCCGGCGCCCAGGCCGAGAGCCAGCGGCAGCATGCCGGCGACAGTGGCCAGCGCCGTCATCATGATGGGGCGGAGCCGGCGTTCGCCGGCGCGGATCATGCTCTCTTCGGGGGACACCCCCTCGGCGCGAAACTTCTGGTCCGCATCCAGCAGCAGGATGCCGTTTTTCGCCACGATCCCGATCACCATGATCAGCCCCATGAACGAAGAGAGATTGAAGGTGGTGCCGGTGACGAGCAGCGCCACGACGACTCCGCAGGTGGAAAGTAGCGCCGAAGAGAGCACCGCCAGGGGGGCGGCGAACTCGCCGAATTCGAACAACAGGACGATGAACACCAGCAGCACGGCCAGCAGCAGGACAACGCGGAATTCCCGGAAGGACGTCTCCTGCTCGGCATACAGGCCGCCGTACTGCACGCGGATCTCGGGGGGCATCTTGAGATCGGCTATGGCCTGCCGCACTGCCTTCATGCCGTCGCCCAGGTTAATGCCCTCGAAACGCGCAGTCACCTGCACGTCGCGCTGCAGGTTTTCGCGGCGGATTTCGTTCTGGCCCGGGTCCTCCGTCATGGTCGCCAGGGAACCCAGTGTCGCCGTTTTCCCCGTGCCGCTCACCAGCAGGGTCTTTTGGACGGATTCCAGAGTCTGCGGCGTCTGGTGCGGGAACCGCACGCGGATCGTGTAGACCCGGTCGTTGACCACAACCGGGGCCGGCGCGGGTTCCCCTTGCAGGATTGCGCTGGCGTCCAGTTCCACTTCCTGCGCGGAGAAGCCGGAGCGGGCCGCCGCCACGGGGTCCACCGCGAACGTTCGCGCCGGGCCGCTGATGGTGTTTTCAATTCCGTTGAGGACGTCCACCACGCCGGGAATCTTCTTGATCGATTCGCCCACGGCGCTGGCCCACTGGCTCAACAGCACCGGGTCCTGCGCGAACAACTTGATCACCACGGGCTCCGGCGCGCTCGTCAGGTCGCCGACCATGTCCTGCAAGAGCTGCGGAATCTCGATGTCGCACACCGGCTCGGCCGCTTTGACCTTGTCGCGTACTTCGGAGATCACTTCCAGGCCGCTGCGCTTGCGGCCGCGCTTCAGCTTTACGGAAATGTCGCCCGTATTGGCTTCGGTGACCTGGGCCAGGCCGAGTTGCAGGCCGGTGCGTCGCGACGTGTTCTCCACCTCGGGGATGGCGCGGAGAATCTGTTCGATGTGGGTGATCACGCGGTTGGTTTCCGCCAGCGAAGAGCCGGCGGGCATGATGTAGTCTACAATGAAGCCGCCCTCGTCCATCTCCGGCAGCAGGTCCGTGCCGATCACCTGGTACCCGAAATACGTACCGGCGATGAGCAGCAGGGAGAAGACGCCTAGAACCCATTTGTGTTCCAGCGTGACGCGCAGTGCCCGCTCGTAGACACGCAGCAGGCCCGGCGGAACGGAGTGGTGCTCGGCGGCCGCGCCGCCGGCATGCCTGCGGATGAAATAGTGGCTGAGCGTCGGAGTCCAGGTGAGCGCGAGCGCCAGTGAAGTCAGCAGGGCCGCCGCCACGGTCACCGCCAGCGCGCGGAAGAAAACGCCGTAAACGCCTGCCGTCGAGATGAGCGGCAGGAAGACGACAATCGGCGTAACGGTGGAACCGACCAGCGGCACGCGGATTTCGCGAATCGCACTGCGGATCGCTTCCGCGCGCGATTGGCCGGAATCGCGGTGCATCACGATATTCTCCACCACCACGATGGCGTCGTCGATCACCAGTCCCACCGCGGCTGCCAGGCCGCCGAGGGTCATCAGGTTAAAGGTCTGGCCGAGCGCGCGCAGCGCGATGAAGGTGACGGCGACGGTCGCCGGGATCACCATTCCGGCCACCAGCGAGGTGCCCCAGTCGCGCAGAAACAGCACCATGATGAGCGAGGCCAGGACCAGTCCCAGAAGGATGGCATCGCGCACGCTGCTAATGGAGTCTTTCACGATTTCCGACTGGTCGTAGAAGGGCCTCAGCTCGATGCCCTTGGGGATCTCTTTGCGGATCTGCCCGATCTCATCGTGAACCGCATTGGCCACCTGCACCGTGTTGCCGGTGGGCTGGCGATTGATGTTCAGCAGCACGGCCGGTTTGGTATTGGCGGTGACGATGGTGTATACCGGCATCTCCGACGGGCCCACCGTGGCCACGTCGCCGATGCGCACCGGCGCACCCGCCGGAGTGGTCCTGATCACGATGTTGGCTATCTCCGGAGGGGTTCGTGTCTGCCCGGTTACCAGCCCGAGGATGAGCTGGTGATTCTCTTCCATCAGTCCGGGCGAATCGATCATATTCGTGCGGCCGATGGCATCCAGGATATTCTGCACGGTGACGCCCGTCTGCATCGCTTTGGCCGGATCGGGCTGCACCTGGAATTCCGGGACCTTGCCTCCCTGCACGATCACGGTCGAAACGCCCGGTTGGCGGTTCAGGCGCGGCTTCAACTCATAGTTGGCCAGTTCCCACAGCGCGGTTTGCGAAACCTTGTCCGACGTCATGCTGTAGCCCATGATGGGGAAGGCGGCGAACGTCAGGCGATTGGCCGTAATTTTGGCCGTGGACGGCAGCGAGGCCTGGGCGCGAGCCAACGCGGCGTTGACCAGTTCCAACGTCCGGTACATATCCACGGTCCAGTCGAAGAACAGGTCGATTTCCGCCGTGCCCCGGCTGGTGATGGACCACAGGTGGTCGAGCCCCGGCACCACGTTGACGGCGTCTTCGAGCGGCCTGGTCACGGTGACCAGCATTTGGTCGATGGGGAAGACACCGTTATCCACCCCGATCACGATGCGCGGAAAATCGGTATCCGGAAAGACCGCTATAGGGATCGAGAGCGCCAGGAACACGCCCACCGCGACCAGCGTCAGGATGATGAAGATGATCGGCTTGCCGTGGCGCGCCGTCCAGTGCTGTGCATCGTCGGGAAGCGCGGCAGTCGGAGGGATGCTCATTTCTGTTTTGCCTTCCCCTCTTTCTGGTCCGGTGAGCCCTTTTCCGGCTCGGCGGCTTCGGGCTGGTCTTCCTCGGCTTCCGGGGCGGTGGCTTCGACGACCTTGACTTTGCCCTTGTCATCGACGCCCATGCCGCCAACGATCACCACGTCCTCGCGGGGCATCACGCCGGTGAGCACTTGCACTTTGTCTCCCTGCCGCACGCCGAGTTGCACGGTGCGCCGATGGGCCGTATGCTCCGAATCTACTACCAGCACCGCCGTGCCGCCGGTTTCTCCGGGAAGAATTGCGGCCACCGGCACCAGCATGGCGTTCTTGATGGTTTCGGTGACGATTGAAACGTGGGCCGATGCTCCCGGCTTGAGCGTGCGGCCGGGGTTTTCCGCCTCCACCCACGCCTGAACGGTGGCACTGTTGGGATCCGTGGCGGGGCTTACGACCGTTACTTTCCCCTGGACTTCCCGCGCATTTTCGGCCAAAGTGATCGTGGCGGGCTGGCCGACTCTGACCAACGTAGCGTCCGCCGTAGGAACGTTCACGCGAGCTACCACCCGCGAAATATCCATCACCACCAGCAGGGGCGTGCCCGTGGCTGCGATATCACCGGCATACAATGGCCGGTCCGCCACTACGCCCGAGCCGGGGCTGCGAACCTCCGAATAGGTCAACAGGGCCTCGGACGATTGTAGTTGCCCCTTGGCCGCTGAAACCGCCGCCGCGGCGGCTTTGATCTGCGCCTGTTTGCCCGCGGCCTGCAGCGTTCGCAGGTGCTCCTTCGCCGTTTCCAACTGCGCCTTGGCCGAGGCAAGCTGCACCGCGGCATCATCCACGGGCTTGCGCGCCAGGGCGCCGTCCTTGAACAGCTGCTGGCGGCTCTCCAGCACCCTCCTGGCGGCGTCGTACTGCTCCTGATCGCTTTCCACGTCCGTCTGGGCCTTCACGACCGATTCCGGAACGGAGGCATCCTCGATGGCGCTGAGGTTGGCGTCGGCCTGCTCCAGTTGGCCCTTGTTGGCCGCGACCGCCGCCGCCAGGTCGCGATTCTCCAGTACGGCCAGAAGCTGGCCCTCCTTCACCTGGTCGCCGCGGTTCACCAGAAACTTCTGCACCGGCGCCGTGATCTTCGGCATCACGTTCCATTGGTTCAGCGGAAACAGCGTGCCGTCGGCGGTGACAGTCCGGCGGACGGTGTCCTGTGTTACGGCGGCCAACTGCACCGGAGCGGGCGCTTCGACTTCAGCTTCCTGTTTTTTCGAGCAGCCGCAGGTAGCGATCAGGCACGCGGCGCCTAGCAGAGCGATGTTGTTCTTCATTGCCTAAAAAGCCCCCGTGAGACTCTGGAGGTTCGCCAGGGCCAGGCGATACCGGGCCAGCCCGTCGTCGTACGCGTTGCGCGCCTGCGCCAGCGTACTCTGCGCGTCCACCACTTCCAGGATCGTGGCCTCGCCCGCCTGGTAGCGCTCTACGGTGAGCCGCAGACTGTCGGCCGAGAGGTCCATGGATTTCTTCAGCGACGCCATCTGCACGCCCGCCGCGCGCCCCTCCAGGTAGAACGACTGCTCCTCGCTCAGAAGCGTGCGCTGCGCCAGGCTCAGATCGTTCCTCGCCAGCTGCAGTTGCAACTCCGCCTGCCTGACCTTGCTGCGCTGCGCCCCCCACGTCCAGATCGGAATATTCAACTGCGCCTGGGCCACGGAACCGACCTGATTCACTCCTTCCGGGTTGTGGATGGCGAACGTATTGCTGTTGATGCCGTAGAAATAATCGAACGAAAGCGTAGGGAGGTAACCGGCGCGCGCCGAAGCGATGGCGTAGGTCTGCTGGTCCACGGTTGCCTGCGCCACCCGGATGTCGGGATTACTCTGGCCTGCCAGCCTCTGCACGTCGGAAAAAGGGGGCAATTCGGGTGCGGTCGCCAGATCGTCCACGACGGTGTAGGCCTGGCCGAAGGTGGGGAATATCAGAACGGCAAGGGCGATGCGCGCCTTGTCCGCGCCCAGTTCCGAATCCTGCAGGTCGCGCTGCCGTTGTTCGAGCTGAATC
>DASQZT010000164.1:0-17282 GCA_035638575.1 Bryobacteraceae bacterium
CTTGCGAAATTCGGGCGCCAGCCTGATCCGGCTGCCGCCATTCACAGCACAACTATCCCTTTTGTTTGCAGCCCGGCTCCCTTGATCCAGCTAGTATTTTGGACAGGAGTGGTTGGCAACCCGCCAAGGCCGCAATGGTCAAACACGGGCCGATTGGCACGGGCGCAGCGGCGCCCGTCCGCGCAACCCGGCGACCGCCTCTACTTATGCTTAAATGGCAGTTCTATGAAGAAGCTGTTGCTCGCGCTCCTGCTTGCCGCCGCGCCTGCGATCCTGGCGCAGCCGTATCAGCCAAATTGGGAATCGCTCGACCGCCGCCCCAATCCCGCATGGTTCCAGGACGCCAGGTTCGGAATCTTCATTCACTGGGGCCTCTACTCGGTGCCCTCCTGGGCCGCGGCGGGAGTGCCCAAGGAACAGCAATACGCCGAGTGGTATTGGAATTCACTGACCCGCGGCAAGGCCCTCGTCCCCGGACCGGACGGCACCACCCCCGGCGGCGCGACCTGGCAATTCCACCAGCGCGTCTACGGACCTGATTTCGATTACCCGCAGTTCGCGCCCCTCTTCCGCGCCGAACTCTTCGACCCCGGCCAGTGGGCCGAGACGTTCCGCAAATCCGGCGCGCGCTACGTGGTCCTCACCTCAAAGCATCACGAGGGCTTCGCGCTGTGGCCCAGCCAGGAGGCGAGCCGCACCTGGGGCCGTCCGTGGAACGCCGTGGAGACCGGGCCCAAGCGCGACCTCCTCGGCGACCTCACCGATGCCGTGCGCCGCAAAGGCCTCCGCATGGGAATCTACTATTCGCTCTACGAGTGGTACAACCCATTGTGGCTCTCCGATAAGCCCCGTTACGTGACCGAGCACATGCATCCGCAGTTCAAGGACGTAGTGTCGCGCTACAAGCCGTCGCTGATTTTCTCCGACGGCGAATGGGACCTCACCTCCGCCGAATGGCGTAGCCCCGAGCTGCTGGCGTGGCTGTTCAACGAGTCGCCCGCGAAGGACGAGGTGGTGGTGGACGACCGCTGGGGCAAAGACACGCGTCACAAACACGGCGGCTATTACACCACCGAGTACACCGCGGGCATGTCCGGCGCCGATCATCCGTGGGAGGAGAGCCGCGGCATGGGCTACTCCTACGGCTACAACCGCGTGGAGCGCGTGGAGCACTACCGCACCGGGCGGGAACTGGTGCTCATGCTGGTGGACCTGTCGAGCCGCGGCGGCAACCTGCTGCTGGACATCGGCCCCACGGGCGACGGCCGCATCCCGGTCATCATGGAGGAGCGCCTGCTCGAAATCGGGAGCTGGCTGGCGGTGAACGGCGAGGCCATCTACGGCACCCGGCCGTGGACCGAGACCCGCCAGTGGAGCCCCGGCGAGCTTCCCAAGGTGCAATACAACCAGGAGTTCATGACGCCTTACGACGTCGCCAAAATGGCCGAGGCGCCCGCCGGCGGGAAGGCCGCCATCGATGCGTTTTTCACTTCCAAGGGCGGCACCGTGTACGCCATTCTGCCGCGCTGGCCGGGCCGCGAGTTCACGGTGAAGGGACTCGACGCCCGGCGCGTCAAAAGCGCCGCGCTACTCGGGGACAGCGCCCCGCTGGGCTTCCGGCCCGCGAGCGGCGGCCTCACGGTGCGCTTGCCGGAAATACCCGCCGCCCTCATGAAGCAGCCGGCCTGGGTTCTGAAAATCTCGCAGTAGGAGTATGCCGCAGGACGCCGGTCACAGAAATCGCGTGGCCCTAACCGCCACCGCCGTAATCGTCTGCGTCTCCGCCTGCAAGCTGCTGGTCCACCTGTGCGCCGGCCGGCACTACGGCTATTTCGTCGACGAGTTGTACTACCTCGCGTGCAGCCGGCACCTGGATTGGGGCTTCGTGGATCAGCCGCCGCTGATTGCGTTGATCACCTGGATCGGGCGGTCGCTCCTGGGCGACTCACTCCCGGCGATCCGGTTCCTGCCCGCCTTGGCCGGAGCGTGCGAAGTGGCCCTCACCGCCCTGATCGCACGGGAACTCGGCGGCAAGCGGTTTGCTCAGGGACTCGCCGCACTCGGCGCATTGGCCGCGCCAGGTATTCTCGCCACCGACAACTTCCTGTCGATGAACGCGTTCGAGCCGCTGTTCTGGATGGGCTGCGCCTGGATACTGATCCGCATCGTGAAAACGGGCAACCCGAGGCTCTGGATCTGGTTCGGCATCCTCGCCGGATTCGGCCTGGAGAACAAGTACTCCATGGCGCTCTTCGGAGCCGGCATGGTGTTCGGCCTGCTCCTGACCCCGCAGCGCCGCGTGCTGGCCAGCCCCTGGCTCTGGATCGCCGGCGCAATCGCGTTTCTCATCTTCCTGCCGAATCTGCTGTGGAATGTCCAGCACCACTTCCCCTTCCTCGAGCTGCAGGCCAATATCCGCCGCAGCGGGCGCGACGCGCCGCTCACGCCGCTGGCATTCTTCGGCCAGGAGATTCTGTCCATGCATCCTCTCACTCTGCCCCTGTGGCTGGCAGGCCTCTGGTTTTATTTCTCGCCGCGGGGAAAGCCGTTTCGCGCGCTGGGCTGGGCATGGGTCTTCACCGCGGCCGTGATCGTCGCTGTAAGCCCGCGCGTCTACTACCTGTTTCCCGCCTTCTCGATTTTGTTCGCCGGAGGCGCAGTCATCTGGGAGGTTTGGCTCGACCGGCCGCGGGCTTTTTGGTGGAAATTCGCCTGGCCAGTCTTGCTGGCCGCCACCGCCGTCGTCCTCGCCCCGCTCGCGATTCCGGTCCTGCCGCCCGCGACCTATGTCGCATACACGAAGGCGCTGCATCTGGCCCCGCCCCGGATCGAAACGCACCGGCTCGGCCCGCTGCCGCAAATCTTCGCCGACCAGTTCGGCTGGGAGGACATGGCGGCCACCGTCGCGCGCGTCTATAACGGCCTCCCGCCGGAGGTCCGGCCGAAAACCGCGATCTTCGGCCAGAATTACGGACAGGCCGGAGCCATCGACCTGTTCGGTCCGAAATACGGCTTGCCGCCCGCCATCAGCGGACATCAGAGCTACTTCCTCTGGGGTCCGCGCGGCTACACCGGCGAGAGCGTCGTCGTCATGGCAGGACGGCAGCAGGACCTCGAATCGCGTTTCGCCTTTGTCCAAAAGGTCGCCAGCGTTTATCACCCCTACTCCATGCCATACGAGCACTTCGACGTGTTCTATTGCCGCGGCCTCAATCGGCCTTTGAGCGAGACATGGCCGCAGGTGAAGAATTGGAACTGACGCGTGCTAATGTGGTGTCTCGCTTAAGTATTAACAACGCTGCGCAACCCGATGTGGGGCAGCCATTCTTGGCTGCGGACCCGCTTTCCAGCGGGTCCAGCCGGCTGAAAGCCGGCTGCGGGCAGGATTGCCCACCCCACACCTTTTGTCAATTATTACGCCGGACAGGACCCTAAGCCGTATTCACAGCCGACTGGGCCGACTTATGCAGCAGCTCCACGATGCGCTCGAATAGCCGCGACTTGACGTGGTGCCGCTCGGGCGCGCGCGTGATGTAGCGGACCACCACCTCCAGCCCGGTGGGCGACGGCCGCAGCTCCGCGGCGGGCTTGGCGGAAAACGCGCGCATGCCATACTGGTGCGTCACGCGCTGCCAGTCCTGCTCGGCTTCGACGGCGTCATCCGCGGTTTCGCGCTCGACCACTTCGCGGATCTGCTGGGACATCTGGTAGGGATCGCCGCCGGCGGGGAGCGTCACCATCAACTCGTCCCAAAGCCACTGGCCCGTAGTCGAAAAATTGAAATATTGGCCCTCGATCGCGAAGCTGTTGACGAAAGCCACGCGGCGCCCCGTGGGATGGCCCTTCACCGTCCAATTCCCCATCTCGAGCAGCACCGTGCGCAGAACGCCGACTTCGATGACCTCGCCGCCGACGCCGTTGATCTCGACGAAATCGCCCACCCGAATACCGTGCTTTCCCATCAGCGCGAACCAGCCGATGAAGGCCACGATGAAATCCTTCAGCACCACCGTGAGGCCGGCGGTGGCGAACCCGATCATGGTGGCAAGCTGCGTAGGCGGGCCGAAAATCACGAACAGGATCAGCATGGCCGCGACTACCTGAATCGCCAGCATGGACATCACCCGCAACTGGTGGCCCTTCCGGCGGTCCGCCTGCTTTGCGAAGGTGCGCCGGATGACAGGGCTCAACAGGACAACGCCCAGCAGAATGGCAAGAACGGTGGTAAGCGACCGGAGCAAGAGGTGCAAAACACCCACACGCCGGCTTTCGACGATCGCGCTCCAGCGCCGGTACACGTCGGCCACTTGCTGGCAGTCCTGGATGCGGTGGTCGAGCTCGGTCAAGGTCTTCCGTTGGTCGGAGAGGTGCTGGAGGCGCGCCACCAGGACCGCGGTCTCTTCGGCTTCCGCATCGCCGCCGGCGTCCGGGCCGGACTTGCCGGACAGCGAATGGTCCAGCGTATCGTGCGCTCGCGCCAGCGTCGAAGCCTGGCTGCCCGATTGAGTCTCGGCCGCGAGCAATTGACCGCGGAGGCCGCCCAGCTCGAGCCACGCCCGCGCCTGCTGGCCGAGGGTTCCGGCAGGAGCGGGGCCGGGAAACCGGACCGGCTGCGCCGCCTGGTGCTGGGCCGCTTCGTGTTCCTGGAGCGCTCGCTCCAGCCGGGCGTGCTCGTCGCCGCCCTGGCGCGCCAGGTCCTGCCGGGCGTCGTCGAGTTCGTCCTGATCGAGGGCTGACTGGGCCCGCGCCAGCTCCAGTTGATCGGCCGCCGTGTCGCTCGCCGCGGCGTCCTTGGTGAGTTGCGCAATTCGCTTCTGGCCTGCCGCCATCCGTGCCCTGATTTGCGCGATGCGGGCGTTGAGTTGCGCGAGTGGGCCGCTTGCGGAGACGGTGGGCGCGGTGGCTTCCCGCAGCGCGGTGGCGAAGGCCTGGTCCAGTTCGTGATCGGTGAGACGCAACGCTTCGCGCGCCAGGTCCTGTTCGGGCGCGGTTTCCGGAAGCGCGGCCATGGATTGCGCGGTCTCGAGCAGCCGCTGATCGATCAGCGACGCCTGGCTGGCGGCGCTGGAAGGCGAGGCGGCCATCTTGTGTTCGCCGGCGCCGCGAGTGATAAACCACCCGGCCACGCAGGCCGCAAGCGACAGCGCCAGGCCGATCGCCGGCAGATTGCGGAAGCGTTTCATCAGGCTACCAGGATAACGAGCCGCGGCGCTGATCCGGTAGTACACTCGAAAAGGAACGCATATGAAACGTGTCGTTCGTTGGGTCGCCCTCACCGTCACGGTCTTGCTGTTGCTCGTTCTCAGCGTGCCGTTCTGGATCGACGCGAATAACTTCAAGCCCTTGCTGGAAACCAATCTCTCCAAGGCGCTCGGCCGGGAAGTGAAACTCGGCGATTTGAAACTGACTATTCTATCGGGATCGGTCACGGCGAACGACCTGGCCGTGGGCGACGATCCCGCTTTCAACAAGGACGCCTTCGTCAAGGCCAAGTCCCTGAAGCTTCAAGTGGAGCTTTGGCCGCTGATCCGATCGCGCCAATTGAACGTCACGGGCCTCGCGATCGACCAGCCGGAGATCACGCTGCTCCAGAATGCGTCCGGGCGCTGGAACTTTTCGAGCATGGGAGCATCATCCGCCGCCGCCAGGCCTCAGACCGCCGACCCTGCGCCGGAAAAGAGCAACCTCGATCTTTCGATGAAGCTGGTGAAAATCACCGGTGGCCGGTTCTCGATGGGAAAAACGGGCGGCCACGCGAAGCCGCTCGTGCTGGAGGCGGTGAACATGGAGTTGCACGATTTCTCGGCCGCCTCGGTCTTCCCGTTTTCGTTTTCCGCCAAGGTGGCGGGCGGAGGCGACATCCGCCTGGACGGAAAGGCCGGACCGATCGACAACGCGGACGTTTCCCTGACGCCGGCCCAGGCCAGCCTGAAGGTGGCGCGTCTCGACCTGGCGCACTCGGGAGTGATGGGCGACACGCCCGACCTGGCCGGATTGATCTCTTTCGACGGGAGCTTCGAATCCAAGGAGGGCGTGGCGGTGGCGGCCGGACGGCTCGAGGCCGAACAAGTGAAGCTGGTGCGGAACGGGACGCCGGCGAGCAGCACGCTGGAGCTTGATTTCGGAGTGCAGCACGACCTGCGCAAGCAATCGGGCCTGGTGCAGCGCGGCGACATCCACATCGGCAAAGTGCTGGCCGCGCTTACCGGGAGCTACACCCAGCAGG
Source organism: Bryobacteraceae bacterium (assembly GCA_035638575.1). Taxonomy (GTDB): domain Bacteria; phylum Acidobacteriota; class Terriglobia; order Bryobacterales; family Bryobacteraceae; genus DASQZT01. Next base: position 6,227 of record DASQZT010000164.1, read on the forward strand.
GCGAAACCGCGGCGCTGAAGATGACGCTTGCCGCGCACAACATGCCTGTCACCGAGCTGGCCGCGATGCTGCCTCCGCTGGGCATTGTGCTTCCCATGGGATCGTCGCTTCAGGGAGGAACCGCGACCGCCGACTTCACCATCAACGGGCCGGTCGATGGCCTGGTCATCGCGGGCGCCATGGCCTTTCAGAATACCAAGCTCGCGGGCTTCGACCTCGGGAAGAAGATGTCCACCATCGAGCGGCTCGCCGGCATCAAGACCTCGCCCGATACGGAGATCGAGACGTTGAGCGCCAAGGTGCGGATGGCGCCCGAGGGCATCAGCACAGAAGAGATGAAGCTGGTGGTGCCGTCCATGGGAGAGCTGAACGGCGGCGGAACGGTGAGTGCGGCGCGCGAGCTCGACTTCAAGATGACCGCGGCGGTCCACGCCGGCGGGGTGACGAGCCTCCTCGGCAACACGCCCATTCCGTTTCTCGTGGCCGGCACATGCTCCGAGCCCGTCTTCCGGCCCGACTTGAAGGCAGTGGCCAAAGAGGAGGTCAAGAACCTGAAGAACGAGGCGGGCAAGGCCGCCGGCGGCCTGCTCAAAGGACTGCTGGGCGGCAAGCACCAGTAGAGAAGTATACTTCTGAGCATGGATGCACCGGTCCTCATCTCCGAGCAGGAATACTTGCACTCGAGCTACGATCCGGACTGCGAACTCGTCGATGGTCACCTGCTGGAGAGGAACGCGGGTGAGCGCGAGCACAGCATTCTTTTGGGCGAACTCGATTACTGTTTTCGGAGCCGTGCGAAGCAGTGGGGGCTTCGAGCTTTTCCGGTGCAGCGCGTTCGCGTTGCGGCAGGCCGCTACCGGGTACCAGACCTCTCCATCTACAAGGACCCGGCGCCGCGTGACGATGTCTTTGCCGCGCCACCTTTTATTGCGATCGAGATTCTCTCCAGCGAAGATCGCATGAGCCGCGTCCGCCGGAAGATCGACGACTACCTGGAATTCGGCGTCCCTTACGTGTGGATCATCGACCCGAATACTCGAAAAGCCGACGTCTACACACCCGGTGCTATCTACGAAGCCAAAGACTTGATCCTCCGCACGGAAGATCCGCCCATCGAGGTCCCGCTCGCGGAACTGTTCCAGGCGTTGGACGAGTAGAACCCGAGTCAGTAAAGAAGGTTCGTCCCAAAATCGGGAACGTGGCCGGAGTTCACCTGCTCGCTCCACTGCTGAAGCTTGCCGCGATCCAACTTCCAAAAGGCCCGGCACTCGTCGAAAAAGCTCACCACCGCTTCGCGCTGGCCGGACTCGATCAGGTCCCTGGCCAGCGACATGTTGGGACCGAACGAATTCAACTGAGGAGAACCCGGTGTCTTACCGGACGCCAGCAGGTAAGATCGCGCGCTATCGATGTTGCCCTGACGCAGCGCAACCTGGCCAAGCACCATGTTCCCGAAAAAGACGGCGTTGCCGAAGTTCCAGTCCTTCGGGCCGGTGGCCGACTGGAGCAGTTCCTGCCCATAGCCCCGGGCATCGTCCAACGCCGATGCCCTTACCGCCAGCTTCGCCGCGACGGCCAGCACGTAGTAGCGGCTCGTGCCCTTCAGCGCCGAAATATCCTGCTTCACCAGGCTGTATGCATCGCCCGCGCTGAGCGGCATGACCTTATTGAAATTGGACCGGGATTCAGTTATCGGAATGCGATAGGTTCGCCACTGTGGGTTATCGGGCTCGAGCGAGATTGCCCTGTCGAGAGCCTGCACGCCCAGCGCGCGCGCATCCGAGACCGGAACCTGATCCGTCAGGCGTTGCACGACCTGATAGCCAAGATAACCATCGACCTGGATGGCGCGGTTCCACAGCGCTTGCCCGCCCTCTCCCGCGACGCCCGCAAACCGTGTCTTGGCCATCTCATCGCGAGCGTGCTGCGCGAAGTCGCCGTGGGCCTTTGCGGGATCGACGCCGGTGACCATGTCACCCTGCCCGAGCGCAGTGACGCCGAGGATGACAAACGCGTAGTTCCTGCCGAGCAAGGTCTGGGAATGGCGGTCCGCGGGGTTCTGAGCAACAGTGGTTTCCAACTGCCGGATTTGATCCACGCTCAAGATCGCGGTGGTTTGAGCGCAGGCGCTGAAGAAAAGCGCGGCAAAGACGAGGAGACGTCGCATAAGTGCCTCCAATCTGCTCGAATCTTAGCAGAAAAAGACGTTAGAGACTTTTTTCGGACGGCCGGTCGAAGTAGCTCATGCCGCTCACCGCGGCGCGAGGCAGCCCGGCAGCCGGAACGCTCCGATGCGCGTCGAGTAGCTGGCGGCGCCCTTCTTGAGGTAGTCGCCCACGTACCAGAACGTGCAGTCGTCGCTGGGGTCCATCGCCGTGGTGGCGTAATCTTCCCAGCGGCTGCCGGTGGTCTGCGATGCCTCGCCCTCGACCAGCACCGTCTCGCGCAGCGACAGCACGCCCGGCGGATCTCCGGCCAGCCGGGCCGCGAAGCGCTGGCCGGCGAAATTCGGAGTCCCCCCAAACGAGTAGCCCATCCCGATATTGCCCTGTCGGTCGATTCCGATGCTGCCCATCCAGCGGTAGAAAGCGTCGGGCGCGTAGGTGCCCTGCTGAAAGAGATACGGGTCGCGCTTCCCGTCGAGCCGGAATTCGTACCAGCGGACGCCTCCTCCGCCCGCCGAGGTGTCCACCGAGTGCAGCCCCACGATGGATTCGCGGCCGTTCCCGTTCCGGTACACCAGCCGCTGCATGAGCTTGTCGCCCTGCGCATCCAGCCTGCGGGTGGTGTCGGGCTGCGGTACGCAGTTGGTGAGCTGGCCGCCGCACAGGTAATGATACGGCGCGACCGCGATCTTCACCGGCCCGCTGGCGGCCGTGTTGGCGGGGTTCTCCCAATCGACGTGGACTTTGTACGCGTAAATGCCGTCGTCTTCCAATTTGCCTTGGAGCTGCGTGCCGCCGGTCGCCATCATGATATTCGGCGCGCCGGACGGCGGCAGCCCGAAGCCGTCAATATCGGCATTGTTCAGGAAATTGACTCCGTCGATGACGATGCACTGCTCGGTGGCGTCCGCGCCTTTGAGCATCCTGGCGCGGTCGGCGATGCAGTCGTGTTTCTGGATGACGTCGTCCCCGGTCGAGGTCGGCACGTAGTAGCCGTCGGGCCACACCGCGGGCCGCGGGTAGTCGGGAAACAGCTTCCGCCGGAACTCGTAGCGGTTGTACGGCCCGAGCGGATCGGCGCCGGTGCTCACCGCGTAGCACACCGAGTACGGCTCGTCCGGCCTGTCGGGGATCCGCTGGAAGAGCGGCATCACGTAGAGCCAGCGCTTGGCCAGTTGGTCATAGCGGACCACGGCGTCGCCGTTGTTCCGCGCCTCGCACGGGCCGCCGAAGCCTTTGAAGATGGTGTTGGTGGCGACTGCGCCGTACAGCACTTTGCCCTTCTTGGTAAACACCGCCATCCGCGAGTTGACGATCTGAACGACGTGGTCAGGCCCGACGGCGAGGCTGTTGTCCGAAGGGTTGCGCCCGGTCGAGACTCCCTGCGGCCCTTCGAACCCCACGCCGAGTCCGTCGAAGCTTTCGACCAGAGCCGCGGGCGGCCGGTCGCCCTGCTGCTTCTGCTCGACGGCCGCACCGGGCGTGCTCCCGGATTCGTTGCGTGGGCTGGCCTGCTCGTCCGCTTCTCCTCCGGGATCGCGCGGCGATGTGCCGCACCCGCGAACCGCGCAGCCTGGACCATCGGCCGCAATCGCGCCTTCGCGCAACGACCCCAAAGGTGGCGAAACGTCGAAGGCCGCGGCGTGATGAACCGTCACCGCGTGGCTCTTCGTGTGCATCCTGCCCGCCTGGACGGCCGCCAGGACGATCGCGGTCGCTGCGAGTTCCCGAACCCGCCATTTGTGGTACCCGGCGCGAATTTCGGACATATCCCTGTTATGTTATCCTGCGGTTGGCCATGCGCGCCCTAGCCATCTGCCTGCTCTTCGCGGCCAGCCTCGCGCGAGCCGCCGACCCGGGTCCGGCGGTGGGCGCCAGGACCCCCGATTTCGACCTCGCCGATCAGAACGGCCAGCGTCAGACGCGCGCCGGCCTGAGTGGTCCGAAGGGCCTGATGCTGGTCTTCTTCCGCTCCGCGGACTGGTGACCGTACTGCAAAGCACAGCTCGTGGAGCTGCAGGCTAACCTGGCGAAGATTCGCGAGCAGCAGCTCGGGCTGGCGGCCATCAGCTACGACAGCCCTGCCGTGCTGAAGAACTTTGCCGGCCGCACCGGCATCACCTTCCCCTTGCTCTCGGACACCGGCTCCAAGGTCATTCGGGAATGGGGGATGCTGAACGAGAACGTGGCCGCGAATACGCCGCAATTCGGCATCCCTCATCCCGGGACATTTATTCTGGACGGGAACGGCGTGGTGGTGTCCAGATTCTTCGAGAGCGACTTCCGCGAGCGCTACACTGCCTCCGAAATCCTGGTGCGGCAGTTCGGCGCCGCGCCCGGTTCCCCGCAAACCGAGATGGAGAACCGGCACCTGAAGTTAGTCAACTCCGCCAGCCTGGCCGCGGCCAAGTGGGGGCAGCGGATCGCGCTGGTGCTGGACGTGGATCTCAAGCCGGGTATGCACGTCTACGCCCCGGGCGTTCAGGGCTACATTGCGGTCGACTGGTCGATGGCGGAATCACCCGCCGTCAAGGTGCACGAGGCGACTTATCCGGCCTCGCAGCAAATCAACCTGCCGGCCATCCATGAGACCGTGCCCGCTTACAAAGGTAAGTTTCAGATTGTGCGAGATGTCACCATCGGGACGGATGCGCAGGTGAAACCGGCTCTGAACGAGAAGGGCGAACTGATCATCCACGGGACCTTCCGCTATCAAGCCTGTGACGACCGCACCTGTTACATTCCCGAAACGCTGCCGCTGGCGTGGACCGTGCGGTATGAGGGGCTCGACCGGCAGAGGGCCCCGGCCGAGTTGCAGCGAAAAGCTCCCGGAAAATAGTCAGTCCCGCGGTTGCTGTTGCTTCTTCTGCAAACGGCGCTTGACGTCCGGCCAAATCTCTTTCAGCACGTTCGAGAATGCGTCGGTCGCAAGCTGGATGGCAAGCTTCTGAACATTGTCGGACACGTCGCGGGTGTCCGGATACCAGGCGTTGGAGAGGGCCACTGCGGCGGAGTTGCCCACCACCTCCGCGAAGTTGAAACCGTTGCGGCCGGAATCCATCCGGGTGACGAAAATCCGGGTCACCGCGTATCCCAGGCGGTGCCGCATGGTCCCCTCGCCCAGCCGGAAATAGCGTGGATCCTCGTGCAGCATGGCCGGCATGATGCCTTCGGTCATCATGTTGCCGATCATCTGGTCGCCATAGGCCCCTGCGAAACGCTTGGCATATCCCTGCATGCCCTGCCCAAACGAAGGGTTCTGATTCTCGAGCTGATACAGCGTGGCGAAGAGGGCAGACGTGGGGAACACCGGCCAGTCGAAGGAGTCTTTGGCCGCGATGGTCATCTTCCGCTCGGCAGAGATGCTGGCGAACGGCAATTCGGCTTCTGTGGTCCGATTGTTGGGCACCACACCGAACACGCGTTTGTCTTCAACCGGGACCGCGTTGTCATTCTGTGCCGGACAATACACCGCACAGACTAACCCCACGGCGACGGCAAGTCGCAAAGAGAGCATTGCTTTATAGATACATCAGAATGGCGCTCCGTTTCCGTTAATTTTACTGGCCCTTAAGGGCTATTGCGGGTGGATGGGTGTACGTGTCCGCCCGATTCCACATGTTACCCTCGAAGGTTGTGTTTCAACGGGTAATCTGGATCGTCCTGGACAGCGTGGGAATCGGCGCCATGCCGGACTGGGCGCAGTACGGCGATCCACCGGGCTGCGACACGCTCGGCAACATCGCGCGAAAGCGCGGGTTGCGGCTTCCCCACATGGCCCGGCTGGGACTGGGGAACATCAAGCCTCTCACCGGTATCCCGGCCGCGGAGCCGGCCGCGGGCGCATACGGCCGATGCACCCTGGCGTCACCGGGCAAAGACACCACCACCGGCCACTGGGAAATGGTTGGCATTCACCTCGCCAGGGCCTTCCCGCTGTATCCTGACGGATTCCCGCCCGAAATCATGGACGAGTTCGAGCGGCGCATCGGCCGCAGCGCGCTCGGCAACAGGGCGGCTTCGGGAACCGAGATCATCCAGGAGTTGGGCGCCGAACACATGCGCACCGGATCGCCCATCGTGTACACGTCGGCCGACAGCGTCTTCCAGGTTGCGGCCCACGAAGAAGTGATCCCGCTTTGGGAGCTTTACAAAATTTGCGAGACCGCGCGCGAAATTCTGCGCGGACCCGCCGAGGTGGGGCGCGTGATCGCGCGCCCGTTCCTGGGCGCGCCGGGCCATTTCACGCGGACGGCGAACCGCCACGATTACGCCGTGCCGCCGCCCGAAGACATGCTCCTCGACCGTCTGGAGCGGCGCGGCGTGCTGGTCCACGCCGTGGGCAAGATCTTCGACGTTTTCCTGGGCCGCGGCATCCGCGAATCCGATAAGACTAAAAATAACGGAGACGGCATGGCCAAGACACTGGCCGCGCTGGAGACCGTGGATGCGGGACTGATCTTCGTCAACCTGGTGGATTTCGATCAGCAGTACGGCCACCGCAACGATATCGAAGGCTACGGCTCCGCGCTCGAACAGTTCGACCAGTGGCTGCCCGAATTCGAGAGCAGGCTGAACCCGGGGGATCTGGCGGTCTTCACCGCCGACCACGGCTGCGACCCCACCGTTCCGGGCACCGACCATACGCGCGAGTATGTTCCGCTGCTGGCGTTCGGCCCCGAGGCGCGCCCCGGCGTGGACCTGGGACTGCGCGGCTCTTTATCCGACATCGGCCAGACCGTGGCGGAAAATTTCGGCGCCTCGATCGAGCGGGGCGACAGCTTCTTACGGCAAATCATATGAGAAAACCTGTCATGGCGGGCAATTGGAAAATGTACAAGACGCCCGCGGAAACCATTCGATTTTTCGAAACGTTCCGGCCGCTGGTGGCGAATTCGGAACACTGCGAGATCGTGATCTGTCCTCCTTTCACGAACCTCGCCGCGGCGGTCGAAGCTGCCAAAGGCACCCACATCCGGGTCGGCGCCCAGAATCTCGGCTGGGCAAAGGAAGGCGCCTTCACCGGCGAGATTTCCGGACCCATGATCCACGCCGTGGGCGCCACCCACGCGATCATCGGCCACAGCGAGCGGCGCCAGTACTTCGGCGAGACGGACGAGACCGTTCTCAAACGCACCCAGGCAGCGCTGGAATTCGGACTCACCCCCATCGTCTGCGTGGGCGAGCGCCTCGAGCAGCGCGAGAGCGGCAGCACCGAGGCGGTCCTGACCGGGCAGTTCCAAAAGGGAATCGCGGGGCTCACCGAGCAGCAGTTCGCCCGCATCGTCATCGCCTACGAACCCGTGTGGGCCATCGGAACCGGCAAGACCGCCACGCCCGAGATCGCCGCCGACGCGCACCGCGCCATTCGCGCCCAGGTCCGCTCGAAATTCGGCAAAGATGCCGCCGACGCGGTGCGGATCCTGTACGGCGGCAGCGTCAAGCCCGACAACGTCAAGTCCCTGATGGCCCAACCGGAAATCGATGGCTCGCTGGTGGGCGGCGCCAGCCTCGACGCCGTGTCGTTCGCTTCGATCGTGAACTTCTGACGTTTCCTATGTGGCGCACCGCTCGGCGATCTCGTCGAGCACCCGGGCGGCTTCGGCGGCGGGATCCGGCGCGCGCGTGATCTGGCGGCCCATCACCACGTAACTGGCGCCGTCGCGCACAGCTTCGGCCGGTGTGGCGACGCGCTGCTGGTCGCCCCTGGCGCTGCCGGCGGAGCGGACCCCCGGGGTCACAACGATCATCTCGGGGCCGGCGATGCGGCGCACCGTGGCGGCTTCAAGCGGCGAACAGACGACGCCTTCGAAGCCGGCGGCCATCGCCTGGCGTGTGCGCGTCGCCACCAGTTCGGAGATCTCGCAGGTGTAGCCGAGGTCGGCCAAATCTTCGCGGCCGAAGCTCGTCAGCACGGTGACCCCCAGCAGCGCGAGATCGCTGCCCGCCTTGCCCGCCACCGCGGCGCGCATCACCGACGGCACGGCGTGTACGGTCAGGAAGTGGACGCCGCTGCGCGACACCTGGGCGACGGCGCGCTTCACCGTCTCCGGAATGTCGTAGAGCTTCAGGTCGAGGAAGACGCGCTTCCCCTGTTCGAGCAGTTCCCTTGCGATGGGCATGCCGGCGGCGGCGTAGAGTTCGGCACCGACCTTGTAGAAGCCGACGCGGTCGCCCAGGCGCCGCACGAGAGCGCGGGCCGCTTCGGCGGATTCGACATCGAGCGCAACGATCAGTGGATTGGTCGTCATATGAGGCGGATCGGTTTCTCGCCGCGCGGGAGAACGCGGCCGATTCGCCAGGCGCCCTGGAGCGCCCCGGCGTCCGGTTCGGGCAGCGAAATCAAGAGGCCGCCCGAGGTTTGCGGATCGTAGAGCAAATCCTCCAGTTCCCGTGAGGCCAGGCCTGCGCCTGGTTTTTCAACGTCGCAGGACGCAAATTCCCGGTTGTTCTTCAGGCCGCCGGGAAGCGCGCCGCGCCGCGCGTATTCCAGGGCGCCCGGCAGGAAACGCACGCGATCGGCCGCGATTTCGAGCGTGACGTTGCTGGCCAGCGCCATCTCCCGGGCGTGGCCGATAAGCCCAAACCCGGTGACATCCGTGCATCCGTGGACCTCGAAGCGCAGCATCTCCTCGCAGGCGCGCCGGTTCAGCGTGAGCATCGATTCGATGGAGGCCTCCACGTGCCCCGGTTCGGCGATGCCTTGCTTCAGGGCGGTCGAGATGACGCCAGTGCCGAGCGGCTTGGTCAGCACCAGGGCATCGCCGGGACGCGCCCCCGAGTTGGGCTTCACGCGCTCCGGGTGGACCAGGCCGGTCACCGCGTAGCCGAACTTGATCTCGCTGTCGGCGATAGAGTGGCCGCCCAGGATGGAGCAGCCGGCTTCGCGCATCTTCTCGGCGCCGCCCTTCAGGATTTCTTCGAGGTCGGAGATCTCCTCGGCAGGGGGCCACGCCACGATGGAGAGCGCCGAGATGGGACGTCCGCCCATGGCGTACACGTCGCTGAGCGAGTTGGCCGCGGCGATGGCGCCGTAGGTGAAGGGGTCGTCCACAATGGGGGTGAAAAAATCGACCGTCTGCACCAGGGCGAGGTCCGGCGACAGCTTGTACACGCCGGCATCGTCGGCGGTGTCAAACCCGATCAGCACGTTCTCGTCGGCCCAGCGGGGCACGGCTTTGAGCACCCTGTCCAACAACTTTGGACTCAGTTTGGACGCTCAACCCGCGGCCTTCACGTGGGCGGTCAGTTTGCGGATTTGGGTCGATTCCTGCATGGAGCCACAACCGGCACGGCCCAGCAGGCCGTGCCACCTCAACTATAATACGAGGATGCGACGCATCTTCGTCCTGTTGCCTGTTCTGTTTCTAGGTCTGGCTCTTACCCTGGTCTCGCGCGACCCGCAGACCAATCCGCGCCTGCGCAAAGCCTTCCGCGCGCCGGAGCGCAGCGGGTGGATCCAGGTTCACCTGGAGGGCGAGCCGGCCGATATCGGTTACCAGCACGGCTACCTGCTGGCCAACGAGATCCGCGACAACTTCAAAGCCATCTCCACGGAAATGGCGCACGACGAGAAAAAAGAATGGGATTTCTTCCGCAAAACGTCGCGCGAAGTCTTCTGGCCGCACATCGAGCAGGAGTACCGCGACGAATTGACCGGGATCGTGGACGGCCTGAGCGCCCGCGGCGTGCGCCTGGACCTGTGGGACATCGTGGCCATGAATGCGTGGCTGGAGCTGCCGTATTACGACAAGTGGCTGAGTAAGGGCTCGCCGTCCACCTCCACGGGTGCCGCCGGTCCGGGCGACCATTGCAGCGCGTTTGTAGCCACGGGCAAGTACACCAAAGACGGGCGCGTGGTGATCGGGCACAACAATTGGACCAGCTATTCGTCGGGCGAGCGGTGGAACATCATGTTCGACATCGTGCCGGCGAAGGGCAGCCGCATCCTGATGGACGGCTCGGCGGGGCTGATCCACAGCGCCGACGATTTCGGCATCAACGCGGCGGGAATCATCATCACCGAGACCACTATCAGCGGGTTCAGCGGATTCGATCCCAACGCGATTCCGGAGTTCGTGCGCGCGCGTAAGGCCATGCAATACTCGGCTTCGATCGACGATTTCGCGCGCATCATGAAGGACGGCAACAACGGCGGGTACGCCAACACTTGGCTGGTGGCGGACCGCAAGAACAACGAGGCGGCCAGCCTGGAGCTGGGGCTGAAGAACGTCACGCTCCAAAGGACCACGGACGGCTTTTTCGTGGGCTCGAATTTCCCGGCGGATCCCAGACTGGTCCGGGAAGAAACCGATTTCGACGTCAACGACAAGAGCAAGAGCGAGAATGCGCGGCACGCCCGCTGGCTGGAGCTGATGGAGCAGAACAAGGGCAAGATCGACGTCGCCGCGGGACAGAAATTCCTGGCGGACCATTTCGATTCGTTCGAAGGGAAGACCGACGCCAGCGAGCGGACCCTGTGCGGGCACATCGAACTGTCGCCGCGCGGCATGGGAACCTGGCAGGCGCCCTACGCCCCGGCGGGCGCCGTGCAAAACAAAGTCACGGACGCCGCGGGCGCCGAAAAGATGTCGATGATGGCAGCGTTGGGCCATGCCTGTGGCATCGGCTACAAGTCCCAGGAGAACCTGGCCAGGCATCCCGAGTTCGCCTGGATGCGCGACATCCTCCACGACATGCCGGCTCGCGGGTGGGCGCGCTTCACCGCCCGCTGAAGTTCACCCCCCTGTGGGGCACGGTCGAAAACCTATACCGATGCACCCGCAGTAGGGACGGGTGGAATGACCTGATAGCCCAGGGATCGAAGTTCCCGCACGAACTTGGCTACCCGGTTCCGAAGCAGCTTGGGGTTGGGGGCTTGTCCATATTCG
>DASQZT010000165.1:0-44830 GCA_035638575.1 Bryobacteraceae bacterium
AGGCGCGGGCCGAGCTGTTCCATCGAATCGGCCCACCACGCGATAGCGATCCAATCGGGTATGACCGCCTGCAAATCCGAGGCGCTGAAGCGCTGCAATTCGGGAAGGAACTGGAATTGCGCAGTGTTGCCATTCTGGTCCATGGCGCTCCAGGCGGCATCGTCGGCCAGCACACTCGAGCGCACGGCGGCCGCGGGATCGCCGGGGTCGATGAGCGCGCGCATGGTGCGGCGGCCAATTCCGGCCATCTCGCCGCGCGTGTGCAGGATGCGGCCGCGGGGATCGGCGAAGAACAGCCGCAGCGCCGCGGCGTTGTCGTACTGCGCCGCTGCCTGGATCCGCGCGTGCCGGAAAACGGAGTTGGCCGCCAGAGTCGCATCCCACTCCGAATCGCCAATCAGCCCGAGCGCCCGGCCCAACAGGATGCCGTCTTTCATCTCCTGCCGCGTCATTTGGTTTTCGTAGACGAAGTACGTCTGCGAAGCCGCGAGGCTGGTGGTGAACTCCGCGCCGGCGGCGGCGGTGTAGGTGACGGTGGCGAGGAACGCTTCGGCCAGGGCTTTCCGCAGCTTGTCGGGGTCGGCGAGCAGGGGAGTGGAAGCCACCGAGATCCGGCTGGCACTGGCTTTGTCGGTAATCACGACCTGGCCGCCGCCATCGTGCAGGATGGTGCTGGACCGGACGAACTCCTCCACCGTTACGGCATTGTAGATGCCCAACAGGTTGATGGCGAACTTGTGCCGGTAGGCTTGGGTGTCTCTGACGACGTTGCGCAGCGGGCGTGCGTTGGGCAGCGCATCGATCGAGGTCCAGTCGCCGCCGAGGGCGGCCGAGATGGCGGCGTCGGTGGCGGCGGCGTCGCCGGCGGCCAGGTCGATCGAATAGATGACGGCGGCCTCGTCGGTGAACGAAGCGGAACAGGCGACATTCACGGCGATCGAGAGACTGCGATCCACCGCCTGCTTGACGACGTCCTGAAGCGCGGCGGCAGTGTCGCCGGTGATGCCCTGGCTTTTCACGTCGACGGCCGGGAAGACCGCGCCGAGCACCGCGGCAAGCAGGTCGGTGGTGCCCACCTCCGCCTCCACTCCGGCGCCCGCCGTGAGACAGGCCGTGAGGGTGGTGCCCTTCTTCTTGTAAACTCCCAGGTGCAGCTCCGTGCCGCTAGGTTTGTGCGACCTCACCTGGAAGTCGCCCGTCAAGGCGATCAGTCCCGCGACCTCCGCGGTGAGGGAGGGATTGAGGGTGATGGTGTGATTCAGCGGCAGGTCGGCGGAGGCCAGCGCATTCACGCTGATGGGCAGCGAATACGAGCCGCAGAAGGTCAGGGTTCCGCCGGCGTCCACGGTTGTGACGGTGCCGGCGGGCTGGCTGCGAACGGCGGCGGCGGTGCAGCTCACCTGGTAGTTGGCCAGCGCCTGCGCCACCGCATCCGCGAAGGTGGGGAAGCGTCCGCCGGCCGCACTAACCAGCGTGTAGGTGGCCAGCGAGAGAGCGGCGGCGGCTTCCACTCCGACCCCAAAGCCGTCCGCAGCGGTGGCGGACACCTTGCCGTCGACGTTGGCATCGATTTCGAATTCGACCCAGCATTCATCCGGGCCGATGGCGATCGTAGGCGCAAACGGGTCGTCGCCGAAGAGCGACTTGTCGGCGGGCGTGAAGATCGAAAGCTGCGCGTTGGCGCCGCCTTTCACGATAAGGGTGGCCGCTTTTCCAATCAGCTCGCAAGGCGTGGTGAAAGTTGCGCCGGCCACCACCTTCCGAATGGCAGTTTGATCGATGGGCGCGGTCAGGGTGCCGGCCAGGTTGGTGACGATGGAGACGATCCGGGTCAGTCCCGCTTTGGCCAGCGGGGAGTCGTCGCGGATCTTCAGGTCGGCGTTCAAACCGGCGTTGTCGGTAAGGGCGATGCTGGGCATGGGACTCGATTATTCCACATTTCCCGGCGGGGCTGCACGGCCCGCAACTGCCCTCCCGTGTACAATGGCGGGGATGGAACATTACGTGTGGGACCGGATGGAAAAGGAAGTCTTGAGCGAAACCATCGCGCGGAAGATCATTTCGGGCGATAAAGCGATGGTGGCCCAGGTCTTTCTGGCGAAAGGCGCGGTGGTGCCCGAGCACCATCATGAAAGCGAGCAGATCACCTATATCCTCGAAGGCGCGCTGCAGTTTCAGATCGAAGGCCAGGAGATCGTGGTGGCCAAGGGCGAGGTGCTGCGCATACCCTCCAACGTGCCGCACCGCGCCGTGGCGCTCGAAGACACTCTCGACCTGGACATCTTCAGCCCCATTCGCCACGACTGGCTGACCAGGCAGGACGATTACTTGCGGCGCTGAGGACAGGTCGGCCATGGATCTCGGACTGAAAGATCGCGTTGCCATTGTCGCCGCATCGAGCCAGGGGCTGGGGAAAGCCGTGGCCTTGGGGCTTGCCCGGGAAGGCGCGGACCTGGCCCTGTGCGCGCGCACGGAATCCACCCTGCACGCCGCGGCGGAGGAGATTCGCCGCGAAACCGGCGCGCACGTCAGGACCAGCGCTCTGGACGTGACGAATCACGACCACGTGCGGCTTTTCGTCGCCGATACCGTGGAGCGGTTCGGCCGGCTGGACGTGTGTGTAGCCAACGCCGGCGGCCCGCCTACCAAGACTTTCGCCGAGACCACCGTGGAAGACTGGCACGCCGCGGCCGAGCTGAACCTGATGAGCACCGTCTACTTCGCCAAGGAAACGCTGCCGGTGATGCAGGAGCGGCGCTGGGGCCGCTTCATCGCCATCACCTCGGTGACGGTGAAGCAGCCGGTGGAAGGGCTGATCCTCTCCAACGCCGTGCGGGCCGGAGTCACCGGGCTGGTCAAGACGCTGGCCAACGAATACGGCCGGTATAACGTGCTGGTGAATAACGTCTGCCCCGGCTACACGGCGACCGCACGCCTGATTTCGCTCAGCGAAAAGCTGGCGGCAAAAGAGGGCGTCACGGCGAAGGAGATCGAGGACCGCTGGGCCCGCCAGGCGCCGCTCGGCCGCGTCGGCCGCCCCGAAGAGTTCGCCAACCTGGTGGTGTTCCTGGCCTCCGAGCGCGCCAGCTACATCACCGGCGTTTCCATCGCCGTCGATGGCGGCCTGGTGAAAGGATTGTAGCGCGGGCTTGCCCGGCCCGCGCGGCGTTGCCGCATGTCTCTCGCCCGATTCGAGCAAGAGAACCTCCGCAAGGAACTCGGCCTCAATTCTACATGCCGCTGGCCGTGGTGGTGATCTATCTCAACCGGCTGATGCCGCTCGAAGGCGGCCTCTACCAATGGGCCAAAGCCGGCTTTGGCGAGATGGCCGGCTTCCTCACCGCGTGGAACCTGTGGGTCTACGCCGTGATCGTCACCGGCGCCATCATGTTCGTGATCCCCACGGACCTGTCCTACATGCTGGGCCCCCGGGCCGCATGGCTTCCGGCGAGCAAGGGCGCAACGCTGGCACTTCTGGGCAGCGTCATGCTGGGGATCACGCTGGTGGCGATCCACGGCCTGGACATCGGTAAGTGGCTGCACAACATCGGCAGCGTCATGATTCTTCTGGCGTACGTCATCCTGCTCGGGCTGCCGGTCTGGGCGCTCTGGCGCGGCGCCATCCGCCACTTCGAGCCGATCCCCTGGCAGTGGCCCCAGCTCGACTGGTTCGGCCTGGCCATCTTCGGGCAGATGACCACGGGAGCGCTCAGCGGCTTCGAATACGTCGCCATCCTGGCGGGCGAGTGCCGCAGCGCGGCGCGCACGATCGGCCAGTCGGTCATCATCTCCGCGCCGATCATTGCGCTCATGTTCATTCTGGGCACGAGTTCCGTGCTGGCGTTTGTCGGGACGCAGCCCATCAACGTGATCGGCCCCATCCCGCAGACCATGCGGCTGGCGTTCGGCTCAACGGGCGTGGCCGCCTGGGCCGCGCCCTTCGCCATCTGCCTGTTGATCGCGCGGGCCATTGCCGGCTCCAGCCTGATCTTCACCGGCCTCACCCGCCTGCCCATGACCGCGGGCTGGGACCACCTCGTGCCGGGCTGGTTTACCCGGATGCATCCCAAGTGGCGGACGCCGGTGAACTCCATCCTGTTCGTGGCGGCGCTGGTCATGCTGCTGGTTCTCCTCAGCATGCTGGGCGTGCGCGAGCAGGAGGCCAGCCAGTTGCTGGCGATGTCGTCGGTGGTCCACTATGCCATCGCGTACATCGCCCTGTTTGCGCTGCCGGTGTTCGGGAATCGCGCCCTCCGCGCCAGGCTGCCGGGATGGGTAAAGGTGGTATCGGCCGGCGGTTTTGCGGCGAGCCTGGTGTCGCTGCTGATCGCGGCTTATCCCATCGTGGACGTGGCCAGCAAGCCGGAGTACGCCGCCAAGATCTGCGGGATCGTGGTGTTGGCGAATATGACCGGCGTGATCATCTATCGTGGCGGCCGGAGGCGTCGGTAGAGCAGCGTAATATTTGACAATAGACGTGGGGCGGGCAATCCTGCCCGCAGCCGGCTTTCAGCCGGCTGGACCCGCTGGAAAGCGGGTCCGCGGCCAGAATGGCTGCCCCACATCGGGTTGGGCAGCACCAGCGGCCAGCGGCCGGGAATTCAGAAGTTAAACCGCAGGGCCAGCTGGAACTGGCGGTTGGTCCCCGACCCGACCTGGTTGGACACCGTGGAGGTGAGCGCTCCGAAGGTGCCGCCGGCCGCGCTCTGGGTGTATGGCTGGCCGGGCTGGAGGATGCCGGTGGCGTCGTTCAGGCGCGGCGTGCCGCCGCCCGGCGCCGCGAATACCGGGCTGTTCATCAAGTTATAGCACTCCGCCCGGAATTCAAAGTACTTGGTTTCCGTGACCGGGATCTTCTTGGACATGGTGAGGTCCAACTGGCCGATGCTCGGACCGCGCAGGGCATCGCGGCCCAGGTTGCCATAGGTGCCCGGCTGCGGAACCGCGAACGCCGCGGGGTTGATGAAAAACGTCCCGTTGCTAACGTAGTAGGGATTGACTCCCGGCACTACGTCGGGCCGGCGCACGTTGCGGCTGGCGCCGCCGCCGGGAACGTTGACGACCGGAGTGGTCATCACCACGCCGCCGGTGACCACTGGGGATGCGCTGATCGCGCCCGTCACGTTATTGCGGTAGACGATGTCGGGCCGCACGATCTCGACGTCCAGAGGCAGGCCGGTACGGGCGTTGAAGAGAGTTCCGATCTGCCATCCGCCCAGGATCGCCCTGGCGACCCGGTTGGCGCCGGCTCCCTGCTGCTTGCCGGCCCCGTAAGGCACTTCGTACAGCGCGCTGGCGTTGAAACTCTGGCGCACGTCGGAGATGTTGTCGCCGTGCTCCGACGTGAAGCTGTAGTTGTTGGAGGACGTCCGGGCGTCCTTGGAGCCGTTACTGTCTCCGATACTGTGCGACCACATGTATTGCGAGCCCAGCGTGAATCCACGGGAAAAACGCCGGTTGAAGAGGACCTGCAAGCCGTTGAAGTTGTCGCGTCCGCCGCTGGTCTTGGTGTCGATCTCCGCGAACCGGTTGGTGACCGTGGTTCCGTTGACCACGCTGAACTCTCGAACCGCCGACCCCACCCCGGTTGTGGGATCCATGACGACGCCGGTGATCCGGTTGGTGATGCCGCGCACGAAGAGGTTTCGCCCCTGGCTGCCGACATACGCCACCGTCAGCAGCGCATTGGCCGGAAGCTGCTGCTGGACGGAAGCGGAGTACTGCAGGATCTGCTCCGGAATCTTGTAGTCCGGAAGATAGGCCCGGGGCTGGAATTGCAGGTTGGGGTCGTTGATGTTGTAATTGGACAGAAAAGTATCCGGTGTCACCGGATAGGTCAGCAGCGGCCCGCTGGTAATGGTCCGATTGATCCGATCGTTGGACGCCGGTTGGGTTTGGCCTTCAGTCAGGCCCGGACCATAGTAGTAACCGCTCCCGATGCGAAACACGGTCTTGTTCGCTAACTTCTCCGGCGCCCATGCGAACCCCAGGCGCGGCCCGAAGTTCGTGGTCTTCATCGTGTACCAGTCTTTGGTGTAATTCGGAATGAGAGTACCGGTCGGGACGTCGAACCAGACGACCTTATCGTTGGATTCGTGCAAGGGACTGTAGTATTCGTAGCGCAAGCCGTAGCTCATGGTGAAGTCAGGCCGGATTTTCCATTCGTCCTGCACGTAACCGATGTAGAACACCTGGTGCAGCAGCGTAAACCCCGACTTGCCGGTAAAGGGGCTCAGGGCCGTGGTATCGCCGTTGAATGCGACCTGCGACGGCGCATCGGCCAGGAAGGCCTGGATATTGGCGAAGCTATAGGTAGTGCCTCCATCGAACGCGGTCTTCAGATGTTCGGGCCGGATTTCGACGCCGAACTTCAGGTTGTGACTCCCGCGAATCCAGGTCAGGTTGTCGATGAACGACAGGGAGTAATTGGTGTACGGCGCGGCGCGGCCGTTGAGCGCGCTCGAGAGCTTCAACTGGCCGGTCGGAGAAGCGATCCCCACGGAGCCTTGCTGTCCCCCCGTGCCGCCCAGCGACACCACCCCGGAGAGACTGACGGTCACGCCGCTCAGGTCCAGCCCCGGCACGTTCGGAGCGCTGGCATATACCCGGGTCTTGGGCGCGTTGAGACCGAACTTGATCTCGTTGAGCAGGTTCGGTCTCAACACCTGATTCAGGGCCACCACCGAATTTTGCGGGACGGCGCCGTATATGATATCGCTGCCAGTGGAGTTGGCCGTCACCAAGCCATAGCCCTGATCGCGCTGATAGCGGGCGTACATCCTGTTCCGGTCGTTGATGACGTAGTCGAAACGGACGTTCCCGGAATACTCGTCGATGGAACCGGGTTCCTGGACGTTGACCACCTCGAACAACGGGTTTGCGGAGGCGAACTGCCCCACCGGGAATGCCTGCAGCAACGGCCTTACGGCGGCATTCATACAAGTAGGCGCCGCTTGCTGCGGAGTGCCCGGGGGACAATCGGGAAGCGCGCGAACCGCGGCGCTGGGCGTCGATTCGATAAACGGCGAGGTGGTCCTCTGCTTCAGCGTTTCAAAGCCCGCGAAGAAGAAGAGCTTGTTCTGGACGATGGGGCCGCCCACCGAGCCGCCGAATTGATTCAAGCGCAGTATCGAAGGACTGGCGCCGTCGAAGAAATTGCGGGCATCCAGCGCGTCGTTCCGGAAATACTCGAACACGTTGCCGTGCAGGGCGTTGCCGCCGCTCTTGGTAATGACGCTGATCTGCCCGCCGGTCCCCGTCCCGAATTCCGCCGGATAGTTGTTCGACTCCACGCGGAACTCCTGCACATTCTCCATGCTGGCCTGCAACCGGAATGGGCCGGGGATCTCGCCGTTGAAGTCGCTGGGGTTGTTGCTGATGATGCCGCCCCCTTCGATGCCGTCGTAGCGGATGGCGTTCTCCTCGTACGAACGGCCGTTGAAGCGCATGTCGTCGAAGGTTCCCGCTCCGAAGTTGACCGCGCCCGGCGTCATCAGGTAAAGCTGCGAGATCTGCCGGCCGTTGATGGGGAGTTGCGCGACTTCCCGCTCGCTGACGTTGCCGGATATGGCGGAGGAACTGGTATCGACGACCACCAGATCGCCGCCGGACACGTTGACTTCGGTGGTCACGGCGGCAGGCTGCAAGGTGATGTTCAAGGTCCGCTCCTGTCCAACCTGGAGCGTTACGCCGCGGTACTCCGCCGGCGCCATGCCGTTGGCTTCGGCCGTTATCGTGTAGGTGGACGGCCCCAACTGCGCCGCAATGTAGACCCCTTGATCGCTGGTCGTGATCTTGCGGGCCTGCCCGGTCTTTTCGTTCTTCACCGTGATCGCTGAGTTCGGAACCACGGCGTTCGAGGCGTCCGTGATGGTGCCGGTAATGCGTCCCGTGTCGATCTGGGCGCGCACCGCGGGCAGCATCAGGGCGCTTACGGTGATATATCGCAAGAGTCGAGTGATCATAAATATCCGCGTGTGAGAAACCAAGCTACATTGTCAACCGTTACGATGCGATGACAGTTTCGTGAAGGAATGGCGGCTGTTGTGGCGCACCACACCGCGGCTCGGAAGCTCCGCAGCAATGCCGGCGAGATTTTTCTTGACAACCCGGCCGTATTACTGTATTAAATCAATTAGTACAGTGGATTTCAGGATTGGCACGAGCGACGGTGTTCCGATCTACATCCAGATCGTGGAGCAGATCAAGAGGAGTATCGCGCTGGGCCGGCTGAAGCCGGAGGAAGGGCTGCCGTCGGTGCGGCAACTCGCGCTCGATCTGACGATCAACCCCAACACGGTGGCCCGGGCATACCTCGAACTCGAACACCAGGGCGTGATCTACAAGCGCCAGGGGCAGGGCACCTTCGTAAGCCCCCAGGCCGTGGAGGTCTCGCGCCGCGAGCGGCACAAGATCGTCAGCGCCCTGTTCGAAAAGGCCGTCATCGAGGCGGTGAACTCCGGGATGGCGGGCGCCGAGATCGAGGAAATTTACCAGCAATTGACACACCGCTACAAATTGGAGGCCCGATGAATGCCATTGAAGCGCAACAGCTCACCCGCGTTTTCGGGAGCGTGCGCGCCGTCGATTCCGCTACTCTCGACGTCGCGCAAGGTACGGTCTTCGGCCTGCTTGGCCCCAACGGGGCGGGCAAGTCCACACTGCTGAAGCTGCTCGCCGGCCATCTGCGGCCGACCTCGGGAGCGGCGTCGGTGCTCGGCCAACCCGTGGCCAAGCGGGATGCGTCGCTTTGGCTGCGCCTGGGGTATGTGGCGCAGGCGCGCTATCTCCCCGGCTGGATGACGGCCGCCGAGTGCCTGCGGTTCGCCAAGGCATTCCGCCCGCAGTGGGACGACGCGAAGGTGGCGCACCTCACCAGCCGCCTGGAACTGCCGTTGAGCGCGAAGGTCAACGACTTGTCGCGAGGACATTACGTGCGGCTGCAGATCGCACTCGCCATGGCGCACAATCCCGAGCTGATTCTCCTCGACGAGCCGACGTCCGGTCTCGATCCGGTGGGACGCCACGAGCTGCTGGGACTGCTGATCGAGGAGATCGGACAACGAGCCTGCACGGTGGTCTTCTCCTCCCACCTGGTGGAGGACATCGAGCGCATGGCCGACACCGTGGCGATCATGGACGCGGGCAAGATCCTCGCCTGCGGGCCGGTGGACGCGATCAAAAGCTCGCGTCGCCGCATCGAATTCTCGCACCAGATCGCGGATGCGGATTTGTCGGAGGTGCCGGGACTGATCGCCGTGAAACGGGAGCCTCGCGCGACGGTGGCGGTGACCAGCGAGCCGGAGAACGCGATCCGGTTCCTGCAATCGCGCGGAGCGGCGGATGCCACCATGGTCGCGAACTCCCTGGAACAAACCTTTTTCGATTACGTCAACAGGAGGCCGGAATGATCCGCGAACTGCTTTGGAAGGAATGGCGGGAGAACCGATGGAAGTACGCCGCGTTGTGGCTGGTGTTCAACGCGCCCGTCCTGATTCTGACTTTGCTGATCGGACTGATTCCGGCGGTGCGAACGCCGTTCGCCGATCTGAGCGACAAGACCTTTATGAAGTATCTTCCGCTCCCGCTGGGCGAGGGCTTCCTGGTGGTGTCGGTCTTTCTGTTGGCGACCGCGTTCGTGGCGGCCGCGACCTTCCGTCCGGAGCTGGAGGACAAGAGCGTGTTCTTCATGTTCGAACAACCGGTGTCGCGCAAGCGCTACGTGGCGGCCAAGCTTCTGTACGGCGCATTTCACGTGGCGCTGGCGGTGTGTTTCGCCATGCTGCTGGCTCCGGCGGCGGTTTACGCCATGATGCTGATCAGCGGCAAGGTGACGCTGGCCGGATCTTCCGCTGCCTTTGGCGCGATCCTGGGAGCGGCGGCGCGGGCCACACTCTGGTGCTCGCTGGTCTCGGTGGCCGCGTTCACCGGGTCGGCTTTGATTTCGGCGCTGGTTCCGCGATGGTGGCTGACCACCGCCTGCGCGATTCTGTTCGTCCTCCTGTTCGGCTACTTCGTCCTGGGGGACAACCGCTTCTTCGCGGGCGCCGGCTTCTTCGATTTCGTCCCAACGGACGGGAAAACGATGAACGTGTCGGCCGGCTTCGGGTCCGGTTCGGCTCAATGGTTGACCGTGAGCGACGTTTTTCCGATGCCCACTACGTTTGCGCCGTGGAAGCTCGTGCCGGTGCTGACGGCTACAGTGTTGATCGCGGTATTCTCGGCAGGCGTGGCGTTGGCCTACGAGCGCAAAGAGCTGAAGTGATGACGACGGAGGGGGTCGAGGTCAGGCAGGCGACGCCGGCGGATGTGGATCTCGTGGCGCCGCTGTTCGATGCGTATCGCCAGTTCTACCGCCTGCCGAGCGAGCCGGAGCGGGCACGGAATTTCCTGCGGGAGCGTCTGGAACGCGACCAGTCCGTGATCCTGATAGCCTTCGCGGATGGAGCCGCCATCGGGTTCACCCAATTGTATCCGAGCTTCTCGTCAGGCGCCATGGCGCGGATCTTCATCCTGAACGATCTGTTCGTGGCGCCGGAAGCGCGGCAGCGGGGAACCGGATCGGCGCTGCTCCAGGCCGCCGCCGGGTACGGACGGCGCAATGGCGCCATTCGGCTGGTGCTTTCGACGGAGCACACCAACACGACCGCGCAAGCCGTGTACGAGAGGATGGGCTGGGAGCGGGACACTGTTTTCCGCGTCTACCAACTGGCGCTGTGAGAAGGGATATCGCGGCGCCAACGTGCCTGCGGCAGTCCTGTTGACCTTCTGCGGCGCCGGCCCTGCACTGAAAGCGGGTCATGACCGTTACCGTCAGGAATAAAACGCCGCTCGTGGTGCCTCCCGCAGTGCGGCGCCAGGCGGGTCTCAAAAGCGGTGAAGAGCTTGAATTCAAAGTGTCGGGCCGGGTAATCACGATCCTTCCGACAACGCGGACTGACGACGAATACACGCCAGCGCAGCGGCGGACTATTGACCGCGGCATTGCCAAGAGCGAAAAAGATTACAGAGAGGGTCGCTCCTACGGCCCGTTTCAGACGCATGAGGAGTTCATCGCCTCCCTGCACGCGGAAGCAGCCAAACTGCGCAGAAAGAAAAAATGAACGCGCTGCGCACATGATTGTCTGCTTCTCGAAGCACTTCCTCCGGAACTATTTCAAAGCTCCTAAAGCGGTTCGGGAGGCTTTCGACAAGCAGTCGCGATTCTTGCTCCAAGATCTACATCACCCCCAAATAAGGCATACGCAAATCCGCTTGCAGTTCTTGACGCCGGTCCTCCGCCCCGGGTACACTCTACATATCGAATAGAAAGCTTGCATTGCATAAATATGCAATGTGTGGACGGGCGTTCCGGGCCCGTCCAACGGGAGGTCCGTATGAAAAGTTTCGTGCTCCTGCTGCCGGCGATGGCAGCGCTCCTCTCCGCGCAAGAGTTTCGCGGCACGTTGATGGGCAGGGTCACCGATCCGTCGGGGTTGGGCGTGCCCAATGCCAAAATCGCCGCTACCAAGACCGACACCAATACGCGCTCGGAAACGGTCACTGGGATCGACGGCAACTACACCCTGCCGTTCCTCGCGCCGGGGCCGTACGAGGTGACCGCCGACGCCCCCGGATTCAAGAAATACGTGCGCTCGGGGATCGAAATCGGAACCAATGAACGCATCGCCGTGGACGTCCAGCTTCAGGTCGGCAGCGCCGCCGAATCGGTCACCGTGAGCGGCGACGCGCCGCTGCTCAATACCGTGACGGCATCCGCCGGGCAGGTCATCACCACCCGCGAAGTCGAGAACCTGCCCATGAACGGAAACACGCCGCTGGCCCTGGCGCGCAATGCGCTCGGCGTCATTCCCAAGCAGAAACACCTGCTCAACGAGGTGAAGCCCTACGACACCGCGAGCGCGGTGGATATCTCGCTGGGCGGCGCCAATTCCGGCTCCAACGAATACCTGCTGGACGGAGTGCCGAACATGAGCAGCGCCGCGCGCGCCGGGGGGTTCAGCCCCTCGATGGAGGCCGTGGACGAAGTCAAGGTCGAGCTGTACCAGGCCGACGCCGCGTATGGCGACACCCTGGGCGGCACCGTGAATGTCACCACCAAGAGCGGCACCAATGCGTACCACGGCGCGCTCTACGAGTTCAACCAGACCTCGGCGCTGGCGGCCAACCAGTTCTTCCTGAACGCCGTGGGGCAGCAACAGCCGGTCACGCGCTCCAACCAGTACGGCGGGACCATCGGCGGGCCGGTCCGCGTGCCGAAGGTGTTCAACGGAAAGGACAAATTCTTCTTCTTTCTGGCTTACGAGGGCTTCAAAGATTCGAGCCCCGGCGTGAGCACCACCGCGGTGCCCACCGTAGCCGAACGCGGCGGGGACTTTTCCGCGCTGCTGGCGGCGGGCTCGGGCTTCCAGCTTTACGATCCGGCCACCGCGGTGTTGAGCGGCGGCAAGATCACGCGACAGACGTTTCCGGGCAACATCATACCGGCCAGCCGCATCAACTCCATCGCCAAGGCTTACCTGCAATACTTCCCGGCGCCCAACCAGCCGGGCAAGGCCGACGGCGAAAACAATTATGTGGTTCCGAACCCCAGCCTCAACAACTTCGCATCGTGGGTGGGGCGCACGGACACCAACATCGGCTCGCGGGACAAGCTGTTCTTCACCCTGCACGAGAGTTCCTACACCAATGCCACGGCGGACATCTTCCAGAACATCTCGACCGGCCAGTACAGCGGGTTGGACCTGTGGGGCGGGATTCTGGACGACGTTCACATGTTCTCTCCGACCCTCGTGCTGGACACGCGGCTGGGCTTCACGCGGAGCGTTTCGAACAGCTACATCAAGAGCGCCGGCTTCGACCCCACGCAGCTCGGATTTCCGGGCTACATGGCGTCGTATTCGCTCCGCGAAGCCATGCCGCGCGTTTCCTTCTCGGATGCCTACGCGGGCCTGAGCACCTCTCCCGGAAGCATCACACCGTTCACCTCGTGGCAATGGTTCACCAGCGCGACCAAGGTGCTGGGCCGCCACAGCCTGAAGGCAGGCTTCGATTTCCGGCGGTACGACGCCAACAGCCTGAGCCCGGGCTACTCGGCGGGAACGTTCACGTTCGGCACCAATTGGATCACCGCCGGCACGGGCGCCGCGGCTCCGGCGTTCGGCGGATCGATGGCGACGTTCCTGATGGGGCTGCCCACGGCCGGCCAGTTCGATGTCAACACGGCCTTCGCGTATCGCAGCTACCTTTTCGGATACTTCCTCCAGGACGACTGGCGGGTGAAGCCTGACCTGACGATCAACGTCGGCATCCGCATCGAGCACGAAACCCCCATCGTGGAGCGCTACGACCACGTCGTCAACGGGTTCAATCCGGCTGCCGTCAACTCGGTGGCGCAAGCCGCGGCCGCGGCCTACGCCAGGAGCCCCATCGCACAGCTTCCGGCGAGCGCGTTCTCGGCGCTGGGCGGGCTGACGTTCGCCAATTCGTCCGACCGCTCGGGCTACTCGCTGCCGGCGTTCTTCCCCAGCCCGCGCCTGGGCGTCAGCTGGTCGCCTGAAGCGTTCCGCGGCAAGACCGTGTTGCGCGGCGGCTTCGGCGTATTCAACAACAGCATCGGCGCGTACCTGACGGGCCCCACCACGGGCTTCAGCCAGACCACCTCGCTGGTGCCCACCAACGACAGTTACGTGACGCCCTACGCCACGCTGAGCAACCCCTATCCGGCGGGCATCCTGACGCCCGTGGGCGCGGCCAACGGCATCAACTCCAACCTGGGCAACAGCATCAGCTATTACACCTCGAACATCACCAACCCGTACAGCGCCCGCTGGAACTTCGACATCCAGCAGCAGGTCGGCAAGGACATGATGCTGCAGGTCGGCTATGTCGGCAATAAGCAGGTGCACGGCACGCTGAGCAACGCCGTCTCGTCGACGCCGCTGCTGCCGTTCCTGAGCCGCTCTCCCTTCCGCGACCAGGCCACCATCAACGCTCTGGGCGCGGTGGTGGCCAACCCGTTCGCCAACCTGCTGCCCGGCACTTCTCTGAACGGCGGGACCGTCTCCGTGTCCACGCTGCTCCAGCAGTATCCGCAGTTCACCGGCGTGACGCAGAGCAACAGCAATCCCGCCTGGGGAACCTTTAACGAGCTGAGCGTCATGTTCCAGAAGCGTTTCTCCAAAGGCCTGCAAGCGACCGTGAACTACCAGCACTCGAAGCAGTTGAACTCGTATCAGAACAACGCGGGCGACCCCCGGCTCTCCTACGGCCTGACGTCCGGCGACTATCCCGACCACTTCGTGATCGCTGGCAGCTACGAGCTTCCGTTCGGCCACGGCCAGAAGCTCCTGGGCGGCATCAGCCGGCCGGTGGACCTGGCGATCGGCGGGTGGATTCTGAACAGCGTGTACACCTGGGAGAGCGGCGGCGCGCTTTCGTGGGGCAACGTCCTGTACCTGGGCGGCCCCGTGAACATGCAGCCGCGCGACCTGGCGCAGGCGTTCGACACCACGCGATTCGACCGCGTCTCGGCGGACCAGCTCAGCCAGAACTACCGCACGTTTCCGCAGATGTTCAACAACCTGCGTTCGGATGCGGCCAACAACGTGGACCTGTCGCTGCTGAAGAACTTCCACGTGACCGAGAAGATCTACGCGCAGCTGCGCTTCGAGACTTTCAACAGCTTCAACCGGACGGAGTTCGCGGCGCCCAACGTGAGCCCAACGTCGTCCGCCTTCGGCACGATCACCGGCCAGGCCAACACACCGCGGCAGGTTCAGATGGGACTGAAGCTGAAGTTCTGAGCAGGCCTACCGCGCGGGTTTCATGAGCCCCTGCACGGCGAGCCAGTCGCCGAACAGGTCGATCCAGTGGTTGACCGGCAAGCCGTGCGGGACCATGCCGAAGCCGTGGCCGCCTTTGGAGAACAGGTGCAGCTCCACCGGCAGGCCCGCCGCTTTCCAGTCGGAACACAGTTTTACGCTCGAGGCCGAGCCCGCGCGGTCGTCGTTGGCTGCGAGGATGAACAATCCGGGGGCGTCGGAGGGAATCGACTTGCCTTCGAGGCTGCCGCCGTAGACCGGCGCGGCAAAATTGGGGCGGCTGTCCGGGTCGTGCTCCATCACGACTCCCATGGTGACCTGGCCTCCGGCGGAGAAGCCCAGGATGCCGATCCGGTCCGGCGCGATTCCCCACTCCGCGGCGTGCTGCCGCACGACTTTCACGGCCTGACGGCCGTCGGCGTAGGCCAGCGGGCGAACGTCATTCATCGGCGGATTGCCGGCGCGCCCGGCGGCAGGGGTGGCAGGCCGCTGGAACTCCTCCTCCGAGGCCGGGGTTTCGCTCAGCCGGTACTTCAACACGAACGCCGCCACACCGTGAGCCGCGAGCCAGTCGGCCACGTCGGTCCCCTCGGTGTGCCAGGAAAGAAACCGGAATCCTCCGCCTGGACAGACCACCACCGCGGTTCCGCCGGCGGTCGAACGGTCCGGCAGAAAGGCGGTGAGGGTCGGGGTGGTGACGTTGCGAACCCTGACCTGCTTGGACCCCGGGTCCGTGTATTCCACTTCCTTCTGGGTCCAGTTCTCCGACCCCGGCGGCGTGGACGGCCAGACTTGGATCACCTTTTGCTGCGCGGCCGCCGCCAGCGGCAACCCGAGCAGGACCCCCATCAGCAGGGCCGGCCGGGCGATCTTGGAAGCATCCTGGATCGACATGCCCAGAGTTTATCAGAACAGTGATACGCTGATTTCATCTTCCGGGCGTAACTTTATGAGACTCAGAATTTCGTTCCTGCTTCTGACCCTTGCCGGCGCTACCGCGGCGCTGGCGGATGTCAAACCTTCCGCGCTCTTCAGCGATCACATGGTGCTGCAAGGCGGCATGAGGGTTCCCGTGTGGGGCACTGCCGCTCCCGGCGAGCGCGTCACCGTGACGCTCAATGAACAGAGACAGTCCGCGACCGCCTCGGCGGATGGCAAATGGATGGTCCGCCTGAATAACCTCGCGCCCGGCGGCCCGTTTCAGATGACCATCGCGGGGAGCAACACCATCACCATCAGCGACGTTCTGGTGGGCGAAGTGTGGCTCGGCTCCGGCCAGTCCAACATGGCCTTCACGGTCTCGAAGAAAAAGGCTTCCTACGCCGGCCTGATCAACGAGGAGCAGGAGATCGCCGCGGCCAATTACCCCACCATCCGGATGTTCACGGGCAAGAGCGCCAAGACTTACGAGCCGCAAACCGAAATCCAGGGCGAGTGGCAGATCTGCAGCCCGGAAAATGTTCCGGGTTTCTCGGCGGTGGGCTATCTGTTTGCGCGCGACCTGCAACGGGAGATCCACCAGCCGGTCGGTTTCTTGACGCTGGCCTTCGGCGCCAGCACGGCGGAATCCTGGATTCGCCGCGAGACCCTGGCGGCCGATCCGCTGTTGAGGCCCATGCTCGACCATTTCGATGCGGCCGTGCGGTTCTATCGCACCAGTCCCGATGCTCCCGCCAGCCAGGCGCCGCAGCCACCGCAAACCATCAACGCCCGCCCCGGCGCGCCTCCTCAGCGGCAGCGAGATCCGGTGCAGGATCAGCACAATCCGATCGTCCTGTTCAACGGCATGATCAACCCCGTGATCCCGTATGCCATGCGCGGCGTGGTGTGGTACCAGGGCGAATCCATCGTCGGCGGCGATGAAGGCGTCACCAATTACGGCCACGTTCAAAACGCGCTGGTCGAGGACTGGCGCAAGCTCTGGGGCCAGGGCGATTTCCCCTTCTTCGTGGTGCAACTGCCGGCGCTCGACAACATCAGCAACAACCCACGCGTTCGCGAGGGACAGGCCGCCGTGCTCTCTCTGCCCAAGACGGGCATGGCCGTCACCATCGATATCGGCGATCCCAAGGACGTCCATCCGCACAACAAGGCGCCCTTGGGAGAGCGCCTGACGCTCCTGGCGCTCGCCAAGGCCTACGGCCGCGCCGTCGAATATTGCGGACCGGTGTACGACTCGATGAAGATCGATGGCAGCAAGATCCAGGTGAAGTTCACCCACCCAGGAGGCGGCCTGGTCGCCAAGGACGGCCCTCTGAAGTGGTTCACCATCGCGGGCGCCGATCGTAAGTTCATACCCGGCGATGCCCGGATCGAGGGCGACACCGTGGTGGTGAGCAATGCCCAGCTCACGATGCCGCAGGCCGTCCGTTACGCCTGGGAAAACTATCCGGAAGGCTGCAACCTTTATAATGCCGCCGGTCTTCCCGCCGCTCCGTTCCGCACGGACAAGTGGTGAGCGCCGCTACAGCGTCTTCTGGTCGGCCTTCGGCAATTCGGTGTCCTTCACGCCATTGCACTGGCGAACGCTGAAGTCCGCGACGTTGTGGAGCGCGAATAGCGGCTCGCCGGCGACCTGCGGGACCTTGATACGGAAGAAGTCCGCGTCCTGGACGTCGTCCAGCACGAAGGCCGGGCGCAGATCCTCCTTGGCGGCCTGGATCTGGATGTTGTCGAACTGGATGCCTTTCACGTGGCGGACATAGAATCCGTGGGAAGGCATGCTGCGCTGCGGGGGCGGCGGGCCGGCGGCGCCGCGTCCCGGCTGCTGCGGAGGCGCTCCGCCTCTGGCCGCTCCGGCGCGGCCCTGTCCTTCGGGAACGAAGCCGCCGGCGGCCGCGCGCCCGTTGCCCTGCCGAGGGGGCGCGGTGAACATGGTGGGCTCGGGATACACGTCTTCGTACTCAGGCGGTTGATAGGCCGCATCCTCTTTGGTTCCGCCGCCCTGGTGCAGCACCTGGATGTTGCTGATCTTCACGTCTTCAATCAGGTGGCCTGGAACGCCGCTGATGATGGACCCCAGCCGCGACGCGGAGTTGGAGCACACCACGTTGCTGATGATGATGCGCTTGAGGGTGCCGATGGCCGTGCCCTCGGGCGCGCGCATGCGCCGGCCCAGGCGCAGGAAGATGGGCGCGCTGACGATGTCGCGCATCGAAAGATTGGTCACCGTCACATCTTCCAGGATCGCGCCATCGACGGATTCGAGCGCCAGCCCCTGGCAGCCTTCGAAGACGCAGTTAGAGATGGTGATGTTGCGGAAGCCGCCGTCGGATTCCGTCCCGAACTTGATGCGGCCGGTGTGCGACACGCGGACCTCCGGCCCGAACTTCTTGTACGTGCCATCCAACAGCGTGCCTTCTTCCCAACAGCCGCTCACGTAGCAGTTGGTGATGGTCACGAATTCCACCTGCTTGGCGGTGCCCAGCGCGTGGTCGGCCTTCAGGCAGATTCCGTCGTCCCACGGCGAGTTCACGTAGCAGTTGGAGATGCGCACGTTGCGGCAGCAGTCCACGTCCATGCCGTCGCGGTTGGTATCGATCTTCAGGTTGTCGATGGTGAGGTTGTCGATTCCGGTGGCCAGGATGCCGAAATGTCCGCCGTGCAGGATGGAAAAATCGCGCAGCAGCACGTCGTGGCAATTCTTCAGCGAGATCGACTTGTTGCCCACGCCGGGGATCTCCGCGCCCTGGCCGCGGCTCAGCCCTTTGCCCCAGATGCGCCCGGTGCCGACGATGGCGATATTGCCGAGGTCCTCTCCCCAGATCAGGCTGTTGTGAAAGTGGCTGTGGCCGAAATCCTGGAACTTGTCCCACTGGTTCGGCTCGGCGTGGTCGAACCCGCCGCCGGCGCCGGGACCCGGCGGGTCTGCGGCGACGATGGTGGCGCCCGGGTCCAGCGCCAGCGTGATGTTGCTCTTCAGATGGATGGAATAGCTGAGGTAGTTGCCGGCGGGGAAGAAGACGGTTCCGCCGCCCGCGACGCTGGCTGCGTCGATCGCCTTGTTGATGGCCGCGGTGTCGAGTGTTTTGCCGTCGCCGGTTGCGCCGAACGCCTTCACGTCGATGCCATCCGCCGCCGGCGGGGCGGCATGCGCCACGCCGCGCCCCGCCTGGAGAGCCAACGCCGCTCCAGCGAGGCTCCCACCCGCGCGCTTCAAGAACGATCTTCGCAGACTGGTTTGGTTCGACATAGGATTCTCCAGGACGATGTTAACCAGAGTATAGCGAGTTGCGGCGAGGGCAGAACCGGCCGGGCGCAGCCGTGTGTTTTCGCACGGTAGCAGCGGCCAAACGGCGATATGATTTTTGCCTTGGCATAGGAGGGATGTCATGGGTTCTGATCTAATCGACGCCGCGGTCAAGGCCATCAAGATCATCACCAAGCCGGCGCGTGATCTCGCTCCGGCGGAGGCATTCGAGTTGCTCATGTCGCTGGTCTCCAGCGGAGAAATCACGTTGGCGGAGGAGGTCAACAGCTACAAGGCCGGGCAACAGATCAAGGTCCGGACATCCATTGCCGGTGTCGATTACCTCCAGGCGTTGCCTAAGAACAGGGGTTCTAACGGATCTGCCGGCGCTGTCCGGACAAGGTTCTTTTATCCCACAGCGCCATTCGCCGTCGTCCTTCACCGTCTGGCGCTACGGCTCCGCGACAGTTGGGGCGCCACGCAGATTGTGTGGGGCGGGATCGGGGCCGGCTCGGGAAGCCACTCGCTGGACTGCCACATGATCGGCACCTGTGTCGATTTCTACGGCGCGGCCACGCGCAAGGGCAATTTCGATGTGCGGCAGGACTGGTTCTTGCGGCCGATGTTTCGCAAGGACGGCAAGCGCCATCCGATGGACCCGAACGATAACGAATCGGAGCAAAGCAGGCGCGCTAATAAGAGCCGATGGTCCGGTACCGCCTTCTGTGGAGGCTCTAATAAAGTAGTGCCTCCCCAGTCTGGACACGTTTCGAACTTTTGCCACCCAATTGGCAGGGTGATGGAACCCATGGACGGATTTTGGTTTCATCATCATCGACGCAACGGGCCGAGCTGTATCCCTCGGGGGTATATAGGGTGCCGCTGCATAACAACATCGTGTTGGGGTCAATCTTTCAGCTCCGCGATGCGCGAGCACGGCAACCTCACGCGGGGTAGATATGTCCTGGACAAAGGTGTGACGCCGGTGGAAGAAAGGACACCCTCGACCGAAACCGGCCATGTAAATCCCGACTCGCACGGAACGTTCGATTTCTTCCCAATGCCCACGGTTGGATCGGACATTTCTCCGGCTCTCACGGTGTATTTTGCTAATCGGAAGAAGGGACACCTATCAACACCGCAAAACGGTTTTCCGACGCGAGCCCTTATCGGAGCGCTGTACGGAGTGCAGGGGCCGGCGCATAGCGCAACATGCTCTTCTCGACTCACGGATCCAGCGAGTTCAGGTCCGCGAGGTAGATGTTAGAGGCCATGTCGTTGCGTTCGAACAGAATGCGATCCCCTTTGGGAGACCAGGAGGTATAACCAACGAATCCGGATTGCGTGGTGAAGTGAGTAAGTTGCTCGACCTTTTCGGTCGAAAGGGATATCCAATAAACATTCCACACGCCATCACGAAGCCCCGCGAATACGATGCGGTCGCTATCGGGCGCCCAGTCGTAAGCGTAGTATTGGGTAAATTCGCTGGCTACGGTTCTGATCTCGCCTCCGCCGGAGGGGATCACCACCACGGTGGTGCGTCCCTGCTTGCGTTCTTCCGCAGCGATCCAGCGGCCGTCGGGCGACCAGCAGGGAAACCCGATGCTACGGGAGGCGGGGGTGAGGGTACGCACGGCAGAACCATGTAGTGGGGTGGTCACCACTTGTAACCCCTCCGGCGTGCTGACATGCGCGGTCACCATGGTTCCATCGGAAGAAAGTCGGAGGCGATCGGCATGTTTCAAATCCAACGCCAGATTCACTCGCTCGGGCTTCCCCTGGAGAGGTGTAATCCAGTAGCTCGGCTCGCCATTCCACTGGGTCTGGTAGGCCAGGGTCAATTCCTTTCCCACCCACTGCGGCCTGCCGGCATTTTGATTGGCTGTCGTGATGGCTACCGGCGAAGAACCATCGGCGTTGGCGACGTAGATTACCCCCATGCGGTCCGCCTGCACCGAATTCCAAGCGATCTTGGAACCGTCGGATGAAAAATGAGCGCTGAGATTGCGGTAGCTCCGGTCGCGGAACAATGGAGCAGGCTCGCCGGAAGCCACGCCGCGGGCGTCTACGGTGACCGACCAGATGGCGCTTTCGCCCGTGCGCCGGCTAAAGGCGATTCGCGCCCCATCGCTGCTCAGGGTGAGGTTCTCGGCATAGGCGCCCTCCAAGGGAATTAAGGGCTCGGCGCTTTTGATCTTCCAGTCCGCGCCGGTTTTGGCACGCCAGATCCCCGGAACTCTAGCGGCATAGTCCGCGAAATTAAGATCGCGGGCGTCCGGCGAGAAGACCGGGAATCGGGGAACTGCGCCAACCGCGAGATTGTACAGCGCGCGGGACTCCACATCCACGACCCACAAGCCGGAACGGTCGGAACGAAGCGAACCCGGAGATGCGGATGCAAATACCACGTGCCTGCCGTCGGCCAGCCAGCGCGGGGAGGAAGGATTGAAAGGAGGCGCTTTTGGATCGGTCAAGGGCCGCGCTGGACCACCGGCCGGGTCAACGAGCGCCAGAATCGAGCCGGTGTCCACCGGCGTTCCCTCTCCCCCGGGATTCAGGTTGGGACCGAACTCCCGAATCACCAGCTTGCGGCTGTCGGGCGACCACTGCGGCGAATCGCCGGTATCGCTGACATATCGTCTGGGACCGCCTGAGGCGGGGATAATTCTGATTCCACCGTGCAGCCTGGAAACGTACGCCAGGTATTGCCCATCGGGACTCCATGCGGGTTGAATATTTTCCTGACCATCCGACGTGACTTGGCGTTCTGCTCCGTCCGGGGCGAGCGACCGGATATAGACTTCGAATTGGCCGCTTCGGTTGGAGCTGTAGGCAACCTGGCTGCCGTCGGGCGAGAACGACGGCCACAAGTCGGCAGCCGGAGATCTCGTAATCTGACGGATCGCAACGACTCTCCGGTTGGATGAAGAGGAGCGCTTTGCCAGCCAGACCCCTCCCAGGATCACGGCCACCGACGCGGCGGCAATGACGGCTACCGGACGCCAGGAAAACCTCCTCACAGGAGGAGGTGCTAGTGCTGGAGGCGGCTCCGAAGCGGCTGGGAGCGGGTCCGCCATCTCGGTCACATGCCCTGTAAAACGGTATCCAACCGTCGGAATGGTTTCGATGAACCGCGGGTGCTTGGGATCGTCCTCGAGCGCCTTGCGGATCTGCGTGACGGCGCGGGTCAAAGCGTTGTCCGTGACGGCTACTTCTTCCCACACGACCCGTAGAATCTCGTCTTTGGAAACCACGCGGCTGCGGTTCTCGATCAAAAACTGCAGCAGACGAAAAGACTTCGGCTCGAGCGAGCGCTTCTCCCCATTCGCCGTAAGCCGGAGATTTAAAGGATCTAAAACGAACCCATCGAACCGGTAAAGACGCTGGGGCAACTCCATCATCCGTTTCATCATTGGCCTGCTGGAAAGGCTCAGGCCGGGATCACGACTTGCCAGGCGCCGCAACCGCATTGTCATCTCATGACAACGAAGACTACGGCTCTCAGCCTTCTCATCATAATGGCGCCCGTGTTGCCATGCAATGCCCGCTCTCCACAGTCGGGTGCATCGGTCCGCCTGGCCGTAGTACACGGGCGGCCGGTGGTGGATCAAGTCAGAATCAACGGACGAGGGCCGTACCGGTTTCTCCTCGACACGGGCGCCCAGACCAACCAATTGCAAGCCGGATTGGTGCGGGAGTTGGGCCTGCGGGCGTCATTCCAGGTCGCACTTGACACGGCGGCAGGAACCATGCGGGTGAAAGGCGGGCGGGTGGATTCACTTTCGTTGGGAACAGCAGTTGCGATGAATCAGGAGTTTCTCTTTACCAGCCTCGATGAAGTCCACGCCCTGTTGCCCGAAATACAGGGAGTGGTGGGGCAGGAATTCCTGTCTCACTTTGATTACCTGCTCGATTTCGGCAATCACCGGATCCTCTTCGATGCCGAGCCGCCCGATGGGCTCCGGACACCGATTCGCCTCATTGACGGGCGCCCCGCAATCCAGACCAGCGAGGGAGAGCTGGTGCTCGATTCTGGGACCGACACGATGGTGCTTCATCGTGCCGGTCGTGGCGAATCCGGGCAGATCCGGACGGCGTCGGGGTTCGCCCCGGTCCACACCGTGCGCGGTCTGCGGATCACGATCGGCGATCGCGGCTTTCGCCCGGCGCTGGCGGAGTTCGCCCCGCTTTCTCCCCTGCGGGAAGATGGACAACTTCCCGCCTGCCTGTTCCGCGCAGTGTACCTCAGCCTCTCCGGCAAGTATGTGGTTCTTCTATAGTTCTGGCGCCATCACAAAAGCATCATCCGCCCGTCACGACTCGCCAAACGCTCTGTGGCTAATATGGCGCTGTGCATTACCAAATGCACATAAAGACAGAAGGGTAGGAGGAGATCATGAAAGCAATAGGAGCAGCCACAAAGTACACGTTACTCGTATGCGCGCTGACCGCCGCCGCGTACGCTCAGACCAACAACGGATGCAGCAACGGAACCATAACCGGCACATTCGTCTTCACCATTACGGGACAGATCCTGGCGCCCGCATCCGTAGCGGGACCCGTTTCCGGCGTGGCCATCACAACCTTCGACGGGGGAGGCAACCTCACGCAAACAGATCATGTCCTGCACAATGGCGTGACACCAGAGGAGGACTGGAGACCCGCAACCGGTACCTACCGCGTGAATCCCGACTGTACGGGAACGTTCACATTTTTCCCGATGCCGGCCGATGCGGCGGACAACTCTCCGGCTCTCAAGGTGTATTTCGTGATCGGCAAAAACGGGACAGTCATCAACTCCGTGGTGTCCGGGTCTCCCACCACGCCCCCATTCGTGGCATCGATCATCAGTATCGGAACCAAAATCTTCTAACTCGAGGATTGGGGTCGCCGGCGAGCGAAGTGTCATCCCTGCCTCATGACCCGCACAAATTCCACCGTGGGGTCATGAGGCGCAACCCGGCTTTGCCGCAGGAATCGGCGCCCAAAGGAAAGGGATAAAAGCGGCTCAGGGCAGGAAATTGAAATCTGGCTCCCCAGGTATGACTCGAGCCCGGACCCCTTTGGCAGACAGCGCAGGCCCATGATCTTTTGCCGGCGCTATCCGGCGGCTGCCGCCCGGCGCCGGCCCAACCCGGACGGGCAGCCGCCGTCGCTTCAGAGGATCCGTAAATCCTTGCCCGTGGGCGTCAGGATCTCGCATCCGTGGCCGGTCACCAGCACCGTGTCCTCGATGCGAATGCCGCCGAAACCCGGCAGGTAGACCCCGGGCTCGATGGTGATCGTCATGCCCGCTTGGAGGCGCGTCTTGTCGCGCTTACCGATCCTTGGAGGCTCGTGAATTTCCAGGCCGAGGCCGTGGCCGGTGGAATGCACGAAGGCGCGATCCAGGCCGTAGCCCCGGAGCACCCGTCGCGCGGCGGCGTCCACGCGCGAGGCCCGCACGCCGGGGCGAACGGCGTCGATGGCCGCCAGTTGTGCTTCGAGCACCGCGCGGTAGGTGCGCTTCGCCCGGGCGGACGGGCGGCCCAGAAACAGCATGCGGGTCATGTCGCTCGCATAGCCATCCTGCTGCGCGCCCATATCCACCAGCACCATGCCGCCGGCCGGCAGGGGCGCCGCCGTGGGCTGCGCGTGCGGCAACGCCGAGCGAGCCCCGCCCGCCACGATCGTCTCGAACGACGGCTTTTCCGCCCCCAGGCGCCGCATGCGGTATTCCAGCTCCGCCGCCAGGTCCTGCTCCTTCATGCCCGGCCGCACGCGCCGGGCGGCCTGCTCGAAGGCCCGCGAATTGGTCTCCACCGAGCGCCGGATGCGCGCGATCTCGGAGGGCGTCTTCACCATGCGCAGCTCCTCGATCCAGCCGGCCGCGCTCTCGAGCGAAGCCTTCATGGGCAGCCGGGACTTCAGCGAGTCGTACAGGTCGCAGGTCATGCGCGCCGGCTCGTAACCGATGCGCCTCAACCCCAGCCTGGCAATCGCGGCGATCACCGCCGGCGCCAGCGGCCCTCTGGCCGTTTTCACGCCGCACGAGACTTCCTGGGCCGCCTGCACCGTGTAGCGCGGATCGGTGAACAGGATCGACCTGTCCGGCAGCACCAGCAGGTTGGCGTTGCTCCCGGTAAAGCCGGAAAGATAGCGGAGGTTGGGGCTGAAGGAGACCAGCAGAGCGTCCAGTTTGCGTTCCGCCAGGCCGGAAGAGATGGCCTGGCGGCGCGCCTCGAATTCGCTACTTGCCATCGGTCAGTTCCCGCGCCAGGGCCAGGCCCCGCTCGGCCAGCGCGGCTGCCGAGCGCCAGTCGCCGCGGCTTTCCGCCGCGTCCGACTGCTTCACGAACGAATTGATGTGGGCCAGCACCTCGCGCTCCGAATGACTCAGGCGCCGGTTCGCAATCTGTTCCAGGTGCTGGTGGATCTCGCGCTTTTGGGCGGCGGCCTGCTCCTGAAATCGCTTCTGGTCTTCCGCGGTTACGATCTCTTGAATCGGTTGCCGCTCCGATTCGGGCGGCGGGGCCGCGGGGCCCAGAGGCACGGTCTCGGTCCGCGCCGGCGCGGCGGGCGCCGGCCGCGTGTGAGCAGGACGGTTTGTGGCCGGCGGGGTTGGCGGCGGTTCCTCGGGCGGCGGCGCCTGGGTCAAAGCATCCAGGTTGACCGCCTGTGGCGGCGGCAGCTCCACGTTGGTCTGCGGCGTGGAAAGGACTCTCGGAGGCGCCGGAGGAGCCGGTTGAACCACGGGTTTGGGCGCCGGCGGAACGAGTTTGGCGGTTTGCTGTTTCCCGCGCAGGACACAGCCGGCGAGCGATATCGCCATAGCTGCGGCCAGGATTGCTTCCACGCGCTTCATCGCAATGCCTTGATCAAACTGCAATCGGCAGGCGAATCGAGAATGTCGTTCCTTTGCCCGGCTCGCTTGTGAAATCGATTGTACCATCGTGGAGCTGCACGAACCGAAACGTCATCGCCAATCCGATGCCGGAGCCTTCCTTACGTGTGGTGAAGTACAGGCGGAAAATCTTGTCGCGCAGCTCCGGCGGAATCCCCGGCCCGGTGTCCGAGACGCGGATCTCGGCGGTGTCTTCCGTGGCCGAAGCCTGCAAACGCAGCTCGCCGCCCTCCGGCATCGCTTGCATGGCGTTCACCACCACGTTCAACACCGCCTGTTTCAGAAGGTCGTGGTCCATCCGCACTTCCACCCCCTCCACCTGCTGCTCCACCACCACGTTGATCTTCGAGGCGTCCGCCTGGGGCCGCGCCAGGTCCACGATTTCGTCCATGAACTGCTCGAAGGGCACCATGGTGAAGTTCAACTCGACGGGGCGGGTGAAATCGAGGAAGGTCTTCACCACGCGGTCCAGCCGCAGGATCTCGCGGGAGATGATCTCCATTTCCGGCTCGACGCCGGTGTCGCCGTGCGCCAGCTTGGATTTCGCCACTTCCACGTGCAGCAGGATGGCGTTCAGCGGATTCTTCACTTCGTGCGCCACACCGCCCGAAATGCGGCTGATGGCGGCGAGCCGGTCGGCGGTCTGGAGCTCGCGGCCGAGTTTGCGCTGGGCCTCCGGATCGCGCAGCCGCACCAGCAGCCCCGAGGCGCTTTCGGCCCTGCCCGGCACGGTTTCCAGCAAGTCCACCGAGAGCAGCACCAGCGCCGGACCGGGGTTCTCGGCGGGTGTTCCCACCGGGACCCTGCGGCTGCGGATCGGCCGGCCCGTCTGCGAGCCCTGCGCGATCAGGAGCCCCAGCGTGGTGGTGGGCGGAAACACGTCGGATATGGATTGGCCGGCGAGATCGACGCGCTGCTTTCCCAGGAACTTCTCCACCGAGCCGGAGGCGAACACCAGGCGCCGGTCGCGGTTGAAAATGAATACGGCGTCTTCCAGGTCCTGCAGCAGGTGATCGATGTTGCCGCGCAGGTCGGACACCTCGAACTGCGCGCCGCGCAAGCGCTGGCCGAGCATGCTCACCTTGGAAGCCATGATGGAGAGCTCGTCGGTGGGCGGCTTGCCGGCGGCCACCGTCTCCGGCTCGTATTCCCCTCTGGCCACCAGGTCGAGCTGGTGGCGAAGCTGGCCCAGCGGCTGGAAGGCGATGGCCGAAAAAATATACGTGATGCAGATGGCCCCGGCCACCGACAGCAGCGCGACCAGCAGGTTGGTCTCCATGGTGGGCAGGATGTCATCGCGGATCAGCGCGGGGGCGATGATCATCCTTACCGAGACCAATGGCGTGTCGCCGGAGCCCAGTTGCGACTCGAGCTGGTAAAATTCCCGCTCGCTGCCTCGCAACACCCGCCACTTTGTGTACCAGCTCGTCTGCGTCACCAGTACGCGAAAATCCGGATAGTTGCCCGCATCTCCGGATCTTTCGGGAGCGCTGTCGGCCAGCACCAAGTTGGTCTTTGCGTCGGCCACCGCGATCTCCAGAATGGCTTTTGCGCCGGTCACCAGGCCTTCCAGGCTGGGCTGCAAGGCGGGATCGCGCAACGCCTTGTCCAGCGGCTTGGCAAGCTGGGAATTGAGAGTCGACTTGACGATGGTGGTGGCCGCCACTTCCAGGGCATCGGCGCGCTTCAGCGTGGCGTCGAACTGCTGCTGCATGTTGCTGGCCAGATCCACGGCCGAGATCGAGCTTACAATCCCCACGGCCAACAGCACATACCAGAGCGTCAGCTTGGCCTGCAGGTTCATGGGCGATCAGGTGACGAGGACCAGCTTGCCCGCCGTCTTCCGCCCTTCCAGGTCGCGATGGGCCGTGGCCGCCTCGGCCAGCGGATACGTTCGGTCGATGCGCAGCTTGAGCTTTCCGGCGGAAATCCAGTTGAGGACGTCGCCCGCGCGCCAGAGCAGCTCGTCGCGCGTCAGCACGTAATACCCCAGGCTGGGCCGCGTGACGTAGAGCGAGCCCTTGCTGTTGAGCGTGTTCAGCTCGAACGGCGGCACGGGACCACTAGACTGTCCGAACAGCGCCATGAGGCCGCGGGGGCGCAGGCAATTCAAGCCCTTGTCGAAGGTGGTCTTGCCCACGGAGTCGTAAACCACGTCAACGCCGCGGCCGCCCGTCAGCCGTTTCACTTCCGCTTCGAAGTCCTGCTCCGTATAGAGAATGGTCTCGTCGGCGCCGTGCCCGCGTGCGACTTGGGCCTTCTCCTTGGTGGAGACCGTGCCCAGAACCCGCGCCCCCAGCATCTTGGCCATTTGCACGACGAGCCCGCCGGCGCCGCCCGCCGCGGCATGAACCAGGCAGGTGTCGCCCGCCTTCAGGGTGTAGGTGGAATGGGTGAGATAGTGCGCGGTCATGCCCTGGAGCATGGCCGCCGCCGCGGTCTGGAGATCGACGTGATCGGGAATCTTGACCAGCGTGGCCGCCGGAACGACCGCGTATTCGGCATACGAGCCGCGCGTCATGGCGTAGGCCACGCGATCGCCCGGCGCCACTTCGGTGACCTCCGGGCCCACCGCCTCGACCGTGCCGGCACCTTCGCTGCCGAGCGTCATCGGCAGGTCGGCTTTGTATAAGCCCATACGGAAGTAGACGTCGATGAAGTTGACGCCACTGGCGGCGATCCGCACCAGCGCCTGTTTGGGGCCGGGAGCCGGCACCGCCACTTCCACCAACTGCATCTTTTCCGCTCCGCCGGTTTCTTTTACCTGGATGGCTTTCATGATCAACCTCTGCGCAGTGCCCTGCGCGCGTGAACGAACGTTGCATAGAGTAGCAGATACAGGAACGTAAACGGGAACGAAACGATGCGCGCCAGTGTGCGGACCGCCCCCGCGCCCTCCAGGCCCGAGCGCAGAAATACAAATTCGCGCAATGGCCCGAGGTGCCCCCAGTCCAGCCAGAAGTAGTCCCCGTTTTCGTTAATGATAAAAACCTTGGCGGGGAGCAGCAGGGCCAGCCCCCATTTCCACTTGGCCAGGATGGGCTCTTCGGAGCAGACGATCCCCAGCAGCGGATAGCGCTTCTGCTTGATCTCGCGGAACATCCGGCGGCGGCCTTCGCGCCCGCGGTAGTCGGTGACGCGGTACACGCGCGTGGTCTCCGGCTGCAATCCGCGCGGCAACCTGGAGTAGCACGTCACCAGGTCGATGGGGACCTCTCCGCCCCAGGTTTCGCGCAGGTTGGGGATGAGCCTTTCCAACAGGCTGCGCGATCCGCTTTCGACCAGCAGTATGGACTCGGCCTCGGGCGAACGGCGGGTCAGAAAATATCGCACTCCTTATGAATATACGTCTTCCCTTGCCGCGCGGGCGCGGGACCGAGAACGATTTCGAGGTCGTCGACGTCGCGGTCCACCGAAGTCTCGACGATGCTGGACCGGCGAAGCGTGGGGCCGTTGTACTCGCGCAGAGACACGTCTGGCGAATGAAAGATGTCGAAATACTGCGTTGCGGGCGGCCGGGCCTGGAGCAAGCTCCCGGGTTATCGCCGTGCGTGTCGGCCGCCCAATGATTTGAACCGCATCTCGCTTTGAGCAGTCGCCCCCGGGAGTTAGTCGAGGGCGGCCTATCGCCGTTTCGATGACGATCCTCTGAGATCATCCCCGCGGCGGGGATCGCAAGCTCCCCGTCCGGGATGGATTATGGCTTCGAAGCCAAAGTCTCCCGTCGATGCCAGCCGAGGCTGGGCACCGCAAGGCGTTTGACGGCCTCCGGGAGTTCAGTACCACCTTAAGTTGCAACGCTTCCTGCGCAGGAAGAAAACTGGTTGCGGCTTGCGAAATGGCGCGCAAGCCTAATTCCAGCTTCAGAATAACAGGCGGAACCAAGGGTTCTGAGGGGGGGCGGGGCGTAAGTGTTTTGGTTTGAGCGGCAAAATTTTTTGAAAAATCTGTGAATTGCAATCTGCAATAAAGGGGTTCAGGGCTGAAGCCGCATGAAATTGCCATGTTCTATTCGCTGACCACGCCGGGCGCCAACCACTGGCGCGGTCCGGGCGTCCGCTTTTCCCTGCATTGCTAAGATAAAGCGATGCCCGGCCTCGAGAACCTCCTCACCGAACAGCGCAACCCGGCCTCGGCATCCATCGACAGCCTGCCCACCGAAGAGGTGCTGCGCATCATCAATGCCGAGGACCGCAAGGTGGCCGCCGCCGTCGAGCGCGAAATCCCGGCCATCGCGCGCGCGGTGGAGGCCATCGTGGCGGCGTTCGAGCGCGGCGGGCGCGTCTTCTACCTCGGCGCGGGAACCAGCGGCCGCCTGGGCGTGCTGGACGCTTCGGAATGCCCGCCTACTTTCAGCGTGCCGCCCGAGATGGTGCAGGGCATCATGGCCGGCGGGGAAGCCGCCCTCAGCCGCGCTACCGAGGCCACCGAGGACGATCCCGCGACCGGCGCACGCGACCTGCTGGCGCGCGGGTTCACCGGGCGCGACGTGCTGGTGGGCATCACCGCCAGCGGCCGCACGCCGTACGTGCTCGGGGCGGTGGCCGAGGCCAGGCGCATGGGAGCCGCGACCGTGGGGATCTGTTGCTCGCCCGATTCGGAACTGGCGCGCGCGGTGGATATCGCGATCGCGCCGCTGCCGGGTCCCGAGGTGGTGGCCGGCTCCACGCGCATGAAGGCCGGCACCGCGCAGAAACTGGTATTGAACATGCTCTCTACGGCAGCGTTCGT
The DNA here is from genome assembly GCA_035638575.1 of Bryobacteraceae bacterium. GTDB lineage: Bacteria > Acidobacteriota > Terriglobia > Bryobacterales > Bryobacteraceae > DASQZT01. The sequence goes on from DASQZT010000165.1 coordinate 30,626, forward strand.
CCGTATGGGTTACGTTTACGGAAACATGATGGTGAATGTCCAGCCGAAAAACGAAAAGCTGGTGGACCGCGCGCGCCGCATCGTGGCGCAGGCCGCGGGCGTGCCGTACGAACGCGCCGGCGACCTGCTGGCCGCTTCCGGCAATTCCGTGCGCGTGGCCATCCTGATGGGCAAGGCCGGCATCGGCCGCGGCGATGCGGAACGGCGCCTGGCCGCGGCCGGCGGAAGGATTTCAAAGGCTCTCCTGGGGTAATGGCAAATGGATAAGTTCGTGATTACCGGCGGCGCCGCCCTCAAGGGCGAGGTCCCCGCCAACGGTTCGAAGAATTCGGCGCTGCCGGCGCTGGCCGCCGCGCTGCTGACCGCCGAGCCGGTGACGCTGCACCGCATTCCGCGCGTGCGCGATATCCGCACCATGCAGCGCCTGCTGGTGGATATCGGATCGAAAGCCGACGTGCAGGGCGAGACCATCCGGCTCCAGACCGAGAAGATCGTCTGCCCCGAAGCGCCCTACGAGCTGGTCAAGACCATGCGGGCTTCCAGCCTGGTGCTGGGACCGCTGGTGGCCCGCTGCGGCCGCGCCCGCGTCTCCCTCCCCGGCGGCTGCGCCATCGGCGCCCGCCCCATCAACCTGCACATCTTCGGCCTGGAGCAGCTCGGCGCGCGCATCCACCAGTCGCACGGCTACATCGAAGCCGAAGCGCTCGACGGCCTCCGCGGCGCGGTGGTGCACTTCGACCGGATCACCGTCACCGGCACCGAGGACCTCATGATGGCGGCGGTGCTGGCCAAAGGCGAAACCGTGCTGCGCAACGCCGCGCGCGAGCCCGAAGTGGCCGACCTGGCCGCCCTGCTCAACAAGATGGGCGGGCGGATCGAAGGCGCGGGCACCTCCACCATCCGGATCGAAGGCGTCGCGGCGCTCGGCGGCGCCGATCACACCATCATCCCCGACCGCATCGAGGCCGGAACTTTCCTCATCGCGGGGGCCATCACCGGCGGCGATCTCACGGTGACGGGCTGCAATCCGGAACACCTGGGCGCCCTCGTGTCCAAGATGCAACAGGCCGGGGTGGAGGTGACACAGCCGGAAGCCGAAACGCTGCGCGTCCGCGGCGGCGCGGCCATGCGCTCGGTGGACGTCACCACGGAAGAATACCCCGGCTTCGCCACCGACTTGCAAGCGCAGTACATGGCCCTCATGACGCAGGCCGAAGGCATCGCCATCGTCATCGAGACCATTTTCGAGAACCGCTTCATGCACGCCCAGGAGCTGGCGCGCATGGGCGCCAACATCCGGCTCGACGGCAAGCAGGCCATCGTGGCCGGGCCGCGCGTGCTCACCGGCGCAGGGGTGATCGCTTCGGACCTGCGGGCCAGCGCGTCCCTGGTGCTGGCGGCCCTGGTGGCGCGCGGCGAAACCGTGATCGACCGCGTTTACCACATCGACCGCGGCTATGAGAAAATCGAGGCGAAACTGGCCAGGCTCGGAGCGAAAATTCGCCGCGTGGAATAGGAGACTCGATGCAGCACAGTCCCGGATTTCTGAAGCTCGTGGACGACGCCAAGACGCGCGTGAAACAGATCGATCTCGCGGGCTACCTGAAGATGCGCCAGGCCGGCGAGCCGCATCTTCTGGTGGACACCCGCGAGGACCGCGAGTGGGCCGGCGGCCACGTCTCGGGCGCCGTGCACCTCAGCCGCGGCATCATCGAGCGCGATATCGAGGTCCAGGTGCCCGACAAGAGCGCGCGCCTGGTGCTGTACTGCGGCGGCGGTTATCGCTCGGCACTGGTGGCCGACAACCTCCAGAAGATGGGATACGAGAACGCCATCTCGCTCGATGGCGGCTGGCGCGCCTTGAAGGAATCCGGGCTGCTGCTCGAGAAGTAGGCCATGCTGGATACCCAGGAGGCCCGCGAGCGCCTCGCCGAAATTCCCGGCCTCGCGGTTTCGGTCGACGCTCCGCTTTCGCGGTACACGCGCTTCGGCATCGGGGGGCCCGCCGACCTGTACGCCGAAACCGGCAGCGTCGAGGCGTTCATCGCGGCCCTTCGGGCGGCGCGCGGCAGCGGCATCGATACCGTGATCATCGGCGGCGGCACCAATCTCATCGTCTCCGACCAGGGATACCGCGGCATCGTGCTGCGCTACCGCGCCGAAAGGCTGTGGGCGGCCAACGGGCGCGTGATCGCGGAGGCGGGCGCGGTTCTGCAAGATCTCGTGGACTTCGCCATCGCCCGCGGCCTGAAGGGGCTGGAGACGCTGGCCGGCATCCCGGGATCGGTCGGCGCGGCCATCTACGGCAACGCCGGAGCGTACGGGCATTCGATCTCGGAGCGGGTCGCCAAGGTGCGGTTCTACGACGGCAGCGAGGTCCGCGTCTTCGATAACGAGGAGTGCGAATTCCTGTATCGCGAGAGCATTTTCAAGCGCCGCAAGGAGTGGATCATCTTCTCCACCGAGCTGCTGCTCGCGCCGGCCGACGCGGGCGAGTTGCGGCGCACGGCCGACGACATCGTGAAAGTCCGCAACGAGAAGTTTCCGGTTACCATGAAGTGCGCGGGCAGCATCTTCAAGAATCTGCTGCTGCGCGATCTCCCTCCGGCGGTGGCGGTCGAGGTTCCGGCGTCCGCGGTGCGGGAAGGCAAGGTGCCGGCCGCCTGGTTCCTCGATATGGTGGGAGCCAAGGGCATGCAAAAGGGCGACATTCACGTGGCTACGTATCACGCCAACCTGATCTACAATGGCGGCCAGGGAACCGCGGCCGACCTGTGCGCCCTCATCGCCGAACTGAAGGAACGCGTGCGCGCGCGCTTCTCGATCGAGCTGGAAGAAGAGGTGCAGTACGTGGGATAGGTTGATCCGGGCGCTATCACTCGCCCTATGCCTCCACGCGGCCGACCTGCATCAGGCCGTGCGGTCGGGCGATCTCGAACAGGTCAAAAAGCAGATCGCCGCCGGGGCCGACGTCAATGGCCGCGACAGTCTGGGCGCCACCCCCCTGCACGATGCGGCCTGGAGCGGCAACCTCGAAATCGCCGCCTACCTGATTGCCCACGGCGCCGACGTGCGGGCGCGCCACGCAGAGGGCGGCTCCGAGCCCCTGGCCTATGCCGTCATCAAAAACGATCAGCCCATGGCCGATCTGCTGCTGGCCCACGGCGCCGGCGTGAAAGCCGCCGACAAAGAGGGCGACACCCCCCTGCACCTCGCCGTGGATCGCGGTTACGCGCCGCTGGTGGCGCTGCTGATCCAGCACGGCGCCGACGTCAACGCGCGCGACAAGGCCGGCTCGGCTCCCGTGGACGAGGCCGCCCTGCGGGGCTACCGCGCCATCGCCGAAACGCTGATCGGGTTCGGCGCGCGGTTTGACGACCCGAACCCCGAAACCGGCGCGACGCCCTTGAATGAAGCCGCCGGCAAGGGGCATCGGGAGGTGGTGGCCCTTTTGCTGTCCAAGGGCGCCGACCGCAAGTGGCGCGATCGCGAGAATGCTACCCCGCTCGACAACGCCGTCCGCGGCCGGCATGCCGACGTTGCCGCGCTGCTGTTGGGCGGGGGCTCGTCTTCCGATCCCGCCGGCTCGCTCCTCCTCGAAGCCTCCCTAAAGGGACAGACCGAAATTGTCGATCTCTTAATTGCAAACGGGGCGAACGTGAACGCTCGGGACAAAACGGGCGCCACGCCGCTCCACCAGGCGGCCCTGAAGGGGAACCTGGCGATTGCGCGTCTCTTGTTGGAGCATCGCGCGGAGGTCGATGCGCGGGCGGGCGACGGGGCGACTCCGCTGCTGGTGGCGGCCATCAGCGGAAATCGCGACGTGGCCGCGCTGCTGCTCGACAAGGGCGCCGATCGCGAGGCGCGCGACCGGGAAACCGGCGCCACTCCTTTGTATCAGGCCGCCGCCTGGGGGCGCACGGCAGTGGTCGAACTGCTGATCGCCCGCGGCGCCGATGTGAATGCCCGCAACAGTTCCGGGGGCACGCCGCTTGCCGCGGCGGAAGCCAACGGGTTTCCCGAAGCCGCCCGGATCTTGAAAGAGCACGGCGGGAGATAGCCTGCCTTTGTCGGGCAGACTCCCGGTCTGCCCCTGAAGGAGGCTTGTGACCGATCCACTCCTCACGCGCGAGGCGCGCCATCACGCGGTGCGCCTGATGCGCGCCATCGAGCCGCTGGCGGACCGCCTGGAGCGCCGGTTCCAGTCGTTCCTGCGCCGGCGCAATTACGATGAAGCGCTTTGCCGGGCCCTTCTGGCCATCACCCCGGTCGCGGCCTCGCGCCTGCGCTCGCTCACCCGCTTTCTGGAGCAGGTGGATTACAACGGCCGCCGCCTCGCCAAGCTGAACGTCCCGCGGCCCGAGGTGAAGGACGTTCTGCGCGAGTTCGCCCGGTTGCTCGATCATGCCCTCGACGGCCGGTTCCAGCCGGCGCACGAGCAGCTCTACCTGGCCACGGTCCAGGCTCTGGAGAACGCCTACTACCGTGTGCGCGAGGCCGAGGGCCAGGCGTTCTTCGCGCTGTACCGCGCCGAATTGGAAGCCCGGGACCTGGACGACCTGCTGCGGCGCTTCGTGCACATCCTGGTCCGGACCTTCCGGGCCCGCGCCGGAAGGCTGCTGCTGCCCGCGCAGCCGGTGGACGGAAAGCTCGCGCGGCCGCTGTTTATCGAGCGCGGGCACCCAGACGAGGAACTCGTCGCCGATGAAGGCATGCGCGGGCGGTTCGCCTGCTACTGGTCGTATCCGCTGCGTTCGGCGGGCCTGATCCAGTTGGGCTTCGCGGTGCCCTATCCCTGGCTGCCGCGCGAGCTGGCGCTGCTCACCGCGGTGGGCGAGCGCTGCCTGGAGGCCATCGAGCGCGCCCGCTTGCAGCGCGAAGTCCGGCGCCTGGAAGCGGTCGCCCGCCAGGCCGAGGAGCAGGAGCGGCGGCGCATCGGCCGCGAGCTTCACGACGAGGCGGGCCAGTCTCTCATGTTGCTGCACCTGCAACTGGAAATGATGGAGCGCAGCGCCCCCGCGGACCTGCGCCCGAGCCTCGCCGAGGCTCGCGGCGTGGTCCTGCGAACCGCCGGCGAGTTGCGGCGGATCGTGGCGGCGCTGAGTCCCGCGGTGCTCGAGCGGCTGGGGCTGAAGGCCGCCTTGCGCCAGTTGGTGGCGCGTTTCCGCAAGATGCACCAGGCGGCCGTGAGCCTGCGGATTTCGGGCGCCTCCGCGCCGCTTCCCGTGGACGCTCTTCCCAAGGAGGTCCAGGAAGTCATCTACCGCGTTTCCCAGGAATGCCTCCAGAACGTCGTCAAGCACTCTCAGGCGACTTGTGTAAACCTTTCGCTCAGAGCGGCCGATAAGATCATCAGGCTGAGCGTCTCGGATAACGGCGCCGGCTTTCGTGCGGAAACCGCGGGCACGCCGATGTCATTCGGGCTGGCCGGCATGCGGGAGCGCGCCGCGCTCCTCGGTGGGACTCTGGCGACGCGGAGCGCGCCCGGCAAAGGCGCAACCGTGACGCTCGAGTTACCCTGCATCCCCGCACAGGTGGCACTCAATGTCGAAGATTCGCGTACTCTTAACTGACGATCATACGTTGTTCCGGCAGGGAATCCGGACGCTGCTTTCGGCCGAGCCGGACATGGAAGTTGCCGGCGAGGCGGCCAATGGTTCCGACGCCGTGACGGTAGCCCGGCAGACCCGCCCCGATGTCGTCTTGATGGATATCGGCATGGCGGGGATGAGCAGCTTCGAAGCCACCCGCCAGATTCGCAAGGAGCGTCCGGATACCCGCGTCGTGTTCCTCTCCATGTACGACGACGAAGACTACGTCTCCGAGTGCGTGGACATGGGCGCCAACGGCTACATCTTGAAAGAGAGCCCGTCCGACCAGTTGCTCACCGCCATCCGGGAAGTCCATCGCGGCGGCAGCTTCTTGAGCCCCCGGCTGCTCTCCCGCCTGGTGGACGATTTCCGCACCGGCGGCCACGGCGCCATCAGGCAGCCGCGCTTCGGCACCCTCACCAAGCGCGAGCGCGAAATCCTCAAGATGCTGGCGGAGGGCAGGTCGGTGAAGGAAATCGCCACCGGCTTCGAGCTGAGCGTCAAGACCGTCGAGGCGCACAAGTTCAACCTCATGCGCAAATTGGATATCCACAACAAGGCGCAACTGGTCCAGTACGCCATCCAGAAGAAGATCATCCGCTTGCCCGACCTGGCCTTCGGCTAAGCAGCCTCCGCAGCCAGTCCAATGTGGTATGGTATGGCTGTATGGATTTCCGGCCTCTCAGCCACGAATCCGTAGTTCCGCTCTACCGCCAGCTTTTTGACCAGATAGCGCTTAAGATCCGTTCAGGCGACCTTTCGAAGGGCGAACGCCTGCCAGCCACTCGCGAATTGGCTGGCCTGCTTGGCCTGAACCGCACCACCATATCCGCCGCCTACGAGATGCTCGAAGCCGAAGGCTTGATCGCCGGACAAGTGGGGCGGGGAAGCTTCGTGACCGGCGACCCGCCGGCCTCCGCTACCTCTGTGAATTGGGGTCCCCTCCTGGAGCGCACCGATCTGGGAACAGCCGCTCCGTCCGCCGGATTCGGCCAGGAAACCATCAGCTTCGTCATGTCGCGCCCCTCCCGCGCGCTCTTTCCCCTCGACGATTTCCGGGCCAGTTGCCAGGCGGTTCTGGCACGGCACGATCTAGCCGACATCCTGCAACTCGGCTCGCCCGCGGGCTACGAACCCTTGCGCCGCTACTTGCTCGAGGAAGCCCGGCGCCAGCACCTGGCGGCGCCCAACGACGAGCTCGTGATCACCAATGGCTGCCAGCAGGCGCTCGACCTCATCGGCCGGGTGCTGCTGCGGCCCGGCGACCGTGTGGTGGTCGAGGACCCCGTGTACACCGGCCTGAAAAACCTGCTGGCCGGCTTGGGCGCGCAACTGGTAGGCATTCCCGTCGGAGGGGACGGTCTTGACGTCGCCCAACTGGAGCGCGTCCTGGAGCGCGAGCGGCCGCGATTCATCGTGGTGACGTCCAACTTCCAGAACCCCACCGGCGTCACCCTCGGATTGGCCGCCCGCCACGCTCTGGTCGAAGCCGCGCGCGCCGCCGGCGTGCCCATCCTCGAAAACGATGCTTATGGCGAGTTGCGCTATTCGGGCGCTCCTTTGCCCGCGCTCAAGCAGTTGGACTCGAGTGGCGGCACCGTCCTGCTGCGCAGCTTTTCGAAGGTCAGCTTCCCCGGGCTGCGTGTGGGCTGGGCCATCGGACCGAAGCCCTTGATGGATCGCCTTCGCCAGGCGAAGGAGGCTGCCGACCTGCATACCGACCAGCTCTCCCAGGCCGTGTTGCTGGACTTCGCCATGTCCGGAAAGCTGGAAGCGCATCGCGCACGCATGCTCGAGGCCGGCGCCGAACGCCTGGCGGCCACCCTCGACGCCTGCCGCGTCAGCCTGCCTCCGGGCGCACGCTGGACCCGCCCCGAAGGCGGCATGAACGTCTGGGTGAGGCTACCCGAACCCCTGGACGCGGCCGAGCTGCTGCCGCGCGCGCAGAAAGAGGGCGTGGCCTATCTGCCCGGCCGGTTTTTCGCCGTCTCGCGCCCCGAGCCGGGCGCATTGCGATTGAGTTTTGCGGGGCTGCCTCCGGACCAGATCCGGAGCGGCCTCGCTGTTCTAGGAAGAGTCTTTGCGGCCGAGCTAGAAACCGCCTCCCGCAGTTTCGAGCCCGCGCCCGCCATGGTGTAGCACAGACACCGGATTGGATGGAGCTATGTTTCAGTTTTCAAGCGAGCAGTTTCGAGTGAAGGTCGGACTGGCGGAGATGCTGAAGGGCGGCGTCATCATGGACGTCACCAATGCCGAACAGGCCAAGATCGCCGAGGACGCCGGAGCCTCGGCCGTCATGGCCCTGGAGCGCGTGCCCGCCGATATCCGCAAGGAAGGCGGCGTGGCCCGCATGGCCAACATCGCCAAGATCGAGGAGATCATGCGTACCGTCACCATTCCCGTAATGGCCAAGGCGCGCATCGGGCATTTCATGGAAGCCCGCATCCTCGAAGTGTTGGGCGTGGACTACATCGACGAAAGCGAAGTCCTCACCCCGGCCGACGAAGAGCACCACATCGATAAGGGCGACTTCAAGGTGCCCTTCGTGTGCGGCGCGCGCAACCTGGGCGAAGCCCTGCGGCGCATCGCCGAGGGCGCCGCCATGATCCGCACCAAGGGCGAAGCCGGATCGGGCAACATCGTCGAGGCCGTCCGCCACATTCGCACCATCGTCAGGGAGATGAAGCAGCTCACCGTGCTGGGCCGCGAAGAGCTGGTGCATTCCGCGAAGAATCTGCAGGCGCCGCTCGAGCTGGTGGAGTGGGTGGCCGCCAACGGCAAGCTGCCGGTTCCCAATTTCTCGGCGGGCGGGATTGCCACGCCGGCCGATGCCGCGCTCGTCATGCAGCTCGGCGCCGAGGCGGTGTTCGTGGGGTCCGGAATCTTCAAGTCCGACGACCCGGCGGCGCGCGCCAAGGCCATCGTGATGGCGGCCAAGAACTTCGATAACCCCGAGAAGCTGCTCCAGGCCAGCCGCGGGCTGGGCGAAGCCATGCCCGGTCTCGACATCGCCAAGATGCCGGAATCGGAGCTGCTCCAGACGCGAGGCTGGTGATGAAAAAGGTCGGCGTGCTCTCCTTGCAGGGCGATTTTGCGGCGCACGGCGCGGCTCTCGAGCGCGCCGGCGCCGAGCCCGTCTACGTGCGCGAGCCCGCCCAGTTCCGCGACATCGAAGGCCTCATCATCCCCGGCGGCGAAAGCACTACCATGCTCAAGCTCCTGCGCTATGAGGGCCTCTTCGACGCCCTGGCGGAGTTCGGCAGCCGCAAGCCCGTCTTCGGAACCTGCGCCGGCGCCATCCTCATGGCCAGCCAGGTGTCGAGCCCCGAGCAGGAGAGCCTCAACCTCATGGACATCGGCGTGGAGCGGAACGCCTACGGCCGCCAGATCGACAGCCGCGTGACCGAGATCGATCCCGAGCCCGAGTTCCAGCAGCGCACCGCTCCGGGCAAACTGGAGGCCGTGTTCATTCGCGCGCCCATCATTCGCCGGGTCGGCGGCCAGGCCAAAGTGCTGGCGCGCTACGCGGGCGACCCCGTCCTGGTCGAGCAGGGGCGCCACATGGTGGCCACGTTCCATCCCGAGCTTACCTCGGACGTCCGGGTCCACGAGCTGTTTCTGGAGAAGCTGTGAGCCGGGTGCTCAAGCGCGTTCTGTTCGTTTGCATCGGCAACGCCTGCCGCAGCCAGATGGCCGAGGGATTCGCCCGCTCCTATGGCGCCGACGTCCTGATTCCCGCCAGCGCCGGCATCTCGCCCGCCACCAATATCGCGCCGGATACCAGGCGCGCCATGGCCGAAAAGGGAATCGACGTCCGCGATCAGTTCCCCAAGAGCCTGCGCCACCTGGCCCGCGCCGAGTTCGACCTGGTCATCAACATGAGCGGCTTCGACATCCCCGACAGCACCGGCGCCGAAATCCGCTCCTGGGATGTGCCCGATCCGGTCTACCTGAAATACGAGGAGCACTGCGAGGTGCGGGACGCCATTGAGACCCTGGTGATGGCCCTCGTCCTGGAGTTGCGCCGCGCGCAGAACCAGCCGCAATTCCGCGGATTCGGCTCCGGCCGCCTCGACCCCCGATGAATGCCCCCGCCCGCTCCCCCAGCCCCGTCCGCCCGGTCTTCGAAATGCGGTAGACTGTCCCTCGTATCGGGGGTAGCCGTGCCGGATCACGTCGTCGCACAAGGCGAATGCATCACCAGCATTGCAGACCAGTACGGCTTGCCCTGGCAGCGCGTCTGGAATCATCCGCAGAATGCCGCTCTTCGCCAGCTCCGCAAGGATCCCAACGTCCTCTATCCCGGCGACTCGCTCTTCGTCCCCGATCTGGATCCGAGAAAGGAACTGCGGCCCACCGATCAGCGGCACCCCTTCAAAAAGAAGGGTGTGCCGGCCAAGCTGGACCTCTGCCTGCTCGAGGAGGACAAGCCGCGCGCCGGCGAGCCGTACCGGCTCTTGATCGACGGCGTGATGAAGACCGGAACCGTCGACGGCAGCGGCCACATCAGGCAGAACCTGCCCCCCGGCGCCCAAAACGGAACGTTGTACGTGGGCTCCGGCTCCACCCAGGACGTGTACCAGCTCAACTTCGGTGTGCTCGACCCCATCGATACGCCCGAGGGCGTCGCCGGACGCCTCCTCAACCTGGGCTACGGCGCCGACGACCCCGCCGAGGCCATCCGCGCCTTTCAAGATAAGGAGAAGCTGCCCGTGACCGGAGAAGCCGACGACGCCACCCGCGCCCGCCTGGTCAGCAAATTCGGCCAATGAGCGAGACCCGTTCCGCACCGGTCGCGCGCCTGGTCCCCAGTTCCGCGGCGTTCAACACGCTGAACACGCCGCCCGCCATTCCCATCCACTTTCATAGGTCCCCCGACTTTCCCGGCGGCGCTCCGCGAGGAATCGCGGGCCTCAAATTCAAGGTGATCGTCGCCGGCGTGGTCATTGCCGAGCCCACCACCGGCCCGGATGGCAAGGTCGACGTCCGCGTCCCTCCCGGAGGCAGCGCCACGCTCCAATTGATATTCGGTGGAAAGGTCGTGGCCGAATACGAAGTCACCATAGAACCCAACCCGCTGTCGGACCTCAATGCGGGCGATGCGGTTCTCGATCCCGGATCCGCGGCCCAGGCCACCAACGAAGCTACCAACGCCACCTCCATCCGCGGCACGCAGGAGAGGCTCCGCATGCTCGGCTACCAGATCGGCCACGGCGGGGCCGAGGGCACCGGTGTCAGTGGGGTGATGACCACCGAGTGGGAGCGCAGCGTGCTCGACTTTCAGGCCGACCAGGGACTGTTGCCCGATGCCAAGCTTGGCAAGCTGACCAAGCCCAGGCTCGCCAGCCGCGCGGGAGGATAAGGCTTCATGGCGATCCGGCTCCGAGTCCGCCGAAAACGCCAGATCGTCGTGCCCATTCGCTTCGTGCGCGCGGTGAGCGGGCCGACCCAGGTCAACGCGCCCGACGTGGACGACCGGGGCTTCGCCATGGGAACCCGCGGCGCCACCTGGGGGGCCAGCGACGCCCGCGGCGCGATGGTGAGCATCCAGGAAGGCGACACCATTCGCGTCAAGGTGTTGCGCGAGGACATCGACGATTCGGCGCCGCTCTTCGTCACCAGCACCAACCCGGCCATGGCCGCAATCTCCGGATCGGCGGGTCCGTTGGGCGCCGACGGCGTCTTTCAGCTCCAGGGTGTCAAGGACAGCAAGAACCAGCCCGTGAAGATCCAGTGTCACCTGGGCGATGCCGCCGGGCCGGTGTTGGGCGAACTGGAACCGCACATCTTCCAGCTCCGGCAGCTCCCCGTGCGCGCTCACCTGGTCTCGATCAATCCCCCCGGCGGAGTTCGCACGGCCGACTCAACTACGCACCGCACCGCCGACAGCCTGGTTGATTTGTTCAAGGGTGTCAACCGGATCTGGCGCGCGGCCGGAATCGAATTCCTCTATGACAAGTCGGAAACGCGCCTGGCCGGCATCAGCGGCTTCGCCGTGAAAGGGCAAATGACCACGCATCTTGCCGACCCCTCCGAGTTTTCCGAATTCACCAGGCTGATCAATCTCAAAGATCCGGGCACCGGCGACGAACCCGACCCCGATTCCATCAACATCTATTTCATTCGTGCGGCCAACGAGGTGCAAGGACTCACCTTCGACCACGACATTCCGCGCAAGAGTGGCGGCTTCGGTGTGGTCATCGCCGATCTCAAGAACCCAGACCCCTCGCAGACCACCGCTCACGAACTGGGCCACTATCTCGACAGCGATGCCCACGCCGATGAGAGCGCCGCGAGAACCCACATCCGCGACGACATCTGGTCGGAACGAAGACTCATGTTCGGTCCCGCCGACATGAATTCCGACCCGGCATACCGGCTGGATGTGGGGTACGGCAATAACAAGACCGGCAATCTGATCACCGTCAAGCACCTGGACGCGGATCCGAACGACGGCGAGGTCGCCCGCAACCGCCGGCGGGCGCTGAATCCCAATTAGGTGGCCGATGCTGCGCAGTGTCGCGATTGCGGTCATCCTGGCGGCGGTACCGGCCGCCGCCATGCCGCCGCCCCAAGGCCGGCAAGGAGGAGTGAGAATGGCTCCCAGCCAGATCGTTGAATACGTCAAGCAGAAGAAACGGGACATGGTCTCGCGGCCCGGCGTGGTCGGCCCCGATGCCGTCCCAGCCTTGCTTCCACTGCTGGACGATCCCGACCCGCAGGTGCGCGAGCTGACGGTCCATTGCCTCGACCGCGCCGGAGGGCCGGCCGCCGCCCAGGGGCTCTTGAAAGCTCTGAACGACCGCATCGAAACCGTCAGCGCCGCCGCCGTCCGCGCCCTCGCCAAAAACTACACGCCCGCCGAGATCCCCGCGCTTCGCGGCCAGATGGCCCGCAACTCCAACGAGTACGTCCGCGAGGAGATCGCCCTCCTCCTCGGCAAGACCGGCGATCCTTCCAACCTGACGCCTCTGGCGGCGCGCAAGGCCGCGGAAAAGGACGAGCACGCCCTGCACGCCGTGACTCTCGCCATGGCGCGCCTCGGAGACACCGGCAGCCGCGGCGAGGTGCGCACGCACCTGCTGCAAAGCGGCAACGCCGCCCTGCGCGTGGCCGCCCTGCAAGACCTGCCTTACGTCAACGATCGCTCGCTGCTCGCCGAAGCCGCGCCGCTGCTCGACGACCAGCGCCCCGGCCTCAATGTCGGTCCCTCGCACGGGCCCTATTTCATGCGCGTCTGCGATGTTCTGGTGATGGTAATGGGCGAGATTCTGGGCCCCGTCTTTTCCTTTGACCACGGCTACCGCCGCTTCACACCGGAAGAGTTGGCCCAAGCCCGCCACGTTCTGTCCCAGGTGCGCTGAGGCCTCACTCCGTTTACCGGGCCGCGAGCGCAAGCGGTCGGCGCAAACGCTCTCGTCCGAGCGCGTCCATTCTCTTTATATCCGAAGCTTCTTGAGAATTCCCGCCGCGGCTTGGCACCATCCAATACAGACCCGAAACTCGCTTATCGCAAGACGAAACGCCATGAACCTTCTACGCAGATCGACGAAACCGTTTCTGACCCTCGTGTGGCTCCTCTCTGTCGTGTTCCTGAGCACGCCACAAACTGCTGCCGCGGCGACTTTCACGGTCACCGCCTTCGGCGATTCGGCATCGGGGGGACTGGCCGGCACGGGCGCTGGAACCGCGGGCGATCTCCGTTCCGCGGTGCTTGCCGCCAACGCGGCAGGCGGCACAAACACCATAGTGTTTAACTGCGGTGCGCCCCCTTGCGCGATCAATCTCGGTGGTCCGCTTCCTCCCATCACCTCGAACCTGACCATCGATGGCGGGTCTCTGGGGAACATCGTCATTGATGGCTTAGGCGGGGTTCGTGTGTTCTTCGCCGATTCCGGAACAGTTGCGCTCATGAATCTACAGATTCAGAACGCCCTGGCGCAAGGCGGGGCGGGCGGCACCGGCGATGGCCCCGGTGGGGGCGGCGCGGGCCTGGGCGGGGGACTCTTCATCAATACCGCGGCGGTGACCTTGACCAACGTCCGCTTTATCAACTGCTCCGCCATCGGCGGCGCGGGCGGGCTTGGGACTCCCGGCACTCACGGCGCGGGAGGCGGTGGTCTGGTCTTTCCCGGCGGGAACAGCACCGCTGGCGACGGTGGGGCCGGCGGTGGTGGTGTCGTAGGAGCGGGTCAAGATGTCGACGTCAGCACCGTCGGCGGGACCGGCGGCGCAGGGGGTGGCGGCGGTGGCGGCGGAACCTCGGGAACCCCGGGCGCTGGCGGCTCCCCGTATGCGGGCAACACCGCTGGCTCGAATGGCAACGCCGGAAACGGCTCTGGCGGGGCTGGAGGGTTCGGCGGCGGCGGTGGTGGCGCCGGAACCAGTTGGGCCAACGGCGGTAATGGAGGGTTCGGGGCCGGCGGCGGAGGCTCCACGGGTCCGGCCTGGGCAGGCTTCGGCGGTCCCGGCGGCGGCGGTGGCGGCAATTCCTATGGCGCTTACAATATTGGCGGCACCCTGGGTTCGGGCGTTTCCGGCGGCAACGGTGGCTCGTTCCAAGGTGGCGGGGGCGCTGCGGCAGGCCCGGCTGTCTTCGTCAACACCGGGTCCT
>DASQZT010000166.1:0-8455 GCA_035638575.1 Bryobacteraceae bacterium
GCCCTCGCCCCACCGCCTCGCCCTCCGCGGCAGTCCTTTGAATCGGACGGCGAAAGCTGCTATGAAGAGGAAAGCACCGGAATCTCGAAAAGAAGGAGTTGCCGTATGATGACACGACGCCAGGCGGTCGCCGGAGCCGCCGTTACCGCCCTTTCTTATTCCCGCGTCCTGGGCGCCAACGACCGCATCGGCCTGGGGGTGATCGGCACCGGGGAGCGCGGAACCTACGTCATGACCGTGTTTCAGAAGAACGAGGACCTCGAAGTCCGCGCTCTGTGCGACGTGTACGGAGTCAGGGTCGACAAGGCGCAGGAAAAGGCGCCCCATACCCGGACCTTCGGCGATCACCGCAGGCTGCTCGAGTTGAAAGAAGTGGACGCCGTGCTCGTGGGCACGCCCGATCACTGGCACAAAGAGGTGGCCATCGACGCCATGAATGCCGGCAAAGATGTCTACACCGAGAAGCCCATGTGCCGCAAGCGCGAGGAGGCGCCCGAGATGGTGAAGGCGGCGCGCGCCACCGGGCGGATCTGCCAGGTCGGCCTGCAGCAACGTTCGGGACCCATCTATCTGGAGCCGCGCGAGAAGTTCGTCCGGTCCGGAGCCATCGGCAAGATCAGCCACATCGACGCCGTCTGGCACGGCGGCGTTCCGCGCCCGCTGCCCACCGAACCCGCACAGAAGCCCGCCAACCTCGACTGGCTGCGCTTTCTGGGGCCGGTTGCCTACCGCGACTGGAGCCCCGGCCAGTATCTCAACTTCCGCGCCTTCCTGGATTTCAATGGCGGCAAGATGACCGACTTCGGCCACCATTGGCTCGACGTGGTTCACATGTACATGGGAGACCGGGCGCCAAATTCGGTGGTCTTCGCCGGGGGCATCTATTATGACCAGCACGACGGCCGCACCGCCCCGGACACCTGCAATGCGCTGTTCGAGTACGACGGCTTCACCGTGCTGTTCCAGTCCAACGCTTACGGCACGGCGAGCGAGTACGGTATCACGTTCTACGGCGACAAAGGCAAGCTCTTCGTGAACCGCAACCGCTACGAGTTCACCCCCGCCGGGAGAAACCCGCAGCCGGTCACGCGGAATATTCCGGGCGACATCACGGCCGACCACGTGCGCAATTTCCTGGATTGCTGCAAGAGCCGGAAACTGCCCAACGCGGACGCGGCCATCGCCGCGGTCTCGGTGCTGCCGCCGCTGCTCGCGGTGCAGTCGTACGAGGAGCAGAGGCGTTTGCGTTTCGATCCCCTGCGCCTCGAGGTTCTGCCATTCTGATGGCCGGGAGCGGATCATGAACAGAAGCGCGTGGCTTTTTCTCCTTTGCGGCACGGCCGTCCTGGCCGCGGAAGCTGTTCCACCGGGATTCACCGACATAACGCCCGGCCCCGGCCTGAAAGGGTGGCACATCAGCCAGGTGAACCACCACGGCAACTCGACCGCGTGGAAGGTGAACCAGGGCGTGCTCACCGGCACCCAGGATCGCAAGGACAACGGCGGCATCGTCCTGACCGACACGAAGTATAAGGACGTCGAGGTCTACCTGGAGATGAACCCGGATTTCGGTTGCGACAGCGGCTTGTTCCTGCGCTCCAACGAGAAGGGCGAGGCCTACCAGGTGATGCTGGATTACCTCCCCGGCGGCAACATGGGCGGCGTTTACGGCGAAGGGCTCCAGGGCGTCCGCGCACAAACGGCCGATTGGGAGAAGCATTGGAAGAAAGGCGAGTGGAATTCCATTCGGGCCCGGATCGAGGGACCCACGCCGCACATCCAGGTCTGGATGAACGGCGACCAGATCACCGACTGGACCGACACCGCCAACCACACCGCCGGCGGAGCCGAAGACGGGATGATCGCCCTGCAAATCCACGGCGGCAGCCGTTGCACCCCCGACCTGTATCACCGCTTTCGCAACGTCGCGGTCAAAGAACTGCACTGAAGCGGCGCCGTACAGTTTTCCCATGCTCATGCCGATTAACTACACGAGTAGATGAGATCGTCACCTGGGGTCTGGCCAGGGTGATGACCGCCGCCGGGGAACTCCGGGGCAGGGCGACGGGTTATGAGTGCGCTTTCGCGCCAGGAAAAAATCGCCAATTGCGTCAAGTCGCTGACCGGGAAGCCCGATTTCCCGTCATTCTCCCAGCATGTTCAAGCCATCCTGGCGGCCGTCGACCACGATGAAGTGTCCCCGCGCGAGCTGACCGGGCTCATCCTGCGAGACTACAGCTTGAGCCTGACACTCCTGCGCAAGGCCAACGCTCGTAACTTTCCCGGGCGGCAGATTGTCAGCATCACACATGCTGTCGCCCTCCTGGGCACGGAAACGGTCCGGCGCCTTGCCGCCGGATTGCGAATCTTCGAACACGTCCATGACCAACCCGCGGGTGTCCGCGAGTTGATGACGCTCTCCCTCCTGAGCGCGAATCATGTGCGGGAACTTGCCAGGCGCTTCCCGGACGTCAAACCGGAAGAGGCATACCTCTGCGGCCTGGTCCGGAACGTGGGCGAAGTGTTAACCGCGTACTATCTCCCCGCGGAATATGCCCGGATCCTGAAGCTCGCCAAGGAGCGCCGGCTATCCCTCTCCACCGCTTGCCTGGGAGTCCTGCTATTCACTTTCGAGGATCTCGGCGGGGCTATCACGCGGTATTGGGGCATGCCGGACCGGGTGGTCGAATCTCAGCGCGCCGCATTCCCCATGAGCATTTCCGCAACTTCCGCCAACGCCCATCTGCTGGCGGCGGTCTCCCTGGGACATTCGATGACTGCCGCGGTGTACCGCTCGGAACCGGAGGCAGGCGCCGCCCAGTTGAAGGCCTGTCTCGAGGACCATTACCCATGGCTGCCGCTGAAGCGCGAAGAAGTGGACGAAATCCTGGCCCAGGGCATCCGCGGAACGCAAGAGTCGTTAGCCTCCACGGGCATTCGCCTCAACGAGCTTCGGCTGCAGGAACAGACTCGAAGGGTTCTGGAAGCGATGAATGGGGCCAGTGGCGGCCCGCTCCCGGCACAGGTGGTTCCCGGATCGGTCGAAGATGGCAATACCCTGGAACGCCTGACCAAGGAAGTCTGCGCCCTGGTGAATTCCGACTCGGGATTCGATCTCAACACCTTGATCCTGATGGTGCTGGAGGCGCTCTTTCGGGGAGCCGGCTTCGGGCGGGTAATCTTCGCCTTCGTGAATCAGGACCGAACCCGCATCGAGGGCCGAATCGGCCTCGGAGAGGATGCCGACGAGCTGATCAAGCAGTTCAAATTCCGGATGTCGCGGGGCGGAGGGCCGGTATCGGCGGCGCTCATCGCGAAGCGCAGTGTGGTGGCCGATGCCAAACGGGAGGACACCAGCCAGATCGGTCCGCTGTTCGGATGCGCCTGCTTCGGTCTCTACCCGGTGGTGGTCTCCGATCGTGTGGTGGGGTGCATCTTTATGGAGAGCCGGAAGCCGCGCCCCAGCTTCAAGACCCGCGAGCTGCGCCAGTTCGACCGGCTGCGAGACGCCCTGGTTTCGGCGTTTACCCGCTTGCGCAGCGAGCCTTAGGCTGGAGGAGTATCTACCTTGGATAACTTGCGGATTCGGATGCAGGCCTCTGAAAATAGAGGTCGGAAGCCCGTGACCGAAAACTGCCTTGCTTATCTCGCCCAAGGGAAGCTCCATTTGCACGGTGATGGCGCCCCTCATACGCTGGAGAGCCCGTTTGGCCGCTCTCTGCGGGACCGCGCGGCCCAGATTCACAACCGGCACGCCTGGAAGACGCAGGGGCGCAGCGCCCAATTCATGCGCGGCATGCTGTGGCCGCAGCAGGAGGGCGATCCGGGCGAGTTCCGGATGGCGATTACGAGCGTCTCCCGCGGCCGGAATCCGGGCGAAGTGCTGTATTCGCTCGAGACCGACGACATCAGCGGCGTCTTCGCGGTGGACGCCAGCGGCGTCGAGCAGAGGCTCTTCCACACGGCCGATTTCCGCGTGCGCAACATCGCGGTACGCCCGGACGGCACGGAGATCGCCGTATCGGTCTCGCATCACGACCTGGCGGCGAATATCGCCGTGCTGAACATTGCCGGATCGGACTTGCAGGAGGCCTCGGAGGGCGACTCCGTGGACCTGGCGCCGCAATGGGTGCCGGGACGCGGGCGGCAGGTCGTTTTTCAGAGCGCCGGCCTGGGACGCGACAGCGCCGGCCGCTTCTCCGGAATCGGCCCGTGCTCGGTGCAGCGACTCGATCTGGATTCGGGCGAGATCTCGTGCCTGGCCGAAGATCCCGAATCCGATCTTCTCGGACCGCAGATGGCCGCCGACGGGACGCTCTACTACATCCGCCGCCCGTATGCGGGGAAGCAGCGTGCGACCGATCCCATCGGCATCGTGAAGGACACGGTGCTGTTCCCGTTCCGGATGTCGTACGCGATCTTCCAGTTCTTCAACTTCTTCTCGATGCGCTACACGGGCCGGCCGCTTTCGACCTCGAAGGGCGCGGCGCAGGGCAGGCCCGACCTGAAACAGATGATGGTCTGGGGCAACCTGATCGACGCCGACCGCGCCGGCCGGGAGAACGGCCACGGCGATCCCGATGCGCCATCCATGGTGCCGTCTTCGTGGCAGCTCGTCCGCCAGTCGTCGAACGGCAAGGAGGTGGTGGCCAAGGGCGTGCTGTCGTTCGACCTCGCCAGGGACGGCGCGGTGCTCTACTCGAACGGCAGCGCGGTTCACCGGATGGGCACGGAAAGCGGCAGCGCCGAACGCATTTTGGTCGGGTCGCTGATCGAGCAGGTGGCCGCGTTGTAGAGTATCACCATGCCCCCGGGCGCCCTCCGCCTCCATCCCGACTTCCGCTCGCGCTATCTTTCCACCCCCCGAGGGCTTGCCGTTTACGTGCCGCCCGGCTACGGGGAACCGGGCCGCCGCTACCCGGTCTTCTACCTGCAGGACGGCCAGAACCTCTTCGATCCGGCCACCGCATTCGGCGGCCGCGACTGGCGCGCGGGAGCCACCGCCGACCTGCTGGGGTGCCGCGGCGAGATCGAGCCGGTGATCCTGGCCGGCATCTTCCACACCGGCGTGCGGCGCGTTTCCGAATACACTCCCACGCGCGACCCGCGCCTTCGCAAGGGCGGCAAAGCCGATCGCTACGCCCAGATGCTGGCCCGCGAAGTGAAGCCTTTTATGGATCACGAGTACCGCACGCTCAAGGCCGCGAAGCACACGGCGGTCGGCGGCTCCTCGCTGGGCGCGCTGGCTTCCCTCACCGCGGGCCTCCTCTATCCGCGGGTTTTCGGCGGCATGGCGCTGGTCTCGCCTTCGGTCTGGTGGCACAACCGGTCGATCCTGGCGCTGGTGCGCGGCTACCGCGCCGCGGCGCGCGGGCGCATCTGGCTGGACATCGGAACCGCCGAAGGCGAATCTCCGCAGCGAATTGTGGAAGATGTTCGCGCCTTGCGCGACGCCCTGGAAGAACGCGGCTGGCGGCGCGGCGCCGACCTGGAATACCGCGAGATCGAAGGCGCGGGCCACTCGGAAGCCGACTGGGGAGCGCGCTTCGGCGACGTGCTGCGGTTTCTGTTCCCACCTACTCACCAATGAAGAACCGCGACGAGACGGAAGCGAGCGACAGGCGCACGGTGGTGACCGGCTGCCCGTTGGCCTCGCCCTGGGTGGACTCCGCCGCCTCCTGCCCGCCGGTGTGAGGATTCCAGATGCGCAGCGTCTTCCGGCCGCGGAGCACCACCTTGGTGTCGATGGCCCTGGCCGTGGAGTTGGCGAAGAAATAGATGTCGCGCCCGTTCTTCACCTTGTGGATGTAGGTGAGCGCGCCGTCGTACTCCGGCCCGCGCCGGAGCATCCCCATGGGCTCCTGGATATCGACGTCGCGCAGCGGCAGCGACTGCTTCAACGCGAAGTCGAGCAGCCACGGATGGGTGTTGGGCAGGAAAATGGCCTGTCCTCCCGCTTTGTTTTTCTTGACGTAATACCAGAACACATAGAAGTTCTGCCGGTCCTGCGCGCGCCGCACGTCGGCCTTCAAGGGCGCATCCGGCGAGGCGCCGAAGACTTCCGTCATCGCCTGGCGCACCTCTTTATCCTTGCCGAACTCCGCCGAGCGCGAGGGCAGAAGGCCGGTGGCGATCACCATGCCGCCTTTGTCGTAGAACTCCTTGATCTTCGCCGCGGCAGCCGCGGAAAGCGTGTCGCCCGAAGGCAGAATCAGCACGCTGTACTCCTCGCGGTTCTCGCGGTTGTTCAGGATCAGCTTCCGCGCGTCGATGGTGCACTTCTCCACCAGAACTTCGGGGTGAAGATAGGTGAAGTCCACGCGCATTCCGCGGTAGAGCGCCTCGCCGACGTCCTGGTAATCGGCGTCACCGGCGAACCCGCCCTCGCGCGCATAGGCCGTCTCCATGATGTCAGGCGCCTGCTCGCCTTCCGCCAGGGGAAACTGAACGCCGCCCACGTGGCGGTACGCCGTGCGCAGCGCCGCGATGGGATACAACACCGCCACGTCGGCCACATGCCGGCCGTGTTGCAGGAGGTAACTGAGGCGGCCGACGTAATCGTTCAGCTCGGCGCGCTTGGGCTGCATGGTGCGCGCCGGCACCTGCGAATTGATCCCCATGGCGTACTGATCCATGGCCACCGAATAGGCGATCTTCTCATCGAGCACGCGATAGGCCGCGTAGGTCTCGGCGCGGGCGATCGGGTGGTCGAAGTTGAACGCCGCCGAAGTCACGATCTTGTACGAGGGGTTCGACCGTCCCCACCACCAGATGTCGTCAACGGTGGGCAGCGTCTGGTGTTCGAAGACCTTCAGCAGGTCCCCGTTGAGCGGCGTGGGGTTGAGGGGCTCCTCCTGGTCGAGGTGCCCGCCGAACTGGAGGTGATGCGCCGCGCACCAGTCGTCGAGCCGCTTGATGAAGTTCCCGGCGAAGAGCTGCGCGCGGTACCCGAACAGGGCGTTGCGCGCCGCGGCGGTGTCGGGCCCGATGTCATACCACAGCGCCGGATAATACTTCATGGGCGAGTAGCCGTACCGCTTCTGGAAAGTGGCGTTGAAGGTGGGGGTCCACATGCGGTCGGCGTGATGCATGGATGGCTCGTCGTAAAACGTCTCCTTAATGAGGTTCCCGAAGTAAGTGCCGAAGTTCTGCTGATACTTCTCGTAGGTCATGGACATGAAAGCCTTCATGGCCTCTTCATCGAGGTAGTCGACCACGCGGGACCGGCCCTCCACGAGGTAGAAAACCATCACCTTCCAGTTGCCCGCGGGCGCCTGGCAGACCACGCGGTCGCCGTTCCTGCCGGCGCTGACGTCCACGAGTTGGAAGGTGTCACGGTTCATCATCACCGCGCCGATGTAGATGCCCTTGGGGATTTCCACCTCCGCGCGGGCGGGCCCGGCGACGTCTTTCTCGCTCATGTTCAGGCTCTTGGCCATGTGCTGCGGGTACTTGACGGCGAGCTGGCCCCCGACGGTTCCGGTGGGAAACGCGTAGTCGTCGTAGAGCACGACTTCGAGCCCCAGCCTTTTGGCCTCCTCGAGGGCGATCTTGTAGAAGCGAAAATACTCGTCGCTGAGATAGGTGACACCCTGCGCGCCCTGCGGCCTTCCGCCCGCCTCGATGAAAAACCCGCCGTAATTCAGCTTGGCCATCTCCTGAATGCCCGAGAGCACGGCGTTCTCGTTCAAAGTGCCCAGATTGAAGTTCCACATGGCATGCCCGCGGTATCGGGCCGGAGGGTTTTTGAAGATCGCCGGGTCGAACTCCGCCTGCGCGAAAAGGCCGGCGGGGAGGGCGGCAAGCACGGCTACGAAAGTTGCAGATCTGAACATCGGTTTCACCTAATTCGTTGTACCACTCCACAGGGGAAGACTCGTGGAGGGGGGCGGGAGTCCGCTTGCCGGCGCGTGCGGCTCGCAAGGCCGCACGCGGGGCGGAAATGGGGAGTGGAGGGATAGCGGCGTGACAGGGTGACGGGGAGTTTTCGGGGGGCGGACACGGATGACAGGGTGACGGGGGCCCTTCGGCGGGCGGAGGCGGCGGCGACTCGGGATGACAGGATGACAGGGAGTTTTCGGGGACCATGCGGAGGTGGATCAGGCGCCGCTGGCCGGTGCGGGTGAAGGTCACGCCGATGCCTTCGGCATCCAGGCTTTCTACGATTCTTTTCAGACGCTTGGAGAGTTCCTCGGGACACGACGGACGGGCCGATTCCGGGAGCGCGGCCAGGAGTTCGCCAGAGGCGCCGGTCCACTCGCGGCCAGGACAGGATGACAGGAGAATTTGGAGAGGCGCGATCAACGGGTGGGGGCGATGGACGGTCTCGGATAAGGCGGCGGCGACTTCCTGTCCGGTGAGATCGAGGACGGGGGCGGCGGCCTGGACCCAGGCGGCCAGGCCGAGATCGTCGGGGCGGGTTGCCTGATGGGCGAGGGCGCGGCTGACGGCGTCA
>DASQZT010000167.1:0-7752 GCA_035638575.1 Bryobacteraceae bacterium
CAGCGTCCAGGTGCCCGATCTGGCCGTTTCCGCTGCGCTCGAAGACCCGCGGTTCCGGCCCGCCGCCGAGGTGGCTGGACCGATCGATATCGAAATCTCCGTCCTCACGCCGTTCAAGCGAATTACTTCCGCCAATCAGCTCCGGGTTCACCGCCACGGTGCCATGCTGCGGCTGGGCGAATGCTCGGGCCTTCTTCTGCCCCAGGTGGCGGACCGCTACGACTGGACCGCCGAGCAGTTTCTCGAAGCCGTGACGCGCAAAAGCATGCTGGGTCCGCACGCTTGGAAAGATCCTGAAGCGCGCCTGTCCGTGTTCGAAGCGCAGGTGTTCAGCAGGCCAGGTCTTCCCGCCCGATCCTGAAGTTCTCCAGGTTGCCCAGCACCGTCAGCGCGATCTGCCGCGGATCGAAAAACGTCTGCGCGATGCGCTGCACGTCGCCGGCCGTCACGGCTTCGATGCTTTCCACCAGCTCGTCCAGCGTGAAGAAGTGGCCGAAGTACATCTCCTGCCGCGCCAGGTTGGACATGCGGCTCGCGGTCGATTCCAGGCTCAGCATCAGCGAACCCTTCAGGTGGTCCTTGGCCCGCCGCAGCTCCTCGTCGCTGACCACTTGCTCCTTCAGGTTGTGGAACTCGTTGGTGATCGATTCCACCACTTTGCGCGCGCTCTCGAGCGACGTTCCCGCGTAGATCGAAAGGCACCCCGTGTCGCGATACGGGCTCAGCTCCGAAAACACCGCGTAGGCCAGGCCCTGGCGCTCGCGGATGTTCTGGAACAGGCGCGAGCTCATGCCCCCGCCCAGCAGCGTGTTCAGCACGTAGCAGGCGAACCGCTCTTCGTGCGGCAGCGGATACGACGGCACTCCCAGGCACAGGTGCACCTGCTCCAGCGCCTTCTTGTTGCGCAGGGCGATGCGCGCGTGCGTGCTCGGAACATTCTCCGCCGGAGGCGGCTGGCCCGGCTCGAGCGTCTCGAAATGTTTCCGCACCAGTCCTACCAGCCGATCGTGCGTCAGGTTGCCGGCCGCCGTCACGATCAGGTTGGACGGCGCGTACACCGCCGAGTAGTAGCGCTGAATCACGTCGCGATCGAACCGCTTCACCGTCTCGCGCGTGCCCAGGATCGGCTTCCCCAGCGGGTGGTCCTTCCAGAAGTTGGACGAGAAGATCTCGTGGACCAGGTTGTCCGGGCTGTCCGCCTCCATCTTGATCTCTTCGAGAATGACGCCCTTTTCCTTCTCGATGTCGTCTTCGCGAAACAGCGGATTGAGCACCAGGTCCGCCAGGACGTCGAAGGCCAGCGACAGGTGCTCGTCCAGCACCTTGGTGTTGAAGCACACCAGTTCCTTGGCGGTGAAGGCGTCGAGGTTGCCGCCGATGGAGTCGACCGATCGCGCGATGTCCTCCGCCGAGCGGCTCGTCGTCCCCTTGAACAGCATGTGCTCGATGAAGTGCGAGATGCCGTTCTGATCGCTGCTCTCGCGGCGCGAGCCGCTGCCGATCCACACTCCCACCGAGACCGACCGCACGTGCGGCATGGCTTCGGTGATTACGCGGACGCCGCTTTCGAGGCGGGTCAGCTCGATATCCCGGGCGGGAGTTGCCGGTGCGCTCATGTGTGGTAAGTAAGTGGGGAACTACCCTTACTTATTCCTTTGTATCACGTCTCGTGGCGCAGCCACTCTTGGCTGCCGCGCAACCCCTGAAAATGCTCCAAAATAATGTCACCCCCTAACTGCAGCCAAATTCCGTCACCCTTTGCCAGCCGGGAGGGTGATCGAGTTGAGCCAAAGCGAGTTGCAGCGGGTCAAGGCGATCGAGAATGCGGTTCGGGTCGCCTTTACGGTGGGCGCGGCGGCCAGCCAGTTTACCGCCCCGCCAGCCCGGCGCGCCCGCCCAGGACGTAAATGCGGGGCGGGGCCGGCTTGCGCCGCATCACTGGCCGCTTGGGCGCCATCCTGACCGTGTACTCGATCGGCGCCTGGCATGGGTGCAGGTGCTGATCTCCCAGCCAGACAGGCGGCTCGCCATTGAGCGGATGGCTCACCTCCACCTTCTGGCCGGCATACCCCTGCTGGCCAGAAAGTGACATCTTATGGTTGCATCCACAGAGTGTGAGGTCGAGTACACTTGGCGCCCTGGGATGCCGGAATCTTCCACACGCTCGTGTAATTCCTGCCAATCGCGGTCGTGTAAGGGCTACGCGTCGGGCGGCCCCGGCCCCCCGGCCCGCCAACTCCTGCCACATTGGCCCGCATGTTGCAACGTTCAGGTCAGTTGAAGTGGCGCGAACCGGTGGTCCGGGCTCAGTTTGCAAGAATTGGATCCGGCGCCACCGGTTTTATTTCTTACAACCGAAGCCTTCCCGGGCGCGTCCAATCCTTTAGGGCGGATTCACTTCAGCAGTGTATAATGGCTGAAAGGCCTCCGGAGTCTTCTTCACCTATGAGCAGCCGTACCAAATATGTTGTCGTGAGCACGTCGACGTGTCTCACCTTGATGCTTCTGATTGGGAGTGTGCTCGGCAAGGGCGAATCTTCCAGCGACGACACTCTCAAGCACATCGGCGTCTTCAGCGACGTGGTGGCCCACATCAAGAGCGAATACGTCGAAGAGCCCGATATGAAGAGCGTCACCCTGGGCGCTTTGAACGGGCTGCTCGAAGCCGTCGACCCATTCGCCAGCTATCTGAACGCCGATCAGTACAAGGAATACCTGAAGAACAAGGACGTCCAGCGGGGCGGTGTCGGCCTGATCCTCTCCAAAAAGACCGGCTGGTTGGGTGTAGTTGCCGCCGTGCCGGGTTCGCCGGCCGCAAAAGCGGGCTTTACCACCTTCGACATGATCGAGAGCATCAAAGGGATCTCCACCCGCGACATGCCCCTGGCGTATGCCGACCTGCTGCTGCAGGGCGAATCGGGCACCACCGTGGAAGTGAGCGTCGTGCACGTCCGCCGAACCGAGCCCCAGACCGTGAAGCTCATCCGCGACAACATGGTCTTGCCGCCGGTCGAAAGCAGGATGCTGGCCAACCAGGTCGGCTATATCAATATCGACGCGCTTTCCCCGGCCAACGTGAAGGAGGCCGCCGCGGCCATTCAGAAGCTCCAGAAGGACGGTGCGCAGAAGCTGGTGGTCGATGTGCGCGCTTGCGCTCTGGGCAGCCCGGACGACGGGATTGCCACGGCCAATCTCTTCCTGAAGAGCGGCCACATCACCTACCTCCAGGGCCAGAGAGTGCCGCGCCAGAACTTCGACGCGGATGCGGCGAAGGCCGTGACCACCCTGCCGGTGGCGATCCTCACCAACCGCAGCACGGCCGGCGCAGCCGAGATCCTGGCCGCCGCCGTGATGGAGAACAAGCGCGGCGAGGTGGTTGGCGAGCGCACCTACGGCGATGCCGCGGTGCGTAAGGCCATCACCATGGATGACGGCGCCGCCATCATTCTGTCCGTCGCCAAGTACTATACGCCCAACGGTAAGGCTATTCAGGACACCGGCGTTACCCCCGGAAACCCGGTGGCCGACCTCGACGCGCAAATCGAATTCGACGACAACGGCGAGCCCATCCCCGAGAGCATCGACCAGCAGCAGTCCGAGCTCAAGAAGAAGGTCGAGGACGACCCGGTGGTCAAGAAAGCGCTGGAAGTCCTCAACAAGTAGAACCGGCGCCCTCTCTCGCTTGCGAACTCTCGCTTGCGAGCACTATAGCGTCTTCAGATACGCGATCAGATCGTCCTTCTCCTGGTCGCTCAGCATGTCCTTATAGGCGGGCATCCCATTGCCGCCTTCGTCGACTTTAGCTCGGATATTGGCCTCGGTCGGCTTTTTGCCGTTGGTCAGCTTGTCTTTCTGGAACAGGCCTTTCAACCCCGGCCCCATCTTCTTCTCGTCGCTGTCGGCGTTGTGGCACACCCCGCACTGCTGGAAAACGTCCTTCCCCTTTTCGGGATCGCCCTTGGCCGCCCACGTCGCCGGCACTCCGGCAGCCAGCGCCGCGCATATAACCCACATCTGATATCGCTTCATCTCTGATATTCTACAATCTCCTCACAGCCTTGGACGCACCCCGGCCGGCGATTGTTGTGAATGTGGCGTAAAATTCTGTCAGGCCAACTGCCGCCTGGGCCGCGGGATGTCGGCGATGCTGACCACTTCCTTGTCGAAGATGGTCATGTCCTGCACCAGCCGGTTGATATCCGCCCCGTCTTCCATCACGATCTCGTGCTCGATCCAGTCGGACAGCGGGATGTTGCGGAAGTACATGCGCTCCTGAAGCACCAGGCTCTTGCGATTGTGGAGCAGAAGGCGGTTTTCCCGTGTGTAGTGGCGCTGCTCGATGGTCAGTTCGCTCAGGAAAGTGTCCAGCGCCACGCGCTTCGCGGTCTCCTCCGCCGCGCGCATGGCCGTTTCCAGGGACCCCTTGAGCGCCTCCCGCTCGGCTGCCAGCGCTCCGCGCTCCGTGGCCAGGCTTTCCCGCTGTTCAGCCAGCTTCACGTCCATGCGGGACTGCATCACGAACCACGCAAGCACCCCGGAAGCCAACGCTACAAAACCGGGCAGCAGAATCCAAACGAGGGTCTCCATGGGGTTAATGCTAACCAACGCCGGCATCTCACTACCAGATGTCGAAGGTAAACTGGTGGCGCTAACCAAAGTTTGTAGGCGCTCCGGCTGATCCGGCGGTCTCTGAACGCGCCAGACCGTGGAGATGTCGCGCCGCCAATCCGCGCGCCTGCGCGAAGTGCTCACCCTTCAGCTCACTCCACTTTCCCGGCGAATCGCGTTGCCGGCGCCGGTCCCACTCTTTACAGCAGTCGAAAGCTCACTTCGAGCTCCATCTGGGCGCTGACCGGCTTCCCGTCCTTCTCGGCCGGCTTGAACCGCCACTGCCGGACCGCCTCGATTGCTTTCTCGTCAAGCCCCAGGCCCAGGCTCCGCACCACCCGGATGTCCACCGCCTTTCCGGTGACGTCCACTTCCACGTCGAGCAGCACCGTTCCCTGGTACTTGGCCTTGCGAGCCTCTTCCGAGTATTCCGCTTCTTTCTTGAAGAGCAAACGCGGAGGCGTGGTGTACGGTAGCGGGGTAGCCGCGGGACTCCGGGACACGGCGCCCGCGGCGCTCTCGGGACGGTTCAACACGTAATATCCGGGGCGGTAATCCAGCTGTGCGGTCGTAGGGGTCTTCACCGTGATGCCGATCTTCCGGAACTCGCCGTCGGCCCTTCCGTTGCGGGGATAATACCCCAGGAGGTAATAGCTCGACGGCGGCTCGGTCCCATCGACCTTTTGGAATTCGAAGAGGCTGATCGTTTGCTGGACTCCGTCCTCCGTGACGGTGAAATCGCCCGCGACGAGCCCTTCGACCGTGTTGCCGTTGGGATACGAGACCTTCACGGGCGTAACCACCAGCATGGTTTCCGACCGCATCCGCGCTGTGGCCTCTGTGCCCGCCGATTGCGGTGCGGCGACCACCCGCAGCGGCGACACCGTTACGACCAGCGCCGCCGCCACCACCGACGCGACGGTCACGCACAACGCGCCGGCCCGGCCGCGCCGCTGGCCGCCGTCGAGCACCGCCCTCACCCGCGACGCCAGGTCCGCGCGGCTCGCCATCGCCGGCAGGGGCGATCTCGCGGCCGCCGAGAGCCGCCGCGCCAGGGCGACCAATTGGCCGGCATACGCGGTCGCCTCCGAGCGCGCCAGCACCGCGTCGTCGCAGGAGCGTTCGGCCTCCAACTCCAGCCGGCGCCACGCCATCCACACCAGCGGGTGAAACCAGTACAGGCCACAGACCGCCCGCGCCACGCAGTGAATCACCCAATCGCGCCGAATCACGTGCTCCATCTCGTGAACCATCGCCCGATTCAGATCCTCGGAATCCCAGTTCGGCGCGTCCAGCGGAAGCAGGATCGCCGGACGCACCGCCCCGCAAGTCATCGGTCCCGCTAACGCCTCGTGCAGCAGCACATCGACGTGCCGCCGAATGCCCGCGTCGAGCGCCAGCCCATCCACCACCGGCTGTCCGTGCTGCCACGGCAGTCCCGACCTCCGCAGCCTGCGAACCTGGCGCAGCCCCACGCCGACCGGCAGCAGAAACAGCACCGTCCCTGCAATCCAGCACACCGCCAGCAGGTCGGAAACCGTCCACCCCGGCGGCTGCGGCGTTGCGGGGACGCCTGGCCGTGCGATGACGATGGGCGACGCCGCGCCGCCGGGCCTCGCGCGCAGCGTCCGCAGGTTTCGCGCCTGCGCCAGGCGTACAACGATCCGGACCGGCGGAGAGACCGCGGAGACCAGCGGCAGCGCCAGCAGCACTCCGAACATCCCGGCCAGCAGCGCGTGGCGGAATGCTGCGTGCTTCCTGCCGGTCAGCGCGGCGGCGCAGAGGCCCAATATCGTCGCGAAGGTAGCCTTGGCCAGCGTGGAGAGCGCCAGTGAACCACCCACCGCGAGAATGGCTTCGTCGAGTGCGGTCTTCATTTGTTCTTCCTTTCCTTGCGAACACGGTCGATCTCGCTTTGGAGCGCTTTCAGCTCTTCGTCGGTCCACGATGCCTCGCTGACCAGCGCCGTCAGCATCTGCCGCAGCGAGCCGCCGAAGAAGGTTTCGAGGTACTGCTGCAACGCCGTCTTTTTGGCCACCGCCGGCGATGTGGTGGCGGAGTAAATATAGCGAAGGCCATCCTGCTGGTGCTTCAGGTGTCCCTTCCTCTCCAGCCTTGCCAGCATCACGCGAACCGAGGAATCGCCCGGCGGGTTGGGCAGGCGCGCGCGGATATCGTCCGCCGACGCGCGGTTCCCCAGCGAAAAAACGGCGTTCATGATCTCCCGCTCGCGCCGCGTCAAACGGTCGGGGATTGTCTTGGGCATCGGAATTTCCTCGGCTTGGCGTTTGCGTGCGACACCTGTCACATCATATACGCGACAAGTGTCGCATGTCAAGACCGAATTCGCACGGGGCGCCCGGAAGCCTGCGAACCTCGATTTCCCTGGGCATTCTCTGGTGTGGGGCCAGGACGGCCGCTCTGCTGCAACACCGGACCGGCGTGGCGGCCGTTCGCGCGCCTTCACGAAGACGTGGCGCCGCTGCTTCCCATGCCGGCGGCGGCAAGAAAGAAGTTCAGTTCAGTCGATTGCGCGAGCTTCCAGACTATGCGAAATCGCGGAGTGCGCACCGCCTTCTGCTGCGGCGCGCATTTCCGGGAGCAGGGCTTCGCCAGGAAGCCTTAGCGCAAGCCCAGGCTCGTAGTTCTTTCACTCCACTTTCGTAACCGTCACGCTCCCGAACTTCTTCCGCACTTCGCCGATCTTGATGCCCAACCTGCCCCATCGTCCGTCTGGGAGCGCTATGTAGACGGCCCTGGAGCCGTTGGACGCGGACAGCCAGTGGTCACTCGCGATGCGCGAAGCGATGGAAAAGGAGTTGAACGAAATGCGGCTGACTTTGCATCCGGGCTGATCCCAATGCCGTTCACTTAACGCGGTGGGAACCTGGTAGCCGGTTGGCTGCCCTCCGAGATGAAGGAATGCATTCGTTTAAGGACTCGTCTCCCCGAACGCGACTTCGGGGGGCCCGTGTGGGGCCCAGTTTCCGATATCCCCGTTTGAACGTAGCCGCTATCGCGGCGGACGCTACGCGTGGGCAAAAGGTGGGCCTCCATTGTTACCTCAACCTTCTTGTTTCGCGGAAGGCGTCGGTGTAGTATCGTTCCGTGGACCGCAGATCACTCCAGCCCGCTGCTCCCCGA
>DASQZT010000168.1:0-22089 GCA_035638575.1 Bryobacteraceae bacterium
CTGTTCGGGCTGGGCAACGCCCGGGCCGCTGTCGCGGAACCGCACCACCACCAGGTCGTTTTCCACGGCGGCCCGGATGCTGACCTCGCGGCGTTGCTGGTCCTCGAGCGCCCGCTGGCTGTTGCGCGCCAGGTTCACGAAGACCTGCAAGAGGCCGTGCGGGTCGGCATGCACCAGAGGCAGCCCGGGGCTCACGTCCCACACCACGGAGATGCCGGCTTCCCGCATCGGCGGCTCAATGACGATCCGCGTCTCATCCAGCACGGTGCCCAGGTCGGCGGCGAAGGCTTCCGGGTCCGGGGCGGCCTGGAGGCCCGACGAAGAGATCCACTCGAGCCCCTGGATGAGCGCGCCCAGGGCCTGATATTGTTCGTTGTGGCCGGAGGCCGCGCAAGCCTCCGCGAGCGCCGCATGCGCGGCCCCCGCCGCCGCCGACAGGTTCCGGATTTCGTGGGAGATGGCGCCGATCAGCACGCGCGATGTCGCCATCATCGAGTCCAGGCCGGCGCCTTCGCGGTCGCGCAGGTTCTCCGAGGCGTCCCACACCACCGCCGCCAGTCCCGGCCCTTCCGAACCGCGGTAGGTGGAAAGCCAGACGTGCGCCAGGAATACTTCGCCGTTGCGCCTCTGGCCCTTACACTCCACGTTGGTGTGGATATGGCTTCCCGAGCGATGGCTGTTCAGCATGCGAACCAGGATCGGCAGGTACGGCGCCACGGCTTCGCCTTGCAGCTTTTCTTTTTCGAATCCCAGCAGCAGCCCGGCCGATTCGTTGGCCATTCGCACGCGGCCCGACTGATCCAGCATGAGGATGGCCAGCGGGCTGGTGTCGATCAGAATCCGAACCTCGCGTTCCGCTTCCAGCCGCATGCGCATCTGCTCTTCGCGCTCCTTCAAATGCGCGCCCAGCATCCGGCGGCGCTGGTTCAGCTCCACCACGAAGAAGCCGGTCATGGCGAAACCCACGGTCGCCGCCAGCAGGCGACCGCCGGATCCCGGCGCCCAATCGATGGGGTTCCAAACCGCTGCCACCGGCGGTCCCACCCGGCCCAGTGACTGAAGAGGGTCGAATGCCTCCCGCAGGTAGCCGCAGAAGACTGCAAGCGCGCTGATTTGCAGGCGGTTCAGCGCCGGCGCCGCCACCAGCAGGGAAATGAGGTAGAGAAATCCCACCGAGGTGCGGGGCAGCAGCCAGTCGCCCCAGGCGGTCGCCGCCACGAGCAATCCGGCGATGCCGCACACGGTGAGCCGATTCGATTCGGCCCACGCCAAGAATTTATCGAGCGGTGTCATACCGCGCCCTTCACCCAATGCATCGAGTGTAGCGCGTTGGTGAGAAGATAGGATCAGGCAGCACTTCCGTGGGCCGTCGTGTGGGTTTCGGGCGTTGGAGCGGTGCGGCTCTGCCGCTGGCCCTCTGGGCAATCGAGGGCGCGCAAGACCAGTATTCCGGGCAGCGTGAACTCATGGTGCGGGAGCAGCTTGAAGTTCGCGGGATCCGCGATGCCGCCGTGCTTCGGGTCATGCGGGAAGTCCCGCGTCACCTGTTCGTCCCCGCGGCCCTTCGCGGCCTGGCGTACGAGGATCAGCCCTTGCCCATCGGCCATGGAGCGACGATTTCCCAGCCGTACGTCGTGGCGCTGATGACCGAGGCGCTGGCCGTGACGAAGAAACATCGGGTGCTGGAGATCGGCACCGGTTCGGGCTATCAGGCGGCGGTCCTGGCACAACTGGCGTCCCGGGTTTATTCGGTCGAGATCGAACCCGAACTCGCCACTTCCGCCGCTGAGACCTTGCACCGGCTGGGATACGATAACGTCACGGTGCTGCCGGGCGACGGTTACCAGGGCTGGCCGCGCGAAGCGCCCTTCGACCGGATCATCGTGACCGCCGCGCCGCCGGAGATTCCACAAGCGCTGCTGGATCAGTTGGCGGCGGGAGGCAGGCTGGTGGCGCCAATCGGATCGTGGCGGAGCCAGGAGCTGGTGCTGGTTGAAAAGGGGAAAGACGGCAAGACGCGGCGCAGGTCTCTGGGTCCGGTGGCGTTCGTGCCCATGAGGACTGGCGCCAGGTGACCGGGGACGCGGGGTGTTGGTTGCTACCATCGTAAGGGTGCCCGCGCGCGCAAAGAACGCCAAGAAACGGGGCGGCTTTCTCCGCGCGGTCCTGCTCTGGGCGGTCGCCGCCGTGGCGGCGTTCTATGGCCTGTGCCTCCTGGAACTGGTGGCGCTGCGATGGGTCAATCCTCCCACCACCGCCGTTCAGGCCGAGCGCCGCGTTCAAGCCTGGACGCAACACCAGCCGTATCACAAGCGGTATGACTTCGTTCCCTCAGGCCGTATCTCCTCCGATCTTCAGCGCGCCGTCATCGCGGCCGAGGACGGCCGCTTCTACCAGCATCACGGCATCGATTGGAAGGAAGTGCAGAAGGTGGTGGACCAGGACCTCGATCAGGGACGGCTCGGACGCGGCGGATCGACCATCACGCAGCAACTCGTCAAGAACCTGTTCCTCACCACCAACCGCTCGATCATCCGCAAAGCCGTGGAATTCACACTGGCGCCCGCGGCCGAATTGATTCTTTCCAAGCGCCGCATTCTCGAGCTGTATTTGAACGTCATCGAGTGGGGCCCCGGGATCTATGGCGCCGAGGCGGCCTCGCGCGCCTGGTACGGCATCCCGGCACAGCGCGTCAGCCGCGAGCAGGCCGCGCGCCTGGCCGCGCTGATTCCCTCGCCCTTGCGGCGCAAGCCGGCGCGCATGAACTGGTACAGCACCGAGATTCTGCGGCGCATGGCGCAGAACGGGTGGTAGCGGGCGACCTGCCGGCCCGGCAGCCGCCACTTCGGGGTAACCCAGGCGTGATCGTGCCCGTCTGTGAAGTCATGGGCGATCCGACGTCCAGGCTGGAATGGAAGCCCGCTTTCGTCGAGTCGCCGCAATAACTGCGGAGCTGTCTGCGCCAGTCTTCGACGGCCGAATATGCCAAGCAACCGAACTCACACCTTCTCGTTCCGCGCCCTGAAAAGGATCGGCCCCAAAAGGCACCCCGAAGCCTGGGCCGCGATCCTGCTGTGCCTGGCGGTCTCCAGCCTGCAAGCCCAGCGGAGCCGCATCAGCGGACCGATCGACAATAACCGCAGGGTGGTGCTGAGCGGACACCTCAACCCGCGCGCCCTCGCGGGGCAGGACTTGGGGCGGATCGACCCCTCCACAATCCTGCCCAACGTTACGCTCGTCCTGAAACAGACACCCGGCCAACAGGCGGATCTGGAACAACTTCTCGCGGACCAGCAGGATCCGGCTTCCGCGAACTACCACAAGTGGCTCACGCCCGAACAATACGCCGACCGCTTCGGCGCCAGCCAGGACGACCTGGACCAGATGGCGGCGTGGCTGCGGCAGCAGAACCTCACCGTGACCGGAGTGGCCCGCGGGCGCAACTGGATCGCTTTCCGCGGCACGGCGGCCCAGGTCGAAAGCGCTTTCTCCATCGAGCTTCACCGTTACCAGGCCGAAGGCGAGACGCACTACGCCAATGCCTCGGAGCCTTCCATTCCGGCCGCGTTCCAGGACCTGGTGGGCGAGATCCACGGGCTCAGCGATTTCCGCCTTCGCGCGCCCCGCAAGATCGTCAGGACGCTGCAGCTCCAGCCGAACGACAACTCCAGCAGGGGCGGCCACAATCTTGCGCCCGACGATATTTCGATCATTTACGACGTGAAGCCGCTGTACGATGCCGGCATCGATGGCAGCGGCCAGAGCATCGTGGTGGTCGGCCAGACCGCCATCAAGCTCAGCGACATCCAGCAGTACCGCAGCTACTTCAACCTGAAGGCCAACGATCCGAAAGTCGTGCTGGTGCCGGGCCTGGGGGACCCCGGGATCGTCTCCGGCGATCTGCCGGAGGCCGATCTGGACCTGGAATTGTCCGGCGCTGTGGCGCGCAACGCCAGCATCACGTACGTATATTCCGGCGACGTCTCGGACGCGGCGCAGTACGCCGTGGACCAAGCCGTGGCCCCGGTGTTGAGCATGAGCTACGGCCTGTGCGAAGCCGAGACTGCGGCTTCGGACGCGAGAAGCCAGCAGTCCCAGGCCCGCCAGGCCAACGCGCAAGGCATGACGTGGCTGGCCGCTTCGGGCGATACCGGCGCCGCCGATTGCGTGGACGGAACTTCGCGCACCGACTACGGCCTTTCCGTGGACTTGCCGGGCAGCATTCCCGAAGTGACCGGCGTGGGCGGCACGACGTTCAACGAGGGCGGCGGCAACTACTGGAGCAGCACCAACACCGCCAACCACGCTTCGGCACTTTCGTACATTCCAGAGACCTCCTGGAACGACAGTGCCCTGGATGGCTCGCCCTCCAGCGGCGGCGGCGGAGCCAGCGTCTTTTTTGCGAAGCCCACGTGGCAGGCCGGCCCCGGCGTGCCCAACGATGGCGCGCGGGACGCGCCGGATGTAGCGCTGTCGGCATCCGCCGACCACGACGGCTTCGTGTTTTATACCGGCGGCTCTCTGGGCGTGGTGGGAGGGACATCGGTGGGAGCGCCGACGTTCGCCGGCATGGTCGCGCTGCTGAACCAGTATCTCTCGTCCGCGGGGGTTCAGACCATCGGCGGATTGGGCAATATCAACCCCAAGCTGTATGCGCTGGCCCAGGTGGCGCCCGCGGCTTTCCACGACATCACGACCGGCGACAATAAAGTGGACCCGTGCCCATCGCGCGCGCGCAGTTGCGACCCCACGCCCATCGGGTACAGCGCGGGCCCCAATTACGATCAGGTAACCGGCCTCGGCTCGGTGGATTGGTACAATCTCGTGTCGTCGTGGACCACGGCGGGCGGCGCCATCGCTCGCGGAACGGTGTCGATGACGATCTCCTCGAGCGATACCGCCATCCCTTCCAATGGAAGCGTGACCCTGACCGCCACGTTGAAGGCCGCCAGCGGTGGAACGCCGACCGGGTCGGTGACTTTCTCGCTCGGAAGTACTTCGCTCGGCGTGGCCACGGTGACAGGCTCCGCCGCCACACTGGCGGTCAGCGGCGCGAAGCTGGCCATCGGCGCCAATTCGATCTCCGCGAGTTACAGCGGCGACAGTTCCTACAACGGCTCCTCGGCGTCGATCGGCATTACCGTGGCCTTGCCTTCCTCCGGCGCGCCTTCTGTCTCGAGTGCTTCGAGCGCGGCGTCGTTCCGCCCGGCGTATGCGCCCGGAATGATCGTGGCGGTCTTCGGCTCGCAACTGTCCGCGGTTACGGAAAGCGCGCAAAGCGTGCCTCTGCCAACCGTGATGGCGAGCGTCTCGGCCGCGGTCAACGGCGTGGCCGCGCCGCTCTATTACATCTCGCCGGGACAGTTGAACATTCAGATTCCTTACGAGACCGCACTCAATGCGACGGCGCAATTGACCGTCCGGAACAACGGGCAGAGCGCCACCACCACGTTCCGGGTTGTAGCCGCCGCTCCGGGCATCTTTGTGGATTCGAGCGGCGCGCCCGTTCCGGATACCAGCGCGGCGCGCGGGTCGCTGGCCACGCTGTTCATTACGGGCGAAGGCGCTCTTGTGCCGGCGCTCGCGACCGGCGCCACGCCGTCCTCATCGACGCCCGTCGGCAGCCTGCCCAAGCCGTCCGAAACCGTCACTCTGACAGTGGGCGGCGTCACCGCTCCGATCGAGTTCATCGGTGTTCCGTGGGGACTGGTGGGCGTGACGCAGATCAACTACCAGGTGCCGTCCACGGCGCCGGCCGGCGCGCAACCCGTGGTGGTTACGGTGGGTGGCGTGGCGAGCCCCGCGGCCACGTTGACGGTCCAGTAGGACGGGTAGCGCTCCGTCACTTCTTCATCAGGTCGAGAACCACCGACGTCATGGCCACGACGCCGGTGCGGATCGCCGGCTCGTACTGCGGGTAGTAGATACTGGAGTGCAGCGAGGGCATCGGTTTGCCGGTCCGCACGCTCTCGGCCAACTGCCGCGGATCGGCGGCGCCCAGCCGGAACATGGTAATCGGAATCCGGCGTCCTTCCAGTCCGAAGAGGCCGAAGTCCTCGCTGACCATCTCGGGCTTCTGCTCCACCACGTTCTTGTCGCCCAACGCGGTGGTCAGCGCACCCTTCACCCGCAGCGCCAGTTTCGGGTCGTTGTAGGTGACCGGGGTGTATTCGGTCTCGCTCGCCTCCACGATGGGCGCGCGATCCTCGGGCACTCCCGCCGCCAACGCGACGCCGCGCGCCGTCCGTTCGATGCCGGCCAGAATCGTCGAGCGGACCTCGTCGCGGTAGCTCCGCGTGGAAATCTGGAGCACCACTTCATCCGGAATTATGTTGTTCTTGGACCCGCCATGGATGGAACCGACTGTCAGCACCGCGGGATCCTGGGGCGCGATCTGCCGGCTCACGATGGTCTGCAACGCCAGGACCAACTGCGCCGCCATCACCACCGGGTCCTTGGTGGTCTCCGGACGCGCGCCATGGCCGCCCATGCCGCGCATGGTCACGGTCACCGAGGTGGCACTGGCCAGGACCGGCCCGCCCGCCACCCCAACCTTGCCGGCCTCCAGGTCGTTGGTATCGTGCAGCGCGATCGCCAAGTCCGGCTTCGGAAAGCGCGTATAGAGACCGTCGGCCAGCATGGCCTTGGCGCCGCCGATGGTCTCTTCGGCCGGCTGCCCGATCAGGATCAGGGTACCGCTCCAGCGGTCCTTCAGCTTCACCAGCATGCGCGCCGTGCCCAGGAGGGACGTCATGTGCAGGTCGTGGCCGCAAGCATGCATCACCCCGACCTCCTGCCCGGCATCGTTCTTGGTGCGGACCTGGCTGGCGTAAGGCAAGCCGGTCTTCTCCTCCACCGGCAGGGCGTCCAACTCCGTGCGTACCAGCACCACGGGACCGCTGCCGTTCTTCAGCACGGCCACCACTCCGAAAGCCGCGGCGCCATCGGGATATTTGCCCACATGCTCAGTGACCGAGAACCCGGTTTTGCGCAACTCGCGCGCGAGAAACGCGGAGGTCCGCTCCTCGTGGCGGGATAGCTCGGGGTGCGCGTGAAGGTCCTTGTAGATGGCGATCAGCGCCGGCAGTTCCGGATCGACCTGGGGGCGAAGGTCGTCGCCACGCGCCGTCAGGGTTGCCAAAACAAGAGCGGAAAGCAGGAGTCCGACAGTCCTCATAAAGCAGATCCTAGCAGCCTGAAGGTGAGTCCAGAGGCTTGGTCTTTTCGCGATTCGGCGCGATTTTGACGGCGAATAGGGAGAATACCGTAGGGTACTAGCCGGCCAGAACCGGAGCCTAGTACTGTCTTTTGCATTTTTTTGAACGAATACTGCTAATGGATTATTGAACCCCATAGCCTTCAATGATAATATCGTGCTGACCTATAAGGAGATCTGGAAAATGCGCCGGGATGTCCCTCCGCTGTTCGCCGTACTGCTTGCTATTCTGATCTGCTGTACCAGTACGAGCGCCGCCAATCTTTTCTCAGACAATTTCACGAGCTATTCGCCGGGTCTGAGCCTGACGAACCTAGGGACCGTCTGGACTGTCGTCCAGGGCGGTACTCCATTCAACGGCAATTTTTACACCGGGAACATCGATCTTCTCGGTACCGGTGTTTTCCAGAACACCATCTGCGTCACGGCAGACGAGGCGGACCCGTGCGTCGACCTGGTCGGCAGTACGGCCGATGCCGCGCACAATATCGGCGCAGGCGCACGGCTCGAGACGGACACATCTTTCAGTTTTTCCCCGGGAACGACCTATGTGCTCAGCTTCGATCTCGCGGGATCGCAGCGCGGTGACACGAACTCGGTGGTGGTCGGCATTACGAACGGTATTGTCGGCCCGACCACCTATACGGAATTAAGCGGGACCGGGTTCAGTCCTCGGACACTGATTCCGTTTACGGTGAGTTCAGCGGTTTCGGGCCAGATCTATTTCGACAACTCGTCCAACGTGAACTTCACCACCACCTGTGGTGGTGGGGAATTCTGCGGTTTTGATGGGGCGCTGTTGAAAAATGTGTCGCTGGACACGGTGCCGGAACCTGGCACTGGCCTGCTGTTAGGAATCGGACTCGCCGGAGCCGCACTCTACGCCAGGCGCCGCCGGAATTCCGCGTAACGCCGCTCACCTCCACGGCTCGACGGGCACGCCCGCGGTCCCTCCATACATAGGGTGTCTAGTATAGTGGCAGGGATGCGAAATCCCAAACGCTTCGCCCTACTGGTCTTCGCCGTCGCGTTCGCTCTGAGGCTTGCCGCTGCCTGGATGAACGGCGCATTCCGCAGTGGAGAATTGCGGCCGGGCACGGAGGTGGAACTCATCGCCGCGTCTGTGGCCGGAACCGGCGTATACGGCAACCCTTATTATCCGATGCCGACCGGGCCGACCGCCCACGCCACGCCGGTCTATCCGCTGTACCTCGCGGGCCTGTATGCCTTGTTCGGGACCGGCGCCTTGTCGGCGGTATTGAGGGTGGTCATCACCTCGGCCGTTTCCTCCCTGCGGTGCGCGCTGCTACCGCTGTTCGCTTTAGACGTGGGACTGGGCCGCGTGGCCGCGGTGCTGGCCGCCGTTCTCGGCATTTTTTATATCGGCGCCGTCACCACGGAGGTGCAAGGCCACACGGATGGCGCGTGGCTGGCTCTCACCATACTGGTCCTGGTGTGGTGGACCTTGCGGATCTGGCAGGACGGAAGGTGGCAGCAGCGCACGCCGTGGATGTTCTTCGTATTCTGCGGCTTCTGCGCGCTGTTGAATCCGGCTACCCTGCCGGTTATCGGCGCATTCGCCGCCGCCGGCGCGATTGCCTGCCCGGCCGCCTTCCGCAAGCGGTATCTGCGACAGGCGGCTCTGCTGGCGCTTACGATCGTCATGTGCCTGCTGCCCTGGGCCATCCGAAATTCCATAAGCCTCGGCAAGGTGATCTGGACGCGCAGCAACTTTGGCCTGGAATTCTGGCTCTCCAATGGACCCGGCCGGGAGTTCGACCTCCCCAGCAACATCGGGTTTGGCGAGCACACGGTGGAACACCCGTCATTCAACAGGGAAGAGGCCGGCCGCGTGCTGGCTGCGGGCGAGGTCCGCTACAACCAGCAGAGACTCGAGGAGACCCTGGAATGGGTACGGGACAATCCCGCCGACTTTGCCGGCATGACCTTGCGGCGCATCCTTGCGTGGTGGTTTCCGCCCCGCAACCCTGTCCTCGTGGCCATCAAACTGGTTTTGACTCTTCTGGCTTTCGCCGGGCTGTGGCTGCTCTTCCGAAGCCAACCGCCGGTGGCCTGGCTCTTCCTTCTGACCTGGGTCACCTTTCCCGACGTCTACTACGTGATCCAATGGAGCAGCCGTTACCGCCTGCCGATGGACTGGCAGCTGGTGTTATGCGCGTCGGTGACCCTGGGCGCTGCCTGGTCTCTGATCGCGCGAAAGGCGGGGAGACCGGCGCTCATCGCAGCGTCTGGTTAAGTACCGCGGCCAGCCGCGCGCCGGCCTTTTCGATCTGCACTTTTACCAGCGGGTCCGCGCTGGTTTCGTACTGCCCGGTCAGGGGAATCGGGGTCCCGGCGGGCTCCTTCGGAAGAAGGCCGTACACGGTCTTGACGGCCGATCGATGCGACTGCTCCGCCCAGTTCGTTACCGTCCCCTTGCTCCATTTTTTCGCGTGCCGCGCGGATTCCTTCGAAAGCTCCTCGAATAAGCGATCTTCGGGGGGCATCCGGCTCAACAGGCCGCTGTCCCAGACGCTGTGGAGGTTCGTCTGGTGGTCGTGGAACACCACCCGGACGGTATTGCCGCCACGGTCCTCATCGTCCGAACAATGCAGCGGCTGATGCATATCGCCGATGAAGTGGATCAGGAACATGAGCGCCTCGCGCCGCTGGTCCGGCGCGATCGCGGGGTCCTGCAATTTCTGGCGCAGGACCGCGATCTCCCCCACGATGCAGTCTCCCTTGGCGCAGTCGCGCTGCATGTCCAGGTGGGTTTGATTGATGGGGATGTCCACGAAGTGCCAGGGCGCCGTCTCGGGACGCGACCGGCGTACTTCATCCGCCCAACTCGCAACGGACGCCATGGTGCGATCGGGGCCCAGAATCTCTTCGACGCGCGCCCGCGCGGCCGGCGTGAGCTGGGTCATGGCAATGCGTGCTACCAGGCTATGTCCTTCCGGTCCCCACGCCAATACCGGTAAAGCACCGGCCAATATCGCAACCGCTCCGAATCGGCCCATGAACCCAGAGAGTAACACAAATTGCTATATTCTCCTTTTCTTCGCTAAAATGGCCTGGATGTCACTCAAACTCTACCTGATCTCGTGCGACCTGCTCCACGAGGGGGATTACGCCTCCCTCATGGCGCGGCTGCGCACTTTTGAGGCCCGCCAGGTGCTCGAGAAGCAGTGGGCGCTGCACAGCACCCATACGGCGGCGGAGTTAAAGGAAATTCTGCGGCAGTTCCTTCACGAGAAGGATCGCATCGTGGTGGCGGAAGTCGGCGCGGAACGTTCCAGCCGGCACGCGCTGTGCAACCTGGCGGAATTGTGAGCGGCCGTGCCACAGCGCGGAGGTCTGGGTGTCCTGCTCGTCGTCCTCGTCGGTCTCGCCGTAGACGTGGTAATAATAGCTTGCCAGGCCGCAGCCGG
Source organism: Bryobacteraceae bacterium (assembly GCA_035638575.1). Taxonomy (GTDB): domain Bacteria; phylum Acidobacteriota; class Terriglobia; order Bryobacterales; family Bryobacteraceae; genus DASQZT01. The sequence goes on from DASQZT010000168.1 coordinate 10,648, forward strand.
CCAGCAGCGCCAGCGTGATTCCGAGCCATTTGAGGCTGGAGCCGTTCCAGGCGTGGCCGTGGCCCACGGCGGCGGCGGTGGCCTTCACCGAGGCAAATGCGGCTCCCGCGCCGAGTCCCAGTTTCAAGTACCACGGCATCAGGTCCAGGTGGCTCTGCCCGCCCACCTGGCTCCACAGCACAAAAACCGCGATCAATGCGATCAGGAACTGCGTCGAATAGGCGAGGCGTAGGAGGGGCATGAATAGTATTGAAACTTCATCTTACGTTATTCTGGAAGCGCTGAGGCCGGAGCGGGCAGGCCCCAGGCCGCGTTGGCCGCCAGACCGTCCATGTCCCTTCTCGAAAGCTGCACCGCGATCTCCAAGAGCTTCGGCTCCCGTCCGCTCTTCGAAAACATCTCCCTGGGGATTTCCGAAGGCGAGCGGCTGGGCCTGATCGGGCCAAACGGATCCGGTAAAACCACGCTCCTCAAGATCCTCTCCGGCCGTATGGAGCCCGATTCCGGATCCATTTCGGTGCGGCGGAACACGCGCATCAGCTACGTCCCGCAGCAGGCCGAATTTCCCGAAAACCAGACCGCGGCGGAGATCGCCGGCGCCGCCATCCGGAGCGAACATCTCGACGAACTCGAGCGCGCCGCCCGCATCAACGTGGCGCTGGGGCGGGCCGGGTTCGCCGACGGCTCGGTGCGCGCCGATTCGCTTTCCGGCGGTTGGCAGCGCCGCCTGGCCATCGCGCGGGAGCTGGCGGGGGAGCCGGACCTGCTGTTCCTGGACGAGCCCACCAACCATCTCGACCTGGAAGGGATCCTGTGGCTGGAGCGGCTGCTCTCCGGCGCCTCGTTCGCCAGCGTGGTGGTGAGCCACGACCGCTACTTCCTAGACAACGTGGTCAACGACATGGTCGAAATCGACCGAGCCTACCCGGAGGGCATATTTCGAGTAGAGGGCAGCTACAGCGACTTCCTGGAACATAAGGAGGAGTTCCTGCTGGCGCAGTCGAGCCGCCAGGAATCGCTGGCCAACAAGGTGCGCCGCGAGGTGGAATGGCTGCGCCGCGGACCCAAAGCGCGCACCGGCAAGTCGCGCGCCCGCATCGACGAAGCCGGCCGCCTCGTGCGCGAATTGTCCGACCTGGAATCGCGCAGCGCCAAAGGCGTGGCGCAGATCGATTTCACGGCCAGCGAGCGGCGCACCAAACGGCTGGTCTCGGCCGAAGCCATCGGGAAAGAGATGGGCGGCCGCACGCTGTTCCGCGGCCTGACGTTCACGCTCTCGCCCGGCACGCGCCTCGGGCTGCTGGGCCTGAACGGCACGGGCAAAACCACGCTCCTGCGGATCCTGGCCGGCGAGCTGGCGCCGGACGCCGGGTGCGTCGAGTTCGCGCCTGCCCTGCGCACGGTGTATTTCGACCAGGCGCGGGAGCATCTCGATCCGGACCAGACGCTCCGCCACGGACTCGGGGCGCACGGCGATACCGTGATTTTTCGCGACCGTCCCATCCATGTGGCCGGATGGGCGAAGCGTTTCCGGTTCGATTCGGGCCATCTCGACCGGCCCATTTCGAGCCTCTCCGGCGGCGAGCAGGCGCGGGTCCTGATCGCACGCCTGATGCTCCAGCCCGCCGACGTGTTGCTGCTCGACGAGCCCACCAACGACCTGGACATCCCCACGCTCGAAGTCCTCGAGGAGAGCCTCACGGAGTTTCCCGGCGCGCTGGTGCTGGTGACCCACGACCGTTACCTGCTGGACCGCGTCTGCAACCTGATGGTGGGGCTGGATGGCCAAGGCGGCGCTCTACTCTATGCCGACTACTGGCAGTGGGAGCAGTCGCGCCAGGCGGTGGAGCAGACCAGGCGCGAGAAACCGGCCGCTGCGCCGAGACCGGCCAGTGCCCCCGCGAAGAAGAAGCTCTCTTACCTGGAAGCGCGCGAGTGGGAACAGATGGAAGCGGCCATCCTGGACGCCGAGCAGGAGCTGGACGCGATTCGCGCCGAGATGCAATTGCCCGAGGCGGTCTCCGACGGAGCGCGCCTGCACGCGTGCTACGAGAGGCTGAAGTCCGCCGAAGCCCGCGTGGAGGCACTCTACACACGCTGGGCCGAGCTGGAAGCCAAGACGCAATAGTGAGGCGCCGCGGCCGGTTTGATCGCGGGCCAGGGTCTGTAGTACAATCGGAATTTACTCCAGTGGTTCCGACGCACTTCGTGTGTTCCGGCTCCCAATCGAGGATTACATGCAAGCGATCATTGAAACCGGCGGAAAACAGTACCGGGTTGCGCCCGGCGACGTCATCCGCGTGGAAAAAGTGGCCGGCGATGTCGGCTCCGAAATCGAGTTGCCAATCAAGGCCGCGTTCACGGACGGCGGCGAAATGGTCTCGGGCGGCACGATGAAAGCCACCATCGTGGGCAGTGGGCGCGCCGACAAGATCATTGTATTCAAGTTCAAGCCCAAGAAGCAGTACAAGAAAACCATCGGGCATCGCCAGTCCTTCACCGAAGTGAAGGTCGGCGACATCGTGGTGTAGGTGACGTATGGCGCACAAAAAAGGCTTAGGCAGTTCCAAAAACGGGCGTGATTCCAATTCGCAGCGTCTCGGCGTGAAAGTGTTCGGCGGACAACTGGTCCCGGGCGGCTCGATCATCGTCCGGCAGCGCGGCACGCCGATCAAGCCGGGGCTCAATGTCGGCTGGGGCAAGGACGACACGCTGTTCGCCAAGGTGACCGGCGTCGTGGAATTCAAAGACCGCGGGCGGCTGGGTAAGTTCGTCAGCATCAACCAGGTCGTGTAGCTCCCCACAGGCGAGTGCCTGTGCCCATCGGCCGCCGCGTCCTCCGATGCCGGCGGCTTTTCTATGTTCATCGACGAAGCGAGAATTCTGGTGAAGGCCGGCGACGGCGGCAACGGTTGCCTGGCCTTCCGCCGGGAGAAGTACGTCCCGCGCGGCGGCCCGAGCGGCGGCGATGGCGGCCGCGGCGGCGACGTCGTGATGGTGGCCGGCGAGGACGAGAACACGCTCCTCAAGTTCCGTTTCAATCCCGAGCACAAAGCCGAGCGCGGCCGCCACGGCGAAGGCAGCAACCGGACGGGAGCCGATGGACGGCCGATCGAGCTGGCCGTGCCGGTGGGCACGGTAGTCTACGACGAAGCCACCGGCGAGCGCCTCGTGGATTTCACCGCGGCGGGCCAACGGTTCACTGTGGCGCGTGGCGGCCGGGGCGGGCGCGGCAACGCGCGGTTCGCCACCTCGACCCACCAGGCGCCGACCGAGCACTATCCGGGCGAACCTGGCGAGGAGAAGCGTCTCCGCCTGGAACTGAAACTGCTGGCCGACGTGGGGCTGGTAGGCTTTCCGAATGCCGGCAAGTCGACTCTGATTTCGCGCATTTCGGCGGCCCGCCCGAAGATAGCCGATTACCCGTTCACCACGCTGGAGCCGAACCTGGGCGTGGTGCAACTGGAAAACTTCCGCAGCTTCGTGGTGGCGGACATCCCCGGGCTGATCGAAGGCGCGCACCTGGGTCACGGCCTGGGGATTCAGTTCCTGCGGCACATCGAGCGGACGCGCCTGCTGGCGCACCTGGTGGACGTATCGGAATCGAGCGGCCGCGACCCAGTCCGCGATTTCGAAACGGTGATGGAGGAGTTGGCCAGCTTCAGCCAGGATCTGGCAGCCAAGCCGATGATTGTGGTGGCCACGAAAATGGATGTGGCGCAGGACCGCGAACGCGTGGCGTCGCTACGCCATCTCGCCGTCGAACGCGGCCTGGCTTACTTCGAGATCTCCAGCGCCACCGGCCAGGGCATCGACGCGCTGAAGTACGCCCTGGCCGAGCGCGTTCTGGCGCCGGCTCCGGAGCGGGCCGGGTAGGAAATACGTCGGGTGATCCGGGCTGTTTCGGATGTGAAGTGACGGTCTGCAAACGGTGTGCAGCCTTGAAGCCGCGGGGGGCCCCGTCCGGCACTGGCCTCGGATGTGGGGCGCACCGGCGGCACCTCGATCTCTCCGGCCCGTTCCAGCATCAGCAGCAGGCCGTGGCAAACCATGTCGCGTAAGGCGCCGTTGGCCTGCTTCCACCCCAGGGCTTCGCATAATTGCCGGGACAGCTTCCATCGGCGGCTGGTGGGATGCCTCCGAGCGCGACAAAATCGACTGCTGCGCCGCTTTGCGCAGGCGAGCGCCGCAGTCGGCGGGCGCGGTTTCGGTACGGGGCGTCCCGGCCGCGGACGCTTCGTTGTGTCGAGAGCACGTTGGGCCTCGCTGGCGCCGCGGACCGGCGCGCGATCACGCGGAGGAGAACGCAGCCTCGCCTGCGCAGCCCGGCCACGTCGCCCGTTGCGGCTCGCGAGCCTACAGCAGGCCCGCGCGCGCCCGCGCGGCGGAAGGCGACGGAGGCGAGATTCCGCGGTGGCGGACCCGTTTGTAAAGCCGGCCGCGCCGCCTGACGTTGCAGGTCACGAGCCTCTGGCGCCCGCATGTACGACGCCGCCATCGCTGCCACGTCCGCCCGCACCGCACCCGTATTTTGGGCTACCGCTGAAGGCAATTCAGGGTATACTTATCCGGAACGGGGCGTCAGCTAAAGCCCGGTTCAGGAGAAGAATATGAGAATGCGTTTATCTGCCTTCAGCGGATTCTGCCTGGTAGCCCTCCTTGGTCTGGTCCTGGCGTTCCAGTTGAGCGCCCAGAACAAGAAGACGAAGCCTCCCAAGACATCCAACGTGCAAGGGAGCGTCCAGACTCTCGACAAAGCCAAGATGACGATCACCGTCAGAAGTGGCAGCGTGAGAAAGGACGTCATCTACAGTGCCGACACCAAGTTCCTGTACGGGCACAGCAAGGACAACAAGCCTGGGTCGATCGATCAGGTAAAGGACAACTTCTATATCTCCTGCGGGGGCACGTACGAAACCGGCAAGGTACAGTTGATGGCCAAGGAGTGTGTTTATCGGGAAACGAAATAGCCGCAGGAGCACGAGAGCGTTCCGACCACGCGATGTCTGGCGCACTGTCCCTAACGGACAGATTCACCATACCTTCAGCCTAAGTTCCCCTTCACCGGGATTCTCAAACGGACCTGGTGTGGGCCTGGCTCCAGTTCGTTTTTTGCCGAAATAGTCGGCGTCGACGACCCATGGGGAACCGTCGCCGTTCTCATAGGCCAGACCCGGAACTCTCGCCTTCCCCAATAGCCCGGTATTCACCAGCTTGGTCTCGGCTTTCCGCGCCTCCGCGCCTAAGTTCAAGCCAAGATACACGCGGTCCCCGTCCTCCACGATTTCGGGTTTGGGGTCCGCTCCCGGCAGGTTGAGCACACCGTCTTCCGTAAAATAAGGTCGCGCACCCTTGAAATAGACATTACCGCCGGTCTCGAGCGGGTACTCCCGGTGGTTGTAAACCCACAGCCCATAGCCGCCGAAGCGCAGGGGATTGGCATCGGTCTCGGCGCCGCTGGCAGGCGGCTCGCCGTTCCCAACAAAAATGTTGTTATAGAAACGGTCATCGCCTCCCACGATGCTGTTCAGACCGGCGAGCGCAGTCGAATGTCCTTTGTGATAGGGCGTGGAGCGCCGGGGTTCGGTCCGGCTGAGGACTCTTCCGGTCATCATATTGTGGACATAAGCTCCGCCCTCGGACATGTCGCGCAAGCTGAGAGCGGAGAGGAAGAGATTGTTGTCCACCAAGAACGGTCCGTGGTCGACCTCCACGAAAAGGTCATCGGTGCTGTTGTCGTACAGGAGATTGCCGGTGATGCGCGTCCCTTGCGCCATCCAGTCCATCCACAGACCCCGGCCCGCATTGTGGATGCGGTTGTTCTGGATCACCACGTCGATTGCGGCGTGCAATTTGATGCCGGCCATCTCCTCGCCGGTGAACTGCCGCTTGGTCCAGATGTTGTAAATGTGGTTGTTCGAGATCCGGCTAAAAACGGCGCCGAGACTTCCGACGATGCCGGCCTGCTCGCAGTTGAAAATGACGTTGTTCCGTACGATGTGAGACCCGATCTTTTCCCGCGACCAGCCGGCTTCCAGCGCGCGCACAATTACTTCGTTGTAGTGAGTGGCGCCGTCTTTCCGCGGGTCGTTGGTCCAGACGTTGTGGCCCGTCTTGCGATCCTTGCCGAGACTCATGCAGGAGCACTTCGAATCGCTGATCACGTTGTCTTCGATGATCCACCCCTTGCTCCAGTGGGTGCCGATGAGGCCGATCTGCTCGGCGGTAGGCGCGGCCCACTGGGTGGCCGCATGAGCCATCCGGAAGCCGCGAACCGTGATGTAGTCGCGGCCCGGTTGGTCGGGGTAGAAACAACTGTCGCGGACGTTGACCTCGACCAACTCCTGGTTGGGATCCTTGTCGTGGAAATTGGCGTAGATGTAGGTGTACTTGTCGTCGCTCTCGCCGAACCAGGTGTAGGTGGATCCGTCTACGTCCCGGATGTCCACGATCGGCTGAGGATGCAGTACGCGTTCCAGGAGGTGGGTCTCGAAAAGAGACTTGCCATTGAGGTAGACCTCCCCGGTGTGGTGCGGCCTTCCCTTGCCATTGAACCAGTCCCCCACGATCAGATCCTGATAGGGGTTATAACTGCCGAAAAAAGAATTCGGTATGGTTGCCTTCCATACGCCGGGCATGAACAGCTTCCAGTCGCGGATCACTTCCGACCCCTTGATCACTACCTTCTCGCCCGCGGCCGCCTGGTAGACGATCCTTCTGGAATCAGACTCGCCACCACGAGGCGGTGTCACCCGTTCCCGATAGGTTCCTTCGTGCACGGTGATCACATCGCCCGGCTGCGCAACACGGGCGGCGGCGGAAATCGTTTTGTATGGCTTGGAGGACGAGCCGTCGTTGTAGTCGTTTCCATTCACGGAAACATGGAGATCTTTGGCGGAGGCCGCTTGAGTCAGTGCCAGGAGAATCAGGGTGATCGAGTGTTTCATGGAAGGCATTGATCCAAACTTCGATTTTTTCGCAGAACTGGAGCCCAGCTTCGCGGCTTCTCGCATACCAGGAGCGAGCAGTATTCCGGTCCCCGGCATCGAGGCATAGTCGACCCAGTTCGTTGTCCATTTCGCCGGCGCTATAGAAATCCGGCGCTTCGAGGAAAAACTCGTAGGCACAGCGATCGGCCTCCGCGCGACTGCAGTCCCGGGCAAAACCGAACAAGACCGCCAAGGCCCGCCGCGCTTGTGCTTTTTCCAGACGCGTAGCGGCTGCCTTGACCGCTTGGTGCTCCAATCGCAGCGGACGATCAGCTCGATTTCGCTAACAGTCCACTGTATCTCACCGCAGGGGCTGCGATACTGGATCGCGTCGAAGCGTGAGGTTGGTGAAGGGTGCGTAGCGCATGGCGCACATGGCACAAGCAATTTGGGAGCGTCGATTTTTGCCGTACCAGTCCCGCTCCTTTCTTGCCGCCGGCAACCGTTGCCCGGCGCGGGTGATCAGCGGTTGGCGGTGGCCAGAATGACGGTGGCGCACGCCAGCAGCACCAGGCCGGCGTAGAGTGTGCGCAGCGCCCCTGCAGGCGCGTTCCGCCACTCGCCGGTCAGCACGCCGGACACGTTGGCGGCCATGATATTGAAGATCTGGAACAGACCCCAGCCAACGGACGTTCCCAGAGCGCCCAGATACACGGAGGCGACGCCGTAGATGGACATCGCCCCCATCCAGAAAACGCCCATCAGGGCAGCCATACCCGCGTCGATAGCCCACGGCCCGCGGAACGCGCCCCAGGACCGGTTGCGGAACAGGAGGTAGAAGCTGTAGACCAGGTTCGGAATGAGCCCGCCGGCCAGCCCTATAGGCCAGACCGCGTACCCGGCATGCGTTGCCGGCACCCCCAGGCGCATGGCGCGGTCCGCGATGTCCTGCCCGAAAGCGAAGCTGTAGTTGACCATCGGCGCCATCAGGCCGCACAGCACCGCCAGCGCCAGCGCCATTCGATACCCCCGCCCGGACGATTCACCCTGTCCCTGCTCACGGCGCCTGCCCGCCTGCGCCGATACCACGATGCCCGCCACCATCACCAACAGCCCGCAGAGGATGAGAGCGCCGCGCGCTGTGCCGAGCACTTCGCGGTTCTTGAAAAACAGCGGGACCAGCGTGCCGAACAGCGAGCCCAGCCCGATTATGATGGCGCACCCCAGTGCCAGGCCCAAACGCGCTATCGACAGGCCGAACAGAACCTGCGCGATGCCCCATCCCGCCCCCAGCGTAAAGGGCAGGAGCCACTGTGCCGGCGACAACCCCCGGTAAACTTCCGTCACATTGCCGGCCAGCAGCAGAGCCAGCGCCCAGGGCAGCACCACCAGCGAGACCAGGCTGAAGACCAGCCACGTGTTTTCCCAGTGCCAGCGCCTGGTGAATTTCATGGGCAACATGCAGTTGCCAGCCAGCCCGCCGGCCACCAGCGCCAGCGCAAGACCGCCCCACGCCGCGGTGGACACCGGCTAGTTCCTCACCACTTCGGACATGGCGACGATGTTCTCCGGCGGCACGTTGGCCAGGATGTTGTGCACCTGTTGGAAAACAAACCACCCGCCCGGCTGCATGGCTTTCACATGCTCTTTGACGTGTCGCCGGACTTCGCCGGGCGTGCCGTACGGAAGCACGCTCTGCGTTTCGTAGCCGCCGCCCCAGAATGCGAGGTCCTTGCCGAATTCGCGCTTCAGTTCCTCCGCCTGGCGACAGTATTCCGCCTCTGAAATGGAGCGGATGATGAAACTACAAGACGTGCTGAAGGCCATGGCGAAGAAGATCACCCGGTCGGAGGCTCGGACGATGCGCCGATGACGAGGGTGCTGGGTTTGTACCAATCGTCAATTGTACATCCAACTTCCTATTTAGGAGCTGTTTCTCTCAGTTCCTCTATCCCGAGCGACTCCGGCGGCCCGGGAGGGCCGACTCTGGCTCTTCCGGGTACGGAGGAACCTACAGTGCACTGGAGCTGTTTATCTTATCGACACTCGGCGAAGCTCTTCAGCGTGCGGCCTTTTGCCTGCGAGCCTCACGCACCGTGGTGACGAGCCGGACTGCCAGTTCCCGAATCCGGTGCGGCTGCCGCAGTTCGATGGCCTTCTTCGGGACCAGGTGCGCGCCGATGCCAACCGCGGTGGCGCCCGCCAGAAAGAAGTCGGCTACGTTCATTTGGTTCACACCCCCGGAGGCAATCAGCGGCACCTGCGGAAACGGCGCCTTGAGCGCTTTGATGTAGGGGGCGCCTCCGAGTTGCGAGCATGGAAACACCTTGACGAAGTCCACACCGGCCTTCCACGCCCTCATCACTTCACTGGGTGTCAGCACGCCCGGGAAGATGACGACGTTCTCGCGGGCGGCGAACTCCACGGTCTCGAGATCGAGCCCGGTGCTGGTCAGGAACTTCGCTCCGGCATCCAGACAGCGGCGCGCTGTTTCCACATCCCAAACCGTGCCCGCACCGACGATCAACTGCGGCCCTTTCCGGACGAGGTGAGCGATCACTTCAATCGCTCCGGGCACTGTCAAGGTGACTTCCACGATGGGAATCCCACCGCTGGCGACCGAATCCGCGGCAAACAGAGCGTCCTCCGGTGAGGACACGCGAATGCCGGGGATGATGCCGATTTCCTCAATGCGAGCCCGGACTTCTGCACGGTTCATCGATCTTCTATTCCTTTATTCCTGCTCGTCGAAGTCGGCCTCGGGCTCGGGGAGCACATCGCCTTTGCCGGCGATCCATACATACAGGGTGGGCAGCAGGAAAATATTCATCAGCATGGCCACCAGGAGGCCTCCGACGATGACAATCGCGAAGGGACGCTGGGAATCGGAGCCGATCCCGCGCGACAGCGCCGCCGGCAACAGGCCGAGCGTCGCGACCAGGGTGGTCATCATGATCGGCCGCAGCCTGAGGACCGCGCCTTCCACCGCGGCATCGGCGACGTCATGGCCCCGGGCGCGAAGCTGGTTGATGTACTCGAGCATGATCACGCCGGTCTGCACGCACACGCCAAACAGCGCCAAAAAGCCCACCCCGGAGGATACGCTGAAGTGCGTCCCGGTGATTAGCAGCGCCAGCAGACCGCCCAGGGGAGCCATGGCAATGTTCGCCAGCATCAGGGTCGCCCATTTAAACGAGTGGAACATGGTATAGAGAATAATGAAAATCACCAGGATCGTGATGGGCAGGACAATCATGAGGCGTTTCTGGGACCGCTTTTGACTGGCGTATTCGCCGGCCCAATCGATGCGATAACCGGACGGCAGTTTCACCTGCTGGTCCACTTTCCGGATGGCCTCCTCCACCGTGCTGCCGAGATCGCGGCCACGCACGCTGTACTTGATCGCCACGTAGCGGGTATTGCTCTCGCGATAGATCTGCGACGCCCCATCCGAGGTTTGAACCGTGCAAAGCTGGGCCAGGGATACGCGCTCTCCGGACGGCGACAACAGGCGAATCTTCTCGATCGCCTCCTGTGTATCGCGGTATTCGGGAAGATAGCGGAGGACCAGGTCATAGCGCTGCTCGCCTTGCAGCACCTGGCTCACTGCGCCGCCGCCCACCGCGGTCTGAATCACGTCCTGCACATCGGCTACGTTGATCTGGTAGCGCGAGGCCTTCTGGCGGTCCACCAGGAGGTTCAGATTGGGCTGGCCGATCACCCGAAACAACCCCAGGTCCTGAATTCCCTGAATGCGCCGCATCACGTTGACGATCTGGTCGCCCTTCTCTTCCAGCAATTTGAGATCGTCCCCGTAGACTTTGATCGCCAGTTCCCCCTTGACGCCGCTCACGGCCTCCTCCATGTTGTCGGCAATGGGCTGGGAAAAGTTCCAGATCACCCCCGGAATTTTCTCCAACTGCAGATTCATGGCAGCGATCAATTCCTCTTTGTTCTGGTGGAAGATGGGCCGCCACTCTTCCTTCGGTTTGAGATCCACGAAGTATTCCGTATTGAAGAAGCCCGTGGTGTCCGTTCCGTCGTCGGGCCGTCCTACCTGGCTGGTCGCCACCGTGACTTCAGAAAAAGACGCCAGCAGCACCCGCGCCTGGTTGGCGAGGCGAATTCCTTCGGTCGGCCCGGTGCTCGGCGCCAGTGTGCCGCGTACCCAGATGGCGCCCTCGTCCAGGTGCGGCAGGAATTCCGACCCAATCAACCCGCTGGTCAACAGGTAGCCCGCCGCCAGCACGGAGACAACGGCTGCGCCGACAACCAACCAGCGGCTGCGGACGGCCCAACCTACCGCCGACTTGTAGAGCTTGGTCATGAACACCATCAGCGGGTTATGCCATTCTCTCATGCCCTCGCGGAAGAGGAAGCTCGACAGCACCGGCGCCATCACCATGGAGAAGATCAACGCGCCCAACAAGGCAAACGCCACGGTCCAGGCCATGGGCTTGAACAGCCGGCCTTCCACGCTTTGCAGCGTGAAAATCGGCAGGTATGCCGTGAT
>DASQZT010000169.1:0-65695 GCA_035638575.1 Bryobacteraceae bacterium
CCACCGGGCGACCCGGCCAGGAACGCGGCGCGCCGGGCTTCAAATGCCGCAACCTGCTCCGGTGTCGCGTTGGGCGGAAGCTGCTGGAAGCCGCCGCGGCCCCGGCCCGCGGGAACCGGCCGCTTGGACGGATTCCTGGCGGCATACGCTACCGGCAGACCCTCGAACTGGCGCGGAAATCCGAATGCCAGCCAGTGGTCCCCTTCCGTCACCATCGCGCGAAATTCCTGGGCCTTGCCCTCGAGCTGACCGTCCACCGACGTGGTGAACGCCAGCTTGCCGTCGATCCACGCAGCCATTTCCAGCGGCTCCGATCCCGGCGGCCGCGACCCGTTGTCGGGGGTCATCCGGAACACATACTCGCCGGTTGCCGGAAACGTATGCTGCACGTGAAACGTGTTCGGCATGCTCAGGCCGGACTCGTCGTAGTTGGTGAGGGTGTAGTAGGGATGGGTGGTGAAGATCAACTGGTCGGGGTCGCCCGGCCGGCGCCGCAACGGCGGCTGCACACGGATCATGGTGGCCTTCGCCGACTGCGGTCCGTAGACGGCGGTCCGCGCCACAGTTTCGGCGGCCTGCAGATACTTTTCCATCTGCACGACGGAGAGCGAAAGCACGTCGCCGATGTTGTCGAACCCGTAGCCGGAGTCGTCTTGTGGAAAGTCGTCGGCCGGCCGGAAGTTGACCCCCAGGAGGTCGCGCACCGTGAGGTCGTACTCGGCGCGGTTCAAGCGGCGCGCGGTGACGCGGCCCGGGTCGGGCGGAGCCGCGCGGTCCAGGCGATCCAACTCGGCGGCCACCCAATCGGTCACCGCCTTGGCTTCGGCCTGGTCCGGGCGCGGAACTCCCTTCGGAGGCATCTGGCCGGACTTCACCTTCTCCAGAACGTGTTCCCAGTGGTCGCGATCCTGCGCCACGGATGCGGCGGTGGTGAACGCTTCGAGATTCAGGCCGCCCGAGAGGAGCTCGGCATTGTGGCAGCCGTAACAGTTCCTGGCGAGGAAAGGTTGAACCGAGGTGCGGAACGAGGCGGCGTTGGGCGGCGACTTCACGTCGGAAGCCGAAGTCCCGGCGGGCAGAAGCAGCCACCACGCAGCAATCGACAGCAGGCCCAATCGCTCGACAGATCTCACATAGCCCTCGCAGGTAGACGAATACCCAGCTACCCGATATTGGTATTGAGTGGATTATATAAGAATGGCTAGGGAGTGGGCACCTATCTAAGGTTGGGTAGCGGCGGTCCCCCAACCTCCCCAACCAAAGACAGGTGACTTCCCTCCGGGACTTTGATACTGTAGCGCAGAGGGATGTCTGTCTGAAACGAATCGTCGCAGTTCTGGCGGCGGCCGCGACCCTTATCGCCGCGGATGAATCGGTCGCACCGCTCGGCACGTACACTCCCGCGGAGAGGCGGCACTGGGCATTCCAGCCGAGGAAAGACGCCGCGCCGCCGTCGTTCACGCTGGCCGCCGACAAGGCCTGGGTCAAGACTCCCATCGACGCCTTCATCCTGGAACAGCTCGAGAAGGCAGGCCTGAAGCCGGCGCCGCAGGCCGACCGCGCCACGCTGATTCGCCGCGTGACGTACGACCTCCACGGACTGCCGCCGACCCCGGAAGAGATCGACGCCTTCGTCCAGGACCGGTCGCCAGACGCCTGGGAGAAGCTGGTCGACCGGCTGCTCGCTTCGCCGCACTACGGCGAGCAGTGGGGTCATCACTGGCTGGACGTGATGCGCTTCGCCGAATCCGACGGCTACGAGTACGATACGCACCGCCCGGACGCCTACCGCTACCGCGACTACGTCGTGCGCAGCTTCAACGACGACAAGCCGTACGATCAGTTCGTCAAGGAGCAGCTTGCCGGCGACGAAATGGACGCGCGCAACGAGACGTACCTGATCGCCAGCGGATTTAATCGCCTCGGCACCCTGCGCAAGAATGCAGGCAACCAGGACGTCGCCAGCTCGCGCAACGAAGTGCTCACCGAGATGACCAATATCGTGGGCGCGGCATATCTCGGCGTCACGGTGGGCTGCGCGCGGTGCCACGATCACAAGTTCGATCCCTTCCGGCAGTCCGACTACTACCGCTTGCAGGCGCACTTCGCGCAGACCGACGCCAACGATATCGTAATGGCGAGCCAGGAAGAGCAGGCCGCCTGGAAAGCCAAGGCGGATCCCATTCAGCAGGAAATGCGAAAGTTGCAGATGCAGCTTCGCCGCGCTCCGGAAGAACAAAAGGCCAAACTGGAGGCCGACCTGGACAAGCTGGATGAAACACTGCCGGCGCCGCTCTCCTCCATTTACAGCGTCAAGGACGATCCGAAACAGGCGACCCCGATCCACCTGCTGTCACGCGGCGATTACCTGGCCAAGGGCGACAAGGTCGGCGTACGCCCGCTGGGAATCCTGTTGCCGGACGGCGCTCCCGAAGCGCCGCTCGACACCGCGAATCCGCGGCTCAAACTGGCCGAGTGGGTGGCGGACCCGGCGAACCCGCTCACCGCACGGGTCATGGTGAACCGCATCTGGCAGTTTCATTTCGGCCGCGGGATCGTCGCCACGCCCAACGATTTCGGCCGCATGGGCATGCGGCCCTCCCACCCGGAATTACTGGATTGGCTGGCCAACCAGTTCATCGCGGGCGGATGGAAGCTCAAGCCCATCCACCGCATGATTCTGCTGTCGAGCGCCTACCGGCAATCGAGCATTTCGCCCATCGAAAAAATCGCGATGGAGAAGGACGCCGACGATGCGCTGCTCTGGAAGTTCACGCATCGCCGCCTGGAAGCGGAAGAGATCCGCGATTCCATGCTGGCCATCGCTGGGCGGCTGAATCTGAAGCCAGGCGGGCCCAGCGTGATGGTGCCGATCGATCCGGAGCTGGTGCTGATGCTGAAGCGGCCGCAGTATTGGGTGCCGACGCGCGACAAGAGCGAGTACGACCGCCGCACCCTGTACATGATCTACAAGCGCAACCTCCGCCTGCCGCTGATGGAGGTGTTCGACGCGCCCGACACGCTGCTTTCCTGCGCGCGCCGCGAACAGTCCACGCACGCGCCGCAGGCGTTGGAACTGCTGAACGGCCAGACTTCCAATGAACTGGCCGCGGTCTTTTCCGGGCGGCTGCTCAAGGAGCGCACCACCCCAGCGGAGCGCATCGATTACGCCTGGCGCCTGGCCGCGGGCCGGCTGCCGAACGCTTCCGAGAAGGCGCTGGCCAGGAAGTTTCTGGCCGGCGCGCCCGGCGATCCCGCCCGGACGAAGGAATTCGCCCTGGCCGTCTTCAACCTGAACGCGTTTCTGTATGTGAATTGAGATGCCCGAACACATTCGATATGCCCGCAATCGCCGCGAGTTTCTGACCCACTGTTTCTGCGGCGCCGGCTCGCTGGCGTTCGCTTCGATGATGGCCCAGCAACAGGCGGCGGCCGCCCGCTACAATCCGCTGGCACCCAAGCCGCCCCACATGCCCGAACACGCCAGGGCCAAGGCCTTCATCTTCGTTTACATGGCGGGCGGCCCCTCGCATCTCGAGACCTTCGATCCCAAGCCGCTGCTCAATGAGCTGAACGGCCAGAAGCGGCCGGCCGAGTTCGGCGACGTGAAGTATCAGAACGTCAACGCGGCGTCGCGTCTGCTCGGCTCCAAGTGCACGTTCAAAAAATATGGCAAGTCGGGCATCGAGGTGTCGGACCTGTTCCCGCACCAGGCCGAAATTGTAGACGACCTGTGCGTCATCCGCTCGATGCACGGCGACATGGTGGTGCACTCCGCCGCTCAGTATCAGATGATGACCGGACGCGTGATTCCCGGATTCCCGGCGATGGGAAGCTGGGTGGTGTACGGACTCGGATCGGTGGCGGAATCGCTGCCCGCCTACGTGGTGATGCCCGATCCGCACGGAGCGCAGGAGGCGGGCCTGCCCATGTACAATCGCGGATTCCTGCCCTCGGTGTTCCAGCCGACCATGCTGCGCCCGGGCAGCAAGCCGGTCCTCAATCTCGACCTGCCGAAGGGCGTATCGCTCGCCGAGAGGCGCGGCACCGTCGATCTGATTCGCGCGCTCAACGAAGCCAATCTGCCCGGCGAGGATCCCGAGTTCGCCGCCCGCATCTCCGCCTACGACACGGCCTTCAAGATGCAAACCGAAGCGCCGGAAGTCTTCGACCTCAGCAAGGAACCGAAAGAGACGCTCGACCTGTACGGCGTGGGCGATCCGAAGACCGACGACGACGGACGCCGCTGCCTGCTGGCGCGGCGCATGGTGGAGAAGGGCGTGCGGTTCGTGTGCGTAGTCTCCGGAGGCGGCGCGGCCGATACCGAGTGGGACGCCCATTCGAACATCGAAGGCAACCACGCCAAGATGGCGTCGTTCACCGATAAGCCGGTGGCCGCGCTGGTCCAGGATCTGAAGCGCCGCGGCCTGCTGGACTCCACCATCGTGCTGTGGGGCGGCGAATTCGGCCGGTCGCCGGAATCGGAGAAGGGCAACGGCCGCGATCATCACAACACCGGGTTCACCATGTGGGTGGCCGGCGGCGGATTCAAAGGCGGCACGGTGTACGGCGCGACCGACCCCATCGGCCTCAAGGCCGTGGAAAAGCCGGTTCACTTCCGTGACCTGCACGCCACCTTGCTGTACCAGATGGGCCTCGACCAGGACGCGCTGAGCTACATGTACCTGGGACGCAAGGAGCGCCTGACCGAAGTCCGCGGCGAAATCATCCACGACATTATCGGGTAGCGCGGCGGGTCAGGCCCCTCTGGAGTACAATCGTCTCTGCTGATGAGATCCTGCCTGACACCGCTCGAACTGCTGGCGCGCAGCGCGTCCGTCTATCGCGACCAGATCGCCGCCATCGAAGGCCCGCGCCGCATCACCTATGCCGAGTTCCACGAGCGGGTCCACCGCCTCGGCTCCGCCCTCCGCCGTCTCGGCGTCGGTCCCGGCGACCGCGTCGCGGTCCTCGCGCCCAACAATCTCGCCGCGCTCGAGGCGCATTTCGGACCCATGCTCATCGGCGCCGTCCTCGTCATGCTCAACACGCGCCTGCAGACCCAGGAACTCGCCTGGATCCTCAATCACTGCGGCGCCAAAGTCCTCATCGCCGACCCGCAACTTCTCGACGCCATCCAACCCGCCCGCGCCGGCCTTCCGACCGTTCAGCACATCGTGAGCGACTACGAGCGATTCCTCGCCACCGGCGATCTTCCGCTCGCGGACCTCCCCGAACCTGAGGAAGACGGCCTCATCTGCATCAATTACACCAGCGGCACGACGGGCTTCCCCAAGGGCGTCATGTTCACGCACCGCGGCGCCTGGCTCAACGCCGTCGGCGAGATTGTCGAGCAGGGCCTCAGTTCGCGCAGCGTGTACCTCTGGACCTTGCCCATGTTCCACTGCAACGGCTGGTGCTTCCCGTGGGCCATCACGGGCGTCGGCGGGTGCCACATCCTGCTGCGCCAGGTCGACGCGCAGGAGGCCGTCCGCCTCATCGTCGAGGAGGGCGTCACGCATCTCTGCGGCGCGCCCGTGGTCGTCGCCACGCTCACGCGGTACTGCGCCAGCCTCGGCATCCGTTTCACCAACGGCCTGAAGATCATCACCGCCGGCGCGCCACCGGCCCCCGCCGTGATCCGCGCCGCCGAAGAGACCGGCGCCGATCTCGCCCACCTCTACGGCCTCACCGAGACCTACGGCCCCCACACCATTTGCGCGTGGAAGAGCCAGTGGGACTCGCTCGACGCCAATGCCCGCGCGCAGATCAAGGCCCGCCAGGGCGTGCCCTTCCTCATCGCCGGCACCGGCCTGCGGGTCGTCGATGTCCACATGGCCGATGTCCCGCCCGACGGCCAGACGATGGGTGAAGTCATCATGCGCGGCAACAACGTCATGCTGGGTTATTACAACAATGTTAAGGCGACCGAGGAGGCCTTCGCCGGCGGATGGTTCCACTCCGGCGACCTCGCCGTGATGCACCCCGACGGCTACATCGAGCTGCGCGACCGCGCCAAGGACATCGTCATCTCGGGCGGCGAGAACATCTCGTCCATCGAAGTCGAGAAGGTGATCGCCGACCATCCGGCGGTGTCCGAAGTCGCCATCGTCGCCTGGCCCGACGAGAAGTGGGGCGAGGTTCCCAGAGCCTTCGTGGGCCTCAAGCCCGGCGCCGCCGTCACCGCCGCCGAGCTGATCGAGTGGTGCCGCGCGCGACTGGCCCACTTCAAGTGCCCCAAGCACGTCGAGTTCACTACGCTCCCCCGCACCGCCACCGGCAAGATTCGCAAGAACGAACTGCGCGGGCAGGGGCAAGCATGAGCGTCGAGCGCGAGGGAGGCGGGCACTTCCCGCTGGTGTAAGATGAGGGATAGATGAGCATAGCGACCCCTGCGTATTTTGAGATCATCGAATTCATTGCTGGGGGCACCACGCCCGAAGCCGTTGCTCAATTCCGGCCGTCGCCCGAAGCGCAGCAGCGAGTCGCCGAGCTCATCGAGCGCGAAAAGGAAAATGGCCTGTCGCCGGAAGAGAAGGCGGAGTTGGATCATTTCATGGAGCTGGAGCACATTCTGAGAATGGCAAAGGCAAAGGCCCGCCGGATCCTCTCGCGTGGCCGGTGACGTTAGTGAGCAACTGCGAGCCGTCGTAGCGGCGCTTCGCTGCCCGACAACCTGGCGTATGCCTGCGTTCTCTGTAACCGCCACAAGGGAAGCGACGTAGCTTCAATCGACCCGAACACAGGAGAAGCAGTTCGGTTGTTCCATCCCCGCCGGGACCGGTGGAGCGATCATTTCAGTCTCGAGGCCGAGCTGATTAAACCACGTACCGAGGTCGGGACCGCAACACTCCGGGTACTGCGGCTGAACACTGCCGAAAGACTTGCCGAACGCCGGCTATTGCAGAATTCAGGCCGGTATCCATAGCAACCCAGGCTACCAGGTGTAGCGGCCGGCGAACTGCATCTGGCGCGGCGATCCGAACTGGCCGGTTAACTGGCCGAATACCGACGGCGAGGTGACCGTAACGTTCGCCGAACTCGGATCGAACCGAATGGTGTTGGTCACGTTGAAGCTCTCCCAGCGAATCTGGAACTTGTGATGCTCCGACCAGGGCATGGTGAAAGTCTTGGCGAGCAGGGTGTCGATATTGAAAATACCGGAACCGCGGATCGTATCGCGGCTGCCCGTCTCGCCCGCCATGGTCTCACCGAACGCGGCCCACGCGGCTGCGGGATTGGACCACAGATTGGGTCCGCCCTTCACGCCCGACTGGGCTGCCGGCGCATTCTTGTTGTCCGTCACGGGAGGAAGCGGATTTCCGTTCGGAGTGCCCAATGCATCGACTTCCCAGTTCGTCGGCCAGCGCTGCCCGTTGATGACACTGACCGGGAAACCGGTGGTGAAGCGATAGCCGGCGCTCATCTGCCAGCCTCCGATGAGAGCGTCAACGACCTTGCTCATCTGGGCGCCGAACTGCTTCCCGCGGCCTACGGGAAGTTGATATACCGCGTACCCGTTGACCTGGTGGGTCGAATCATAGCCTGACACACCCCGCATCTGACTGGGGTTCCAAGCGTTCTGAATGAAATCGGAATTCCCCGCAAAATTGGCGTTGCCGGTGCCGGCGTCGCTTTCGCGGGCCGAACCGAGGTCGATGGATTTCGAAAACGTGTAGTTGAAATCGAAAACCAGCCCGCTGCCAAACTGTTTCCGAACGGTCCATTGCAACCCATGGTAGGAGCCCTTGCCGATGGAGCTCCAGGCGGCCAGCGCGGAGAACTGCGGGTTGAACATCATCCAGGGGCCATAAACCCCGCAGGCTGCCGTGTTGACCGAGTTGTCGGAATTGAACACCGTACCCTTCGTGCTGCAGTTGGCGGCGTTGTCGAAGTCGTTGAGCACATCGGAGAAATCGCCCTGCGGTTCATTCTCCAGATAGTCCTTCGCCCAGACCTGCGTGGCGGTGAAGCCGTTTCCCGCAGCGCCCGGCCACATGTTCTCGAAGAAGGGGATCTTGGGAAGGTTGGCAACCGAGACTCCGCTGTAGTCGAGTGCGGTCGCCAGTTGGTGAAAGGCCTGCCAGAAGGTCTGCCCGCTCTTGGGGTCCCTCAGGTCGGTGTACGCCGCCAGGTCGCGGTTGCTCAGGGTGTGGCGCGAGAGACGGCCGACATAGGCGCCCTGCACGAAGAACCCGTGACTGAAATCGCGGCCGACGCTGAAGTTCAGGTTGATGGTGTAGGGAGCCTTCAACTGGTCGTCCAGGCTGCTGGTAATGGCGAACGATCCCGCGCCCGACGTCGGGTAGGGCGCCCCCAGACCCGACGGTCCCGCGGCCGGCACGATGGCGGATGGGACGGCGTAAAAGGAGGTGTACCGCGGAACCTGGCTGCTGTTCAAGACGTTGGGAGGGGTGGTGAGCGTGGTGGCCAGGCCAAAGGCGTTGGCGTTGATCGTTTGCGCCAGCGGCTGGCCCATTTCGTCGTAGTACATGCCGGCGCCGGCGCGGATGGCCGTTTTTCCGGCTCCGCCGAAAAGAAACCGCGCCAGCCCGCCCTCCGCCTTGGGGGAATAGGCCAAACCTACACGCGGTGACCAGTCGTTGTGGTCA
Organism: Bryobacteraceae bacterium; assembly: GCA_035638575.1. Taxonomy (GTDB): domain Bacteria; phylum Acidobacteriota; class Terriglobia; order Bryobacterales; family Bryobacteraceae; genus DASQZT01. The sequence goes on from DASQZT010000169.1 coordinate 8,613, forward strand.
GGGTACAGCGGTCTCCCCCCGGGGCCGTTCGCGGGCACGAAACTGATCAGGCCGACTCCCTGTTGCGAGAGACCCTGGTCCGCCAATGCGCCGCGCTTGTTCATAAAGTCGGCGAACGGCATGGTGGGGGAAACCTGCTGCCCGTTGGCTTCGTAAACCGCCGGCTCCAGCGAGAAGCGCAGGCCCGCCGTGAGGGTGAGTTCGCGGGTCGCCCTCCAGGTGTCTTGCGCGTACAGGTCGCCCTCGTGATTCACGAAGTCGCGCGGCACTGGAGCACCCACGGGATAGAGGCTGCCATCCGTTTTGTAGTTGTAGTTGGCCGTCCCCTCAGCCTCCAGGCCGAGCACTGCGGCCATGGCGTACAGGTAGCTGGTGGTGTCGCCCTTGGCCAGGTTCAGCGTGGCGGGAGAGATATCCGATCCGTTACCCTTCAGCCAGTTGGGGTTCGACGAGGCGTTGCTGTACGAATGCCGGTAGCTGTTGGACTGGTTGGAAATCAGCCGGACAATGGCGCCGAACCGAAAGTCATGGCCGGAGTGATTCCAGGAGACGTCTTGGGAGATGGTATGGGTCGGGACGATACGGGCCAGTCCGGTGCTGATCCCGTAGGGGGTGTCCAATCCGCGGAACCACTCGTAGTTGCTGGTCAGAATGCCGGTGGTCTCTCCGCCGGCGCGCGTGAATCCGTATCGCGTGGTGGCCACCATGCTGGGCGTCAGCACCGCGGTATAGCCTGCCGCCAGGCCCTTGTTGTTGGCCAGAGTCACCGAGTTGGGCACCTGCCCGGGGAACTGGGGAGCGTTCGTGCTCTGGTTGTCCGTCCAGTCATTCTGGAGGTTGCCGCGGAGAAAGAGCGAATGCTTGCCGGCATTGTCCAGCTTGTAATCGAGCCTGGCGATGTAAGTGTTCTGGATGTTGTAGCCCGGCGAGTTGAAGAGGTATCCGGTGGTGTTCAGCCCGTCCCCGGCCGTACTGGTGTTTCCCACGGGGAAGCTCGACAGTTCCTTGAGCGCGGCTGGATTGACGCCGATCCCCAGGGGATCGATGCCCTTGATATCGGCCGGCATGAGCTGATGCAGCACGCCGCTCTTATCGTGGTACAACACGATGCCCTGCTTCAGCGTCTCGGCGGGGACCGTGCGGGTGGTGGTGCTGGAACTGGCGTCGCGCCGGCCCTCGTAATTGAAAAAGATGAACGCCTTGTTCTTCTTGATCGGCGCGCCGGCCGAGCCGCCGAAAACGTTGATCAGCAGCGGGGCGATGGGCACGCCCGCGCGGTTGTTGAAAAAGCTGTTGGCGGCCGTTTCGGTGCCGCGCCGGTATTCGTAAAGCGAGCCATGGAACTCGTTGGTGCCCGATTTGGTCACCATGGCCACGTCGGCCCCGGACCCGCGGCCGATGTTGGCGGCGCCGTTGGTGGTGGTGGTGCGGAACTCCTCCACCGAGTCGAGCGTGACGCGCAGGACGCTGGTGAATGCCGCGCGCGCGTTCTGGTCGTTGACGTCCACGCCGTCCAGGGTGACGTTCGACTGATCCGCCCTGCCGCCGTTGACCGCGCCATCGCGTTTGTCACCCGTGCCCGTGGCGGTGACGCCCGGCTGAAACTGGAGCAGGTTGACGACATTGCGCGCAAAGAACGGCAACTCCACGATGGCCGTGCCGGCGATGGCGTTGCCCAGGGAAGCGTCGGTGGTGTTCACCTGAGTCGCCGCGGCCGAGACTTCCACAGTGACCTTGGTCGCGCCGACTTTTTCAAACACGATCGGCACGGTTGCCGGCTGGTTCACCAACAGCTCGACGTTGTCGATCACCACGTCGGCGAAGCCCGTCGCCTTGGCGCTGAGCTTGTAGGTTCCCGGTGTCAACTGCGGCATGGTATAGCGGCCCTGGGCGTCGGCCACCGCATCACGCGCCGCGCCCGTCTGGGCGTTGACGATCGAGATGTTTGCTCCTGGGATTACGGCCCCCTGCGGGTCCGTCACCGTTCCGGTGAGGGAGGCCGTTTGCCCGAACAGGACCGCGGCAGAACACAGAAGGGCCGCAATCCTCCAAAACGATTTCGCCATACTAAACTCCGTTTCCAATCTTCTAAGGGTATTTAGGATAGGTATACACCTTGTCGCCTCCCGGAGCAAGAGAGTAGTAGGCCTTTTATCTGCCGGATAGAAAAAATTGATCGACCCCGTTCCGGGTGGTGCTTCCCGCGCGGCGCTCCTACTTCGATCGCTTGTCGATGATCTCCTGCACCTGCTCCCGGCCCACCGGCAGCTTGTCGATGTTGTCGCGCAGCCACCCGGTGAAATCGCGTTCGATGGGGTCCGACCACCGCGCGTCGATCTGTCCCGCCGTGTACTTCCCTTCCCTGAGGCGCTGATGGCCGAAGTGATCGCGGAGCTGCGTGATCTCCGAGTACTGCACTACGCTTTCGGCAAGCTGCGGCGGGATGAATAATACGCCGCCATCCCGGCCCAGCACCACGTCGCCGGGCAGCACCGTGGCGTGGCCGATGCGGATGGGGATGTTGATCCCGATCATGGTCGAGTTCATGCGGTCGCCCGCCGAAAGATTGCTCAGGTGGTGCGACGGATCGTAAGAACGGACGAACGAGGTGAAGTTCTCGAGTTCCTTCAGGCCGTTGATGTCGCGGACCGCGCCGTCGTACACGATGCCGTTGCCGCTCTTGGCATAAATCGCGTTGCCCACGTTGTCGCCGATGGACGGGCCGTCTTCCTTGAGTCCGAAGTGGTCGCACACGTAGACGTCGCCGGGCTGCAGCATGTCCACCGGCCAGGCATTCTGGCCTCCGATGCGGCCGTCGGTCTTTCCCTGGTCGGTGATGACGCGGTGGATGTCGGGACGCCCGGGCAGCCATTGCGCCGTCAGCGCGCGCCCCACCAGCACCTTGTCGGGATGTATGGTGAACCAGTTGTCCTCGTATTGGTGGCCGTAGCCGGCGCCCTTGACGGTCGCCCAGGCCTCTTCCAAGGTCACGCTCTTCATGCGTTTCAGAATGCCGTCCGGCACCTTGGGACGCCCGTCGGCGAAGCGCTCGCCCTTCCACTCGGGCGTGTATTGGATCAGTTGCTCCCTGGTGAGAATGCCCGGCTGGGCCAGCACGGGCGCGGCCGCGAGCAGCGCCGCCAACGGAATCGGGCGGAATATCTTTCGCATGTTCTCCTCCTCAGGCCTTCTCGAACCAGGGCGTGCCGGGCACCTGCGCCTTGCGCGCGCCTTCGTCGCTCATTTCCACGCCCAGGCCCGCGCGCTCGGGGATGGTGATGAAACCCTTGTCGATGATTTCGCCCTCCTTGACCCAGTTGCGCCACAGGGGGATGGTATCGACCCAGTGCCATTCCTGCACCAGGAAGTTGGGAATGGCGGCGCACACCTGCGCGGTGGCCATCATGCCGATCGGCGACGTCACGGCGTGCGGCGCGACGGGCACATAGTAGGTGTGGGCCATGTCGGCGATTTTCCGCGCCTCCAGCAGTCCGCCGCACTTTTGGAAATCGGGCATGATGATGTCGGCCGCCTGCTTCTCCAGAAGCTCGCGGAATCCGTGCCGCAGGAAAATGTTTTCGCCGCAGCAGATGGGCGTGTGGGTGGAGGCGCGCACGTCGCGCATGGCATCGATGTTCTCGGGCGGCACCGGCTCTTCCAGCCACATCAGCCGGAACGGCTCGGTTTCCTTGGCGACCCGCTTGGCGGTGCCGAGGTCGTAGCGCCCGTGCATGTCCACCGCCAGGTCGATGGCCTTCGGGTAGTTCTCGCGGGTGAACGCGATCTTGGCGATCATGTGGTCGATCTCGGCGTTGGACGCGGTCCAGTTGACGCGGTCGAAGCGCGCCGGGTCGGCCGCGTCGTCGATATCGATTTTGGCGGCGGTGAAGCCCAGGCCCTGGATCTCCTTGATGCGCGCCAGCGAGCGCTCGTCTCCGGGGAACATCTCGCGCGCGCCGGAATCGCAGTACACGCGGACGCGGTCGCGTACCTTGCCGCCCAAAAGCTGGTACACGGGGAGGCCCAGCGCTTTGCCGGCGATATCCCAGAGCGCGGTTTCGACTCCCGTCAACGCCGTGACGTACTGCCCGCTCTGCGCGCCCGCAAAGATGCCCGAGGTGCGGATGCGCTCGAACGCGGCTTCGATGTTCAAAGGGTCCTGCCCGGTCAGCATGCGGGCGAAGGACCGGATGAGCGGCACGTTGCCCTGCGACGCGTCCGTGGTCTCGCCCTGGCCGACGATGCCCTGGTCCGTGTAGACGCGGATGTGGACCTGGTACCCGTGGACGCGCACCTCGGCGGTCCGCACTTCCGTAATTTTCAGCTTGGGCCGCCGGTAGGCCGAGACCGCCGTTTGCGCCGCCGCGGAGATCGACGGTAGACCCAGCATGCCGGCCATCGGCATCAGAGAGCTTTTCAGCATGGACCTGCGTGTGAAATGAGCCATACACGTGGTATATATGGCGGCGGGCCGGAAAGCAAGTGGGAGCAGGGGCGCGGTTCCTATTTCTTTTTCACCGGCGGGTTGTCCTCCGGCGTATCGAACGTGATGCTCGCGTCGGCGCCGAACTTGTTGTAGTTGTGGTAGCCGACCTCGTTCCACGACAGGTAAGTTCCTTCGCGCGAACGAATCTCCGATTTCAAGGGCAGCACGAACTTCTGGCCGGCGATTTCGAAGGTGTCGTAGTCCAGCGCGAGCGTCACGCTCTGAATCGGGAAATCGGCGGGAATGCCGTCGCATTCCATCTGAATGCGCCGTACGGTCTTGGTGTCGCGGTCGGCAAAGATGAGGCCGTGGAACCCGACCGAAATCGAGCGCTTGGATTCGCCGTGCTCGATGCCGTAGCGCGGCTGGCGGACGCGAAACGCGAACACATAGGCGCGGCCCGCCGGCAGCGTGGCCCAGCGCTCCCACTGGAACTCGGCCTGGGCCTCCGGGTCGAAAATGGTGTGAAGGATGCTGCCGAACTCGCCCGACGATTTCGCCCCGCCCAACTGGTTGTGCTGGACGCCATTGGTCACCGGCCGGTCGTTGATGCTGATCACCTTGTAATCTTCCTTCTGCTCGAAGAAGGTGAGCTTCTCGAGAATCCGGTCGGCCAGCCGGTAGTTTCCCGTGCCGGTGGGATCGACGTGCCGCCTGGTCTCCTGCGCGCAGATGTAGTTGGGCAGATTCTTGGTGTAGTCGAGGGCGTTCTGGCGGATTTCGGCGAGGATCCGGTTCAGCTCGGCCGGTTCGGGCGGCGGCACCACCACCGGAGCCGGCGGCGGCGCCGTGACAGCCACGGGCAGGCTGGTGGTAGCCTCGACCAGCTTCGCCAGCGCCGCCACGGTCTTCGGACCCGCGCCCAGGCGCTGCAAATCGTCGACCGTGCTCTTCTCCAACCGGCTGCTCAGCCGGATTCTGGCGACCTCTTCGGCCACCTTGCGGTCGTCCTGCTTCAGTTGGATGGCGGACTTGATGAAGCTGATCAACTGATCGACGCTCCTCGCCGGCTGGGCGATCGCCGCCACAGAGGCCGCGAGGAGGCAACACAGAATGCGCACCCGGGACATGCTTCCATCATACGGGGTGGGGCATGCTTTAGCTTGCCCGTCTTCCCGGCCCGCCTGCGGCCGATCAGCGCCCGGACAGCACGATGGTCTGCAAATTGTGCTGCGAGGTGAGCGTCTGGAACGACGCCAGGTCCGTCGACAGGATGTGCCCCCACTGCGACAGATCTTCGTCCAGCTTCTTGCTGAGTTCCTGGAAGAGCTGCGTTTCGGGCTCGGTGGGAGCCGAATCGGAAGTGCTCTGCACCATGGCCGCGAGCACCGACAGCTTCCCGTCGAGCGCCAGCGGATAGGCCAGGGAATCTTCGCTGGAGGTGATCCGGAATTCCACCAGCACGCCTTCCGCGGCCTCGATCTTCTTGTCGAGAGCCTTCGCGGCCTCCACCACCGGCGCCGTCTTCGCATCGGTCAGGCGCCCGGCGAGTCCCTTCAGTTGCGCGCGCAGATCCTGCATCTGGTTGACCGTCTGGTACAGGCTGGCCAGATCGCGATGAATGCGCGTGAGCAGGGTGAACTGCTTCTCCAGGTCCTCGCGGCTGACCTCGACGCGCGGGTCGAGCTTCACTTCGAGCGGCGCGGTGTAGGTCTGGCCGCCCGCCGACAGCTTGACCTGATATGCGCCGGGCAGCGCCAGCGGGCCGGCTTCGCCGCGCGCGTACAGGAACAACGAGTAACCCGGCACCTGCGGCACGGGCTCGTAGCGCAGGTCCCACAGGAACCGGTTCAGGCCGGGGGCGGGCTCGATCTCTTTGCGCGGCGGTTCGGCCTCGGGATCGCGCGGCTGCTGATCCACTCTCTGCATCCGCAGGCTGGAATATTTCCGCACGGATTTGCCGGCGCTGTCCAGGATCTCGATGGTGACTTCGTCCTTGGGCGCGGTCCTCAGGTAGTAGTAGATCATCGCGCCCGCGGGCGGATTCTCGCCCGTGGTCACGGGACCGCCGCGCCCGCCCGCTCCTCCGCGGCCGCCGCCGTGAAAGCGAATCGCCGCGGAGGGCGTGTACAGGTGCGCGTCGGATTTCGGGATCTCGTCCTGGAACTGCCGCAAGGGAGAAAGGTCGTCCAGTATCCAGAAGGCGCGCCCGTGAGTGGCCACCACCAGGTCGCTGTCCTTGACCACCAGGTCGTAGACCGGCGCGGACGGCATGTTCAGCTTCAGGGACTGCCATCGCGCGCCGTCGTTGAACGAAACATAAACGCCCGATTCCGTTCCTGCGAAAAGCAGCCCGCGCCGCACGGGATCTTCGCGCACGGCGCGCGCGAAGGCATCGGCGGGCAGGCCCTCGGTGATGCGGGTCCACGTCTTGCCGTAATCGCCGGTCTTGAAAATGTAGGGCGCCAGGTCGTCCATCTGGTAGTGGTTGGCGGCCACATAGGCGGTGGCGGCATCGTGCGGCGAGGCCTCCACCAGGCTGATGCGGCTCCACTCGGGCAGATCCTTGGGCGTCACGTTGGCCCAGGTCTTGCCGGCATCGCGGGTGAGCTGCACCAGGCCGTCGTCGGTGCCCACCCAGATCTGGCCCTTGGCGCGCGGCGATTCGGCGATCGTGTAGATGGTGTCGTAATACTCGGTCCCGGTGTCGTCGAGATCGATCTCGCCGCCCGCGGCAACCTGCTTGGCCTTGTCGTTGCGCGTGAGGTCGGGGCTGATGGTGTCCCAGTGGGTCCCGCCGTCCGTGGTCTTGAAGAGGCGCTCGCCGCCGTGGTACAGAATGCCGGGATCGTGCGGGGAAATCACGGTCGGCGAGGTCCACTGGAAGCGGTGTTTCAGGCGGGCGGCGCCCTCGCCGTCGGTGATCTCGGGCCACGGCGAGATCTGCCGGCTCTGGCCGGTGCGCTTGTCGAAGCGTGTGAGCGAGCCCTCGTAGCCGCCGGCGTAGACGATGTTGGGGTCGGGCGGATAGGGCGCGATGTAGCCCGATTCGCCGCCGCCCACGGGATACCAGTCGGGCCGGTCGATGCTGCCCGAGTCGCTGCGGCTCGAGATGGCGACGGTGGAGTTGTCCTGCTGCGCTCCGTAGACCTGGTACGGGAAGCGGTTGTCGGTGATGACGTGATAGAACTGCGCGGTCGGCTGATTGCTCTCGGGCGACCAGTGCCGGCCGCCATCCACCGAGACCGTGGCGCCGCCGTCGTCGCCGGAGATCATCCGGTTGATGTTGGCGGGATCGATCCACAGCGCGTGGTTGTCGCCATGCGGCGGGCGGATGCGGTTGAAGGTGCGGCCGCCATCGGTGGATTTCACAAACTCCACGTTGAGCACGTACACCGTGTCGGGCGACTTCGGGTCGGCGAAGATGTGCATGTAATAGAAAGCCCGCTGCACCAGCGCGCGGCTCGGGTTGACCAGTTGCCAGCGAGTGCCGCCATCGTCGGAGCGGAAGAGGCCGCCGCCCTCCTTGGCTTCGATGAGCGCATAGACGCGGTCGGAATTGGCGCCCACGGAAACGCCGATCTTGCCCCAGGGTCCTTTGGGCAGCCCGCCGCCTTGCAGTTGCCGCCAGGTGGCGCCGCCATCGGCGGAGCGATACAGGCCGCTGCCGGGGCCGCCGCTTTCGAATCCCCACGGCGAGCGGCGCGCCTGCCAGAGTGCGGCGAAAATAATGGCGGGATTGCCGGGGTCGAGTGAAAGATCCACCGCGCCGGTGAGTTCATCCTTATAGAGCACCTTCTCCCAGCTCTTGCCGCCGTCCATGGTGCGGAAGACGCCGCGCTCGGCATTGGATCCGAACGGATGGCCGAGGGAGGCCACGTAAACGATATCGGGATTGCGCGGATGAATCAGGATGCGGCCTATGGCGCGGCTGTCGCGCAGGCCGGCGTTCTTCCACGTCTTGCCGGCATCGATCGATTTGTAGACGCCGTCGCCCTGGGCGATATCGCCGCGCAGCGCGGTCTCTCCGGTGCCCACATAGATCACGTTCTTGTCGGATGGCGCGACCGCCATGGCCCCGATGGAGAATGCGTTTTCGCGATCGAAGACCGGCGTCCAGGTGAACGAGCCATCGGTGGACTTCCACACGCCCCCTCCGGCAGCGCCGAAGTAGTAGGTGTCGGGATCGCCCGCAACGCCGGCGACGGCCAGGGACCGCCCGCCGCGAAACGGCCCGATCAGCCGGTACCGCATACCGCGAAACGCCGGATCGCCTCGGGGAGTCTCGCCTTCTTGCGCCGGCAGCAGCCACACCGCGGCCAGGACGACGCAGGCGAGTGACGCCAGTATTGCGGATCGCATGGGGCCGATTCTACCATCGGCGGGCTGATCGTGGGTGTAATCGGCACTCGGTGGCCTGAAGGTCCTGGAAGAGGCCGGAAGCTACAATGGAGATCCCATGAGACGATCGCTGATCCCCGTCGCGGTGTCCACCGTACTGGTTCTGCTGGCAGCGGCCGCGCTTGCTCAGAGCTCCAAAGTCGCCGCCACGGCGAGGTCCGAATGGATCCGGTTCAACCCGGTGACGAAGCTGACGGCAGCGTCCTTCGCCCACCCGCCTGCCGCCGACCTGCCGTGGGTGCGGATGAACATGCCGGCGACCGCTGACCCGGCGGAGATCCGGGCCGAGATCCGGGACATGCACGACCAGGGCATCGCCGGCGTCGAAGTCGGCCAGGGCGCGTTTCCCAATAACGAGCAGCTCGTCGCCTTGCTCACGGCCGCCAACCAGGCCGGCATCAAGGTCAGCCTCAGCCATGGTCCGACGCAGTATCCCGCCGGCTATTCGATCGACGACGACCACGCCCGCAAAACGCTGGTGGTCGGCAAGGTGGAGGTTAATGCAGGCGCTACGTTCGAAGGGCACTTGCCGCCTCCCACTTTGACCGCGGGCGGGCGGAGCGGGTTTGGCGGACTGCCCGGCGGTGCCGGCGCCCGGGGAGCCGCGCGAGGCCCTGCCGGCGCAGCGGGAGCGGGCGGCCGTGGCGGGCAGGGCGGCAGAGGAGCGGGGCCGCAGCCTGGTCGCGCCACCCTCATTGCAGTGATGGCTTACCGCTGCACCCAGACGCCGTGCCCGGCTGCGGGCCCCGCGGAATTGGACCGGTCCTCGGTGGTCGATTTGACGCCCGCGGTCACCGGCAAGAATACTGCCGGCGTGCTGGGGGGCACCAGTGCCGGCGACATCCGGTGGACAGCGCCGTCGTCTCCGGCCGGCGCGCAGTGGCAGTTGATCGCCTTCTGGGCGCGGGGCGTCTTCGCCCAGCCCGACCCTTTCAGCGAAGAGGGTTACACCCAATTAATTAGCAGCATGGAAGCGGGCTTGAGCGCCGAGGTCAAGGAACTGATGAAGGCCAACGGCGGCGACATTTTCTACGACTCGCACTCCAGCGATCGCGGCTGCCCCGACGAACTCTGGACCAATCGGATGGCCGAGGAGTTCCCCAACCGCCGCCACTACTCCCTCATCCCGAACCTTCCGGCGCTGTTCCAGGACATCTTCAGCTTTAGCGACGGGAGCGCGCCGCGCGTGCGCAATGACCTCTATGCGGTCCGCGGCGATATCTGGCTTGAGAAGCAGATCGCCCCCCTGCGGACGTGGGTGCGGAAGTACAACAACCTGCTGCGCGTGCAGGTGGAAGGGGAGGCCAGCCTCACGACCCCCATCACCGACATGGTGCTCGCGGCCGCGGCCGTGGACCGTCCGGAGCACGAATCGCTGTTCGTGGGTGACGAGGTGGACAACTACCTGCCCATGGCTTCGGCGAACCACATGACCGGGAATCCGTGGTACTCCACGGAGTGCTGCGCGGCGCTCGGTCAGAGCTACGCCCAGACTTTCCAGGACGCCACCATACGCATGCACAGGAGCTTCGCGGGCGGCATCACGAAGCTGGTCTACCACGTCTATCCCTACCGCGACGGCGCCACGTGGAAATGGCCGGGCTACCACAACTTCGGCCAGGCGGGGTTCTCCAACGCCTGGGGTCCGCGCGAGCCGTATTGGATAGACGCCCGCGTATATAACGACTATCTCGCTCGCAACCAGCAGGTCCTCACACAGGGCGACGCCAAGACCGATGTCGCGGTCTACATGCAGAACTACTTGTATCCCCCGTCGCAAGGCTTCAAATATCGGGCATGGGGCGACACGAAGCTGCAGGAGGCCGGCTACACGCGCGATTACCTCAACCCGGCCATGCTCGACCTGCCGAACGCGACCGTAACCGGAAATCGTCTGGCGGCGAACGGGCCCGCTTACCAGGCGCTGATCGTCGACAGCGAGCAGGGACCCCCGACCGATCCAGTCAAGACGTCGATGCCCGTCGAGGTCGCGCGGAAAATCCTGGGCTACACGCGCGCCGGCCTGCCAGTGATCGTGGTGGGCACACCGCCGGACCGGACGCCCGGCAACGCTCCGGAGACCGATGCCACGCTGCGCAGCGTCATCGCCGAACTGCTGGCCGAGCGCTCGGTCTCCCGTGTGGCGCACGAGTCCGGCGTGCCGGACAAGCTGCGCTCTCTGGGAATCCGTCCGTCCGCGGAGCCCGGCGCGCCGTCTCCCGTGCTCAGCGTGCATCGCCGCGATGCCGCCGCCAAAACGGATTATTACTTCTTCTATAACCAGGGAGTGGTGAGCCCGGAGAATGAGCCACGGACCCTTTTCGAGCCGGCGACCGGCGAGCCTGTGGACCGGGAGTTCAGCCTGGAAGGACGGGGACGCCCATACCTCCTCGATGCGTGGTCCGGCAAAATCTGGCCGCTGGTCAATTACACGTCCACAGGCGACCGGGTGACTCTTCGCATCCGGCTCTCGCGCGATAACGCCGCGTTGATCGCGTTGAGCGAAGACCCGAACCGCTTCGGGGTCCCGCCTCCGGAGGTGCACGCCACAAAAACGAGCGCGGACGATGCCGTCATGGACCCGAGGGGTGTGGTGATCCGTGCGTCTAAAGCAGGGACGTATACCACTTCGCTCAGCGATGGCCGGGCCGTTCGCAGCGTAATCGGCAGCGTGCCGTCCGCGATCGACCTGACCCGGGCTGCCTGGCATCTGGCGGTCGAGGATTGGCAGCCCGCGAACCCGTACGCGACCACCTTCGGCGTGGCGGCGGCGGAAACGCGCAAGGCGAAAACCGAACTCGACCTGAAGGAGCTGAAGCCATGGCCGGAGATCCCGGCGCTGCGCAACGTCTCCGGTCTCGGCACGTACACCACCACAATCGATCTGCCGGCCAAATGGACCGCCGCGAATGGCGCAAGGCTGAGCCTGGGCGAGGTTTTCGACACGTTCACCTTGACGGTCAACAGCAAAGCCGTGCCCATGGACCAGCTCGCCGCCGAGGGAGATATCGGGCCGTATCTCGAGGCTGGCCGCAACACCATCGCCGTCCGCGTTGCTACCACGCTGAACAACAGGCTGGCGGAGCTAGACGACGATGTCAAGAACCGCGGGTTGGTGCAGCCCTACGGCCTGGTTGGTCCGGTAGTGCTCACGCCTTACGGCCAGGCGATCGTCTGGAGCAAGGCGCGAAGGTGAAAACCAGCGCGCTGCACGGCGACGGGGGCAAGCTCGCCAAGCGGCGAATTCCACCAATCCTTTAAGTGATTTCTCCGCTTGTCAACCCTATCAATATGAAAAAGAACGACATCGACCTCATCAGCGTCATTCTCCAAATCGGCCGGCTTCCACCGATCACCAAAGTTTGAAAATATTTGCCGCTGATTCTACAGCATTTGTCCATCCCTGTCCGAAGATCTCGCGTGCCTCGATGCTAATGTCAAATCGAGGATCGATTTACGCCCCGGGGCAACCCGGGGCCCTGAATCGCCACTTTTCTTCCTGGCCAGGAAGCGTTGCTTATTTGGTGGTACTGGACTCCCCGTAAGGGCCTTAAGAAAGCCCGGACCTCTGCAGGTCGGCGGGGAGACTCTGGGACCGCGGTTCCACATCACTCGATGCATGGGAAGGGTCACCTGAGAGTCAGTCGTCGAATCGAAGGTAAGACGCCCAACAGCGTGCTGATCCCTTTGAAGATGCGGCTCAAGTCACTGGCGGCCGGACCACGCACGGCGCGGTACCAATTGGTTCCGCCCCGGTCCGATGTCTGGGCAAGCCCCGGCCGCCGCAACGAAATTCTCATGCGCCGGCGGGACACGTGTGTCCAGCCGCGCCAGTCACGGGAAGCCCCTATAGAGGGCGATCGTTCTCTTGAAAGTTGACTCCAAATTGGCTTTGCTCGTTCATTTCCTCCGCAGGGGCGTTAGGGTCGCCCTGCTTCCCGCGAGCAGTTCCGCCCCCGTCGCGGGGCGAACTCAGCCGGGCCGCTCAGAAATTGGCTTTGCTCGTTCATTTTCCTGTCGCGGCGTCTTCCCGCGAGCACTCCCGCCTCCGCCGCGAGGCGACATCAGCCGGTCCCCGTCGAAATTGGCTAGAATAGCAGTTACCCACTTCCCTGGAGGAACAGCCTAACTTGAACTCTGCAATCCTCGCCTTGGAAGACGGAACGGTCTTCGAGGGCAGGAGTTTTGGTGCGCCTGCCGAACGGTCCGGAGAGGTGGTCTTCAATACCGCGCTTACCGGCTACCAGGAAGTCTTTACCGATCCGTCCTACGCCGGCCAGATCGTCATCCTGACCAACCCGCAGATCGGCAACTACGGCACCAGCGCCGCCGACAACGAGTCCGCCCGCCCCTACATCGAAGGCCTCGGGGTCCGCGAGTTTTCCGCCATCGCCAGCAACTGGCGCTCCGATGCCCAAGCCGGCGACTTCCTCGGCAAGGCCGGAATCCCCGTCATCTCCGGCCTCGATACGCGCGCGCTCGTCCGTCATCTGCGGACGCGCGGCGTCATGCGCGGCGTGCTCTCGGCCGTCGAAAGCGATCCGGGCAAACTGGTCGAAAAGGCCCGTGCGATTCCCACCATGGCCGGGCTCGATCTGGCCAGCCGCGTGACTACGCCCGAGCGCTACGAATGGGCCGCGCCCGTCGAGCCCTGCTCGCCATCGGAGACGATCGCGCGCGCCGCCGCCCAGCGCTTTCACGTGGTGGCGTACGATTTCGGCATCAAGCGCAACATTCTCCGCCGCCTGGTGCAGGTCGGCTGCCGCGTCACCGTCGTGCCGGCCCTCACCTCTGCCGAGGACGTGCTCGCGCTCCAACCCGACGGTGTCTTTTTGTCCAACGGCCCCGGCGACCCCGAGCCGCTCCACGCCCAGGTCGCCAACATCCGCAAGCTCATCGGCAAGAAACCGATCTTCGGCATCTGCCTGGGCCACCAGTTGCTCGGCCTGGCGGTCGGCGGCAAGACGTACAAGCTCAAGTTTGGGCATCGCGGCGCCAATCATCCGGTGCGCAACGAGGTCACCAAACGCGTCGAGATCACCTCGCACAATCACGGGTTCGCGGTCGATCCGGATTCGCTCAACCTCAGCGAGGTGGAGTTGACGCACATCAACCTCAACGACGGCACGCTCGAAGGCTTCCGCCACCGCAGCCATCCGGTCTTCTGCGTGCAATACCACCCCGAGGCCGCGCCCGGGCCGCACGATTCGCACTACCTGTTCGACGATTTCGTCAAGCTGATGAGCGGGGAATAGCCGATGCCCAGACGCAACGACCTCCACCGCATCCTGATCATCGGCTCCGGTCCGATCGTCATCGGACAGGCCTGCGAGTTCGACTACTCGGGCACCCAGGCCACCAAGGCCTTGAGGGCCGACGGCTACGAAGTCGTGCTGGTGAATTCCAACCCGGCCACCATCATGACCGACCCCGACCTGGCCGACAAAACTTACGTCGAGCCGCTGACCTTGCCGTACCTCGAGGAGATCATCCGCCGCGAGCGCCCCGACGCGCTGCTCTCCACCGTCGGCGGGCAGACCGGCCTCAATCTATCGGTGGAATTGGCCGAAGCCGGAGTGTTGGAGCGCTACGGCGTGGAGCTGATCGGGGCCAAGATCGACGCCATCAAGAAGGCCGAGGACCGCCTGCTCTTCAAGGATGCCATGCGCAAGATCGGGCTCGAGACGCCGCAGTCGCAGCTCGTCAACAGCATCAAGGGCGGGCTGGAATTCGCCGAGCGCATCTCGTATCCCTGCATCGTGCGGCCCAGCTTCACGTTGGGCGGCACCGGCGGCGGAATCGCTTACAACCAGGAGGAACTCGCCGAGATTCTGGAGCGCGGCCTGGCGCTTTCGCCGGTGCACGAGGTCCTGATCGAAGAGAGCGTGCTCGGCTGGAAGGAATTCGAGCTGGAGGTGATGCGCGACCTCGCCGACAACTGCATCATCATCTGCTCCATCGAGAACTTCGACGCCATGGGCGTGCACACCGGCGATTCCATCACGGTGGCGCCGGCCCAGACGCTCACCGACCGCGAATACCAGATGATGCGCGACGGCGCCATTCGCTGCCTCCGCGAAATCGGCGTCGATACCGGCGGCTCCAACGTGCAGTTCGCCATCAATCCCGCCGACGGGCGCATGGTCATCATCGAGATGAATCCGCGCGTCTCGCGCAGCTCGGCGCTGGCTTCCAAAGCCACGGGATTTCCCATCGCCAAGATCGCAGCCAAGCTCGCGGTGGGGTACCGTCTCGACGAGATCCGCAACGACATCACGCGCAAGACACCCGCCTGCTTCGAGCCCACCATCGACTACGTGGTCGCCAAGATCCCCAAGTGGGCCTTCGAAAAATTCCCCGGCGCCGATCCCACGCTGGGCACGCAGATGAAGTCGGTGGGCGAAGTGATGGCCATCGGCCGCACCTTCAAAGAGGCGTTGTCCAAAGGCATGCGCAGCCTGGAGACGGGCCGTGCGTTCGGCTCCGAGAAGCTCGACAAGAGCCTCATCGGCAACAAGCTGATCACCCCCACTCCGGACCGCCTCAACTACATCCGCTTCGCCATGGCGAACGGCTACAGCGTCGCGGACATCCACGAACTCACCGCGATCGATCCGTGGTTCCTCGAGCAGGTGAAAGAGGTGGTGGATTTCGAATCCGAGCTCGCCGGCGCCACGCTTGCCGGCGCCGGGCGGGAGATGCTCCAGCGCGCCAAGCGCTACGGGATCTCCGACGTGCAGTTGGCCAAAACGTGGGGGACCGGCGAAATCGAGGTTCGCCAGCGCCGCAAAGAACTGGGGGTCCGCGCCGTTTTCAGCCGCGTCGATACCTGCTCGGCCGAATTCGAAAGCTTCACTCCCTATCTCTACTCCTGCTACGAAAGCTCCTGCGAAGCCGATCCCGCGCTCCGCAAGAAAGTCGTGATCCTGGGCAGCGGCCCCAACCGCATCGGCCAGGGCATCGAGTTCGATTACTGCTGCTGCCACGCGTCCTTCGCCTTGCAGGAGATGGGCGTCGAGTCGATCATGGTCAACTGCAATCCCGAAACGGTTTCGACCGACTACGACACCAGCGACCGCCTGTACTTCGAGCCGCTCACCCTGGAACACGTCCTGAACATCTGCGACACCGAAAAGCCCGATGGCGTGATCGTGCAGTTCGGCGGCCAGACACCGCTGAACCTCGCGCTGCCGTTGAAGCGCCTCGGCGTGCCTACGATCGGCACCGATCCCGAAGACATCGACCTCGCCGAGGACCGCAAGCTCTTCGGCAAGCTGCTCGACGACCTCGCCATTCCCTGCCCCGCCAACGGCGCCGCCACCAGCGTCGAAGAGGCCTGCGACGTGGCCCGCCGCATCGGCTACCCCGTGCTGGTGCGTCCCAGTTACGTGCTGGGCGGCCGCGCCATGGTGATCGCCTACGACGAGGAGATGGTCCGCCAGTACATGCGCGAAGCCGTCACGTTTTCGCAGGAGCGCCCGGTGCTGGTAGACCGTTTTCTGGAAGACGCCACCGAAGTCGATGTGGACGCGCTCTCCGACGGCGATGATGTCCTGATCGCCGGCATCATGGAGCACATCGAGGAAGCCGGCGTGCACTCGGGCGACAGCTCGTGCGTGCTGCCCGCCCAATCGCTCGCCGCCAACGCCATCGCCACCATCGAGGACTACACCGTGCGGCTCGCCAAAGCGCTGCGCGTCATCGGCCTGATGAACGTGCAGTACGCCATTCAGAACGGCACGGTGTACGTGCTCGAAGTGAACCCGCGCGCCTCACGCACCGTTCCGTACGTCAGCAAGGCGACCGGCGTGCCGCTGCCCAAAATCGCGGTGGGGCTCATGTGGGGCCGCAAGCTGAAGGATTACGGGTTCGCGCCGGGCAAGCTCTCGGTGCCGCAGGTCTTCGTCAAATCGCCCGTGTTCCCGTTCAACAAGTTTCCCGGCGTCGATCCGGCGCTGGGCCCCGAGATGCGCTCCACCGGCGAGGTGATGGGTGTCGGCGTCAATTTCGGTGAGGCCTTCCTGAAGGCCCAGATCAGCGCCGGAACGCCGATCCCGGAGAAGGGCACGGTTTTCATCAGCGTCAACGATCACCACAAGCCGGAAGGGGTTGAGGTCGCCAAGCGGTTTGCGCAACTGGGCTTCAACCTGGTAGCCACGCGCGGCACGGCGGCGGCCCTGCGCAATGCGGGCCTCACCTGCAAGACCGTGCTCAAGGTGAACGAAGGCCGGCCCAACGTGGTGGATCTGCTGAAAGGCGGCTCCCTCCAGTTGGCCATCTACACAACTACCGGCGCGCCCGCCTTCTTCGACGAGAAGGCCATCCGCCGCAGCGCCATCACCTGGCGCGTCCCGTGTATCACGACGATGAGCGGCGCGCGCGCGGCCGCCGATGCCGTCGCCGCCCGTCTGCGCGACCCCATACGCGTGTGGAGCCTGCAGGAGATTCACACCAGCAAAACGGGCCTCCCGGCCTGTCCCGTCGCCGGCGCCTGAAATAACAAACCCGGCGGAGACTTGTCCCCGCCGGGCCGCGTCGTTCTAATTCGACCCTGTATTGGTAACTTCCTGGTCCCCTTCGCATCGGGGCAGGGTCTACTCCACTATATCATTCAATCGTAGCCTTCTTGATGTAGTCGAGCCGCGCAAAGTTGTTGGCCAGGTAGTCGTTCCCTTGGGTCTCGATCTTCGATGGGTCTGGCCCCTGTCCACCCATGGCGGGCATGTCCCCGTACGAGCTATACAAGATCTCCACCACGTCCATTCCGGCGACGACCTTGCCGAAGGGCGCGAATCCCTGTTTGTCCAGGGCCGCGTTGTTACGGAGATTGATGAACAACTGGGTGGAGCGCGTATTGGGCCCCGAAGTGGCGTAGACCACGGTGCCGGTCGCGTTGCTCTGCTTCACCGGATCGTCGGGCAGGTTGGCGTTCGACCATAACCGGTTCACCTTCGGATCGCCGTTGATTCCGAACTGCACGATGAAGTTGCGCACGTAGCGGAAGAACCGGTTGCCGTCGTAGAATCCGGTCTTCACCAGCGAGTAGAAGTGGTCGGCGCCCCTGGGCGCCCAATCGCGGTGCACCTCGATCACCACCACGCCTTTGGAGGTGTCCAGGTGGGCGCGGAACACATCCGGCGCCTGCTCGTTTTTCGGAGCGGGTGCGGGCTCCGGATTCTTGGTCATCTCGGTCGGGGAACAGCCGGCCAGCGCCAGGCACGCCGCGGCGTTCAGTACAACTGCTGAGGCTCTGCGCATCGTCTGACAGTATGCCATGCTGGGAGCATTGCCGTGACCGCAAATGGTCTCCCCGCCGCGTACGACGATTTTGCCTGGTTCTACAATCGCTACTGGCACGAGGAATTTCACGCGGCGGCCTTCCCCATTCTGGAGCGGCTCTGGCTGGTGCGCCTGGCCCCGGGCGCGCGCATCCTGGATGTCTGTTGCGGAACCGGATACCTGGCCGGGCTCCTCACCGCGCGCGGCTACCGCGTCGCCGGAATCGACTCCTCGCCGTGCATGATCCAATACGCGCGCGAGAACGCGCCCGCCGCGGAGTTCCACATCGCCGATGCCGCGGCGTTCCAGGCGGCCGGGCCATTCGACGCCGCCGTCTCCACCTTCGACAGCCTCAACCACATTCTGGAACTTCCGCGCCTGGAGTCCGCCTTTCGGAACACCGCGGCCGCCCTGGAGCGCGGCGCGCCGTTCGCCTTCGACATGCTGCTCGAAGACGCCTACCAGGCGAACTGGGGAGAAGGGTTCGCGCTGGTGCGCGACGACCACGTGCTCACCATCACCGGTTCGGGATACGATTTTCGCACTCGCCTGGCCCAATGCACCATCACCATGTTCCGGCTGTCCGGCGGCGCCTGGCAGCGTTCCGATGTGGTGATTCACGAGCGCTGCTACACGCCGGGAGAAATTGAGACGGCCCTCCATCAAGCCGGCTTTGGCGAGATCCTGTGCTACGATGCCGGAGACCTCGGCATGGCCGGGCAACTGGGAGAGGGCCGCACGTTCTTCGTCGCTACGAAGTGGTAGCGGCGCCTACGATGCGATCGCGTGACCCCGCTCGTGGTTCCGCAGGTACGCGCCCATCATCCGATCGGTCAGGGACATGTGCCCCTTGATCCAATCCGACAGGTATTCGAGAAGCAGCTCCGGGTCCTCGGCTTCGCCTTGCTCCATCGCGCCGATGAACTGCTGCATTCTGGTGCGCACGCCATCGTGCTGCCGCTTGTGCCAGGCATAGGCTGAGTACCGGGCGGCCCGCATGAGCCGCTCTTCGTGGGCGAAATGACCCTCCGCGCAGGCCATCAGGGCGTCGAGCATGGGCTTCAGGCGCTCCGCGCCCGCCCCGGTCAGAACGGCCTGATGAATCTCGCTGGCAATCTGGAACAGCGCGCGGTGCTCGGCATCGATTTCCGCCAGGTAGATTTCGTGCCCGCGATTCCACTTGAACAACTTCACCATATAAAGATATTTTACCGCATTGTGGATATTAGGCGCTGAAACTCTCCGGCCCCAGCCACGCACCGCGCACGTAATCCGACACGTGATCGCCGTACTGCCGGCGGATCCGCGGCAACAAATGGTCGGAGCCCAGGATCGTGCGGCGGCAGTCGGGCGCTCCGCAGCGGCACTCGAAAGCGATCATGTCCGGGCCGCAAAACGTGGCGTAGTCGACGGTCAGTTCCTCGCCGCGGCGGATGTCGCGGCGCGCCACCAGGTCGAGGCCGTCGAGCCAGGTGTTGGGGTCGCAGGCGTGGTTGATGGGGCGCCAGTCTTCCGGGTTGCCGCTCCACATCACGTGCAGGCCGCTCGAGACGGGCCAGCAGTACTGGCGGAACGATTGGAGCCGCAGTCCCTGCCAGCTTCGCTCCACGTGGCGGCGGGAAACCAACACGTGGGGCCGCTCCTCATAGCGCTCCACCACCTCGCCCGCGAGCAGGGCTCGGGTGGCGAACAGGCCAAATCCGCGGGACCGCTGATGACGCAGCTCCCACGGCCTGCGGGCACGATCGCGCCGGCGGATGGCGCAGGCGATGAGATGCTCCAGAAAACCGCGGTGCCCGGCTGGATCGGCGGCCAGAATAAAATCCGCGCTGCCGAATTGGCTCTCCGGATAGAAGACGCCGCAGTACGGATTGATCTCCAGAAGGCAGACGCGGCCCGCGGCATCGACACGCAGATCGCACCGTCCGTAGCCGGACCCGCCGAGCGCGGCGAAGGTGAGCGCCGACGCCTCGCGCAGCCGGCTGGCGAGCGGCTCCTCGGTTACCGCGCGAGTCTGCATCCGGTCGTAGTCCTTCCACTTCAGGTCGAAGTGCTTGAAAGACTCGCCCTCGGGAAACAGGAATTCCACCGGCTGCAGGGCCCAGGCTTCCTCGGTCCGGCCGCGAGGCTCGGCGACGAGAACGGTGAACTCGCGGCCTTCGATGAACTCTTCCACCAGCGCGGCGCCGCAGGCTTCGATCATCCGCGCGGCCTGGCGGTGAAGCTCTTCGGTGCTGGTCACCCGCGATTCCGGCGTCAGGCCGAGGCTCGAGTAGCCCTGCGGATGCTTGACGATCATGGGAAAGCTGAGCTGGTTCGCCACGCGATCCACGTCCTCCGCGGCGCGGGCGATCCCGTAAGCCGGAAAATCGACCGCCGCCGAGTGGCAGGCCATCTTCATGGCTTCGCGCGAAGGATCGTAAAACGCCGAGCCCGCGCCGGTGAAGGCCACGCCGAGCCGCTCGAGCGCAACAACGACTTCGATCCCCGCGCGGTCCTCGTCCCACGCGCCGTCGCACAGATTGATCGCGACATCGAAGCCCATGCGGGCGATTTCGCCGGCCTGCCGCGCCGCGGCCGCCTTGGTGAGGCGGAAGCTCGCGCACTCGTGGTCCGGCAGGTAGCGCGCGGGGTCGCACTCCGGTTCCAGGTCCTTGAACGGCGAGCTGGAGCCTTCGTAGGAGGGGTGGAGGACGGCGATCTTCATGTCATCCCCACCACGGCTCGCTCTCCGCCTTGTTGGCTTTCAGGTAGTCCTGATTCAACTCCACGCCCAAGCCCGGATCGGTCGTGACCTTCATGCGGCCGTTAGCGATGTGGATCGGATTCCGGACGGCCCATTGGAATTTGTCGGCGCCGGCCGCGCATTCGATTCGCGGGCAGTTGAACACCGCCGCGGCCAACTGCTGCGAGGCCAGGTTCAACATCAGCCCGCTCACGTTGTGCAGCGCAATCGGAATCCGGTACCGCGCGGCCAGGTCCGCGATCATCTTCACACCCGTGATACCGCCCGAGTTGATGATGTCCGGCTGGAAGATGTCCACCGCCTGGTTCTGGAGAAACGGGATGGCCCATTCGGCCAGCTCCATGTTCTCGCCGGTCATGATGGGCACTCGCGTCGCGCGCCGAAGCGCCGTCCAACTGTCGGACCATTCCGGCGCCAGGGGATCTTCGAAGAACAGCGGGTTGATGTGTTCCACCGCCTGGGCCACTTTGATGGCGCTGGGCACATCCAGCTCGCAGTGACAGTGCACGTCGATGCCGATGTCGTCGCCAAAGGCCTCGCGCGCCAAGGTGTAGGCCTGATAAATCCGGCGCGCCTCCTGTGTGCCGATGCTGGGCGTGTACTCCTGCATGTTGATTCCCAGCGCGTGATGGATGTCCACCTTGAAAGCCTGGAAGCCGCGCGGGTCGGACTTCAACCGCTGCGCCCGGTCGCGCCATTCTTCCTTGCTGAGGTAATCGCCGCCGGGAGCGTGCGAGTACAGCAGGATCTCGTCGCGGAAGTTGCCGCCGAGCAGTTTCGATACCGGCTGATTGAGGATCTTTCCCGCGAGGTCCCACAGCGCCATATCGATTCCCCCCAGTACCCGCATCTGCCGCCCGCGCTGAGGATAGGCATAGAACATGTTGTGGAAGTGCACCTGGATCGCCAGCGGATCCTTCCCGATCAAGCCGAGGTTGGGCAGCCGCCCGGCGCCATTGTAAGCCGCAATCACATTCCTGGCGACCGGGCCGTTGGCGCCGCACTCGCCGAACCCGGAGAGGCCCGCGTCGGTGTCGACGCGGATGAGAGTCCGGCCCTCCTTTAGCTGGAGCGCGCGGATCGCCGTTATCTTGCTGAGGCCCTGTGCGGGCGCCGCCAAAGCTTCATAGCGCGCGAAAGAAGCGCCGATGGGCATGGCCAGCGCCGCCTGGAGGAAGTTGCGCCGTGTAATTCGCATGCCACCAGTGTAGTCCTGGAAGCGGGGCTCCGGCCTGAAAAGCGGACATCTCCAGCCACGCTGCCATGTGGTATAGGTTGAAATTCCAAGACGCGATCGGAGTCGTACTACCTATGCCAAGAAGATGGATGTTGCTATTCGCACTGCTGTCGGCGTGCGCCCTCTATGGGGCGTCGCGGAACCTGGAGATCTACTGGATCGATGCCGAGGGAGGCGCGGCGACGCTGATCGTGGCGCCCAGCGGCCAGTCGTTGTTGGTCGACACCGCCAACCGTGCGCCGGACGACCGGGACGCGAAACGTATTTTCGCCGCGGCGCAGCAGGCGGGACTCAAACAGATCGACATTCTGCTGACCACCCACTTCCACAGCGATCACATCGGGGCGATGCCGGCGCTGGCCAAGATGATCCCCATCATGATGTATATGGATCACGGCGAGTCGATCGAGATGGCGCGGCCCGCCGTGGCGACTGCCTACAAGGCCTATGTAGAGCAGAGCGCGGGAAAACGCAGGATCCTCAAACCCGGCGACCACATTCCGCTGAAGGGCGTCGATATTGAAGTACTCATTTCCGCCGGGCAGCCTATCACCAAACCTGTGAAGGGCGCCGGAGCCAAGAATGCCGCCTGCGCCGATTTCAAGGAGCACGGGCCCGAGCCCGACCCCGATAACGACATGAGTGTCGGCATCCTGCTGAAGTATGGGAAATTCGACTTCCTCGATATGGGCGACCTGACCTGGAACTACGAGCAGAAGCTCGTCTGTCCCGTGAACCTGATCGGGAAGGTCGATCTCTTCCAGACGACCCATCACGGCCTGGACCGGTCCAACTCGCCGCAGTTCGTCTGGGCCATTCACCCGACGGTCGCGGTGATGAACAACGGACCGCGCAAGGGCGGCCCGGCGAGCGTTTTCGAGGTCCTTCGCAAGTCACCCGGATTGGAGGACATCTGGCAAGGACACCTGGCCCTCGGAACACCCAAAGAGGTCAACACCGACGAGAAGATGATCGCCAACCTGGAACCCAGTGCCCAGTGCAAGGGAAACCTGCTGAAGGTCTCGGTGGAGTCGAACGGCAAGTACACCATGACTAACCCGCGCACAGGGTTCACCAAGACCTACGAGTCAAAGTAGAGCGATGGTGGGACTCAGGCGGTGTCGCGGCCAATGGCCAGCACGAAGTATTGCGCCGGTTCCGTGCCGGGATTTCGCCAGCCGTGCTCCTCGTCAGAGGCCGCGTAGACGATCGAGCCGGCGGTGACGCGGGTGGTCTTACCGCCGATCGTGATGTCCAGCATGCCCGTCTGAAGCATGAGGAGTTCCTCGTGCACATGGTGGTGCGGAGCGTGCGGGGCCTGGCCGGGACCCAACTCGGTCAGGTGCAGATCGATGTGATAGCCCGTGTGGGTCTCCCCGTCGAACGCGTCGCGCGATTTGTTCTGGCCGTTGGCCTTTACGGGAAGGTCCTCATACTTGAAGATCTTGGAAGTCAGCATTCTCTTGTCCTGAGCGGCGGCGCCCGTGGGGCACCCAACGGCAGCCAATGCGGGGATCAGCATGCCGAGATCGCGGCGAGAGTAATTCACCTTCAGTTCTCCTGGAGCAAGTGTACCGTGAGAGCCGCCGCCGCGTGCGAACGGCGATCGTGCGCGCCACCTTGATACCATCTATTGATTGAAAGGAGGCCTCTCATGCGTTTGCTTCTGGCGCTTCCGATTCCGCTGCTGCTAGCGGCCCAGGTGGCGTCGCGCGTCTCTACCGGATACGACTCGATCCAGGCCTCGCGCCTCAAGGCCGACCTGACTTTTCTTTCCTCGGATGCCCTCGATGGCCGGCGCTCGCTCGAACGCGGCTCGGAGGTGGCGATCCAGTGGATCGCGAGCGAATTCGCCAAGGCCGGATTGAAGCCCGCAGCCGGAGATTCGTACCTCCAGGCCGTTCCATTGATCGAATACCAGGCCGATCGCGCCCTGACTTCGCTGGTGGTCCGGCACGGCGACCGGGCCGAAACCTTCCATGCTCCGGATGCCACGAGCACCTTCTCGAATGAAGTGACGGTATCGGCGCCGGTGGTTTTCGCCGGCTTCGGCATCACCGCTCCGGAGCTGAACTACGACGACTACGCGGGCATCGAAGCGAAGGGGAAGATCGTTCTCATCTTCAACCACGAGCCGCAGGAGGCGGACCCGAATTCCATCTTCAACGGCACCGGCAACACGCGATACGCCAATGCCACTTACAAGGCGCTGAACGCGGAGCGCCACGGCGCCGTGGGAGTGCTGGCGACGGCCGACCCGAATCACGCCGGGCGCGGCGGCGCGGCGCAGGCGGCGCAAGGACCGGGAAGAGGACAACTGGCGCAACAGGGTCCACGCATCCCTACGGAAGCGCTGGCCGAGGGCGGCCCCGGCATCCCCGTGTTCACGATCTCCGCGAGCGTGGCGGCGGACCTGTTCCGGGCGGCGGGAAAATCGCCCGGCGAAGTGCAGGCCGCCATCGACGCGAAGCCCAGCCCGTCCTCGTTTGCCGTGCCGGAGACCAGTGTGGAGCTGCGCCCGATGGTCGCCGAGCGGCGGCGCGCGGTTTCGTACAACGTGGCCGGCCTGCTGGAAGGCAGCGATCCGGCGCTGCGGGCGGAGACCATCGTGTTCAGCGGCCACTACGATCACAATGGCGTCGGGCCCATGGGCATCTATCACGGAGCGGACGATAACGGCTCGGGCACCGTGGGGGTGGTCGAGCTGGCGCACGCTTTCAGCGCGAACCCGGTGAAGCCGCGGCGCTCGCTGCTGTTCGTCGTTTTTGCGGCGGAGGAACGGGGCCTGCTGGGATCTTATTACTATGTGTCCCACCCGCTGCGGCCGCTCGCGACCACCCGCGCCGAGATCAACTTCGACATGATCGGCCGCAACGAGGCGCCCACCAGCAATCCCCTGCAACAAGCTGACATCTCCCCCGACACTTCCAACGAGCTGGGGCTCATCGGCACCGACTACAGCCCGGATTACCGCGCGGTAGTGGAGCGCTTCAACCGGACCGTGGGACTGAAGCTCAACTACAAGTGGGACCTGGATTCCGCGCAGCAAGTGCTGTTCCGCAGCGATCAGTATCCCTTCCTGCTGCACGATGTCCCGGCGGTCTGGTGGTTCACGGGCTTTCACCCGGACTACCACCAGGTGACCGACACGGTGGAGAAGATCAACTTCGAAAAGATGACGAAGATTCTGAAGCTGGCCTACCTGGCGGGCTTCGAGTTCGCCGATTCGCCGAACCCGCCCAGGCTGGAGCCGCGAGCCAAGGCCCGAGGGCCGCAATGACCGCCGCCCGATTTCTGCTCGCCGTCGTGCTGGCGACCGGCGCGATGGCGCAGTCGCGCCCGCAATACGAAGTTTGGGCCATCCGCTACGCCACCATCCCCGATTTCGCGGTGAACCAGTTGGTGGCCGGCGCCGAAGCGGGCCGCAAACTGGATATCGCCATGATGATCTGGCTGGTGCGCGGCAACGGGCACAACATCCTGGTGGATTCCGGTTTCTATCGCGAGCAGTTCTTTCGCCAGTGGAAGGTGAGGGACTTCGTCAAGCCCTCGGATGCGGTGAAGCGCGCCGGCGTCGCCCCGGAAGACATCACCGACGTCATCGTCACTCACATGCACTGGGACCACGCCGACGGCATGGACCTTTTTCCCAAGGCGCGCATCTGGCTCCAGAAGGACGAGCTGGAATACTACGCGGGCGAGGCCTGGCAGTCCTCGCGGACGCACGGCGGGATCGATCCCGACGACGTGCTGGCGGCAGTGAAATTGAACACCGATGGACGCGTCGGGCTGGTGAACGGCGACGCGCAGGAAGTGCTGCCGGGCGTGACGTGTTACACCGGCGGCAAGCACACGTACGCGTCGCAGTTCGTGGCGGTGAACACCGCGGGCGGTATCGTGGTGCTGGCCAGCGATAACGTGTACCTGTACGAGAACCTGGAGAAGCATGTTCCGATTGCGGCGACCCTGGACGCCGCGTCGAACCTGCGCGCGCAGGACCGGATGAAGCAGTTGGCCGGGGGGCCGGAGTGGATCATCCCGGGACACGATCCCGCGGTGATGACGCGGTTCCACCAGAACGACGCGGGCGTGGCCAGGATTCGATGAGCGCGCCGCTGCGCAGGTGGTATCCTCGGAGTATCGAGGGCTCTGGATGCGGTGGCGACGGTGGCTGTGGCGAGCGGGGTGCGGCGTCGGCTTTCTGAGCGTGCTGTGCGCCTTCCAGCGGCCGTTTCGGGAATTTCCAGGCATCGAGTATCGGCTCGGCGATATTCCCGTACCGCCCGATTACCAGGAAAGGACCGAGTGGGCCTTCGCGCGGCTGATGTTCCCGCCGGGACCTTTGAACGGCTATCGGGGCCGCGACGCCGAGTGGCACACCGGTTACTCTCTCTGGAGCCAGGATTTCCCGCGGGCGGACCGCCATTTCGCGCTGGCCGTGCGGCGGTTGACGCGGCTGCACGTGCGGAGTGTCGAGCAGATCGTGAACCTGGACGAGGGCGACGCGTATGACTGGCCGTGGCTCTACGCCGTGCAGGTCGGCGAGTGGGGGCTCACCGATCGGCAGGGACAAGCGCTTCGGGAATACCTGCTGCGCGGCGGCTTCTTCATGGCCGACGACTTCCACGGCGACACGGAGTGGGTCGAGTTCGAGAGCCGCATCATGAAGGCATTTCCGGAAAAGAAGATCGTCGAGATCCCGGACGAAGACGCGATCTTCCACACGGTGTACGACCTGAATGAGCGCTATCAGCTCCCCGGCCAGGCGCATGTGCGCGCCGGGTACAAGGATGGAATCGGCGCCTCTTACGGAAGCGGCAGGGGCGCCCATTGGCGGGGCATCTACGACGACAAAGGCCGCGTGATGATCGCAATCTCCTATAACTCGGACGTGGGAGACGCGTGGGAGTGGGCCGACGATCCGTACTACCCCGAGAAGTTTTCCGACCTGGCGATCCGGCTGGGCGTGAACTACATCGTGTATTCGATGACGCACTGAGGATCGAGCCGTGACGAATTTGGCCACAGATGAACACGGATAAACACGGATAACAAGACAACGGAGGGGATCTCTATTTCCGTTTGCCGTCCAGCTTCGGCACGCCGAAATGGCCGCTCAGGTCCGCCAGCGAGTCAAGGTCCACCGGTCCGGCGATGTTGACGACGGTGAGCGCCTTCGGCCCTGCGCAGATCATCGCCACGCCCGCGACCTTTTTGTTCACTTCCCGGACGTACACTTCCGCGGTATCTCGTTCTTCCCTGTTTTTGAAACCGACGGTGCGCAACCACTCGGGAGCGCGAAGCTGCTCGCGCACGCGATCGAGATCGGCTTTGCTCAACTCGCCGTCCTTGAAGTCGAAGCTCTTGATGTAGATGCCTTCGATTCCCTCGATCAGCTTCTTCACCTCGGCGTCTTCGGGATCCTTGTCGTCCATGAATCTGGCGGCCAAGCGAAGGGTGGAATGAGTGAGCGAAAGGTCGAGCGTCTCGGTGGCCTTGGACTCCAGGTGGCGCAAGTCGAATTGGAACGGTTGCGCCGCAAGCGGCAAGGCCAGGCACGCAGCCAGCAGAAGGGGCTTCACGGCCGCACCTCCCGCACGCGGGTTTGAATGCGGTTGAGCTGGACCGCGGTGATGCGGACGGCCATCATCACCTGCTCCTTGGCCACTCTTCCCCGATGCTCCCGCCAGCCGATGCCGGCGCCCGTGACGACCAATAGCGCCGCCGTGGCCGCCATCCATCGCGGCATCGTGAACACACGCGAGCGCCCGGCCGCGCGGCGGACTCGCGCCGCGAAACCGGGCGGCGGGTCTTTGCGCGCCAGCGCGTGTTTCAGTTCCTGTTCCAGCCAATCCATCAGTGTTCTCCCAAGCCCCGCCGCTCCAGCTTCTCGCGCAGCAGCGCGAGTGAGCGTTGTAAGTGGCTCTTCACCGTGCCGAGGGGCATTTCCAACAATTCGGCGATTTCCGCCGGGTCCAGATCTTCCTGATACCGCATCACCATGACCATGCGCGGCGCCTCGGGGAGCGAGGCGATCAACCGCCGCAGCACTTCGCTCAACATCGGGTCGCCCGCTGGGGCCGCGGCCGCCGGCTCGGCGACGTCCTCCAACGCAACTTGCGGCCGGCGCTGCCGCCGACGGGCCTGGTCGATCGAGCGTTGCGCCGCAACCTTCCGCAGCCAGAACACCGCGTGCTCCGGCGACTGGATCTCCGCCAGGTGGCGGTGCAGCGCCAGAAACACCTCCTGCGCCACTTCTTCGGCCATCTCGCGATCATGCAGGAAGTGATACGAGAGGCTGAAGACCATCGACTGGTGTTCACGCACCAACCCGCCAAAATCGCAACCGGCCTGTTCCGCCTGCACTCCTGCCCGTGTCCTGTCTAACGGAGCCGCCGTCACTTGTCCTCGGTGTTGTACGCGATGTTACTGGTCACATCCATTTTCCGAAAATCGCTGTTGACCAACGAAATCGAAATAACTCTCTTATAGAAGAATACCGCCCGCACATCGAACTCGCCGCCGTAACTCACCGGGAACCAGAGGCCATCGGCGAATTTCTGGTAAGTGACCGCAAAGCCGAGGCCCTTGATGTTAGTACCCAGCAGCACCTTGACGGCCAGCGGGATATTGAAAGCCAGCCTGGTCGAGACCTGCACGGGCTGGAACTCTTCGGTGTCGATGAGCGCCTCGCCCTTCCAGGCGGCCTCCTCTTCCTGGTGCGGCTTTGGCACGAAGCTGACTCGATAGACCGGGCGGCCGCGAAACGTCTCGGTCCCCATAAATTGGAAGTTATACTTCAACTGCTGGTGATAGGTGAGGGGAAACAGGTCGTGCCCGATGCCGTCGCGCGACTCCTGGTCGTCGGTCATGTCATTGGACATTCCATCGAGCACCTGGCCATCGATGTCGATACCTTTGTATGAGTAGCCGGGCTTGTCGTAGGCGGTGTATCTTCCGTGGGCCTCGTACGTGCCATCGAAGCGGGTGAGGTCCTTCTTGATGCCGCGCTCCTTGGGCGAAATGGCGTATTCCCGGTGCTCCTCGCGCGCGACTTTGCCGTTGCCGCGGACCATCTTCAGGAGCTGTTTCTGGTTGTACACGTAGAATTTGCGCAGGTCCTGCGATTTGGCCTGGTTGAGGGCCACGCGCGACATGATCTGGCCGATATCGGGGGTCTGCGCCCAGGCGCATCCGAAGGTGGCTGCCAGCAGCAGAATCTTCATGCCTTCTCCTCTACTTACCAATACGCCGCGGGGAGTCTTCGGGAATGCAGTTTTGTGGGGGGGATTAATCCCGATGCCGTCCGGTTAGTGCATTGGGTCCATAGCCCTGTTGCCCGCCGGCGTCAAGGAGGGGATTCGTCGAAGGCCTTGTCTCCCAGAACCGGACTTGGGACCAGCGTGCGTTCGCCTCAACGGCTCGGGCGTGACCGTCCAGTTGTCGTGATGCGGACCTCCTGGGAATCTGGGTGCCAACTTCGGTAGAGCGGCTAGGGACAAGGCAGAAGATACCGCGGGCAGCAGCGGGAGCTGCTATATACAGCTCGTGCGGACCGCTTGCATTTTCGGGGGTCGAAGGGCGTTAACATAACAGAGAGGCCATCCAGTGGGAGAACTGAAAGAGGTCTTGGCCAACTGCCGAGTGTCCGGTTGGGCGAGATCGCTCGCTATCGGCCCGGACCTTGACGCTCAAGAGACGCTCATGTTCCTCGATCGCGCTTTTGACCACCTACCGCATGCTGCGCAACGACGCGCGCTTCGTCGATTGAACCAAGCTGATCGCGATGGTGTCGAGGCGATTCTGCACGAATTGTTGATCTTCGAAGTCTGTTACGGATTTCACGTTGCTCCTGAGTATGAGCCGGACCTACAGAACCAAAGGCCTGATCTCGCCTTGACCGTTGCGGGCCAAACCTACCTCGCCGACGTGTTCCTCACCAACCGGCCACTGAGAACGATGAGGCGGATTGCCGGCCTCTCGGGATATCGAGATCGGGGAGAGGCCGCCAAAAAGATCGCCGATAGAATCTCGGAGAAAGCAGTCAGGTATCGGACGTTCGAAGCCCCGCTGATTCTCTTCGTCGTACTCATGCACCACAATGTCCACACGGACGATTTGGAGGCCGCAATATACGGTGATACAGTCAACGAACTGTGTTCGTCCGGGGGCTTGACCACCCAATGTCACGAAGGGTGGCACCATCATGGTGCGTTCTGCCCGCCCGGGCCCAATGCACCACATCGGGAAATCAGTGCTGTTATCGCGTGCGACTGGTTCGACACGTTAGAGCGACGCAGACCCGGTCGGAGGCTCCACTGTGTCGTGTACCATCACTGGTGGCCATCTGTCGTGCTGCCCGTGGGCTCGTTCGGCCGATTTCAGGACGTTTTCTGGCCGCGGAGCGAATCCGGTCTGTTCATCCCGAACATCAATGGTCCTCGGAACTTTGTAATGAGCACAACCTCGTGTCAGCCCGAGTGGGCGCCGTACTCCGCGAGCCAACCCTGGTAAGCCGCGACGCATCTGAGATCCGAGAAGGTTTTCGGCAAAACAGTGCACTTGCTTCTAACGTCGCGTTCCGCATTTGAGCCTGTCGGAACTCAGAAACCGGCGTTGGGGAGATCACCCACTCCCGTTGACGCCAGGACGGTCCAATGGAACACAACGGGACTTCCGGGACAGTTCCGCGATATAATCGCTGGCTATGTTCGACCTCTTGGCCAGCATCGGTTCGGCGGTAGTCGGCGATATCATCAAGCGGGCGATATCCGCTGGTATGGACTGGGGCAAGCGCCGCAAGAAGCCGCCGGCTGCAGAGGTCAGGCAAAAGGTGGAGGCGTTTGTCGCCGACGCGGCGAGGGCCGCGCCGCTACCGGAATCACTGGCCGCAGCAGATCAACGGCGCATCATCAGCGGAATCGCTGAACTTGCATTGCCTACGTTCGAACAGGTGGTCGAGTACAGCCCGAACACCCAACGGGTTGTGCATGCGGCGCAAGGCGCGGTCAAGAAACCGCCAAAGAAAGCGGCGGCGAAAAAAGCTGCGAAAAAACCACCGGCCCGCAAAGCCGCCAAGAAGGCGTTTAAGCGGAGGTGAGATAGCGCCGCTCGCTCGAATTCTGAGGGTCGCGTGTGTGCGTTTGGCGCTGAGGTTCCGCGAACGGGACTTCCTGTTCCCTTGCTTCCACTTCTCCTGATCGCGCGTGATACGTCCAAGTGGATGTGCAGCCTCCGCGTTGAACCCCAGTTTGAAGATCCGCGCCTTGCCCCAACGATGTTGAACGATAGAATCGCTGTAAGCCCGAGTGAGCTTGCTTTCTGAGCCCCGGTTCTTCCAGGAGCATAATGTCAGCTGTCATGTCAGCTGATGGGCCGTATCAGAGCCACGGTGGATTGTAGTCGGGTA
The DNA here is from genome assembly GCA_035638575.1 of Bryobacteraceae bacterium. Lineage (GTDB taxonomy): Bacteria > Acidobacteriota > Terriglobia > Bryobacterales > Bryobacteraceae > DASQZT01. The sequence goes on from DASQZT010000169.1 coordinate 40,111, forward strand.
GCGGGAAATCCTCCACTGCAAAATCAATGAACTTGAAGTTCTGTTCGTCATGAGGAAAGAACACGCAGCAATCTGCCATATAGCGTATGTTTGCTGTCTTGAACGCGATTTCTGCTCTTTCGATGTGGGGGTAGGCCGAACGGCACGAACCTATCTTTTCGGGCTGGCCACCGTCAATGAACTCCATACAGTAGCAGCAATCTACCAAGTACTCACCTCGCACGCTGCCCCCTCGATTGTCCAGAACATCTTCGATCTCTGGCCTCTCGAAGGATTGTGGCACGTGCGGGCTCAAGGCCGAGTCCCGTGAGGCGATGACGTAGGCTTTACATTCGGCACCGAATGTGTTCCTTCGCCGCTGCTCCTCAGCGTGTGCATAGCCTTTCGACGGATGACCGGGCCCTACAAAGACCTTGAATATCAGCTTCCGATCGCCGCTCAAAAACAGGTCGGCAAAAACTCCACCGACTCCAAGGCACATCGACGTATTAAGAATCATTTCCGTTACTCAAGGCTAGCAGATGGGGGCCGGAGAGTCGCAATGCTGGGTGGCGGCTTCTGGTTCTATGGCACCGGCACATGCAATGATCGGGCGTTTTGCGTCCAAGTGGCGGACCCATTTGAAGCCAGGATCGAATTGTTGGGACGACGGACAACGCGAAATCGGAGGAACCGGTCTTCGGATCCTGCCGCTGTTCGCCCGTGGGACTACCGAATCAGTTCCGGCGGAGAAATCGCTTTCAGTTCACGAGCCATCGCTAAGAAGTGCTTTAGCCTCGTGCCAACAATGAGGCGGGAGTTGCGCCAGTTCTGCGTAGCGATCGCTACAAGTGTGCTCTGCTTCGTGTTCCTTGAAACATGGAACACGCCGCCACCGCTGACTCCCTGCAATTTAGGAGGGGTGACCCGCTTCCCTTTAATCATGATCTCCTTGTGGTCAAAGTCGAGCAGTAGGTGATCTGACTGTGACATCCCTTCCTGTATGTACTCGGCAGCAGCCACTGGACACGTGGCGCAGTGAAACGACTTTTGATCGATGTGGCGGGTCGCGTGTGACACCCTCACCTGTGTCCTTGATGCAGGATACCCAAGCACGAAGTAGAACGACGGGAGTCCTCCGTCGTCTGGCTGATCGTCTTGATCGATTTCTGCGCCACTTAGGAAGACACGCTGCTGAAAAGCGCCGAGCACGCCTGCTCGCAGGATCAGCACCCCAACATCGAGGTCGTCCCGATTCCTTGAAGAGCTAAGGTGAGCCGTACATTGCGGCAGCAGCAACAACTTCCCGCCTTTCCCTTCGGGAGGAGCCCATAGTTGCGAAGAACCGGCGTCCCTTATCACGTGGGCCGCAGTAAAGGCGAAAAACTCCGAGTCAAGACGCACGAGGACGCAAGAGCCAATTCTATCGAGTTGTCCCTCCTCATCGACAATGAATAGAGGCACCACGGACTCTTGGAGGCGTTCGGCCAACTGTCGTCGCTCCTCCGCTTCTCGTACCGCCGCCTCGTCTATCCGTGCCTGGAGATCAAGGCCTTGCTGCTCCGCGAGTGTCTTCATTACCTCTGCGAGACCGTGGACCGCGGTACTTAGAGCACGCCCTTGAGTTTTGCGCTGCTTCGCAGAATCAGTTCGCTTCGCCATGCTCTGGTCCAAGTATAATCCCGCTGCTGAAGCACGGGCTGATCGGAATTCGGCTTTCCGTCCCGGGGTCTAGTCTTCCGCTTCAACCAGTGCGATAAAAAGAATCACGGCTGGTGTGAAGGCCCGCCGCTGACCGTACCCTGCCAAAGTTCCGATCTGCAGGCCGGGCCTTCACCCTCCGGCAAAGTCAGTTTCGAACGAAAAAGGATACTGCTTTCCGAGGGTTCGCCGCGAGCCCTCACCCAGAACATTGGCCGGTCATAAACGCCAACTCGTACACTGCGCCCAAACGGCGATCTGGGAAGTGTCGGGGTGCCGTCCCTTAAGTGAACCGTATTGGGATTAATCCGGATTAATCTTTCCAGAACAGCTCGGCGTCGGAGCGGCGGACATAGTTCGCGTCGAGCGCGGCCGGGTCGGAGGCTTCGCCGCTGCGAAAGCTCCCGGTGGCGATGCGGGCCACGGCGGCGGCCAGAGGGCGCGGCCCTTTCACCAGTTCCGCACCGGCCGGCAGGGTCTCCAGCCACGAATCCAGTTTCGCGACCACTTCCGGCAGCACGATCCGGCCGGCGGCATCGTACACCGCGCCGTAGATTTCGCCGCGGCGGGCGTCGAGCATGACGGCGCGCAGCGGCGCCGCGCCGAACGTGGCCAGCGCTTGTAGATTGGAAACCGCAACCGCGGGCCTGCCTGCGGCCTCGGCCAGGCCCTTGATGCACGCCAGTCCGACCCGCACCCCGGTGAACGAGCCGGGGCCCGATGCCGCGGCAAAGCAGTCGATCTCCCGCGGCCGGACGCCGTGCCGCTCCAGCAGGGCCGCGAGGTGCCCGTAGAGGACGTGGGCGAAACCCGTGGGCTCGTGGATTTCGGTCTCTTCGAGGATCTCGCCGCCGCGCGCCAGGGCCAGGCTGCCCAGCTCCTGGGTGGTGTCCACCGCCAGCACGAGCGGGTTCACCGGTTGACCTGGAAGGCCGCATCCAGCTCGTAGACTTTTCCGTTGGCGTTCATGCCGTAGAGCCGCAGGTGCATGGTCGCCGGAAAGTTGATGGCGATGTCCGCGGGCATCGGCATGGTGCCTGTCGGGCCCGTCGCCAGCACGCGGTAGCCCTGGTGATCGGCGGCCACTTCGCCCATCCACAGCCACAGCATGGAGCGCGTGGCGCGCGTTTCGCGGGTGACCTTGGCCGCATAAAACGCCGGCATCGAAAGCGACAGGTCGCCCGTGGGACGCTCGATCGAGAATGGCACCTTGGCGCTGTTGGCCTCCACTTCCTGAAGGGCGAGATCCTGCTCACGCGACGAAAACTTGAAGGACCGGTTCATGCTTTCCAGGTGGCTCTCGCGCACCACGTGCAGCAGCCAGTCGTGCGACTTGTCCGGGGGCTCGCCGGTGAAGTGCTCGCCCGAGAATTTCTTCTTGACGCTCTCGCCGTCGATGGGGTTGATCCAGTAGACCTCGTACGCGTGCTTCTCCACGGTCAGCTCCACGGGGCCGGGTTTCTCCACGTACACCACGTACTCGGTGTCCTCCAGCGCCAGGGCGCGGCCGCCATCCACGTCGAAGTAGGGCTCCAGCTCCCAGTGGCGCGTCGCCGACAGGAATTCGAACCACACCGTCATGGCCTTGGCGCCGGGCGAATTGGCGTATGCCGCGCCGGAGCCCGTGTTGGCGTAGGTCACGTATTGGCCGTCCATGGTGGCGTTCCACAGGCGATGGCGAAAAGTCGCGGCATCCACGTCGCCGGGGCCCGATTTTCCAGCGCCGCTGTCTTCGCGGCCCAGGTTCACGTTGACGAACGGAACGGGAAAGATCTGGTGCTCGATGGCGCCCAACTGGTCGTCGGCGGTGCCCTGCGCCGCGAAATCCATCCACTTGTCATCGAGCAGAGGGGTGGAAGTGAGCCGCGCGCCCGCAGTGCGCGGGTGCTGGTAGGGATCTGACTGCTTCAGCAGGGTGCCGATCTCCTTCAGCAGGTCGCGGGCGCCGGGATCCCCTTCCCACTGGTTGGCCGCCTGCCAAGTGACGTGGAAAGCCGCGTAGCGCCCTACCAGGAATCGGACCAGGCGGCGGCGCTGTTCCCATCCGGGAAACACTTTGGCCAAATCGCCGGGGCTCGCGGCCAGGATGAGGTCGGCGGTGATGCCTTTCTGGTTGAGGTAGCGCACGCGGCCATCCAGCCGCCGGAAATACGCGAGATCGGGGGTGCCCGCCGAGGACTGCACGAGGCCGCGCAGGTGGTTGAACTTCTGTGCGGCGCGCGCGTCGGCCACGGCGGAGAACGCCGCATCGTCCAGGGTGGCGAACTGCATTTCGGTGGCGCCCATCCACAGGTGCGGACGGTCGAGACCCCGGGGGTCTTTCTCGGTGTAGGCCCAGTGGTGCAGGTTGGCCGCGCGAACGAAGCCGGGCGAGTCGGACGCGGCGGCGGTAAATGTGGCGGTCTTGTCATTCCATCCGGCGAGGTTGCTGGTGATGTGGTAATCCCAGGCGCCGGCCTCGGTCGGCGCGAAACGGACCACCAGGCGACGGCCGCCATCCCAATACGCCGGCATGGAGAGCGTGCGCCGCCGCGGAGAACGGAACTCCACCTGCAGGTCCGCGGTGGCGTACGGGACGGGATTGGCGGCGGCGTCCTTCTCGTCGAGGTCGAAAACCAGCTCGCACGTCGAATAGGCCGGCGTGTTGTCGCAGGGGGACTGTGCCCGCAACAGGAGGGGAAGCAGGCCGGCGGCGACCGCGGCCAAACGGATGCCCATAAAAACAGTGTAGACCGGCGGAAACGGGTTCACGGGAACACGCGTGCAGCCCTGAACCGCTCACGCCAAGCGGGTGTGGAAGAAATCCACGGGTATGTTGCACTGGGCTGGCGGTTCGCCCGGTCTTCACAGGATACCGATAGTACCGTACGGCATTATTGAGGTTATATAACAAATATAGTATTGATTTTGCGGGAATTTTCTCCGATATTTACGTTTTGTACTGGAAATAATGGATCCGACTTTCCAGGCGATTCTCGATAGCCTGCCTTCCAAGCCGCCGGCGCCACTGGAACCGTATCGCGAACTGATCCACGAAATGCGGCGGCGCGGGCAGACCTATCGGGAGATCGCGCAAGTGCTGGCGGAAAGGTTTCAGATTCAAGTGGATCTGGGGGCCATACACGATTTGGTGAAGCCGCGCAGGAAACGGAAGCCCGGGCCGAAGGAGCCGCGACCGGTGAGTACCCCGGCGGTTCACAAGCCAGAAGCGGCCGGGCCCAAAGGGTACGACAGCCTGCCCCGGCCAGTTGCGGCGTTCGAGGGCAGGCCCTTCCCGGTGACCAACAAGAGGCCCGTGTTTGAGTACGACGAAAACGAACCATTGCGATTGATTTCCAATTCCAAAACAGGCGAGTGATTCCTTTATGAGCTTGGCAGAATCGATTTCGGCTCCGGTTGCGAGACCGGTCCAGCAATCCCCGTTGAAACGGGTCATCCTCACCATGGGTGGCAAGGGCGGCGTCGGCAAAACCAGCTTTGTCCTGTGCCTGGCCGAGTGGCTGAAGGGACAGGGTGCGGAATTCACGATGCTTGATCTCGACACCGAGAACAAGTCTCGCGGCAGCCTCAAGCATTACTTCGAGGGGGCCGCGCGAAAGGTGGACATCCACACCCCCGCCGGCCTGGACGCATTCATCGACTGCCTCGACGACGGGCCCAAGGTCATTCTGGCCGACATGGGCGCCGGCTCCGGCTGGGTGGCGCACGAGTGGTTCGACACCATGTTCGAGAGCGCCCAGGAGATGGGCATCGCATTCACCGCCGTGGGCATCATCACGCCGGACCCCGCCAGCGTGGAGAGCGTGCTCAGTTGGGCCAAGGCGCTGCAGCACAAGGTGCAGTACGTGATCGTGGAGAACGAGGCCGTGCTGCACGCGGATTTCAGCTACTGGCGCCTTACCGAGCAGGCCGAACAGTTCCGCCAGATTTTCAACCCCATAACCATTCCGATGAAGTATCGCCTCCCCGATCTGGAGAATCCCGCGCGCCAGTATGGGGCCACCCTGGGTGAAGTCGCCGCGCGGCGGTCGAAGGCCCCGGAGTTGGAGCGATCGTCGCTGGTGGCGCGGGCGCAGGGTTATCAACGGCAGATATTCCAGGACTTGGATAGGAGCAAGGAGCTATTCCTAGTGTGAGTGCAGCACCACATATTCTCGAGCCGCGCCGGCCCGAACGGGACCTGATCGAACGGATCGCCAGCGCGTTGCCGGAAGAGATCCGGGCGGACTACTTCCGCGAAATGTCGTACTGCCGGGTGCTCCCGGAAAGCGACGAGATGCTGCGCATCCTGCGCGCCATGCAGTTCCTTGCCTTGCTCATCCAGCAGGCGCCCGGCGAGGTGGCCCGGGAGCGGGAAAAGCTGACGCAACTGCTGGAGAAGAGCGTTAGCGCCATCCAGTCTGCGCACCAGGCCGGGGTGAACTATCAGAAGGAGCTGGAGGACCGGATCGCGGATCTGCCCGATGAAATCGGCAAGGGCATCGATCCCGAGGTCATCGCCGAGCGCATCAGCCAGGATCTGCGCAAGCGCTTCGCCGGCATCCCGGAGACCGTCCAGATGCTCTCGGGGGTCTCCAACCAGATGCAGCAGGTGGTGGCGGAGTTCCACAGGACCGCCGGCCAGCTCACCAGCTCGTACCATGGCGTGGCCGCGAACGCCCGGCACGAGCTCGACGAGATGCGCACCGGCATCCAGCAGGCGTCCGCCTCCGCCACCGCGGCGCAACAGAGACTCAGCAAGACCGTGGCCTCGACGTACCGGTGGGCCATGGCGGCGTTGTGCGGCGCCGCGCTGGTGGCCGGGCTCGCGCTGGGCATCACCTTTCACGAGTGGACCAATCCGCCCGCGCAGGTCCCGCAGCAGACCTCCGCTCAGGCTGCCGAGCAGGCCGAGCCCGCGCCGCCAGCCCGGCCCGGAGGAAAGAAGAAAGCGCAGCCGGCCACCGACCTCAATTCGCGCATGGGGCGCCAGTTCTCGGCCCGATAAGCTGACGGGCTCTTCGATGGGCCGCCGCGCCGGGATATCCGGCTGGCGGAGGACCGCCTAAAAGCCGGATTGCGGAGTTGCATCGCAAGCCGGGCCGCCCGGCGGAAGAGCGAATAGGCGCATCCCGGCCGGCTGGGATGCGCGCGCATATCCGAAGAACTCGAGTGGATCCCCGGACTCGCTTTGGGCCGGCATGGACCGGCCCAGGCCGATGACGGTTCCGCTTTCGTTCGCGATCAGAACGTCCCGCGCGTTCACCGGCAGCGTTCCCGAGACGCCCACAGCGCCGGCGTTGCCCTCCACCAACTCGGCCGTGGCAGCAGCGAAGCAGTTTCCAGCCGGCTTGCGAATTTCGGCGATCCCGCGCCCGATCCATCGGGCTCTGGGCTCGGCGAAGATGGCGAGACGGTTGCGCCGCAGGTATTCCACCACGCGGTTGCGGACCGCGTCGTCGGGCATGACGGCGCCCATTCGCGCCTGGTCCGAGACTCCCAGCAGGAAGCCCGAGGCGATCGCGTCGGACCGTTGGAAATACTGCGCCCATTCCCGCGAAACGCGCCACTGCCACGGCCACGTTCCGAAGCTCATGGCAAGTACGACGACGGAGACCACGGCGGTTGCGGCGCGGCCCGCGTTCAGCGCCAGCGCGAACAGCGCGCTCCAGAAGAGGAATGCGGGAAGAAGATAGCGGCCGGGGAGCACTTGGCTCCCGTGCATCGCGGCCAGCCAGTCGGGGGAATAACGGCCCACCGCCAGGCTGACAGCAGTCGCGGCGATGAAGCACGCCAGCAGCGTGAGCGAGCGCGCGGCGCTACTCGGAGAGCCGCGGCGGAGATGGCGCGCGGCGAAGCAGAACGCTGCCGCCAGGCCCACCGCTCCGGTGACGATTCCGAGCGGACCGGAGAACAGCGTGACGGGTCCGCCGAGCACCAGCGCGATGATTTTGAGCGCCTGCACCGGGTGCCGCAAAGCGCCGCCGATCCCCATGCCCATCGCCGGGCGTGTGTACCCGATGGAATAGAGCGACGCCAGAATTGCAGCGGTGGCCAGCAACGCGGCGAACGTTTTCGCGCGGGCACGCGAGATCCACGCCTCCACGGCAAAAGCGGGAAACAGAAGCAGACCGGTGGCGAGGCAACCGGTGCAGAATACCGCGAGCAGGATGCCGGCCATACGATGGCGCGGAAAAACGATGAGTGCGGCGGTGGCCGAGGCATACCCCAGCGCGTGGTTCACCGATGCGGGGAACAGCACTTCCATTTGAAGCGACGACAGCAGCAGGTGTGCCGATGCGATCGCGCACAGTGCGGCCAGCCGGCGGGAAGCGGGAAAGAGAGAGCCCGCGGCGGCGGCCAGAACGGCCGGCATCGAGAGTTGCGCGGCGGCGCTGACCAGGACCAGGGGAAGATTGGAAAGACGGAAGAAACGGTCCGTAGCGAGCAGCACCAGCCGGAACACGAACGGGCGCTGGCCCCAGTAGGGCGTCCAGAGCCAGCTCCAGCCGGCGCCGCCTTCGCGAAACCGGCGGATCTCGTCGATCAACAGCCACTGGTCCCAAAACGGAACGTTGGTGAAGGATTGGTAGAGATACCAATACGTGTGCAGGACGAGAAGAGCGGTGAGTCCCGCTGCGGGGTATAGGAGCAGGTGCGGCTTCGCCCTCACCAGAGATACTGTATCACTTCGCCGCTGCGGATGGCCGCGGGCGGGCGAACCTGTGACAGACCCTGTTAGATACCGGGCTCAGCCGTCTTACTCCCGTTCTGTCTCGCCGGTGAATCCGATCTTGCGGGCTTCCTGCCGGATGGCCGGGGAGAACTGCTTCCCGACCACGAGAGTCAGTATCTGGTTCCACGGAATTAATAGACTGAACTGCTCGACGGCGGTGGTGTCTTCCGTGAGCTTGCCCCTGCGAACTTCGATCCACACTCCCCTGGTGTCTTCGGCATCGAGCACCGTGGCAAACAGGATATGGCTTTCGTCGACTCCACGAAATTCCGTCTGTGGACCTTCGTCCTGGCGAAGAAACATCTTCACGCCGTGCAGATTCGCCCAGGTTCGATTCACTACGACCGCTACACTTGCGCCTTTGTCAATCCGCATCTGTGACCTCGACGGCACCTTGGGCGGCGTGAACGGGCCAAGGTTGCCAGGAGCAAGCCCCGATCCGGGTTTCCCGGGATCGGGGCGCTTGCCGGAACTACTACCAGCGTTTGCGTCCGAAGCCGCCGCCGTTGCCGCCGCCCGAACGTTCCGTCTTGGGACGGGCTTCGTTGATGTTCAGCGTTCTGCCGTCGAGGTCGCTGCCGTTGAGCGCGGCAATCGCTTTCTCGCCTTCGCCATCGTTGCTCATTTCGACGAACCCGAATCCCCTGGGTTGTCCGGTGTCGCGATCCGTAACGATGTTGACACGATTGACAGTGCCGTGGGTTTCGAACAACGCACGGACAGACTCTTCCGAAGCCCCAAAACTGAGGTTTCCAACGTAAATATTCTTCATTGCTTAAGTTTTCCTTTACCGATTTGAAGGCGGCTAATTTGGAAGGTGGACGAAGGTAGCAAAAGACGCTAAAGAAGTCAGCCTTGAATTGGCAGGAACATCAAATCTTCTACCAGTGTAACACGGTTGGCATCGTGGTACAATAAAATAGTTCAACACCACATGCCGTTCCAGCACGGATTGTAGCGTCCCGCGGCGCCGCGACAGAAATGGAGTGCGTTAAATGCTGCAAGAAAGTACGAAAACGCTCTTAATCAAGACGGTCCAGTCGCTGGAAACGGCTGGTGAAGCTGGTTGGGACGATCAGATCGAGTTGGGCAACGAGTGCCTCTACGAGATGCATCAGATGACCCGGCCGTCGTTCCGGGCGTATCGCATGGACAGCTCAGATTCGAAGTGGCCGACTCACTTGCCGGATTCCGCGAAGTTGATCCGGGCCATGCCTCACGTCAAGTTGATGGTAAGTGCTATCCGGCGCCGCGATCGGGCGACGGCGCTGGTAAGCGGCAAGGCCGCTATCGCCGCACTGTGAGATCAGGGCGATTCAACCGATCCACTTCTTCAAGCCGATACTGCCCTCAATGTCCCGGTGGAAGAATTGGAACCTGCGCCCATCTTCCATCTGAAGCGTCATGATTTTCCGGAAGTGAGTAGCCACGAAGTACGGGTCATGTACTGACCACACCTGGCCGGAGATGTGCTTGAAATGGGCCATGGGCGGAATATCCTGTCCCGCTTCCGGCTCGTCCGCGGTGATGCTGACATCGTATTTGGCCGCCACGTCGTCGCCGTCCGGAGACGTAATCACGCCGGTGCCCTGCAAATGCTCCAGGACCTTCATGAGCTTAACTGCCTCGCTTGGCACGATTGCGGCGATGCAGTTGCAGGCGGGCGGGGTTCACCTTCAGCGCCTTGCCGTTGAGGTCCGAGCCGTTGAGGGCGGCAACCGCCTTGTCGGCTTCGGCATCGTTGGTCATCTGAATGAATCCAAATCCTCTGGATAGGCCCGTCCAGCGATCCGTCATCATCTTGAACCTCTGAACAGGCCCATGCTTTTCAAACATGGACCGAACGTCCTGTTCGGTAACGCCAGGACCGAGATTTCCAACTAGAACGTTATTCACAATAGCTCCTTCGTTTTTCTGACCGGCCCGGAGGGCACGCGCGTCAGCAAGCGGTTTGGCGCGAATGTTCCAGCCATTCCACGGGGTGGGACCGGACCTGTGAGTCGCCTTCCCGGATATCCGCCCACTTCGGGTCGTCATCCTTGAGATTGAGGAAGGTTCCGATGGTGCCTTGATACGTGCCCCTGGCGAGGAAGACCGAATCGCCTTTCTGGAATGCCGGCGCTGATAGAAGTTGGGTGTGAGAGTCGAGCATGTCATTCCGTCCTTTCTGGCAAGAGACATCAGGGACGGACGGCTTGGCGCACCGGAACGGCTTTACCGCGCGGCTCTTGGTGGGAGATGCCAACTTCATTATAGCAGATTGGAGCGGGACTGCTTCGATCGATTTGACATCGAGGCCCGCCGCCCCTATACTGTCAATGCACGAAATCGAATGTCGAAAACGAATATCGATCAGGATTTCGCGGCGGACCGCGATCTGTACTCCGGCCTGATTCGTCTTCACGTGCTGCACCACGCCGCGGAAGAGCCCATTTTCGGTCTTGGAATGATCGAGGAGCTGGCGCGCCACGGCTATCGCATCAGCCCCGGCAGTCTGTATCCGTTGCTGCACGGCCTGGAAAAGAAGGGGTATCTGCGCTCTTCCGAACTGCGAAACGGCAAGTCCCTCCGCAAGGTGTACCGCGCCACGCGCCTCGGCCGGAAAGCATTGGCGTCCGCCAAAAACAAAGTGCGCGAGCTGTTTCGCGAGCTCATGGAAGGTGAATAGTGGAGTGCTGAAAAATCGAGGATTGCCAAATCGATGGAGGGCCATCGCGGCGGGAATGATCCTGGCGGCCACCCACCCCCTGGGAGCCTGGCAGGCCGCCGGCCCCTCTGCCCTGACCCTCGCCCAGGCGGTGGAGAGCGCTCTGAAGAACTACCCGTCGATTCGAGTCTCCGCGGAGCAGATCAACGCGGCGGCGGCCGGAATTCAGCTTGCGCGCACCGCCTATCTGCCGCGCATCGACGCCCTGGCGCAAGCCAATCGCGCCACCCGCAACAACGTCTTCGGAATGCTGCTTCCGCAGAGCGTCATTCCGTCGATGTCCGGTCCGGTTCTGGGCACGAACAATCTGGGAACGGCGTGGGGAAGCGCAATTGGGACGCTGGTCACCTGGGAGCCGTTCGATTTCGGCCTCCGCGGCGCCAATGTCGCAGCCGCCACCGCCCGGCGCGCGCAGTTCGAGGCGGCCTTGAAGCGGACCGAGTTCGAGGTCGCGGTGGCGGCAGCGGATGCCTACCTGACGCTGGCCGTGGCCCAGGAGACGGTGCGCGCCGCGCGTGCCGGGGTGGACCGGGCGGAGGTCGTGGCGCGGACGATCGGCGCGCTGGTGAACGCTGAATTGCGGCCCGGCGCGGACGCTTCCCGTGCCCAGGCCGAGCTCGCCGCCGCGCGGACGCAACTGATACAGGCGCAGCAGGCCACTGAGGTGGCGCGCGCTACCGTCGCGCAGTTCGCCGGCGTCGATCCCGCCCAGGTTGTCGTCTCCGCGCCCGGCCTGCTTCAGTTGCCGCCCGAACAGTTGGTCCAGCCTCTGAATGTCGGCGCGACCCCCGCCGCCATCGAACAGAACGCCGCGGTGGAGCAGGCGCAGGCGCAGTTGCGCGCGATGGAACGATCTTACTTCCCGCGCTTCTACCTGCAGGGCTCCGCTTACGCGCGCGGGACCAGCGCCGAGACCAACGGAGCATTCCTAGGCGGCTTGAATGGCCTCGCACCCAGCTTTCAGAACTATGCCCTCGGCTTCACCGTGACCTTTCCGGTTTTCGACCTGCCGGCGCTGCGGGCGCGGGAAACCGCGCAAGCCGCGGCGATCCGCCTCGAAAGGGCGCGCGCCGATCAGATTGCCACGGACCTGCGCGCGCAGTGGAACCGGGCGGTAGCCGGCCTTCAGGGCGCCAGGCGCATCGCCGCCAACACTCCGATACAGGTTTCGGCTGCGCGCGAGGCGGCCGGGCAGGCGGCGGCGCGCTATCAGTCCGGTCTCGGAAACATCGATGAGGTGGCGGAAGCGCAACGGCTCCTCACTCAGGCCGAGATCGACGACGTCCTGGCACGCCTCGGCGTATGGCGCGGGCTCCTGGGAATTGCGGCCGCCGCGGGAGACCTCCAGCCTTTTATCTCGGAGGCCGGCAGATGAGTGCCGGCAGTGCTGTTTTTGGACCGCGCCTGACGGGAGTCTGAAATGCGCCTTGTATTAGCAGCCCTTTCCCGGCCCTTGACCGTCGTTGTAGCCCTCGTCGCCATCGCCCTCTGCGCCGTGCTTGCGGTGGAACGAATGCCGGCCGACATCTTCCCCCAGGTTGGCGACCCCGCGATCTATGTGGCGCAACCTTACAGCGGAATGGACCCGGCCCAGATGGAAGGCTACCTGACTTACTACTATGAGTATCACTTCCTATACATCACCGGTATCGACCACGTGGAGAGTAAGAGCATCCAGGGCGCCGCGTTGATGAAGCTCGTGTTTCATGAAGGCACTAACATGAGCCAGGCGATGTCGGAGACGGTAGGATACGTGAATCGGGCGCGCGCCTTCATGCCGCCCGGAACGGTCCCGCCGTTCATCACTCGTTTCGACGCCGGCAGCGTGGCGGTCGGTCTCCTGATCTTCAGCAGCGCCTCCCGAACTCAGGGCGAAATGCAGGACTTCGCGCTCAACCGCGTGCGCCCTTTGTTCGCGACCCTTCCCGGCGTTTCGGCGCCGCCGCCTTTTGGCGGAAATCAGCGCACCATCGTGGTCACGCTCGATCCCGGCAAGCTCCGCCAGTACCGGATCTCGCCGGACGAGGCCATCGCCGCCGTGAGCCAGGCCAGCCTCGTCATGCCCTCGGGCAACATGTGGACCGGCAAGTTCGAGCGGGTCGCCAGAACCAACGCCGCGCTCGGCGGAAATCTCGCGGAGCTTCTCAGCGCGCCCATCCGCCCCGGCTCCGGAACCACGGTTTACCTGCGGGATATCGGAACCATCGAGAATGCCACCGATATCATCACCGCATATGCGCACGTGAACGGGCGCCGGACGGTATACATTCCGGTCACCAAGCGCGCGGATGCATCCACGCTGGCGGTAATCCAGGCGGTGAAGGCGGCCCTCCCCGATTTCAAGAAAGTACTCCCCGAGGATGTAGACGTCCGGCTGGAGTTCGATCAGTCGCCTTTCGTGACTAACTCCATTCGCGGCCTGATCGCCGAGGGACTGCTGGGCGCCGCTCTGACCGGCCTGATGGTATTGCTCTTCCTGCGCGACTGGCGCAGCGCCCTCATCGTGGTCCTGAATATCCCCTTCGCGCTTCTGGCCGCGGTAATCCTTCTGTGGCTCACCGGACAGACCATTAACATCATGACGCTCGGCGGGCTGGCCCTCGCGGTAGGGGTATTGGTGGACGAGGCCACGGTGGAGATCGAGAACATTCACACCCGCATGCTGCCTGGCGTCTCGCGGGCCCGCGCCGTATTGGAGGCGTGCAGCCGGACGGCCGTCGCCCGTTTGCTCTCGATGTTCTGCGTGTTGGCCGTCTTTGTCCCTTCGTTCTTCATGGTGGGAGTCGGCCGCCAGTTGTTCGTTCCGCTGTCGCTGGCCGTTGCGTTTTCAATGATCGCGTCGTATCTGCTCTCCAGCAGCCTGGTCCCCGTGTTCTCGACCTGGCTCATGAAAGAGGGCCACCGCGGCGAGGAGCGCGAAGGGCTCTTCGGCCGCCTGCGCTCCTTCTACGAGCGCTATCTCGGTCTGGTGCTCCGTTTCCGCTGGCCTTTGGTTGTGGCCTACCTGGCCGCCGCCTTCGGCTTGGTGTATTTCCTCCTGCCGCGCATGGGCACGGAAATCTTTCCCGATGCCAACGCGCCCCTGATGCGCATCCGGCTTCGCGCGCCCACGGGGACGCGGCTCGAGGAGACCGAGCGGATCGTCCTTCGCGCGCTGGATGTGATTCAGCGGGAAGCCGGGGCCGGTAACATCGAGATTACGAGCGACTATGTGGGGGTCATTCCCTCCAGTTACCCCGTGGACCTCATCCACCTCTTTACCAGCGGGCCGCAGGAAGCCGTGATTCAAATCGCCTTCAAGCCCGGCGCCCCGCATGGGGAACCTTTGCGGGAGAAGTTACGCGACAGCCTGGCTCGCGAGCTGCCGGGATCGCACATCTCGTTCGAAGCCGGTGACATCGTAAGCCAGGTCATGAGTTTCGGATCGCCCACGCCGATCGAAGTTGCCGTTCAGGGAGTCAGCCTCCAGGACGATTACGGCTACGCGCAGAAGGTTCAAGCTCAACTGGCCTCCCTGGCGTTTCTGCGCGATCTCCAGTTTGCGCAGGAGATGAACTACCCGACTCTCGACATCACTATCGATCGCGAGCGCGCCGGACAGCTCGGTCTCACCATGTCCGACGTGGTGCGCTCGGTGGTGCCGGCCACCTCGTCATCGCGGTTCACGCAACCGAATTACTGGCGCGACCCGGCCTCGGGGAATGCGTTCCAGATTCAGGTTCAGTTGCCGCAGAACCGGATCCAGAGCGAGGAGGATGTGGGCGAGCTTCCCGTCATGAGAGGAGCCGGGAGCAACGTCGAGCTGCGCGATTTCGCCGTCTTGAAGCCGGGGACCATACCGGGCCTGATCGAACGCTACAACGGCCAGCACGTGGTGAGCCTGACCGCCAATATTCACGGGTTGACGCTGGGACAGGCGGCCCTCAAACTGAACCAGGCCCTGGCCGGCGCCGGAACGCCGCCACGGGGAGTGAGTGTGAAGCTGCGGGGCGAGATCCCGCCCTTGGAACAGACACTCTCCGGGCTGCGCATCGGTTTGCTGCTGGCGGTCCTGGTCATCTTTCTTCTGCTGGCCGCGAACTTTCAGTCCATACGGCTGGCGCTGGCGATCGTCCTGACCGTGCCCGCGGTGCTCTGCGGAGTTCTTTTGATGCTGTGGTACACCGGCACGACCCTCAATGTGCAGTCGTTCATGGGGGCGATCATGGCGATAGGGATTGCCGTGGCGAATTCGATCCTGCTGGTCACGTTCGCGGAACGGGCGCGTCACGAGGGCCGGCCGTACCTCGAAGCCGCGCAGGAAGGAGCGGCCGGCCGCCTCCGGGCGGTGCTGATGACCGCGGCCGCCATGATCTTCGGAATGGTTCCCATGGCGATCGGCTTGGGAGAGAGTGGAGCGCAAGCTGCGCCGCTGGGCCGTGCCGTGATCGGCGGCCTGGTGGTCTCCACCTTCACCACCCTGACGGTCCTGCCTTCGATTTACGCCATTCTCCAACGCCGGGCTTCCACGACTTCTCCCTCACTCAATCCGATGGATCCAACGAGCCGATACTATGAAGCGAGCTGACAGATTCTTCGCCGCGGCATGCGTCGCGTTATTCCTGCCGATTCCCGATCGGGCGCAGACCGCCGAACTTACTCCGGTGTTATCCAGGCCGGTGTCGCGGACCATCGAGTTACCCGGTGAGTTACAACCATTCCTGACGGTCTCCCTTCACGCCAAGATCCCTGGTTACGTCGAACGCGTCCTGGTGGACCGTGGCAGCGAAACCAAACAGGGCGACCTGTTGGTGGAGCTGAGCGCCCCGGAGAGGACAGCCCAGATCGCCGAGGCCGAATCCAAAGTACAGGCCGCGGAATCCGATCGGTTCCAGGCGGAAGCGCAGCTCGCCGCGGAGCAGAGCACATATGACCGTTTGAAGAAGGCTGCCGAAACGCCGGGCGCAGTCGCGGGGAACGAGTTGATCCAGGCCGAAAAGCAAGTGGAAGCGGCTCAGGCCCTGGTCCGCTCCCGACGGCAGGCCAGCCAGGCGGCGGAGGAATTCGTCAAGGCGCAAAAAGATCTGGAGGCCTACTTGCGGATCACCGCGCCGTTCGACGGCATCGTGACGGATCGCCTGGTCCATCCGGGCGCCCTGGTTGGTCCGGGCGCCGATCCGGTGCTTCTGGTGATCCAGCAAGTTTCCCACCTGAGGCTGGTGGTAGCGGTGCCCGAAGAGGTGGTGGGCGGCATCGTGCGCGGCGCCAAGATCGACTTCCAGGTTCCCGCGTATCCGGAGCGTGCGTACTCGGGAACATTGGCGCGCCTGTCCCACGCGCTCGATCCGAAAACACGGACCGAGCCGGTGGAGTTGGACGTGCTCAATCGCGACGGCTCTCTGGCGCCGGGCATGTATTCGGCAGTGAAGTGGCCCGTGCGCCGTTCGCGTCCGGCCCTTTTCGTGCCGCGGACCAGCGTGGTGACCACCACCGAGCGCACCTTCGTGATTCGGGATCGTGGCGGGCGTGCGGAGTGGGTGGATGTCAAGAAGGGCGCCGCCGACGGGGACCTGATCGAAGTCATGGGCAGTTTGCAGCCCGGTGACCAGATAGTCCGGCGCGCGACCGATGAGGTGAGAGAGGGCGCTCCTTTGGGGGCGAAGTCAAAGTAGGGCTAAATCGGGTAACTCCGCCGAGTGAATTGTCGCACAATGGAGGAATGATCACCCTGGAGACACTGCGAGCGGAACGGCGGGCAGAGATCCTCCGCTTCGCCGAACGGCACGGCGCCCACAGTCTGCGCGTCTTCGGCTCCGTGGCCCGCGGTGACGCCAATGAAAGCAGCGACCTCGATTTGCTGGTGGCGTGGGAGCCGGGCAGAAGTCTGCTGGATCATGCCGGGCTGGTTCAAGATCTCCAGGAGTTGCTGGTCGTCGCCCGGAACGGAGCCGCTTGTCAGCGGCCGGCTCCGCGATACGCCAGTGAAGTTCTGAAAACGGGAACTGACCTACAGGCTGCTAAAAGAGCAGAACATAGTTGGCCGCCGATGAACGCGGATCAACGCAGATGAAGAAACGATCCGTGTTCATCAGCGTTGATCGGCGGCCCAGATTGGTTCTTTGGGGCTTTTCACCATCCTGCTCAACGCCGGGAATTGCACCACCCATCGCGGCGGGCTAACGACGCCTCGAGACATCCCATTGCCTGCATCACTCGGGGTGGGGTGGAGTAGAGTAATGAAATGAGACTGGCGAGAGCAGCCATCACGATCCGCCGGTTGGCGGCCCTTGTATTGCTGGCGGCCTGGAGTTCCGCGCTCGCGGCCGACCCGGCCCGGACCGTGATTCTGGTGCGCCACGCCGAACGGGCCGGCGGCATGAGCGCCGACGTGGGAATCAGTGAAGCGGGCCGGTGCCGCGCCGAATCGCTGGCACGTATGCTCGCCGATGCCGGCGTAAAGCGCGTCTTCGTCACCGAGGTGGCGCGCACCCAGCAGACGGCCCAACCGCTGGCGGACAAGCTCTCCCTACGGCCAGAAGTGATTCCCTCGAAAGACATCGACGGTTTGGTGGCGAAGCTTCGCCATGGGGAGCCGGGTGGTGTCGCTCTGGTCGTGGGACACTCGAACACCTTGCCGGAAATCATCAGCCGGATGGGCGGGGGAACCGTACGGCCGATTGCCGATGACGACTACGGCAACCTGTTCGTAGTGACCTTAACCGCCAAGAGCCGCGTTTCCGTGGTCAGGCTGCGCTACGCGGGCTGCGCGCAGTAGGGTCGGAACGAACCTGCCGGAAAAACAGGATCGTAGGCTGGTTCTTGTACACGGTTCGCTGAAACTCCCGAAACCCGCATTTCTCCGCAACGCGGATTGACGGAAGATTCTCCGGGTGGATGATGCATGCCGTTTGCGCCAATCCGAAGCGCTCCTCGCCCCACGCAAGGGCCGCGCGGACGCCCTCCGTCGCATAGCCTTTGCCGTGCACGCGGGAGACGAGAACCCAGCCAACTTCCGGAACGCCGTTGAAGGATGGCTCGATGTCGCGCTTGAAATCACCGAATCCAAGCTCGCCGACAAAGTTGCCGGTAGCCTTTTCCTCGACCGCCCAGTGACCGAAGCCCATCCACGACCAGTGCCCGACGTAACGCAACATCCTCGCCCAGACCTCTTCCCCGGAGAAGGGCTTGCCGCCCACGTAGCGAGTCACGACGGGATCGCCCCACATCGCGGCACAATCGGAGAAATCATCCATCCGATGACCGCGTAGTTTGAGGCGCTCGGTTTCGATCGCCGGAACTTCCCTTGCGAACTGCAAAGAGCTGGACATACAGATGGCCTCATTGTTTCACACCCATCGCAAGGCCGGGTCCGTCGCCAACCAACTCGGACCGGCTATCATGAAAAGGAGCCTTGGAGCGATGATGCGTTTCTTTCTCTTGTTGGCGGCCGTGGCTCTCCCGGCCGCGGACCTTCCGCGGTTTCGTGAAACGACGATCACCAGCAGCCTGAAGGCGGGTTACCAGATCGTCGTCGCCGATCTCAACCACGACGGCAAGCCCGACCTCATTGTCGTCGATGAGCGTGCCACCGATCTGGCCTGGTACGAAAACCCCACTTGGGAGCGCCACGTCATTGTCAACGATGTTCCCCGCACCATCAACCTCGACGTCTACGACTACGATGGCGACGGCATCCCCGAGATCGCCATGGGCCACCACTTCGAGACCGACCCGGCACAGAGCATCGGCAACGTCCTCATCCTGAAGAGTGGCCCCGACCCGCGCCAGCCCTGGACCGCGCGCGAAATCGATCGTGTCCCCACCGTCCACCGCCTCCGCTGGATCGACCTCAAAGGCGACGGGAAGAAGGTCCTCCTCGTCGCCCCCATGATCGGACTGAAAGCCCGCCCGCCCGATTACGCCGACGACGTCCCCGTTTACCTGTACCGGCCGGGCGAATGGAAACGCACGCTCCTCACCAGCCAGCCTCACGGCATCCTCCACTCCATACTGCCCATCCAGTGGCAGGGGCGCGGCGAGCAACTCATGACCGCCGATTTCCTGGGCATCCACCTGTTTCTTCCCCGCGGCCGCATCGAAATCTCGAAGGGCGATCCACGCCCCTGTCCACAGTGCGGCAGCAGTGAGGTCAAGATCGGTCATCTCGGCAAACGCCGCTTCATCGCCGCCATCGAGCCCTGGCACGGCAACCAGGTTGTCGTCTACACCGAAGCCGGCAAGCAATGGAAACGCCACGTCCTCGAGGACGCCATGGTGAATGGCCACGCCCTCGCAGTCGGCGACCTCAATGGAGATGGCCGCGACGAGATCGTGGCCGGCTTCCGCGGCAAGGGTTTCCAGCTCTACGTCTTCACCGCCGACGACCAGGCCGGCGAGCACTGGACCCGCCACA
The DNA here is from genome assembly GCA_035638575.1 of Bryobacteraceae bacterium. GTDB lineage: Bacteria > Acidobacteriota > Terriglobia > Bryobacterales > Bryobacteraceae > DASQZT01. Next base: position 59,605 of record DASQZT010000169.1, read on the forward strand.
TCCTCGACGCGGGAGGCATAGCCGCCGCCGACTGCAAGATCGCCGATTTCAGCGGCTCCGGCCGGCCCGCTATCGCCTGCGCCGGCGCCTCAACCGCTAACGTGAAGCTGTACACGCCACAATAGCGGGACCGCGGCGAACTCAGTGCCCCGCGGCAGTCATGCCGCCATCCACCACGAGCGAAGTGCCGTTGATAAAGGACGCCGCGTCCGAAACCAGAAAGAGGCAGGCTTCCGCGACGTCGCGAGGTGTGCCGATGCGTCCCAGTGGGTGCAGACTCAACACGCGGCGCATGGCGGCTTCGCGGTCCGGCACGGAGTCCAGCCAACGGTCGGTAATCGGAGTGTGGATATAGCCCGGACATACGGCATTCACCCGGATCCCGTCGCGCCCGTGGTCCAACGCCATCGCGCGGGTAAGTCCGATCAGTCCGCACTTCGACGCATCATACGCCACTGTCCCCGGCCACGAGACCATGGCGTGGACCGATGAGACGTTTACGATGGCGCCGCCGTGGCGCCGCATGTGAGGAATGACATATCTCGAAAACAGGAAAGCTCCCTTCAGGTTCACGGCGAGTTGGCGCTCCCATTCGTCCGGAGTAACTTCCTCCACGGTGCCGTGCACTTCGATTCCCGCGTTGTTGATCAGGATATCGATGGCGCCCCACTGTTTGACTGTTGCGTCGATTGCCGCCCGCACCTGCGGCTCCGACGAGACATCGCCGCAGAGAGGGAGTGTGCGGCTGAGGCCAAGGGTAACCGCCAAGGCCCGTGCTCCTTCGCCATTGGTGTCGAAGACGGCGACTGTCGCGCCGGACTCCACAAACCGTTCGACAATCCCTTTGCCGATTCCGGACGCCCCGCCGGTTACGATTGCCACCTTGTTATCCAGACGCATAAGTACTATTCTCCGCCATCGCGCGAGGAACCATGGGTGTAAAGTGATCTTATGATTTCTCGCGAGGCCGGCCGCTGCTGCTCGCAGTCCTGATGCTCCTGGGGCCGGGGGCCGCGAGCGCGCAGGCGGCCTCGGTGTGCGCCGCCACTTCGCTCCGTCCGACGTGACGTCACAACTCAGCAGAGTCGCTTCCGGCATCACCGTGACCCAGGTGTCCAACGTCCAGTCCAACTGGAACACCTATGCCGATATCCCGGCATTCAGCGCGCCCGCCAGGATCCTGACGTATATGCAACACGTGGCGGCCATCGTGCAGCAGGCCAATACCCTGGCCTCGCCTGTGCGAATTCTATTTGCGGGGGTTCCGGCGCAAATCGTTTTCGCGGGACTGGCCGCCAGCTTTGTGGGCCTTCACCAGTTCAACGTGGTCGTGCCTGAAGTCGCCGACGGCGATGCGGTTCCGTTGACCATCGCGGTTGGCAGCGCGGTCGGCGCCCAGACTTTGTTCCTTGCCGTGGGGAACTGAGCTGCCCGCGTCCGCGCCCCTTTCGCCGGACCGCAGCCGGATGCTACTATGAGATCAGGACTTCAACACCGCTCACGTCTACATGTGTGTGCGGGGAGCGTTTGCGGATTTCCGGTTCGGCTTCCCATCCTCATCGATACGTCGGGTTCGGATTGCAGCCAAAGAGGAGCAATGAAAGAAACAGGTACAGTCAAGTGGTTTAACGCCGGAAAGGGATTCGGCTTCATCCAACGCGAAAATGGCGAAGATGTTTTCGTCCATTTTTCCGCCATCTCAGCGAGCGGCTATCGCTCCCTGGACGAAGGCGCTCGTGTGTCGTTCGTAGTGAAGCGAGGGCCGAAGGGTCTGCAAGCCGAAGACGTGAGTTTAGCTTAGTTCACCCGCACATTCTGCTTTCTCAACCGATGCCCCCAGCAGGGTAGGCCTGCGCACGAAGTGTGTGGCGCAGACTCTCAGTCTGCCGCGTCCCCACTCGTGGGGACGCGCGGCCTGGAGCCCTGAGCTAAACCGCGTACCAACGCCGCGTTTTCGCTCTTGGCGCGAAGGACCTCACACGCCGCTGGCGCGCCGGCGCTGGCGAGGGCATCACGATCACCGGAGCCGTTGCCGTCTGCTCGCGCGGCACATCCTCCGACATCGTGCGCCGGATCAGCCGGGTCGTCAAGGTCCGCTCGATGTGGGCCACATCCGCGCGCTCCGATCGCGTGGCGAAGGTCGAAGCCGTTCCACGTGCGCCGGCGCGCCCCGTGCGCCCGACGCGGTGAATGAAGTCTTCCGGGGCTTGTGGCAGGTCGTAGTTCACGACGTGCGAGATCCCTTCCACGTGGATTCCGCGGGCCGCCACGTCGGTAGCCACCAGGACGCGATAGTCTCCCTCCTGGAATCCGCGCAGGGCCTGATTGCGTTGGCTCTGGCTCCGGTCGCCGTGGATGGCCGTGGACTTCACGCCTTCGCGCGCGAGCCTCTTCGACAGCCGGTCGGCGCCGTGCTTCGTGCGGGCAAACACCAGGAACGAACCGGCCTCCTCGCGGAGCATGTTCTGCAGCAAGTCCAGCTTTCGGTCCTGCTCGACTTCGTAAAGATGCAAGTCCACCTGCTCGGCCGGCTTGATGGTGGAACCGACTGCGATGCGGACCGCATTCCGGACCTGCGTCTCGACCAGGTGCTTCACCGAGCTTTCGATGGTCGCCGAGAACAACAGCGTCTGGCGATCGGCCGGCAGGGCCGCCATGATTCGTTTGACGGTGGGGAGGAAGCCCATATCGAGCATGCGGTCGGCCTCGTCCAGAACGAGCATACGCGCATTCCCGAGATCCACGAGCTGCCGGCTGAGGAAATCGTACAGCCTGCCAGGGGTAGCCAGCAGCACTTGCGCGCCATTGCGAATCGACTGTAACTGGGTTCGCTCGCTGACCCCGCCGACTACCACCGCGGCCCGAATCCCGGTGCCCGCGGCCATTTTCGTGAATGTTTCGCTGATCTGGATAGCCAGTTCACGCGTAGGAGTCAGGACCACGCAGCGGATGCCGGTTTGTGCCGGCTGCTTCGCCAGCAGATGGATCATGGGCAATACAAACGCCAGTGTCTTGCCGGTGCCCGTTTGCGCCGTGGCGACAAGATCTTTTCCGGCCAGCGCCGGTTCGATGGCCTGGGCTTGCACGGGTGTTGGTTCGGTAAAACCGTGTTTTGCGAGATTGCTCTTCAACAGAGCGGAAAGGGAGAGTTCAGAGAAAGTTTTCATTTAAGCTATTGAGGAGGAAAACCGGCGAGCCGACTACCGATCAGGGGAGCGGGGTTGCGGATCAACTTCCAGAATCTATATTGTACCAGAACGGGAGCCGGAGCATCTGCATGGACAAATGTTTTCGAGATCTTGCCCCGGGAACAGATAAAATAGGTGCCAGGCTCTATGAGAATCTTCCAGGTGCTGCTGTGTGCGTTGGTCCAGATTTGCGCGGTCCTGGCGCAGACGCCTCCGCGGCCGCCCGTCCAGGCCCCCGATGCGGGGCGCCGGCAGTATGACAGCCATTGCTCCGTGTGCCACGGCGGCGATGGCGCCGGTGGCGAGCTTGCCCCATCCATTCTGTTTCGCCTCCCCAACCGCAACGATCAGGAACTGGCCGACCTCGTCAGGACCGGCATATCCAGCCGCGGCATGCCGGCCTTCAGCCTCACCGACCCCGAGATGAGCGACCTCATCGCCTTCCTGCGCACGCTGCGTCCGCACCGGGGCTTCGCTGCGCCCGTGCGGAAAAAAGTCGAGACCACCGACGGGAAGACGCTCGAAGGCCTGGTGCTCGGTGAGAGTTCTCTCGATCTGGCCCTGCGCACCGATGACCAGCGGATTCACTTGCTGCGCACCGCCGGCGGCCGCTACCGGCCCGTCACCTCGCAGACCGACTGGCCCACGTACAACGGCCAGCCAGGCGGAAACCGGTACACCACCCTCACCCAGATCGACAAGAGCAACGTCGCGAAGCTGGCGCCCAAGTGGGTCTTCACCATGTCCAACGTCTCGCGCCTGGAAACCACCCCGCTGGTAGTCGAAGGCATCATGTACGTAACCAGCGGCAACGAGTGCTATGCGCTCGACGCGGGCAATGGGCGCGAGCTATGGCACTTCCAACGGCCTCGTACGCGCGGGCTCGTCGGAAATGCCGCCGGCGGTTTCAACCGCGGCGTCGGGGTCGCGGGCGATCGTGTGTTCATGGTCACGGATAATGCCCACATCATCGCTCTTCACCGCTTCACCGGGGCCTTGCTGTGGGAAACCGAAATGGCCGACTGGCACCAGAACTACAACGCCACTTCCGCGCCGCTGGTGGCAGGCGGCCTGGTGATCTCCGGCACTGCCGGCGGCGAGCAGGGCGCCCGCGGTTTTCTGGCCGCTTACGATCAGGCCGGCGGAAAAGAAGTGTGGCGCTTCTGGACCGTGCCGGCGCGCGGCGAGCCAGGATCGGAAACGTGGATTGGCAAAGGCATCGAGCACCCCTCCGCGGATACCTGGTTTACCGGCGCCTACGATTCGCAGCTCGGCCTGTTGTATTGGCCCACCGGCAATCCCGGCCCCGACTACAACGACGACGAGCGCGGTGGTGACAACCTGTACTCGTGCTCCATCCTGGCGTTGGACGCCAAAACCGGAAAGCTCAAATGGTATTACCAGGCCACTCCGCACGATGTTTTTGACTGGGATGCTACCGAGCCGCTCGTGCTGGTGGACGCCGACTGGCAGGGACAGGCGCGCAAGCTGCTGATCCAAGCCAACCGCAACGGCTTCTTCTATGTCTTCGACCGGACCAGTGGCAAGCTGCTGCTGGCCAAACCGTTCGTCACGAAAATGACGTGGGCCACCGGGGTGGCGCCGGATGGACGGCCGATCCGCAATCCGAGTCAGGCGATGCCCAGCGCTGAGGGCGCCAAGGTCTGCCCGTCTCAGGACGGCGCCACCAATTGGTTCTCCACCTCATACAATCCGGCCGCCGGCCTGTTCTATGTGCAGACGCTCGAGAAGTGCACCGTCTTCACCAAGCGCCCCGTCGAGTGGGAAGCCGGCCGGGGCTATCTGGGCGGCAGCGCGCGCAACGTGCCCGATGAGACGCCCCACAAGATTCTGCGCGCCATCAAAATTCAAACCGGCGACATCGCGTGGGAACTGCCCCAGGTCGGAAGGGGTGACTCCTGGGGAGGAACGCTCGCCAGCGCGGCGGGACTGGTCTTCTTCGGGGATGACAGCGGCATGTTTATGGCCGCCGATGCCCTGACCGGCAAGCCGCTGTGGCAGTTCCAGACCAACCAGCTCTGGAAGGCCTCGCCGATGACCTATGTGTTCGACGGCAAACAGTACTTTGCGGCGGCCGCGGGGCAGAACATATTCGCGTTCGGCTTGCTGGATTGATACCGCGCCCCTACCAGTGCGTCAGCGACCCATCCGGACGCCGGTAGATATTGGCGCGCCCCGGCTGATCCACCGAGCTGATGAGCTTCAGCAGTTTCGGGTCGGCCGTCACGCCCAGTCCCGGCCGGTCGTTGGTATATGCCTTCCCGGCCTTGAAATCCAGGCACTCCGGCAGGTACGGAATCGGCCGCCCGCCGTAGTTGTATTCGAAGATCACCGGACCGGAGAACGTTGACAGGCAACCTACCAGCGCCGCCGTCGAAATCGGCCCCGTGAAGTGCGGCACGATCCCCACCGAGTGCGTCTCGCACAGCGCCGCCACTTTCATCATTTCGGTGATCCCGCCCACGTTGGGAAGCGTGGCGCGGATATAGTCGAGGTCGTGGTTCTCTACCAGCCGGTTGAAATCCCACCGGTTGCCCCACTCCTCGCCGGCGGCCAGCGGACAGGTCGTCATTTGCCGCAGCTTGGGGATGTCTTGCAGGAAATGCTCGTCGCGAACCGGGTCCTCCACGAAGTACGGCTCGTACTCTTCGATCAGGCGGCACAACCGCAGGGCATCGACGTAGTCGAACTTCTGATGAAAGTCGATCATCCAGTCGCCGTGCGGCCCGACTCCTTCCCGGATCTCCTTGCACGCCTGCGCCACCAGGCGCACGCGCTCGTGCGTGTTGAAGACGCCCTCGGGAATCGCGCCGCCCACGGAAGCGTCTACGCGGAACCCGCGGTATCCCGACTCGATGGTGGCCTTCGCCCGATCCTTCAGG
>DASQZT010000170.1:0-13254 GCA_035638575.1 Bryobacteraceae bacterium
CCTCGCCCCGCCGACCGCGCCTCCCCCACCCAACCCTCGCCCCCGCCGCCCGCGCTTCCCCCACCGAAAACCTCACCCCACTCGCCCGCTCCATTCTATAATCGAGTTTCCGATTCCAATATTGAGGAGTCTCCTGTGCGAAAGAAGATAACGGTAGTGGGCGCCGGCAACGTGGGCGCCAATTGCGCGGTGCGAATTGCCGACAAGGAACTCGCCGATGTCGTGCTGGTGGATGTTGTGGAGGGCGTTCCACAAGGAAAGGGGCTCGATCTGCTCCAATCCGGTCCCATCCAGGGATACGATGTCGTGGTCACGGGCGCCAACGACTACGAGCCCACCGCGAACTCGGATATCGTGATCCTCACCGCGGGCTTTCCCCGCAAGCCCGGAATGAGCCGCGACGACCTGCTCCTGGCCAACTACGATGTGGTCCGCTCGGCCACCGAGCAGGCCGCCAAATATTCGCCCAACTGCATCCTCATCGTGGTGACCAATCCGCTCGACGCCATGACCCAGGCGGCTTTCTGGGTATCGAAGTTCAGCAAGAACCGCGTGGTCGGGATGGCCGGCGTGCTCGACAGCGCGCGGTTCCGCACCTTCATCGCCCAGGAGCTCAAGGTCTCGGTGGAAAACGTGACCGCCGTGGTGATGGGCGGTCATGGCGACACCATGGTGCCCGTCGTGCGCTTGTGCAGCGTGTCGGGAATGCCGCTGACCGAGCTGATGGACCAGCCGACCATCGACCGCATCGTGGACCGCACCCGGAACGGCGGCGCCGAGATCGTCAAGTTCCTGAAGACCGGCAGCGCCTACTATGCGCCTTCGGCGGCGGCCGTGGAGATGGCCGAATCCATCCTGAAGGACAAGAAGAAGGTGCTTCCCTGCGCCGCCTACCTCGAAGGCGAGTACGGCATCAACGGCCTGTTCGTGGGCGTGCCCGTGAAGTTGGGCGCCCGCGGCGTCGAGCACATCTACCAGATCAAGCTGACCCCCGAAGAGCAGGCCATGCTGAACAAGAGCGCCTCCTCCGTTCAGGAGTTGGTGGACATCTTGAAGAAGAAACAGTAAGAATCACGGCTCGCGCACTGCCCGGAACCCCACCATCCGGTGCCCCTGAAACGAGGGCCACGCCGCCGATCGCGCGTAAGACCGCAGCTCGAACGGCTCCATGAAGAAGGTACCGCCGCGCACCACGCGGTACGCCCCCTCCGCGGGGCCCTTCGGATTCTTGCGCGGCGAGACCGAGTAGTAATCGCGGCCGTACCAATCCGAGCACCACTCCATCACGTTGCCCGCCATGTCGAATGCTCCGTATGGCGATGCGTTGCTATGTGTCTCCAACGCGCCGCGCTTGCTGCCGTCGTAGAATCCTGGCAGCTGCCCCGTGTCGAAGCTCTGCGCGCCCACGTAATTCGCGTAGGAGCGGTCGATGCTGTTTCCCCACGGGTACCGCCGCTGGCCGGTGCCGCGCGCGGCCTTTTCCCATTCGGCTTCCGTGGGCAGCCGGTATCGCTTGCCCGTCTTGGCGCTGAGCCAGTTGCAGTAGGCAACCGCCGAATCCCAATTCACGCCCAGCACCGGATAGTCGTCGCTGCCCGGCGTTCCGCCTCCGTGATTGCGCGCATCGGTCCAGTAAGGGACCTGGTTTTTCGGCACCACCGTTCCGCCCGGCCAGAACTTGGCGTCGTCGTAACCGGCATCGTCGCGGAACTTCTTCCACTCGCCGTTGGTCATCTCGTATTTGGCTATATAGAACGCATCCAGCTCCACCACGTGCACGGGCCGCTCGCGCGGGTCGCCGTCGCCGAAGTTGTCGCCCATGCGGAACGCTCCGGCGGGCACGTAGACGTAATCGCCGTGGCCGTCGTTGACCACCGGAGGAGACCCCGCCGGCGCCGATGCGAGCACCAGCGCGGCCGCCGGCAGCGCGGCAACCCACAGTACGGAACGGCGCATCTCAGTTGGCCCCCGGAAGGAAGCCGTCCAGCTTGAGGAACAGCTCCAGGCGCCCCATCCAGTCCGAGAACTCGGGACTTCCGAAGCCGCTCCCGAACCCGTGCCGTCCCTTCTGGTAAACGTGAATCTCCGCGGTCGCTCCCGCGCGGATCAGGTCCAGGAACAGTTGCGCGTTACCCAGCGCCGGCCCCGTATCGGCCGCCGCCGAGATCAAAAACGTCGGCGGAAAATTCTTCAACGATTCACCCGGCGTGGCCCGCCCCACGCCGTAGACCAGCACCAGGTAATCCGGCCGTGAGCTCAGGCGGTCGATCGGATCGGCCGCATTGGGATCGCCGGGCCCGGAGGTGCCCACCACGCTGCGCGCCGTGTTCGAGCCCGCGGAGAATCCGATGTACCCCACGCGATTCGGATCCAGCTTGAATTCCCCGGCGCGCGAGCGAACCAGTTGAACCGACCGCTTCCCTTCCATGACGCGCACGTTTTCGCCGTAGCGCGGCGACAGCCGGTAAGTCAGCACGAACGCGGTCACGCCCCAACTGTTGTAGCGCTCGGCGACGTCGAGTCCCTCGCCGCCGTACATCAACATGATGTTGGAGCCTCCCGGCGCGATGATCACGGCGCCGCCGTTCCGCTTGCCTTCCGGAGGAAGGAACACGGTGAGGAACGGGCTGTCCAAAGGCCCGTTGCCCGTGGCGAGCGGCACCTTGCCCTCTTCCCACAGCGGGATGTTGTAGTTGACCGGCGACTGGTCGCCGGCCCTGGTGCCGGTGGCGTTCTTAGCCGCGGGAGGCTTGTTCGCCGCGGCCAGAAGAGTGCCGGAGATCGCCAGGACGGCGCCAACCAGTCGCCGGCGCATGGGTGAGTGCAGGGAAACAGCCATCGAGAACAGTGTCCGCCAGGGGTTGGCTCGCGTCAAGTCCGCCTCGAATACGGGGCATTCGGCCGCGCAGTGGCAGATTCCGGCCCGCTTGCTTCTCCCCGCGCTATAGGGATAGACTCATCTCTTAATCTGATATAGCCGCCGTTGCCCGGCTCGGACGCCCTCGACTATGACTCCATCCCGCTTCCACCCGGCGAGCGCACCGGACTACCTGCCTCCGGCCCAGATGCGGTCGCTCCAACTGGACCGGCTCAGAAGCGTGGTCGAGCGCGCTTTTGACCATGTGGACCTGTTCCGCGCGCGCCTGAACGAGCGCGGTCTCGCCCCTGCGGACATCCGCTGCCTCGATGACATCGAGAAGCTGCCCTTCACCGTGAAGACGGACTTGCGCGACACTTACCCCTTCGGACTGTTTGCCAGCCCCATGCAGGAGGTGGTGCGGCTGCACGCTTCGAGCGGCACCACCGGCAAGCCCATCGTGGTGGCCTACACCCAGCAAGACCTCGACGTTTGGACCAGCGCGATGGTGCGCAGCCTGGCGTCCTGTGGCATCACCCACGGCGACATCGTTCAAAACGCCTACGGCTACGGTTTGTTCACCGGCGGCCTCGGCGCTCACTACGGCGCCGAGGCCCTGGGCGCCACCGTGATTCCCATCTCCGGCGGCAACACCGAGCGCCAGATCATGGTCATGAAGGACTTCAAGGTCACCGCCATCTGCTGCACCCCGAGTTACTTCATTCACCTGCTCGAGCGCGCCGAAGAGCTGGGTGTCGACGTGCGCGAGCTGCCCCTGCGCGCCGGCGTGTTCGGCGCCGAGCCGTGGACCGAGTCCATGCGGCGCCACATCGAAAGCGCCGGAGGCATCCGCGCCTTCGACATTTACGGGCTTTCGGAAATCACCGGGCCGGGAGTCGCCGTCGAATGCTGCGCGCAAAACGGCCTGCACCTCTTCGAGGATCATTTCTACCCCGAGATTGTCAGCCCCGAATCCGGCGAGCCGCTCATGGACGGCTGCGAGGGTGAGCTGGTCATCACCACCCTCAGCAAGCGGGCCATGCCCATGATCCGGTACCGGACGCGCGATATTACCGCTCTGATTCCCGAGCCGTGTCCCTGTGGCCGCACGCTGCGCCGCATGCGGCGCATCGGCCGCCGCACCGACGATATGATCATCCTCCGCGGCATCAACGTATTTCCCAGCCAGATCGAGACCGCGCTGCTGGCCGTCGAGGGAACCCTGCCGCATTATCAGATCGTGCTGACCCGCGACAAGGGGCTCGACCAGATGGAGGTGTTGGTGGAAGTGACTCCCCAAGTCTTCAGCGACCAGATCGGCGCGCTCGAGAAGCTCCACGACAAGCTGCTCTACGCGCTCGACCAGGCGCTCGGACTGCGCGTGGCGGTGCGCCTCGTGAGGCCCCAGACCATCCGCCGCAGCGACGGCAAGGCCCAGCGCGTCATCGACCGGAGGAACCTCGCATAGCGTCATGAAAATCCATCAACTGTCGCTCTTTCTCGAAAACCAGCCGGGACAGATGATCGAGCCGTGCCGCCTGCTCGCCCGCAACGGAATCAACATCCGCACCCTGTCGCTCGCCGACACCCGGCAATTCGGCATCCTGCGCGTGATTGTGTCGGACTGGCAGAACGCCGCCGTGCTGCTCCAGAACGCGGGATACGTCGTCAACGTCACCGAAGTGGTGGCCATCGAAGTGGCGGACCGGCCCGGCGGACTCGCGGACCTGATGGCGGTCTTCGAGAACACCGGGATCAATATCGAATACATGTACGCCTTCCCCTTCGGACGGCAGGGCCGCGCGGTCCTCATCTTCCGCTTCGACCAGCCCGACGCGGCCATCGAGCGCCTCCAGTCCGCCGGCATCAACGTGGTGGATAGCGTAGACGTGTATAACAAGGTCTCATGACTTACAACCCTCCGCTCCGCCTGACCGTGGATCGGGCGATGGTCTCGCCGCCGGACGCCCTGTTCCGCGCGTGGACCCAGCAGTTTGACCGCTGGTTTGCAGCGCCGGGGTCGGTGCTGATGAAAGGCGAAGTCAACGCGGTCTTCTATTTCGAAACGGATTTCGAGGGAACCCGGCATCCTCACTATGGCCGCTTCCTGAGGCTCGAGCCGGATCGCCTTGTGGAGCTGACTTGGGTGACCGCCGCGACCAAAGGCGCCGAAACGGTAGTGACCGTGTCGCTGGCGCCGGATAACGGCGGGACGCAACTGCGACTCGCTCACGCCGGTTTCCCGGACGAGGAATCGAGGGACCGGCACGAGAAGGCCTGGCCGAATGTGCTCGCGCACCTCGACCAGCGGATGTCCGCGCCCGATCGGTAGCCTCGCCAGACACCTGGTTTCCAACGGCATCTCCGCCCGCATCATGACTTCCGTGCTGATGCTATGACGATCCGCGTTTGAAGGAAGCTCTCAACTCGGCCCTGGGGGCGGGCCATACCCGGGCCAAGCCCGGAAAGCGCGGCTTCGCGATCCTCATCGACGTAAGCCTGCTGACTTACACCGTCAAGCACGCGAGCCGGGATTTTCCGAGGGCCGCTCACCGTCGAAATCGCGTTCGGCCCCGTTTGACGCGTGGTTCCGGCCAGCCCGGCAACTCTGTTCCTTATGGCCGCGATTTGCCCCGACTTGACCCCCGGTGTCAATCTCTATATAATTGATCGAGAATAGGATGATAATGGCATGACCGTGAAATTACTGCTACTTTACCTCTCCCTCGGCGCCGCCCTGGTCTCGGCGCAGGTGGTCGGCGCGTCTATCTCGGGCTCCGTCAAGGACGACACGGGAGCCGCCCTGGCCGGCGCTTCCGTCTCCGTCAAAAACGTCGAAACCGGCGCCGAACGCAAACTCACCACCGACGATTCCGGACGATACTCCGCCCCGTCCATCGCCATCGGCCATTACCGCGTCTCCGCCGCCAAGGAGGGCTTCAACTCGCAAGTCAAAACCGGAATCGAATTGGTGATCGGCCAGAGCGCCGTGGTGGATCTCACGCTGCCGATTGGCGACTTGCACCAGGTGGTGACCGTCGAGGAAGCGCCTGACCCGGTCAGCCTCTCCACCGCCCAGATCTCCGGCCTGGTCTCCGAGCGTCAGGTGAAGGAGCTTCCCCTCAACGGCCGCAGTTACGACCAGTTGATGACCCTGAATCCTGGCATCGTGAACTACACCTCGGAGCGGTCGGGCGGCGTCGGAACTTCGAATTCCTCCGTCGGCAACATGTTCGCCGTGTCCGGTCGGCGGCCTCAGGAGAATCTGTTCCTTCTGAACGGCATCGAATTCACCGGCGCGTCGGTCATCAACAATACCCCTGGCGGCGCCAGCGGTCAGCTCCTGGGAGTGGACGCGGTTCGCGAGTTCAACGTTGTGTCCGGCACTTATGGCGCCGAATACGGCAAGCGTCCCGGCGGCCAGGTCAGCATCGTCACCGCTTCGGGAACCAACCAGCTTCACGCGACCCTCTACGAATTCCTCCGCAACAGCGCGCTCGATGCCCGCAATTTCTTCGACCAGGGGAACATTCCGCAGTTTCAACGCAACAGCTTTGGCGGCACGCTCGGCGGGCCTCTTAAGAAGGATAAGTTGTTCCTCTTCGGAAATTACGAGAGCTTTCACCAGCATCTGGGCGTTAGCGCGGTCACCTTTGTGCCCGACAACGCCGCTCGCTCTGGCGTCGTGTCCGGCGTCGCCGTCGGAGTCGCCCCGAGTGTCGTACCCTTGCTGTCTCTGTGGCCGGCGCAGAACGGACCCGAGCTGGGCGGCGGTGTAGCCGAAGCGTTCAGTCATCCTTTGCAGACCATCCGCGAGGACTTCGGGACAACCCGCCTCGACTACAATCTCTCGCAAAAGGACACTCTGTTCGCCGTCTACACCATCGACGACAGTTTCGCCAACACGCCGTCCGCCAATCCGCTGAGCCTCGTCGCCGAGGGGCTTCGCGAGCAGGTCTTCAGTCTTCAGGAACAACACGTCTTTTCCCCCAGTGTGCTCAACACCGCGCGAGTTGGGTTTTCGCGCGGCAGTTACTTCTTCACGGGTCAGACTCCCGTCAACCTCCCCGGATGGGTCTCCGGCGCTCCTGTCGGCGCGGTTGTGATTGGCGGAGGAACCGCCTTGAATGCGGCATCCCAGATCACCGCTGCGGGCACCAACGCGGGCAGTAACCTGCGCGCCGTGCGGAATCTCATGACTTACGACGATCACGTCGGCATCTTTCGTGGCATTCACCAGCTTGAAGCCGGAATCTGGTTCCAGCAAATCCAGGCCAATGACAACCTGGCGCAAAATCAGTACGGCCAGGCGTCGTTCGGGAGCCTGACCTCCTTCCTCCAGGGCACCGTCTCTACCTTCACCGTGGTGCCCACACCTACTCCGCTGTCATGGCGTTCTCTGGAAGTTGCCGGCTTCGTGCAGGACGCCGTCAAGCTGCGCAAGAACCTCGACCTCCGCATCGGTTTTCGCTTCGAGTCCACCACCGGCTGGAATGAAGCCCGCCGGCGAGCCTCCAACTATGTCTTCGATCCGAACGGAGTTATCCAGACTGATCCGGTGGTAGGTAGCTCGGTCTTCTCGGTCAACCGGGCTAAGTTTCTGCCGGAGCCGCGCGTAGGGCTCGCCTGGGATCCGCTCGGCAAAGGCAGGACCGTCCTGCATGCCGGCTTCGGCGTCTACCGCGCCCTGCTGGATAACCTGGATTACCGCCTCGACCAGACCGCGCCGTTCAACACCACGGAGTCTCTCAAGAATGTGCCGCTGGCCGGTCTCCAAATCGTGCCGGGCTCACCCCTCCCTGCCGGGACCAAGGTCTCTCCCAGCGGACTCCAGCCCGATGCGTATACCCCAACTGTCTTGAATTGGACGTTCAAGATCGAGCAGCGGATTGCGGCGAATACCTCGCTCGGTGTCGGCTATGTGGGCTCCCATGGTTACCACGAGATGTTGTCCGTTGACGCCAACGAGCCCGTCCCCACTCTCTGCCCCGCCGCTCCGTGCCCCGCCGGCTATGCCTCCGGCACGGTCTACTACCCCTCTGGCGCGCCATTGGCCAACCCGAATCTCGCCAATACCACCACCTGGCTCTCCGAGGGTCTCAGTTCTTACAACGCTCTTCAGACCGACGTCAACCGGCGCTTCAGCCAGGGATTCCAGGTCCGCGCCACCTACACCTGGTCGAAGAGCCTCGACGACGGCACCGCGCTGAACAGCAGTGTGGGCGCCAATGCCCCCGGCTTCGTCATGTTCCCGCTGCGTCCCAAACTGGATTGGGGACCCTCCACCTCCGATGCGCGGCACATCGCCGTGATCAACGGAACTTATGAACTTCCCTTTGGCGACGGCCACAAGTTATTCGCCGCGGGCCATAACCTGCGCCGCAAGTTAGTAAGTGGCTGGACCCTGAGCGGTGTCGAAACCCTGCAATCGGGATTTCCGTTCACGCCGCAGTTGGGATTCAATCCCGCTAACAATGGCGACAGCCGCAACCCCATCCGTCCCTCGTGGAACCCGGCATTCGGCGGACATGTGATTCTCGGAGCCCCTGACCAGTATTTCAATCCCAATGCCTTTGTCCTTCCGCCTCCTGGCACTTATGGCAATATCGGCAGGGACGTCCTCACCGGTCCCGGTATTGCGACTCTGGATCTGTCGGCGGCGAAGAACACTTCGATTTCGGAAAAGCTGAAATTGCAGTTCCGCGCCGAGTTCTTTAATATCTTCAACCGCGCCAATTTCGGAACCCCGAATGCCGTGGTGTTCTCTTCCGCGTCGGTTGCGCCGTCTTCCACGGCCGGCGTGATTACCTCCACCTCCACCACATCGCGGCAGATCCAATTTGGGCTGAAGCTTCTCTGGTAAGAGAGCCTTCGGAATCAGGCGGCCCGGCTGGCTTTTCTGATTCATCAGAAGAGATCCTTGGGTTGACTCCGGCTCGGACAGCTTGCCAAGTGAGTGATCGAGGGCAAGTCCGAGGACTCGGTATCGCGAAGACCGCGCCCGGCGCACCGGAACTGCGGCTGACCGGCTGCTTCGAGAACCCGCCGAGGTTGCCGCGCAGGCTACCGGAAGAACAACCCGCTCGCCACGGCGTTTGCCAAAGGATTGAGATTCGTGATCCGGACCACGACGTGACCGCTCACGTTCCACACCAGGTATTGCCCGTTGGCGAAGCTCGAAACCGGACGCGTGTCCAGAAGGTTGCCGCTCGCGTCCAGGATGTCCACGCGTTCCGTGCGGCCACCGCCGAAAATGTCCCAATCCAGCAGGTAGACGGCAACCTGGTGAATATTGGAGTCACTAAAAGTCAAGCCGATGTTGAACGAGTTGACTCCGTACCAGCAGGCCGCAATCCGGTCTCTGGGCGAAGATGCCTTTTCGAGCGCGCGCGTATCGCTGGTGGAAGACGCCCAGGTAAAGGGAATGTTGCCCGAGGGCTGCACCGTAACATAAGCGGGGTAGCCGGCGCTATCATTGATCACGTTATATCCATCAGCGCCATAAACACCCTTCCAGGATCCGGCAGTTGCGGTATCGGTCTTCAAGAACGACGCCGTGCCTGAGCCGGTGGTAGCTCCGCCCCCGCCGAAGAACAAACCGCTCATCACCGCATTGGCCGACCCATTGGTATTCGTGACTCGGACGACCACGTGGCCGCTGACGTTCCACACCAGGTACTCGCCCGCGCCGAAACCGCTCACCGTCCGCGTGTCCAGCACGTTGTTGTTCGTGTCCAGGATGTCCACCCGCTCGCTGCGCTCGCCGTCCCAATCCAACAAATACAACGCCACCTGGTGCGTGTTCGCATCGTTGAAATTCAGATCGACGGTGAAGAAACTGCCCGTATACCAGCAGGCGGCGATGCGGTCCGTCGCTGATGAGGCCTTCTGCAACGCCCGCCCGTCACTGGTGGAAGAGACCCAAGTGTAAGAGGCGTTCCCGGAGGGCGTCACAGTCACGTACGAAGGATAGTTGACAGTGTCATTGATGATGTTATACCCATCGCCGCCATACACGCCTTTCCAGAAACCGGCGGTCATGGCGTCGGTTTTCACATATCTGGCCGTGGCGCCGCTCCCAGTCCCACTGCCAAAGAAGATCCCGCTCACAACGGCGCTGCTGCCGGTGTTTGTGATGCGCACTACCACGTGGCCGCTGACGTTCCACACCAGGTACTCGCCCGCGCCGAAACCGCTCACCGTCCGCGTGTCCAGCACGTTGTTGTTCGTGTCCAGGATGTCCAACCGCTCGCTGCGCTCGCCGTCCCAATCCAACAAATACAACGCCACCTGGTGCGTGTTCGCATCGTTGAAATTCAGATCGATGGTGAAGAAACCGCTCGTATACCAGCAGGCGGCGATGCGATCCGTCGTTGATGAGGCTTTCTGCAACGCCCGCCGGTCGCTTGTGGAAGAGACCCAGGTGTAAGAGGCGTTCCCTGAGGGCGTCACGGTCACGTAAGAAGGATAATTAGTGATGTCATTGATGACATTGGAGCCGTCCGCCCCATACACCCCCTTCCAGGAACCGGCGGTCGTCGTGTCGGTCGCCACATAGCTGGCCGTCGTGCCCGGGTTGTTCGACGGGTTGATGGGGAACAGGAAGGTACCTGACGTGCCTCCGCCGGCTGAATTGAGCACTGTGACCTGTGCGGTTCCGGCGGTGCCGATATCCGCGGCAGTAATGGCCGCCTGTAGTTGCGTGACACTTACAAACGTGGTCGTCCGCCCGCTCCCGTTCCAGTTCACAGCCGAACTGCCCACGAAGCCGGCTCCATTCACAGTTAAAGTGAAGGCCGCCCCCCCCGCGGTGGTGCTCGTTGGTGCCAGCGATGTGATCGTCGGTGCCTGGTTTCCAAAAGCACTGACGACGCCGCCAGCTCCCAAGGCTGTGAGCGCATTCCCCGCCGGCGAGACCGCCACGACGTTTGTGAGCCCGATCGATGTGCTGGTGACGCCGGGAGCTATGGTCAGGTTCACGACGGCGACGGGGCCGTTCGCGACTATAGCGGCGTTCATGCCGAGAGCCAGGCAGGTGTACGTGCCGGAGGTGGACGCGCAACTCAATGTCTTGCCTGCGTTGGCCGCTGCGGTCCCAGGATTCACGGAGATTGAAACGACGCTACTGGGAGGATATATTAAGGTCCACTGGAGGGCTGCCGGTTCATTGCCCGCCGGCGATGTCAGATTCAGGCTCAGAGCGGCGGTTCCGTTAGCCGTGGCAGTTCCTGACAATAGCACTAGCGAATCTGTCTGTCCGAAAGCGAGACGCAACGAGAGGACGAACAGGAGCGTGAACAAAGGCGACAGTCGACCCATGTCAAGTAGTCTCTCGTCCTGGAAGTGCCACGCGCCCATCTTAGAACAATAGATATCGCCTGCCCAGGTTAAAAAACGTCAACCTATTGACTGGCCAAAGGTTAACATCCGAGAAGCCTCTCACCGTAGCGGACAGATAGCCAGGTTCAGTACGTTTTTTTCACAGCTCTTTTACAAGGCGAGAACAATTAAAGAGCGTTCCCGCGAGAGGCTAGGTGCAATGCGAATGCTTCCGAGGTATCTTCTTGGTGGGTTGGTGGTCCTTGTGCCGATTGTCGCTTTCGGACATAGTTACGGACCCCCTCCGCGTGTCACCGGCGGCCCCGGCGATAACGCTCGCGCCTGCACGCTCTGCCATACCGGCAACGCGCCCAATTCGGGCACGGGCAGCGTACAGATCCTTTTGCAAAGCGGACTCGTCTACATCCCCGGCGTCAAACAGCGGGTAGCCGTCCAGGTCGCCGATCCTGATCAACAGCGGTGGGGCTTCCAATTGTCGGCGCGCTTGAACAGCGGTCTCGAAAACGGCCAGGCCGGCGATTTCACGCCCATCGACACCATGACGCAAGTAATCTCCGAAGATAATGGCCCCAAACCTTGTACCTCAGGGAGGCGCCACGTTCCAGTTTGACTGGACGCCGCCCGCAACCAATGCCGGCCCGGTCACATTCTTCGTCGCCGGAAACGCCGCTAATGGAGACCGGAACTTTACCGGCGACCTGATCTATACCTCGAGTCTCCAGTTGACTCCCGCCGTTCCGGCGGCGCCTTCGGTCACGGCCGGCAACATCGTCAACGCCGCCACGACCCTGGCTGGTCCCGTGGCTCCCAATTCCTGGGTCACGATCTACGGCTCGAACCTGGGAGTCACCACACGCTCATGGGCGGACAGCGATTTCCTGGACGGCGCGCTTCCATCTTCCCTCGACGGTGTGAGTGTGGTCCTTACTCTGTTCGGCGCTCCGCGCTTGACTTACGTCGGCTACGTCAGCCCCACTCAAGTCAATTTCCTCCTTCCCAGCGATCTTAGCGTCACCGCCACGACGGTACAGGTCAGAAATCCCGCAGGTATGAGTACGGCTGTTCCGATCACAACACAGGCGAACGCTCCGCAGTTATTCATTACGGACGGAAGGCACGTGTTATGCGCTCACTCAAACGGCGCCTTTCTCACTTCCACGACCCCGGCGGCGCCCGGAGAGACCATCGTCGTCTATGGCACCGGCCTGGGAGCTACGAATCCCGCCCAGGTTCCCGGCCAGGTGGCGGCAGCGCCGGCCAGCCTGGTCACGCTTCCGCAGGTCACGATTGGCGGGGCCGCCGCGACGGTCGCTTGCGCTGGAATCGTCCCCGGTTCCGCGGGCCTGTACCAGATCAACGTTCGGGTCCCGTCCGACGCGGTGAATGGCGACCTGCCCCTGATCTTCCAGTTGGGTACCGCCAGTTCCGCATCGACCCTCGTCACCGTTCAGAAGTGACTGCGTCCAATTCACTCTGGCGATTTGCCTCGATGAGTCTGATTTCGTCTCGGGCGGGCTCAATTAGAGCAGCCGCATTCGCCCAAAATCGGCTATTCACGGCCGATGCCGGCATCATCGCCTACCGCGCCGGTCGCGTTTCCGACGCTCCACTTCTCATCGGAGTCCCTCACTCCGCCGCCACCGGCCCCTCCCCCTTCGACAGCTCTTGCAGAATCTGCTCGCGCCGCCGCGTGGCCGCGTGCGCCGCCGATTCCATCGCGATCCAGTACACCACCCCGCCGATCGTCGCCGCGATCGACATTACCAGCCAGAACGCCAGTTCGCTGCCCAACGCGTAGCGCGCCAGGTAGGCCAGCAAAACCGGCAGCAGCGCCAGCGGATACAAAAGGAACAGCAGGCCCTGGAAACCGCTGCCCCCGCCCTGCGACACGCGCTGCGGGCTCACCCCCCGCGGAAAGTGCACCGAGCTGAGATTGCCGATCCCGAACATATACAGCGAGCACACCCCCACCACCACCAGCGTCTCGATCACCCTCGGCCACCCCCTCGTGATCCGCAGCGCCACCGTGATGCCGACGAGCACCAGCACCTCCAGGT
>DASQZT010000171.1:0-24986 GCA_035638575.1 Bryobacteraceae bacterium
ATCGGCCTCGTAACCGGGACCCGAGTCTGGTCAGCGGTCCGGCAGTACCGCGGTCGCGGTCAGCACCAGGCCGGCCCGGACCAGCGCCGAAGCCCTGCGCGCCACCGCTTCCGAGCGCGCCCGCCGCGGCGCCAACGGCCGCCGCCTCGTCGAGCAGCGTTTCGCCTGGCCGATCGTGGCTTCCCAGATGGCCTCGGTCTACGACTGGGTCCTCGGCGGCGCCCGGCCCTCCAACGTGGAGATCTTCGAATGACTCCCGATCTCTCGGCATTCGACAATTCCTGGTACCACCCCGGACGCCCGCGCGTCGTCCAGGCGCTCTGGTTCTTCCTCGGGCTGCCCCTGCTGCGCTTCCCCCTGATCCCCATGTCCTCATTCCGCGTGCTCCTTCTGCGCCTGTTCGGCGCGCAAATCGGCCGCGGCGTAGTCGTCAAGCCGTCGGTGCGCGTGAAGTATCCCTGGCTACTGCGGGTCGGCGCCCATTCCTGGATCGGCGAAGACGTCTGGATCGACAACCTCGCCTCTGTCCGCCTCGGCAGCAACGTCTGCATTTCGCAGGGCGCCTACCTCTGCACCGGCAACCACGACTGGTCCGACCCCGCCTTCGGCTTGATGGCCCAGCCGATCGTCGTCGAAAACGGCTCCTGGATCGGCGCCCGCGCCATCGTCTGTCCCGGCGTCTCCGTGGGCCAGTGCGGAATCGCCGCCGCGGGCAGCGTCCTGGCCAAAGACGTACCGCCGTTCGAGATCCACGCCGGCAACCCGGCATCCTTCGTGCGCTACCGCCCCCTCCCTCATGCGCTTCCTGCTCATCAACCAGTTCTTCGTGCCTGACGCGGCGCCGACCGGTCAACTCCTCGCCCACACCGCCCAGGCCCTGGCGGAACAGGGCCACTCCGTGCGGGTGATCTGCGCCCGCGCGCCCTACGCCACCGGCGGGTCGCACGATTCCCAAATCCCCGGCGTCGACGTCCAGCGCCTGGCCTGCGCCTCTTTCGGGCACGGTGCCGCCGCCCGGCTGGTCTCCTATGCTTCGTTCTATGCCGGCGTGCTGCGCCACGCGCTCTGCGGGCCCCGGCCGGACGTGGTCTTCACCCTCACCACACCGCCGCTCCTCTCGCTCGCCGGAGCGCTCGCGCAGCGCCTGCGCGGCGCGCAGCACGTGATCTGGGAAATGGACCTCTATCCCGATGTCGCCGTCGCGCTCGCCGTCCTCGCCCAGGGTTCTTTCGTCGAACGCGCCATCGGCGCCCTCGCCGATTTCTCGCGCCGCCATTCCGACGGCGTGATCGTCCTCGGCCCCTGTATGCGCGACCGCCTCCTGGCCCGCGGCATCCCGCCCGGCAAGCTGCGCGTCGCCGAGAACTGGGTGGATGGCGCGCTGTTTTCACCGCGGCCGTTCCCGCCTCACTCCCCCCTGGCGATCCTCTACTCCGGCAACTTCGGACTGGCCCACGATGCCGATACCATCGCCGGCGCCATGGCGCGCCTGGGCGACCCCGCCCGCTTCCGTTTCGTCTTCGCCGGTGGAGGCCCGCGCCGCGCCGCGCTCCAGGCCCGTTGCCGCGCCCAGGGCATGGGCAATGTCTCGTTCATCCCCTACCAGGACCACGAAAACCTCGACCGGCATTTCGGGAGCTGTCATGCCGGCCTGGTCACCCAGAATCCCGCCACCTGCGGCGCCCTGGTCCCCAGCAAGACCTACGCGTTCCTGGCCGCCGGCCGCCCCTTCATCTTCATCGGCCCGCGCGGCTCCACTGCCGCCCGCCTCGTCGGGCGTCACGCTTGCGGCTGGCAGATCGACGCCGGCGACGTCCCAGCCTTGGAAAGTCTCCTCAACCTGCTGGCCGCCCGGCCGGACATGGTCCGCGCCGCCGGCGCCCGGGCCCGGCGAGCCTTCCTGTCCTCGTACGACCGCCCCGCTGGCGTTTCGCGAATTCTCGAGATCCTGACAGCCCCTCGCCCGGAAGCCGAACCGGCCATGACATCCGTCCCGGCAACCTCACTATGATTCCTCTGCTCGCGGTCTTCCTCCTCTCGTTTGGGCTTTCCTTCGTGCTCACGCCGATCTGCCGCGATCTGGCGCTGCGCTATGGCTGGGTCGATCAGCCCGATCACGCCCGCAAGATTCACTCCCGCCCCATCCCCCGCGTGGGCGGCATCCCCATCCTGATCGCCTGCCTGCTTTCCGCCCACGCCGCCGAAACCAGGATCCTGCTGCCGTCCCTGCTGGTTGTCTTTGTGATCGGCCTGTGCGACGACCTCGCCGGGCTCGCGCCCTGGCACAAGCTGGCCGGCCAGATCGCCGCCGCCGCGCTCGCCTGCTCGGCCGGTGTGCGCATGGACAACCTGGCCGGCCACTCGGTCCCCGCCTGGTGCGCCGTGCCGCTCACCATCTTCTGGCTGGTGGGTTGCACCAACGCCGTGAATCTCATCGACGGCGTGGACGGCCTGGCCGCCGGTATCGGCCTGTTCGCCACGCTCACCACCTTGACCGCCGGCCTGATGAATGGCCACTACGCCCTGGCGCTGGCCACCGCCCCGCTGGCCGGTGCCCTCTGCGGTTTCCTGCGCTACAACTTCACTCCCGCATCCATCTTCCTGGGCGACTGCGGAAGCCTCCCCCTGGGCTTCCTCCTGGGCGCATACAGCGTCATCTGGTCGCACAAATCGGCCACCCTGCTGGGGATAACCGCGCCCCTGATCGCCCTTTCCGTCCCCCTGCTCGACACCGCGCTCTCCATTGCCCGCCGCTTCCTGCGAGGACAGCCCATCTTCGCCGCCGACCGCCGCCACATCCATCACCGCCTGCTCGACCGCGGCCTGTCGCCCCGCCGCGTGGCACTGCTCCTCTACGGAGTCTGCGGTCTCGCCGCCCTGTTCTCCCTGCTGCTGGGTGCGGCCGAAGGCCACTACGCCGGCCTCATCCTCATCCTGTTCTGCGCCGCCGCCTGGACCGGCATTCACCAGCTTGGCTATGTCGAATTCGACGTCGCCGGACGCCTGGCGAGCCCCCGAACCTTTCGCCGCGCCGTCAACTCCCAGGTGCGCCTCCGCACCCTCGAGGAAGCGCTGGCCGGCGCATCCACGGTCGATGAATGTTGGCTGGCCGTGCGCCAGGCTTCACGCGATCTCGGCTTCCAGCACCTGGTCATGCGGCTGGACCACTCCCTTTACGAGGACGCCCCAGAAGACGGTGACGCCTCCCCCGATCGCCACACGCTCGAAAAACTCTGGACGTTGGACATCCCCCTTTCCAACACCGAGTACATCAAGCTCGGCCACGGTTTCCAGGACACCGTTGCCCCCATGGTGGTCGAGCCCTTCGCCGCCATTCTCCGCCGCTCGCTCGAGCCCAAGCTGCCGGTGTTTCACGCGGGCGTGGCGGGCGACGCCCCACTCCGCATCATCCGCGTTCGCAACATCGCGACGCTCACCCCAAACCCGCAGAGCACGCCGCCCAAATCGGCCATCGCGTCCATGAATTCGCACGACCTGCCGGGGACCGCGAGCTGAGCCAGTTCCAGCGCGATCCCCAGCCCGATCAACTTCAGGCACGCCGCCATGGCCGCCGGCCGGGAACCCAGCCACACCGGAAACCAGGCCAGCACCATGTAAGCCGCGAAATGCTGCACCTTGTCGTTCACGTGCAGCAACCCCAGGGCCCGCAACGCCGGCGAGCCGCCCGGGAGCAACGATCCGATCACCACCGCCAGGATGGCCAGGAACCACAATCTGCGCATGCCGTTACTATCGGCGGAAGCGCCGGATTGGATTAGTGGGGCCGCGCCCGCCTACTTCTTCTTCGGCTCCGCAATCGCCCACTCGCCGTCAACGTGGTCTTCGCTGTTGGCGCTCTTGTAGGTCCCCTTGCCCGTCAGGCCCCTCAGCTTCCCCGTCCCGCCGGTGTAAGTCCAGGTGCCCTCGCCCGTTCCCGGCTCGCCCTCTTTCGCCGGGAACGTGCTCGCGCCCTGAAACCTCACGTAGGCCTTGTCGCCGTTGTCCATGGTCGTCACCACGTAACCACGGTCCTGGGAGCGTGTTCCCGCCACGTCGCTCAGCACCGTGATCACGTAGCTCTTGCTCTTCAGGCCGCCCATCTCCATCGGCGTAGTCCACGTGCAAGCCTGCTTGGTCAATACCAACCGGTGGTTCGCCCGGTCGCCCACCTCCGCCGGCTGAGAGATCTCCGGCTTCTCCTCGCATTTCCCGACGCCCGACTGCTTGGATTGCGCCGCCCCGAACCCGGCCGATCCCAGCAGGCAGAGTCCCACTGTGAGTGTTGTCCTGTTCATGGGAACCTAGTGTGCCACAGGTGTCCCTGCCCGCGCTACGGCATGGGTGTGTTCTTTTGCGCCTTCCGCAACTGGCCGATCGCCGCTTCCACTTCTTCGAGCTTCGACGGGATCCCCGCCGAAATCACCTTGGGCGCGCCGTTGGTGATCAGCACATCGTCTTCGATCCGCACCCCGATCCCCTTGTATTTTTCGAACGCCGGGCGAACCGCGGCGATGAACTTCTCGTTCTCCGGCGTCTTGGGCAGGTTGTCCAGCGCGTCGGGCCGTATATAGATGCCCGGCTCGACCGTCACCACCATGCCCGGCTGCAATTCCCGGCCCCCGGGATCGTGCACGTTCAGCCCGATCCCGTGGCTGATCCCGTGGTTGAACCAGATGCGCACCTGCTGATCGCTGGCGCCGTCGGTGATCAGCCCGAGCTTGAGCAGGCCCGCCCGGAACACCTTGTTGGCAGCGCCCTGCACGGAATCGTCGCCGCCCGCCCCCGTGTGCCCGGGCAGCGCCATCTGGATCGCCGCGCGCTGCGCCTCCCACACCAGGCGGTAAATGTCGGCCTGCTCCCGGCTGTACTTGCCGTTCACTGGAATGGTGCGCGTGACGTCCACGCTGTAGCCGTCGAATTCGGCGGCGTCGTCCATCAGCAGCAGATCGCCGTTCCTCATCTGGTCCTGGTTGCTCTCGTAGTGCAGCGTGGTGGCGTTCACCCCCGACGCGACGATGCAGGGGTAGCCCCAGTGCCCGTGGCGCCGCAAAAACGTGAACTCGAACTGCGCCTGGATTTCGTACTCCCGCGTTCCGGGCGTTGCCGCCGCATAGGCCCGCTGGAAAGCTTCGGCCGTGATGTCGACGGCGTGCTCCAGGATGTCGATCTCCCTCTGCGATTTCACGCGGCGCAGGCTGTTGAAGACCGGCGTGGCGTCCTTCACCGCGAGCCCCGCCCCGGTGAGCTTGGCAGCCAATTCGATCTCGCGCCGGTATTCGGCCTCGCGGCCGCGCGAGATCATGTGGATCTCGGCTCCGCCATTGGCGGCCCGCTCGATGGTCGAGCCGAACTCGGCGGCGACATCCACGGGAATGGGTTGAACGGCCATCGCGCCGCCGCGTCCGCCTCTGCCTGCCGCTACGCCTGGTGACGGTCCCGCATCTCCGCCGCGGCCGCCGCTTCCCGCCTGCTCCCCCGCGCCTTCCAGAACGGACCTGCCGGGCGGTATCAGGGTCGCGAGGAACGCATTGACGTTCCGGGCATCCCAGACGTTCTGGATGCCGGAGATGCGCCGCCCCTCGTCTGCCGTGAGGATGTGGCCGGTCCACACTTCCTGCGCCGGATTGGATGGCGGCATAAAGAGAATCTCGCGGATCCCCGTGGCCCCGGGTATCAGGACCAGCGTGCTGCCGGGCTGCGTAATGCCGGTGAG
Organism: Bryobacteraceae bacterium; assembly: GCA_035638575.1. Lineage (GTDB taxonomy): Bacteria > Acidobacteriota > Terriglobia > Bryobacterales > Bryobacteraceae > DASQZT01. Next base: position 5,714 of record DASQZT010000171.1, read on the forward strand.
ATAGAAGAAATCGTTCTCCTGGCGATACGGCCAATCGACGTCGCCGGCGTAGTTGCGAGGCTCGGCCGCGTACAGGATCAGGATGCCCTTCTCGCCGATCTGCTCCATCGCCGCACGGCGCCGCGCGGTGAGATCGGCCACCCGATCGCGCTCCCACGAAGCGGGCGGCGGCGGAGCCACTTTCCAGACAGAGGAGTCTGCCGCAACCAGCAGCAGAGGCAAAAAAAGATATAGATGTAATCGGCGCATGGCAGGCCGCTCCCCATTATACGGGACTCGTGCGGGTCTCCCCGAATCCGGGGCGCGATCCGTTAGTACAGGCCGGCTCGATAGAGTAGAATGATTCGACCCTATGCCCGTCCCTGCCGGCGCCCGCTTTGGCTCATACGAGATTGTCGCTTAGACTTGTCGTGCCCCGCGACACTCGTGCAGCGCACTCGGGAAGTCCTCAATGGACGGATGCCGGTACCCGCATATTCTTCAGCTACCCGCTGCGCCCCCAAAGTGCACCAGGCTGGTGCACTTGATATGATAGGGCATGAAAAGGCCGTCCAGGGCACGTACTCGAACGGCGCCATCCGTTCGGCAAAGCGTCACCATTCCGGCGGAGCTGGCAGTCGAGGTCCAGCGTGTGGCAAGGAAAAAACATCTGACCATGAGCCGTGCCCTGGTTGTGCTCGCGCAGCGTGGAGTAGAGGCCGAAATGGCGGCACGCGAGAATCTCAACGCGACTTACCGCCGCTTCATGGCTGAGGCCGATCCCGAGCGCAAAGCCGGCGCGGGGAAGGATCTGATCCGGGCAATTTTCGGGCGGGACGCGATTGCCGAAGATCCGATTCTCTAGTCTTCCGCGGCCGGTCTGGCAGCACATCCTTGCCCGCGTAGAGCAGCGTCGGATTTCTCTCAAAGATCTTCATCGATTGCAGGATTGGGTGAACGCTGGCCCATGGGCTCCCGAGGGCGATTGGTACAAGGATTTCGGTTCATTCATCATCCGCGGCGCCGGCGAGCTTCCGAAGACCGTACTCACGGAAGGCATGGCGCCGTATGGGACTCGAATCGAATAGAAGTCAGACACCCCCCGCGGGGCGGGTGGCTTGATTAGCTGGGCCGTCTCGAAGACGGCAAATCCATGGGTCTAGGCGTCGCGCGTTGCGCGCCTTATTGGGTGGTTCAGAATTGTCCGGCTGTTTCCATCCGCCGTCTCCTGCTCGCGGATGTATGTTCGGACCTGTTCCAGTTCGAACCCGACGGTCGATACGGCATAACCGCGAGCCCAGAAATGCTCGCCCGTAAAGTTGCGTTCCTTGCCGCTCAGGCGAGCGATGGCGATCGCACTCTTTCCTGTGGTCCGGCATCAGATGGCCCTCGATAATCTGGCATTCCTTTTGCCGGGCCAGCGCGTGGAAGAACGCACCCAGTTGCCGGCGCGACTGCCCGAAAATGGCTTTCCGACGCCGTTTGGGCATGCAAACTACGTGGTACTTGCAGTCCCATTTGGAATGGGATAATTGGAGAGACTTGTGGCCGGCACTGTGGGTTCTTCCTCACACGCGGACCATGGCAACGGTCAAAGCCAAAGACCACCGTCAGGAATGCGCTGACCGGTGGCTATCGGTTTGGTTCGAGCGGCCCTAAGCTGACTGAAGAGACCCGCCGACTAGCTCTCCGTGACCTCCAGGGGCCGTGTAGTTGAGTCACCGCACTTCAAAAGAAATTCCCAGCTGATTCTAAGTGACTTATCTGCTCCTCCCGCCCGCCTCCTCCTTGTCGCCGCGCTAAAGTATGGTCGGAGTCAAAGGCATGCCGACCATTCATCAAATTGAGGCCAACCGCCTCAACACCCGGAAATTCGCTGCCCCGCAATCCGAGCCCTCGCATCAACGCGCCCTCCTGGCCCTCCACCGGATCCGCTCCGCCGGATGCCAGCCCGAAGCTCCATGCCGAACCCCAATCGGCCCCGGACCAATTCCCATAAGTCCTTCCGTATCAATCCAAATTGGGTTTGTTAGTTCAAAATGTCCAGCGCCCGAACTCGTTTCCGCCGAACCGCTGCCCGCCGTGCCGTTCGCCGGTCGCAAGGTGACGGATGACGGGATGACAGGAGGTTTTCGCGGCCATGTGCATTGCCGCGTCCTCCGGCGGCAGTCCCCGCCGTGCCCGTCCTGCCGTTTTCCGCCCGCAAGCTGACAGGAATGACAGGATGACAGGAGGTTTTCACACGAAGTCCCCGTCAAGCCCGCCGAACCAGCACCCGCCGCCCGCCAGGGAGGCGCCCGGTCGCGGGATGACAGGAAGATTAGGCCCCTGTGCCGGAAGGCCCCGCCGACTCGGCCACGCCCAGAAACCCGGGAGGAGGCTGATCTTCCCAGATGACTACCTGCCATGGTAAGTATATATGCTACAGTGCCTTACAAACTTTCCACCTCCGCCGCGCATCAATACTTGACATTGAGGCACTCAACGTTTATATTGGGAGTGTACTAAATCACCGCTCACGGGCGGCACGCAATTAAACATAACGAGGGAGGCTTTTACATCTCATGGGAAAAATCATCGGCATTGACCTGGGAACCACCAACTCGGTCGTCGCTGTCATGGAGGGCGGCCAGCCCACGGTCATCGCAAATCAGGAAGGAGCCCGCACCACTCCGTCCGTCGTGGCGTTCACCAAAAGTGGCGAGCGGCTGGTCGGCCAGGTTGCCAAGCGGCAGGCCATCACCAACCCCGAAAATACGGTCTTCTCCATCAAGCGGTTCATGGGGCGCCGCTACGACGAAGTCACCGAAGAATTGAAAATGGTGCCCTATAAAGTGGGCGGCGATGCCCGCCTGGACATCAACGGGAAGAAGTATTCCCCGCCCGAGATCTCGGCCATGATCCTCACCAAGCTGAAGGAAGCGGCCGAATCCTACCTGGGCGAAAAAGTCACCCAGGCGGTGATCACCGTCCCGGCCTATTTCAACGACGCCCAGCGCCAGGCCACCAAGGACGCGGGCAAGATCGCCGGCCTCGAGGTCATGCGCATCATCAACGAGCCCACCGCCGCCGCCCTGGCCTACGGCCTCGACAAGAAGAAGAACGAAACCATCGCGGTGTACGATTTCGGCGGCGGCACCTTCGACATCTCCATCCTCGAAGTCGGCGATGGCGTCGTGGAAGTGAAGTCCACCAACGGCGATACGCACCTGGGCGGCGATAACATCGACCAGCGCGTCATCGACTGGATCGTCAGCGAGTTCAAGAAGGAGAACGGCATCGACCTCTCGCGCGACCAGATGGCGCTCCAGCGCCTGAAGGAAGCCGCCGAGAAGGCCAAGATGGAGCTGTCCACCCTGCTCGAGTCGGAAATCAACCTGCCCTTCATCACCGCCGACGCCACCGGTCCCAAGCACCTCCAGATGAAGCTCACCCGCGCGCGGTTCGAGCAGATGGTCGAGGACATCGTCCAGCGCTCCGTGGGGCCGTGCAAGCAGGCCTTGGCCGACGCCAACGTCACGCCGTCGCAGATCGACGAGGTCGTGCTCGTCGGCGGCCAGACCCGTATGCCCCGCATCCAGGCGATCGTCCGCGAGTTGTTCAGCAAGGAGCCGCACAAGGGCGTGAATCCCGATGAAGTAGTCGCGGTCGGCGCGGCCGTGCAGGGCGGCGTGCTGGGCGGCGAGGTCAAGGATGTTCTGCTGCTCGACGTGACGCCGCTGTCTCTCGGCATCGAAACCTTGGGCGGCGTCTTCACCAAGCTGATCGAGCGCAACACCACCATCCCCACGCGCAAGAGCGAAGTCTTCTCCACCGCCTCGGAGAACCAGCCGTCTGTCGAGATCAAGGTCTCCCAGGGCGAGCGCGCCATGGCCCGCGACAACCGCCTGCTGGGCGTATTCCAGCTCGGCAATATTCCGCCGGCGCCTCGCGGCGTCCCGCAGATCGAAGTCACCTTCGACATCGACGCCAACGGCATCCTGAACGTGACCGCCAAGGACCGCGGCACCAACAACGAGCAGAAGATCACCATCACTTCCTCCTCGGGCCTCTCCAAGGACGAGGTCGACAAGATGGCCAAGGACGCCGAGTCCCACTCCGCCGACGACCGCAAGCAGCGCGACACCATCGAAGCCAAGAACCGCGCCGACGCCATGGTCTACAACGTCGAAAAAACGTTGAAGGAGCATCGCGCCAAGATCAGCGACGCCGAAGCCAAGGAGATCGAAGCGGCCATCGAAGACACCAAGAAGGCCATTCAGGAAAACGACGCCGAGCGCATCAATTCCACCGTGGACCGTCTCACCACCGCCAGTCACAAGCTGGCCGAGGCCATGTACAAAGCCTCGTCGCAGCAACCCGGCGGGGCGCCTCCTCCTCCTTCCGGTGACGACAAGGGCGGCCAAAAAAAAGATAAGGACAACGTAGTCGACGCCGAATTCGTCGACGTCGACGACAAGAAGTAAGTATCTGAGCCGCGACCGTACTCGCGCTTTGGCGAGCGAGCGGTCGCGGCAAAACCAGCTCATGCCAACAAGTCCCAAGCACGAGTATTACGAAACGCTCGGGGTTCCCCGTAAGTCCTCCGCGGACGACATTCGCAAGGCTTACCGCAAACTGGCGCGCAAGTACCACCCCGACCTGAACCCCGGCGACAAGGCGTCGGAAGAACGCTTCAAGAACGTTCAGGAAGCCTACGACATCCTGAGCGATCCCAAGAAACGCCAGATGTACGACCAGTTCGGCTTCTATTCCGAAAGTGGCTTCCCGGGCGCCGGTCCCGGAGGTCCCGGTGGCGGCGCCGCGTCCCCCGGCATGGACTTCAACGGCTTCGATTTCTCGGATTACTTTCAGGGCGGCGCCGGGGCGCCAAGAGGCGGCCGGCGCGCCGATGCGCAATCCGGCGCCGGTGGGTTCCGCGATATCTTTTCTCAGTTCTTCGGCGGCCACGGCGGCGCCGAGCCGCAAGCCGAACCCGAAAAAGGCGGCGACCTCGAGTACGTCATGGACATCGACTTCTGGCAGGCCATCAAGGGCACCCAGGCGCGCGTCAACATCACCCGCTACGAGGTCTGCGGCACCTGCCACGGCTCCGGTTCCACCGGCGCCGGCGAGGTCTCCTGCCCGCAGTGCAACGGCACCGGCCATGTCAGCCAGATGGCCGGTGCCATGAAATTCAGCCTGACCTGCCCGCGCTGCGGCGGCACCGGAAAGCTGCGCAACGTCTGTCCCACTTGCGCGGGCGAAGGCCGCGTCACCGAAACCGAAACCGTGGAGGTGCGCATTCCCCCGGGCGCTCGCACCGGCTCCCGCCTGCGCGTGCCGGGCAAAGGCAACGCCGGTACCCAGGGGGCGCCGCCCGGCGATCTCTACATCACCACCAAGGTGGAGGAGCACCCCTTCTTTCGCCGCGAGGGCGACGATATCGAAATCTCGGTGCCCGTCACCGTCTGGGAGGCCGGGCTCGGGTCCAAAATCGAAGTGCCCACCATCGATGGCCGCACGCTGCTGAAGATCCCGCAGGGAACCAAAAACGGGCAGCGCTTCCGCCTGCGCGAGAAGGGCGTCCTCAATTCGCGGACCAACCAGCGCGGCGACCAGATCGTCGAGGTCGCCATCGAGGCCCCCGATCCGCGTGACGAGCGCACCCGCGAGCTGCTCCGCGAGCTGGGCAAGCTCCATCCCGAGGACCCGCGCGGCGAGATGTGGGCCAAGGTGTGACCGGAGATCCCTGATGCCAAAGACCAAGTCCAGAGCCGCTTACATGATCTCCGCTGTGGCCGAACAGTATGAGATCCATCCGCAGACCCTGCGGCTCTACGAGCGCGAGGGCCTGCTGAAGCCGTCGCGCAGCGAAGGCAACACGCGCCTCTACACCGATGAGGACCTGGAGCGCCTGGAAGTCATCCTGCACCTCACGCGCGACCTCGGCGTAAACCTGGCCGGCGTGGAGATCATCCTCAACATGCGCGAAAAGATGGGCGAGATGCAGGCGCAGATTCAGGATTTCGTCGCCTCCCTGAACCGCGAGCTGATCTCCCGCACCGTTCGCCAGCCGCTGCCGGACGAGCGCGTTTCGCTGATCCCCGTGGTGAACGTCCGATCCAGACGATGACCGCGCACCAAAAGAGCACCGTCGCCTACGCCGCTCCGTTCGCTGCTTTCGTAGGACTCATGGCGATCGAGCACGCGCTCGGCCTGTCCCCGCGGATCGCCTACCCCGTTCGGTGCCTGGTGGTCGCCGCGATTCTGCTTTTCTGCTCGCGCTCCGTCATCCCGCTGCGGCCCTCGGCGCCCCTGGCGAGCGTCGCCGTCGGAGTCGTGGTCTTCCTCATCTGGATTGGTCCAGACCTCCTCTTCGGACCCGCTTACCGCCACTCCTGGATCTTCGAAAACGGCCTCACCGGAAAGGCGGTGAGTTCCATGCCCCCCGGCCTGCAATTCATGGCCTCCTTTCTGATTGCGCGAACCATCGGCAGCGTGATCCTGGTACCGATCCTCGAGGAGCTGTTCTGGCGCGGTTGGCTGATGCGGTGGATTGCCGCCAGGGACTGGCTGAAGGAGCCCATCGGCCTGTACGTCCCTTATGCCTTCTGGATCGTGGCGGTGCTGTTCGCGTCCGAGCACGGTCCGTACTGGGAGGTCGGCCTGGCCGCCGGTATCATCTATAACTTATGGGTGATTCGCACCAGGAACCTGGCCGACTGCATGCTGGCGCATGCTGTTACAAATGGCCTCCTGGCCGCCTATGTGATGGGGTGGGGCCAGTGGCAATACTGGCTATAACCGGAATGGTGCGTCATACGTCACACCCAGTAGACAGGTGTCCAGAAGATTTCCTTCTCCCTGTCTTCAAGGCCCCAGGGATGCGGCTCGTCGGGCCCCGCGTTCCGGGGCCTTACCTTTGCCCGCCTCATCCCACCGGGCGCCGCCTCGAGGAGCCGTTGCCATGATCCAGCTCACTGCGGCGGGAAAACGCTACGGGCCCAAGATCCTCTTCCAGGACGTCGACTGGCTCGTGACGCCCAACGAGCGCGCCGGTATCGTGGGCGCCAACGGCTCCGGCAAATCCTCGCTGCTGAAGGTCTTAGCCGGCCTGGAGGGCCTCGACTCCGGGCACATGACGGCGCAAAAAGGCGTCACCATCGGATACCTCCCGCAAGAGGGCCTGACGCTCTCCGGCCGAACCGTCTTCGCCGAATGCATGACGGTCTTCGCCGAGCTGCGTGCGCTTGAGGACGAGCAGGAGCACCTGACGCGCCGCATGTCCGAGCTGGACCCGCACGGCGCCGCATACGCCGAGGTGGCCGACCGCTTCCACCACGTGGACAGCGAGTTCCGCGCCCGCGACGGCTATGCCATCGAAGCTCAGGTGGGCAGCGTGCTTTCGGGCCTCGGGTTTTCCCAGCGCGACTGGAAGCGGCGCACCGAGGAGTTCTCCGGCGGCTGGCAGATGCGCATCGCCCTGGCCAAGCTGCTGCTCGAAAGGCCCAACCTCCTGCTGCTCGACGAGCCCACCAACCACCTCGACCTCGAGGCGCGCAACTGGCTCGAAGAGTATCTCGCCGCCTACCCGCACGCCTTCGTGCTCGTGTCGCACGACCGCTACTTCCTCGACGTCACCGTCCGCAAGATCGGCGAGCTGTGGAACAAGGACCTGCACCTGTATACCGGCGGCTACACCCGCTACGAGCAGCAGAAGACCGACCGGCGGGCGCAGCTCCAGGCGGCGTACGCGAATCAGCAGGACCGCGTCCGCCAGCTCGAGGCCTTCATCAATCGCTTTCGCTACCAGGCCACCAAGGCCAAGCAGGTGCAGAGCCGCATCAAGGAACTGGAGAAGATCGAGCGGATCGAGATCCCGCCGGACGAGAAATCCATCCACTTCAGATTCCCGCAGCCCAAGCCCAGCGGCCGCATCGTGGCGGAGTTCAAGCAGGTGGCCAAGAGCTACGGCGACCACCTGGTCTTCTCCGAAGTGGATTTCATCATGGAGCGCGGCGACCGGGTGGCCCTGGTGGGGGTCAACGGCGCCGGGAAGTCCACGCTGATCAAGATCCTGGCCGGCGCCGAGCCCGTGACCGCCGGCGCGTACACGCTGGGCCACAATGCCCAGCCCGATTACTTCGCCCAGGACCAGTACAAGGAACTCGACCCCGCCGCGCGCATGCTCGACGACCTGTCGACGGTAGCGCCGCGCGCCACCAACACCGAACTGCGCAGCATCCTGGGCTGCTTCCTGTTCTCCGAGGACGACGTCTTCAAGCCCATCGGGGTGCTGTCGGGCGGCGAGCGGAACCGCTACGCGCTGGCCCGCATGCTCATGATGCCGTCGAACTTCCTGCTGCTGGACGAGCCCACCAATCACCTGGACATGCGGGCCAAGGACGTGTTGCTGACGGCGCTCGAAGAGTACAGCGGCACGGTGGTGTTCGTCTCCCACGATCGCTACTTCATCGACAAGCTGGCAACGCGCATTCTGGAAGTGGACAACGGCCGGGTGAACGTCTTCCCCGGCAACTATGAGGATTACGTGTGGCGCAAGAGCGGCGGACAGGCGGCCGCGCAGGCGCCGCCCGAACCCGAACCGGAAGCCCCGGGGGAGGCCCCCGCCGCGTCCGGGCAGCCTCCCGTCGAAGCCGCGCGGCGCACGGGCCTCAACCCGGAGGCCGCTCGGCGCGGGCGCCTCAACCCCATCAAGCTACGGCAGATGAAGGACCGGCGGCGCGAGATCGAGGACGAGGTCACGCGCCTGGAAGTCGAGATCGCGGACTACGAAGGCGCCCTGGGCAGCTTCGTCAACGTGGAAGAGACCAAGCGCATCGGCGGCCTGCTCGCCGCGCGGCGCGCGGACCTGCAAAAGTTGCTGAGGGAGTGGGAAGAAGTTGCTCAGGCGATCGAGGCCAACAAATGAGGCGTTATTCCTGCGCGGGCATCTGGGGCTGCTCGATGTCGCGCCAGGCGCTGATCTTGAGACGGCGGCACACCCAGCAAAGCGGCTCGCTGCCCACGGCAGATGTTTCGCCGCCGCACACCGAGCACTTCACGGTCTGCTTCAGGCGGTCGGGCGAAATCGAGAGCTTCGCCTGCTCCAGAATTTCCGGAGGTACCACGGATTCCGGTTTCGGTTGTGCCTTCCGTTTCATTCGGTCCCCAGTCCATTTCACTATGGCAGAAATGTCGCCTCCGAACAACTACCTATCGAACGGTAGGTACCGGCCTAAGCCGCTTCCGGTATTTGTACCACCACGGCTACATCCAAAGAGGCGCCACAGCGCTCACAGCGCTGGCCGGCGGCGACACGCGGATACCTTCCTTTTAAGTCGATGTCTGCCGGCACGGTGTGGGTGCAGATTGGGCAATGGGCTTGACCCTTGGTGTGATTTTCAACGAGTGCTTTCATCTCTCCGATCCTCACTTCATCCGACGCAAAAACTGCAGCACGGGTTGTACCAAAATCGTAAAAATTCTTAAAGGCCGGTGTGAGGAATCGGACGTGCGAAAAAGAGTGACAGAAAGGCGGGCAAAACCCGACCGGTGCTACCCTTAAGATCTATGACCGCTTCGCCCGCCCCCAAAATCCAGTTGATCAACACGCCCGACTACCGGGAGAACTATGCCAACAGCGTCCAGGTGCGGGTGAACCTGTGGGACTTCTTTCTGCTCTTCGGCCGGGTGAACCAGACCGCACCGGACAACGTGACGCTCCACAACTTTCAGGGCATCTACGTAAGCCCGCAACAGGCCAAGGCGCTGCTCAACGTACTGCAGCAGAACGTCACGCAATACGAGACGGCATTCGGAGAGATCCGGCTGGAACCTCAGACCGCCGGCAGCACCGTCCAGTAGGCGCCTATGCAAGAGGCTGGCGGGCGCCCCCCAGGGCGCCCCGGGCATCCCGAGCGCGGCGCGCCCCGCCGGGCGACCCGGCCCGGCGCTTACGCCGTGTTCTTGCTCCTGTTCGCCTTGATCGTGTTTCTGGCTCACCTCCCGTTCGTTCGCCTGCCCTACTATTGGGACGAGGCCGGGCAATACGTTCCGGCCGCCCTGGACATTCTGCGCGGCGGCCACTGGATTCCCCACTCGGTGGTTCCCAACATCCACCCGCCCGGCGTGATGGCGTACCTGGCGACAGCCTGGAGAGTAGCCGGTTTCCATCCGGCGACCACGCGGTGCGCCATGCTGCTGCTGGCCGCCTTTGGCGCGCTGGCGGCGTTTCTGCTGGCCATCGAGCTTTCGCGGGAGGTCAAAGGGGCGCCGGCCTTTCTGGTGGCCGCGCTGGTGTGCGCCTCGCCGCTCTTCTATGGCCAGGCCATGCTGGCGCAACTGGACGCGCCGGCCATGCTCTTCACCGCGCTCGCGCTGCTGTGGTTCCTGCAGGATCGCATCCGGCTCTCGGCCGCGGCGTGTGTGGCGCTGGTGCTGGTGAAGGAGACCGGGATCATCGTGCCCGTGGTCTTTGCCGCGTGGCTGGCGCACGAGCGGCGATGGCGCGAAGTTCCGTGGTTCGCAGCCCCGGCGGCCGCGCTAGCGGCCTGGATCGCGGCGCTCGCCGCCGCCACCGGCCATTGGACCGGCAACCCGGAGTTTGCCCACTACAACCTGTACGCCTCGGGCCATCCCGTCCGGCTCGTGACCGCGTTTCTGCGGCGCCTGTATTACCTGTGCTTCGCCAACCTGCACTGGATCGGCGCGGCGGCAATCCTTCACGCGTGGCGCAAGAGCCGCCTCTTCCAAAGCCGCTCCTGGCGCATCGCGTGGCTTCTGCTGGCGGCGCACGTGATCATGCTCACGGTTTTGGGCGGCGCGGTGCTGGAGCGCTACCTCCTGCCCGTGGTTCCGATCCTGTACACCGCCATGGCCGCGGGCCTCTCGCTCTTCGGCCGCACCAGGCAACTGGTCTGCTCGCTGGCCCTGCTGGCCGGCGTGGGCGCGGCCAATTTCGTCAATCCGCCATATCCTTTCCCCTACGAAAACAACCTGGCCTTCACCGACTTTGTGAAGCTCCAAGCCGACGCGTCCGACTACTTGCAGCACTGGTATCCGCGAGCCAGGGTCCACACCGTGTGGCCCCTGACGGCGGAGCTGACCCAGCCGGAACTGGGGTTCGTGAGCCGTGCCATGGGCGTCAAGCCGCTGCCGAACTTCACCGCCAAGGCCTTGGAATCCGTGGACTGGAAGGAGGTCGAAGTCCTGGTAGTCTTTTCCCTGACCTGGGATCCCCCGTTCAGCATCACGCGCTTCGGGCCGCTTGCCGGCTTCCGCCGGCGCTACTATGGCTTCGAACCGGACGTCACCCAGGACGAGGCCCGCGCGCTCGTGCCCCTGCCCAACGAAGCTCACTTCGAGCGAGGAGGGCAGTGGGTCGACGTCTACGTGAACCCCACCGCGCATCGCCGGACGACCCCGGCTGAAGGCGGCGTGCGGGCCGGGCGCTCAGTTCCCGCCGGCTCCCGCGCGCAAGGCCTCGGTGGACCGCCGGAGACCGCTTTGCCAGAGGTACTCGCGCAGCACGATCAGCTTCAGATCCCGATCATCGGAGCAGCGCGCGTCCAGGGGCGAATTCAGCATGCAACTGCGCATAAATCCGGCGATGAACTGCAGCTCGTCGAATGACAAGCCGAGCAAGAAGCGGCGGGTCTTGGGCTTGGAGGAACTCTCAACGCAAGCAAGCAGAGCGTCTATCAGTGACCTTCGCACAACAGATCTCCTGTCGGTGACGAACTCCTGACAAAATTAACCGGCTATGGCGGTATTATGGCCAGAAACCGGACGCAGGCGCAAGGGGCGGCGTTACGGCGTCAGCTCTCCGACCTTCCGCACTTCGACCACCAGGTCGCCTTCGTCGTCCACGAAGAATGCCGGGGCGAAGCGTTTGCCCCAGACGATCTCCTCGTGCCGGTAGGAGTGCATGGCGAGTACGGTCTGGCTGAAGGTATCGTCATAGGCCTTGAGCAGGATCAGGATCTCGGCCTGCGAACCAGCGAGATCCTCGGCGGTTTTGCCCCACAACGGGCTTTCGGTATCGATGGGGTGCACGATGGTCCAGGTGAGCGGCAAAAACAACACCTGCTCTCTCTCCAGGCGCAGCAACTTGTACGAGCGCACGCCGCCTTCGACGGTCATGAGCATGACTCGGGCTTCGATCTCCACGAGCGAGTTCTTGCGCCGGTTGACCACGCGGAACTGGAGGCTGGAGCCGTCCTGATAGGGCGCGAGCACCATGTTCTCGCTGAACCCGAGCCGCGCGGAAGGCCGCGAGACGCGCCCGAACAACAGCCCCGTGGCCACCGCGAAGCCCAGCACGCCGGCCAGGGATTCCAGCACGGCGACGACGTTGGCGCCCGTGCCTTTGGGCGAGATATTTCCGTACCCCACCGTGGTCAGGGTATGGGCGCTGAAGAAAAACGTGTTCAGAAAGCGGCCGTACGCCGTGGGCGCCTCGGCTCCCTGGAGCTGGCCGGTTCCGATCGCGTAGTAGACGACGGCGAACAGCGTGTTCGCCACCAGGTATCCCAGGAACAGCACGGCCAGGAAGCCGGCCCAGTTCATATTGATCAAATGCAGGTAGGGATGGAAGTCGCGCCAGGTGGCGCCCCGCCGGTGCACGTTGAAGCTGCCATCCTTGTTGATGACGCGGCGGAAGGGCGCGGTGAACTGCTGGGTGAGGCCGGGATCGAAGGTGGCTTTCTGCATACGCTATGTGATCGCGCCGCCCGGCGCCGGGATGCAACGGGAAAGCCGCATGCCGGCCGCGATACGATGGACGAGATGCCCGGCTCCCCGCGCGAGCGCCTCACCCACCTGCGAGACGGACTGCTCCGCCTGCACAAGACGCTGCTGGATTCCGAGCGCGGCGCCTACGAGCGCGACGTGGCCCGCATCACGTCCACCGGCCAGTACCTCAACCTGGTGCTGAACGATCCGTGGTTCCACTGGCTGCACGAGCTTTCGCAGTTCATCGTGCTGATCGACGAGACGCTGGATTTCGACGATCCACCGACGGCCGCCGATGGCGACCGCCTGGTGGCGCGGGCCCGCACTCTGGTCTCGCCCTCGGAGGAGGGAGCCGGCTTCGCTCACCGCTACTACGAGGCCCTGCAACGCGATCCGGCCGTAGTGCTGGCCCACCGGGACATCATGAAGGTATTCAACGGACTGACCTGGTCCAGGTGAACGTTCTGACTCCGCCCGACGCGCTGCCGGACCAGGTTGTCGTCGTGGTTACCAACAACGGTCTTTCGAGCCCCGGATTCACCGTGCCGGCGCAACCGGGGTCACCACTCCGGCCAAGCCGGGTGAAACCGTGGTGCTCTACGCCAACGGCTTCGGGCCGACTTCGACGCCGGTGGCCAGCGGATCGAGCACACAATCGGGAAGCCTTTCTCCGCCGCCCGTTGTCACCATCGGCGGCGCCGCGGCGGCCGTGCAGTTTGCCGGACTCGTTGCGCCGGGCGGCGACAACCCGCTCACGGCAACGTACAATGGCGCGACCACCGCGCCCCAGGCGCTCATCACGATACAAGGCTCGGCTCCGGCTCCCTTGGACACTTTCTACATCGCGCCGACCGGCAACGATTCCTGGAGCGGCGCGCTGGCCGCGCCCAATCCCACGAACACGGACGGCCCGTTTGCGACCTTCGATCACGCCCGCGCCGTGGTCCAGGCGCTCAATAAAACGGGGCTGACGCAAGTGACCGTGCAGATCCGCGGCGGGACGTACTTCCTCCCGCGGTTCCGGCGACGGATTTCTAGCGTGAGGACTAATTCCCGCGTGCCCGCCGACTCCGTGGTAGAATCATTGCGTCCCTCCTCCGACGTCACTGGGTAGCCATACACCGATAACGACATATGCAGACACAGGAACCGAAGCGAGTCCTGGCAGTGGTCACCGACCTGTTTTTCTCGGTCAAACTGATCGAGGCGGCAAAGCGCGCCGGGCTGGCGCTCGAGTTCGTCAAGGATTCGAAAGAGGTCCTGGAAAAAGCGAAGTCCAGGCCTTCGCTGATCATTTTCGATCTGAACTTCGAGGCCGCCCATCCGCTCAAGCTCATCGCGGCGCTGAAGGCCAGCGCGGAGACCAAGGGCATCAGCCTGATTGGCTATCTCTCGCACGTCCAGGCCGAACTGAAGCAACAGGCGCAGGAGGCCGGCTGCGACATGGTGCTGGCGCGCTCGGCCTTCTCGCAGAACATGCCGATGATCTTCAAGCGGCACTCGAGCCCGGGCGCGGTGGCTGCCGCCGCGCACCGCAATCCATCGGCTTGAGGCTTCAGTCGCTCAGGCGCCGCCTGCCTTTGACGGACACTTGCGGGCCTAGTTACCACTGCCTGTGTTTCCGCCAGGCGCCCGGCAGGAGTTCGATCGATCCGGTTCGCCCTCGCATCATCTATCGATGGAAGTACGCAGTGGGACAGGAAGTCCCGGCTCGTGCCCACCTCACATCTCCATGAATCTTCAGATCGTTCGCCAGTCCGCTCGAACCATGGGACACCTTGTCCCGGCGGGCCAAATGCCGGACTCGTTCCGCTTATGTCTGCAGCGACTGGGCTTGGCAGCGTTTCCGGAAACGGCCTTCGGGCTGCTTTAAACAAGAGTGGAAACCAAAACCAGATGAACAAACCGCTTACGCGAACAATACTACTGCTTTGTGGGATCTTTGCCGGCCTGATGAGCGCCGAGGAAATCTCTCTCACTCCCCAGCCCGCTCCCCGGACTATCATCAACGCCAGGCTCTGGCGTACCAGTGTGGCTGCGCTGTCGGTTGCCAACGTATTGGACGTTCATTCCTCCTGGAACAAGCACGAGCTAAACTCCGCACTGGCTGGATCCTCCGGCAATTTCGGACGTGAGGGCATCCTGATCAAAGCAGGATTCCAGGGCGGCCTGCTGGCATTTGAATTCCTCATTACCCGCGGGCACCCGAGCGGGAGACTCTACAGGGTGCTTTCGTTCGCCAACTTCGGCACGGCGGCGGCGATCGGCGGAGTTGCGGCCCACAATTACACGGTCGCGGGCGTACGGCAGTAGGCCGCCAGTAAATGTCCCCGCGAGACCGCAGTGAGCCCCGGTATCTCACGTTCGTCAACCCGGAGCCGGCCGGTAGTGAAGCGGCAGCGCGGGTTCGATCCGAGTCGAGCGTGACGACCGCGGCGGCGCGCCCGACGCTATCCGCGCAAGTGCGCTTTGAGGAACCGTCCCGTATGCGACGCCTTCGACGCCGCGATCGCTTCGGGGGTGCCCGTCGCCACGACCTCGCCGCCGGCGTGGCCGCCCTCGGGACCCAGGTCGATCACGTGATCGGCGGTCTTGATCACGTCGAGATGGTGCTCGATCAATAGCACCGTGTGTCCCGCGTCCACCAGCCGGTTCAAGGACTCGAGCAGGCGCTCGACATCCGCCAGGTGCAGGCCCGTGGTCGGCTCGTCGAGGATGTAGACCGTATGCTTCGACCGCTGGAGCTTGCTCAGCTCGGTGGCGATCTTGATCCGCTGCGCCTCGCCGCCGGAGAGCGTCGTCGCCGACTGCCCCAGCGTCAGGTAGCCCAGCCCCAGATCGCTAAGCACCTCGATCTTCTTGCCCACGGCGGGCTCGCCGGCGAAGAAGCCCACGCCTTCCTCCACCGACATGTTGAGCACGTCGTCGATGGTCTTTCCGCGCACGGTCACGTCCAGCGTCTCGCTGTTGAAGCGCGCTCCCTTGCACGCGCCGCAGGTCACCTCCACGTCGGGCATGAAGTAAAGCTGGGTGGTGATCACGCCCTCGCCCTGGCACTCCTCGCAACGGCCACCCTTGACGTTGAAGCTGAACCGCCCGGCCTTGTAGCCGCGCTCCACCGACAGGGGCGCCTGGGTGAACAGGTCGCGGATGCCATCGTAGAAGCCGATGTAGGTGGCGGGGTTCGACCGGCTGTTGCGGCCGATCGGCGACTGGTCGATGTTGACCACTTTGTGCACATGCTCGATGCCGTCCACGCCGTCGTGCTCGCCGGGCAGCGTGCGCGTGTCCACCAGGCGCTTCCACAGCGCCTTGTAGAGGATCTCGTTGATGAGGGTGCTCTTGCCCGAGCCGGATGCGCCGGTGATGGCCACCAGGGCGCCGAGCGGGAAGGTCACATCCACGGCTTTGAGATTGTTCTCGCGCGCGCCGCGCACGGTCAGCGTCTTGCCGTTGCCCTTGCGGCGGCGCATGGGCGTCTCGATGCGGCGCTTGCCCGAGAGGAACTGGCCGGTCGCCGAGGCCTTGCACGCGAGGATGTCGGCGATGGTCCCCTGCACCACGACCCGGCCGCCGTGGACGCCCGGCCCGGGGCCCATTTCCACGATGTGGTCGGCGGCGCGGATGGTGTCCTCGTCATGCTCCACGACGATGACGGTGTTGCCGATGTCGCGCAGGCTCTCGAGGGTCGCGATCATCTTCACGTTGTCCTTGGGGTGAAGGCCGATGCTGGGCTCGTCGAGCACGTAGAGCATGCCCATCAGGCCCGAGCCGATCTGCGTGGAGAGTCGGATGCGCTGGGACTCGCCGCCGGAAAGCGTGCCGGAGCGGCGATTCAAGCTCAGATAGTCGAGCCCGATGCCCAGCAGCAGCTCCAGGCGGCCGCGGACCTCGGCCAGCACCTGCCATCCGGCATCTGCGCCGCGGCCCACGGGCTTGACCGTGCCGAGGAACGCGTGCAACTCGTCGAAGTGGAGCTGGCCGACATCGTGAATGGTCTTGCCCTCGATGGTGAACAGCAGGCGGGTGGCGCGGACGCGCGCGCCTTTGCAGTCCGGGCAAGTGTGCTCGACCATCACCTTGTCGAGCCACGCCTCCATCCCGGAGCTGCCTTCGCCTCGCTGCCGGTAGCGGCGGTAATGCCGCTCGATGCGCCGCGCAATTCCGCCGAAGCCGATCTCCTTGCCTTCCGGTTCCTCACGCCTGACCTTCGTCTCCGGCGGTATGCGCAACACGATTTTCCTGCCGTCGAGCCCGTCCAGGATGGCGTGCCGCACGGCGACGGGCAGCTTCTCCCACGGCGCATCGAGCGAGAAACCGAGGGCCTTGGACAGGCTGTACATGATGCGCCCATCCCAGGTGTCGGGGTTGTACTTGAAGGCCTCGCGCACGAAGCAACCGCCGGCGATGCTGCGCCGCGGGTCGGGGACGAGCAGCTCCGGATGCGTGAGCTTGTGGACGCCGAGGCCCCCACAGGTGCGGCAGGCGCTCTCGGGGTTGTTGAACATGAAGTACTCGGGCTGGATGTCGCCGTAGACGAAGTGGTGTCCCCGGCTCGACAGGCCACGGTAGAACCGCTCCGCATCGGCCTTGCCCGCGCCTTTGAGGATCTGGACCTGGAGCAGTCCGTCGCCCACCAGCAGCGTGCTGGCGATGGCGGCCTTGATCGCCTTTTCGTGCTTGCGGCCGACCACCAACCGGTCCACCACGGCGTCCATGTCGCGGACCTTCGATTCGTCGAGTTCCACTTCGGCGGATATGTCCACGGGCTTGCCATCGATGATCAGGAGGCGGCAGCCTTTCTTCCGGACGTCGGTCAGGACGAAGTCCAAGTCTTCGCCGTACTGCTGGAACACGGGCGCCCGCAGCTCGATCTCGGCGCCCTGGGGCAGCGACAGGATGGCTTCGAGGATCTGGCTCGCCGTGCGGCTGGGCGCCGGCTCGCCGGAGCGCGGGCAGTGCGGCTGGCCGATGGTCGCGAAGAGGAGGTTCAGGTAGCTGGCGATGTCGGTCATGGTGCCGACGGTGGAGCGAGGATTGTTGGTGAGAGTCTTCTGCTCGATCGAGATCACGGGAGACAGGCCGTAGACGAAGTCCACGTCTGGCTTGGCCACCTGGGCGACGAACCTTTTGGCGTAGCTCGACAGCGATTCCATGTAGCGCCGCTGGCCCTCGGCGTAGATGGTGTCGAAGGCCAGGCTGGACTTGCCGGAGCCCGAGAGGCCGGTGACCACGATGAGCTTGTCGCGCGGGATTTCCACCGACACGTTCTTGAGGTTGTGCACGCGCGCGCCCTGGATGGCGATGGTGGTGCGGGCCGCCGCACGGGCGGTTTTAGAAGTCATCCGGCGCTTCCTTCATGTAGACGAAGGCCAGCTCCTGCACCAGGACGTTGCTCCTGCGGGTGAGCTGGACGGGAGTCGAGACCTTGCCGATGAGGCCCTTGTCGGCCAGGTACTCGCACGCCGTGGTGACTCCCCCCACATCGAAGTTCCGCTTGAAGTGGGCTTCGATCTCGGTGGCCGACCGCGCTTCGCCGACTTCGCCCAGGTGATCGAGCACAGGCTGGAACAGCGTCGCAGCGCGCTCGGAAAGGTAGCTGTCGATGGCGTCGAGCGCGGCTTGTACGCTCTTGCGCGTCTTCCTGGCGTTGAGCAGATCGGAGTAGACAATTTTGAAGAACGCCGGATTCAGCTTCATGGCCTGCGGGAGGACTTCGCGATCCGCCAGCAGGCGCGCGCCGATGACCTCGATCCGCGCCAGAGACGTGGCCGAGTAGAGAATCCACAGCGCGGTGTAGTCGAGGTCGCCGCGCGTGACGAACCATTTGTGGGCCTTGTCGATGAAGGGCAGGGCGTGGGTCGCGGCGGCCAGGAGCTGCACCTGGGTGTCGCGCTCGCCGATCTCGTGCAGGCGGGCGCAGAGGGCGGCGATGGTTTCGTCATGGGTGTAGAGCAGGCGGCCCTTGGCCAGCAGGGAATGCTGGAACGAATTGCGGACGGCGCCTTCGACGGTTTTGCGGAACTCGGTGCGCGGCATCAGGAAGGCGTGGACGTTCACGCCGTCGGCGTAGAGCGCCAGTCCCGCGGACTCCACCTTCTTGTCGTCGATGATGACGAGGACGAGGTCGATATCGGACTTCTCCCAGACGGTATCGTGCGAGAGGCTGCCGCAGAGGATGGCGGCCAGGATGGACCGGTCCTGTTTCACCTGCGCGACGAGATCGTCGAGCGCGTCGGTGAACTTCTTCTGGATGGATGCTGTGGAAGTGTTCACTCCCCGCGTCTCTCTGGTGCGTTGGTGGCCACTGTAACGCGTTTTGGAGGGCGGAGTCAAATGGCTACGCGAACGTGTTTGGCGCCAGGAAACGTTGCGCGACGGCGCGAACAAGGCGAGCTTCGCTCGCCTGGCGGGTTGAACAACCCGCCGCAGGATACCATCCTGTCGCCATGAGCCTGGGGCTCACCAAAAGTGATGAAAACCCAAGCGGCTGGCGGGTTGAATCCTGGTTGCATCTAATTAAGTAGCGCACGTCCGGTCCAGGTCGCTGGGGCAGTGGAGCAGTCGAGGCCGACAT
>DASQZT010000172.1:0-10575 GCA_035638575.1 Bryobacteraceae bacterium
CGTGACGCAGCGATCAGAGGAGGTAAGGCACCAGGGCAGCGGTCTGATGAGCATAGGTGGCATACGCCTCGCCGAACTGGGAACGCATCCACTGTTCCTCCATGCGGAGCTTGATCCAGAACGCGAGGAAGAAGAGAACGAAAACGATGAACCCGCGCACTTGGGAGATGGCAATCGCCATGCCAAGGAAACCGGTCAGAATACCGGTGTAAATGGGGTGACGGACCACGGCATAGGGACCGGTGGTGATCAGCTCGTGGCCCTCCTTAATGGTGACGGAGCGGCTCCAGTTGCTGCCGAGGTGCTCGCGCGCCCAGACGGCGAACAGAAGGCCGACGATGGTGACGGCTGCTCCCAGCCAGAAGGGCCAAAAGCCAACCGGCCAGAGCTGGAGGTAAAGCCAGGGCAGCGGGATGCGAGTTGTCGAGAGGAGGACGATCGCAATCAGGAAAATGAAGACGCGCAGGATGCGCGAGGCAGCCGGCTCGAGGCGCTGGGTGGTTTTGGTATTGGCGGCTTTGATCTGCCAGTAGAGAAAAAAGAAAATCCAGACCACAGGAAAGAAAGATTTGTAGAACCAGAGCATTCAGAACCTCAGGGCGCTGAAGCTGTTTACGCAGGTGAGCGAGGGGAAGTTCCAGGGCACGCGACATTTCGCCGCCCTATGCCGATCAAACGCGCATCCCGTTACTTGACTCCCGGTTTGTCGCCCACCCGGAAGTTGCCCGGTAACCAAACGGAGTGAGACAGTCGTCGTTGAAGAAATCCATGATGCGCTCGCGCCGTGCTTTTGCGGAATCCAGAGGGCCATCGTCTTAGGCGAGCATCGCGTCATCGGCAGTTACGGGCTCAAGCCATTGGGTCCATGCTGGTTCGAGCCCATGCTGGGGTAGCAGTTCTACCGGTAAGAATTCGAGGGAAACCTCCAAAGACACGCAATGAAATCAATCAGATAGCGCGAGCTTCGAGAATTGGTTTTTGCCTCCCCAGTCTGGACACGAACCCACAACCCTTTCCAACATGATTCAGTTCCAGATTCCGTTCGAGGGCGGCGCATTCCGGCCGGGAGACGCGTGGGGATCTGCGCTGCGTTATGGGGCTCGGTTCACCTCGGAAGTGAATCGCAACTCCAGATACTCCTCCCGCTGGCGGAAATCGCAGCCATGTTCCAAAAGGGTTGTGGCAACCTGGTCCGACCCGTGACCCGTGAGCGCATGGAACCGAACCCGGGAGTCTGCGAGATTTCCGGCTAGAATGGCGTTGGTGAGTTTTCGAGCCACGACTACGGGATCTTGCCTGATTCTCACGCTGCTGATGGGTAGCGGTACGGCCGCGGCGGTATCGCCGCTGGCATCGCGGGGTTACGCGGTGCTGCCGGAGCCGCAACGAGTCATGCTCGGCACGGGCGATTTCCAATTCGGCCCGCGGTGGTCGGTCGAAAGGAAGGGCGTTGCGGCGAACGACATCGCCGTGAGCAGCCTGGCGGAGGGCCTGACATCGCGGTTCCACTTGCCGGGACCGGGCGGAGGCGGGGTCAGGGTGACGCTGGCGATCGCGGCCGGGGCGGTGGCCATCGGGCAGGCACAGGATTCCGACAAGGCGGCCATCGCCGCGGAGGCCTACCGCATGGACCTCGCTACGGGGAGCGTCACCATCACGGCCAACGCCGCGCCGGGACTGTTCGACGGGGTGCAGACGCTGCTCCAGTTGATCGACCCGCGCGAGGACGGCTCTCTTTGGCTGCCGGAGGGCCAGATCGTGGATTGGCCGGACTTGCACCTGCGCCAGATTTACTGGGACGACGCGCACCACCTGGACCGCCCAGAGACGCTGCGCGAGGCCATCCGGCAAGCGGCCTTCTACAAGATCAACGGGATCGTCATCAAGCTGGAGGGCCACTTCCTGTACAAAAGCGCGCCCGCGGTGGTCGAGCCGTACGCGCTTTCGCCGGCCGAGTTGCAATCGCTCACCGGCTACGCGCTGGCGCGCCACGTGCAGCTCATTCCTTACCTCGACGGGCCGGCGCACATCGCGTTCATCCTCAAACATCCCGAATACGCCGCGCTGCGGGCCTTTCCGGACAGCAATTACGAGGGGTGCGCCACCAATCCGGATTTCTACAAGCTGCTGCTGGGGATGTTCCAGGACCTGTTGGATGCCAACAAAGGCGTCCGGTATCTCTACCTTTCGACCGACGAAGCGTACTACATCGGCCTGGCCGCCAACTCGCAATGCGACGAGGCGGCCCGCGCCCGGGAACTGGGCAGCGTGGGCAAGATGCTGGCGGAGTTCGTGACCAAAACGGCCGGCTGGCTGCACGAACATGGCCGCACGGTAATGTTCTGGGGCGAGTACCCGCTCCAGCCGGGCGACATCGAGCGGCTGCCGCCTTACCTGGTCAACGGCGAGACCTACGGCCCGCAGTTCGATCCGCTGTTCGCCAGGCACGGTATCCGGTCGATGATCTACACCTCGACGCAGGGCGAGGAGCGGCACTTCCCCGAATACGTGCCGCTTCCGGCCGGCGAGCGGCTGCATCCGCGACGCGGCGCGGCGGACGGGCGCGTGGAAGCCACCGCGCGGAAGATCGCGTCCGATCCGGCCAGAGGCGCCGCCAACGTGATCGGAGCGGTGAATGCGGGCTGGGCCGATGCCGGGCTGCATCCCGAAACGTTCTGGCTGGGATTTGCCGCGGGCACGGCGGCGGCGTGGAAACCGTCGGCCGATCCGCGGGAATCGGTAAACGCGTTCTACCGGCTGTTCTACGGCCCGCACGCCGTGGCGATGGATCGCCTGTACCGCCTGATGAGCTGGCAGGCACAGTGGTGGAGCGACAGTTGGGAGACGGGTCCTTCGAAAGCGCGCAAGCCCATCTGGGGCAACTCCAACAGCATTTTCAATCCTGAGCGCCCGGCGCAGGACCAGTTCCTGCCGCTGCCTCCGGCGCCTGGGGCGGAGCTGAGCTACAACTCGAAATGGAGCGCCGAAAACCAACGCCGCCTGCAACTGGCCGCGGAGTTCCTGACACAGAACGACGAGCTGCTCGGACTCCTGAAGGACAACCTGGCGCGGGCCGATTTTAACCGCTACAACCTGGAAGTTTTCCTTTCCATCGCACGCCTCTGCCGCCACAACCTGGAGATGCTGGCAGACCTCGGCCGCATGGACGCGCTGCTGGCCGCGGCGGCGCGCGAAGCGCAGCAGAACCATCCGCGCGAAGCGGTGGCCGCGGCCGAACAGGCACTGGCGGTAGCGCAGGCCATCGGCAGTCGGCGCGACGCGGTGATGCGCGACGTGAGCGCCACCTGGTACAAGAGCTGGTATCCGCGGGTAGACGTTGCCAACGGGCGGAAGTTCCTGCACGAACTCGACGACGTCAAGGACCACCCGGGAGACCGGACGGTGGACCTCGGCTACCAGTTGTTGCGCGAGGCGCTGCTGCCCTTGGGCGATTGGGTCGATCAGGTCCGCAAGGCGCGCGACAGGTACGCCGCGGCGCACATCAAATGATCGATCATTTGCGCACATAGCCGTGAAGGGCCGTGCGTTTTGCTCCCTGCCGGTGGGCTTCATCCGACAACGCGTGGACGCCGGCCGCGTCGATCCAGCGATTGTAGAAGTTGAAGAGGGCGCACACCGTGATGGCGAAGTAGACCGCTTCATCGTCCCATCCGGCGCCGTGGAGCGCCTCGATGTCCTCCGGCGCAATCCGCGGGGAATCGCGATTCACCTTGCCGACGAAGCGGAACAATGCCTTGTGCTTCTCGTCGAGCTTGGAGGTCTCGACGTCCCGCAGCACGCTCCACACCAGCTCTTCGTCGCCCAACAGTTCCGCCGCAACTGCGGCGTGGGACTTCAGTCAAAACGGGCATTCGTTCTGGTTGGAGGTGAACGCCGCGATCAGCTCGCGCATTCCCGGGCTGAGCGGCGCCGGACCGCGCAGAATCTCCTGCGTAAAGCGCGCCAGATGCTCCGTGGCCTTTGGAAGATAAGCGAACAGGTGCCAGATCTGCGGGTATTCCGCGCCCGCGGCCTGCATCATGCGGATGCTCTCGTAGTACGGCCCGGGTTGTGGATTCTGCTCCACTCCGGGAAGAAACATCGGTTTCATCTTCGAACTGCTCCTCGGAATGTTTGCGATCGTGCGAGTAACGGTTGCGCGAACCTGAGGACGCCTGCCACCGTAAACTTATCGTACAAGACCGGGGCGTTCTCCGGCGTGACCAGGACGGATTCGAGCACGTAATCCTTATCGGGACGGAAGCCGGGCTCGTGCAGCATGCGGTTGCCGATTTCGACCGCCTTGTCGACGCAGAGGGGGTAAACGAAAGTCGCCGCCAGAACGCCATCCATCACCTTCTTGATGCCGCCGGCGGGTCCGCCGAGGCCGTCCACGCCCACGAAGATCATTTCCTTTTCACGGCCGAGTTCCTTCGCGGCGAGGTACGCGCCGATGGCCATGGGATCGTTGTGGCCGTAGACCACGTCGATCTTGGGCTGCGCTCGAAGGATTTCGGTCATGCGGTCCTTCGCCTTGGCTTGGATCCAGTCGGCTACCGCATCGGCCACCATGTGGATGCCGGGATATTGCTGGAAGACCTCCTGCGCGCCGCGGTCGCGGTTGATCTCGCCCTCGACCCCGAGCAGGCCGCGCATGGCTACGATGTTGCCTTGGGGCTTGCCGTACTTCTTCGTGAGATGGTCGGCGATGAACTTGCCCGCCAGGCGGCCGATGGCGACGTTGTCGCTGTGGACATAGCTGGTGTAGTTGGGCTGGAGGATGTCGCGCTCCAGGCAGAGAACGGGGATCCCGGCGCTCATGGCCTGGCCCATGACGGCCGTGAGGGCCGCGCGTTCGTTGGGGGCGACGATCAGCAGATCGGGCTTCTGGCGGATAAAGGTTTCCACCTGCGCCACCTGCTTGCTGTTGTCCTGCTGCGCGTCGGAAATCACCAGCCGGATGTCCGGGTATTGGGCGAACAGCTTGGACATGAGGGCGTTCTGCGCCGCGCGGTAGGGCTCCGCGTTGTTGGCCTGGCTGAACGCCACCACCCGTTGCCTGGGGCCGCCGCCTCCGCACGAGGTTGCGATCAGGGCGCCCGCGAGGGCCGCCAGGGGGAGGAGTTTTCGCATCATGAGTCAGCTCGCTGCACGGCCACCGCGAGCACGATGATCACGGCTTTGATCATCATCTCGACGTTGCTGTCCACATTGTTCAGACGAAGCATGTTGGTGAGGACCCCCATTATCAGGGTCCCCACGATGGTACCCGAAATCGAGCCTTTGCCGCCGGAGAGACGCGTGCCGCCGATCACCACCGCGGCGATGGCATCCAGCTCGTAAGCCACGCCGGCGTTGGGATTGCCCTGGTGATTCTCGGCGGTGTACAGCACGCCGGCGACGCCCGCCAGCAGGCCGGAGAGGGAATACACCCACACCTTGGTCCGGCGGATGGGCAGGCCGGCGTACTCCGCGGCGGTTTCGTTATCGCCGATGGCGCGGACGTGGCGGCCGAACACGGTGCGGGCGAGCAGCACCCAGAAGACGGCCGCGGCGCAGGCGTAGGCGCCGATCACGATGGCCTTTTCGCGGAACACCGAGGCGAACTGCGCCGCCACGTCGCGGCCGAATCCGATATCGATGTTCTCGTTGTGGGAAAGCCACTTGGCCAGCCCGCGCACGCCGATCATGGAGGCCAGGGTGACGACGAACGGCTGGATGCGGACGGTGGCGACGACCGCGCCGTTCGCCGCGCCCGCCAGAGCCGCGGCGGCCACGGCGAAAGCGATGGCGCGCGCGATCTGGCCCGTGTAGGACGCGGAGCTCCCGGCACGCGTCAGGGCCATGGCGGTCAGGGTGGTGGAGAGCGCCAGGATGCTTCCGACACTGAGATCGATGCCGCCGGTGAGAATGACGAAGGTCATGGCCAGCGAGATGATGCCGATGAGCGAGATCTGGCGGAGGATGTCGGTGAGGTTGCCGGGCTGGAGGAAGATTCGCGAGCCGTCGGAGGCGCTGGGGCTGATGAGGATTGCCAGGAGAATGATGCCGGTCAACGCCAGCAGACTCTGCGCCCGCCCGAGCGCGTGGCGCATCAGCCGGCGCCCTCCGGCGCGGATGCGAGGTTGGCAGCCGAGGCCATGATCTTTTCCTGTGTCGCCTCTTTCGCATCATATACCGCGGCGAGGCTGCCGCCGCACAGCACCAGGATGCGGCCGCAGCAGCGCAGCAGCTCGGGCAGCTCGGAGCTGACCAGCATGATGCCCTTGCCGGCGCGCGCCAACTCGTCGATGATGCGGTAGATGTCCTGCTTGGCGCCCACGTCGATGCCGCGCGTGGGGTCGTCGAGGAACAGGACGTCGGGATCGAGCAGCAGCCAGCGGGCCAGCAATACCTTCTGCTGATTGCCGCCGCTGAGCGTGGCGACGGGCGCCTGGAGCGACGCGCACTCGAGCGCCAGTTGCCGCGACGCGGCGGCGAGTTCCCGCCGCTCCTGCCCCGCGCGCAGGAAGCCCAGCGATTGCATGCGCGGGAGCGCGGCGAGGGTGCCGTTTTCGAGCACGCTCATGTTCATCATGAGGCCTTCGAGCCGGCGGTCTTCGGGAACGAGACCGATGCCGCTGCGCATAGCGTGTCGCGGCGAGGCGGGTTGCAGCGGACTGCCGCGGAGCCGGATGGCGCCCGAGCGAATGCGGTCGAGGCCGAACAGGGCGGCGCCCAATTCGCTGCGGCCGGAGCCGACGAGGCCGGCCACGCCGAGGACCTCGCCGCGGCGCAGTTGGAACGATACGTCTTTCAGCTTGGAGGTGTGCAGGTGATCGACCGCGAGCAGCGGGTCGCCTGGGTCCGATGTTCCTGGATAGGCGGCCGAGGGGGCGCCCCGGCCAGTCAAATTGCGGCCCACCATGAGGCAGATGATTTCGTCGGGCGTGGTGGCGCCGATCTCGACGGTGGCGATGGTCTCTCCGTCGCGCAACACGGTGGCGCGGTCGCAGATGCGAAAGATCTCGTCCATCTTGTGGGAGACGTAAACAATGGAGACGCCGCGGCCCTTCAGCTCGCGGATCAGGCCGAAAAGTCTTTCGGCGGCATCGTCGAACAGGGAACTGGTGGGCTCATCCATGAGGATGATGCGGGCGTTCATGCTGAGCGCGCGGGCGATGGCCAGCAGTTGCATCCGCGCGATGGAGAGGGAGCCGGCCAACCGGCGCACGTTGCCCGACAGGCCAACCTGGTCGAGGAAGGGGCGGCAGAAGGTCTCCATCCGGCGGAAGTCGACCCACCCACTCTCGCGGAAATGCAGGTTGCCGATGACCATGTTTTCGCCCACGGTCAGGTGGCGGAACAGGTCGAGTTCCTGGTAGATGATTCCGATGCCCAGCCTCTGCGCGTCCTGCGGGCTGCGGATTGCGGCCGGGCGGCCGTCGATGGCGATGCTCGCGCTGTCGGGCCGGACGGAGCCGGCGATGATCTTGGCCAGAGTGCTCTTGCCCGCGCCGTTTTCGCCGATGAGCGCGTGCACTTCGCCCGGACGCAGGGAGAAGCTCGCGTTGCGAAGTGCGGCCACGCCACCGAAGTGTTTGGTGACGGCGGATGCTTCCAGGATGTTCATTTGGGCACCAGGCCGGCCTTGCCCCAGTCGGCGAGACCGGTCACGCGTCCCTGGCCGTAAGGAGATTTCAGCTCGTGGAATTGAAACACGGCTTCCTTTTCGCGCACCTCCACCACCGCGTACCCGAAGAACCAGCCGTCTTCGTAACGCCCCGAGAGGCGCAGGTGCCCGCCCGCGCTGGGCATGGAAAGATACGTTACGCCTTCCAGATTGCCGCGCAGGATCTGGTGGATGTGGCCCGAGATTACGTATCGCACCCCGTACTTCCTGGCGATTTGCTGCAACGGGAATTGCGGGTTGTCGAGAGCCACCTCGAGAATCCAGGACGGCCGGTGGAAGATCACGAACTTCACGGCCGCGGCCGCGTGCGCCGCGAGATCGCTTTCGAGGAATTGCAGCTCTTCGGGCGGGAGCGCGTCGGACCGGCTGTTGTCGAGGACGACGAAGTGCGCCTGCCGGTAGTCGAAGCTGTAGTGCAGGGCGCGGAGCGAATATTGGCGGTACAGCTTTTCGGAGAGCGGCGACCAGACATCGTGATTGCCGGGAGCGAGATAGAGAGAGAACTGACGGTAAGGTTTCAGGGTCTCGCCGATCTGTTGCCACTGCTTTTCGGCGGCGGCATCGTCGAGGCCTTCGATGGTGTCCCCGACGCCGGCGACGAACGCGGGATTCTGGGCCGCAGCCTCCTGCCACACGCGTTCGAAGACTCCCGGTTGCGCTTCGCCCGTGCGGTCGCCCAGAAGGACGAAGCGGAAGGAATCGGCCTGCGGCGCGCCGGCGGCAGCGGCCAGCACGGCCAGGATCGCCGCCGCGAGAACAGACGCGCTCCGGAATATCTGGTTTGATGAACTCGGCCGGATGGATGGACTCCCGCAGTCAATGGTAGTCCACAATTTGTAGGCAGTGTGGGCATACCTTTGGACTGCGGCCTGGATGATCCGCCAATTGTCGGGAATTCGAGAGTATGATTGTCTTGTGAGAGTCAAGACATCGATCACCCTGCCGAAGGAGTTGCTGGGGCGGTTGGACCGGGTGGACAGGAACCGCTCGGCGCTGCTGGAGCGGGCCGCCGTGGCGTACCTGGCCCAGCTGGAAAGACGGATTCGCGACCAAAAAGACGTCGAAATCATCGACCGGAACGCGGAGCGCTTGAACCGCGAAGCACTGGATACGCTGGACTACCAGCGCCTGCCGTGAAACGGGGCGAAATGTACCTCGTGCGCAAGCCGGGTTCTGGAGATCCACGCAAACAGCGCGCTTTCGTCATCGTCAGCCGGCAGGTTCTCGTCGATTCCAAATTCTCCACCTTGATCTGTGCCCCGGTGTATTCACGTCACGACGGCTTGAGCACCCAAGTCCGAGCTGGCACGTCCGAAGGTCTGAAGAAAGAGTCGAGCATTCATTGCGACGAACTGGTAAGCCTTCCAAAGTCGGCGCTGACCCACTACGTCGGCTCCGTCAAAGCCACCGCATTGAGAGAACTGGACACTGCGCTGGCCGTCGCCCTCGGGCTGGAAGATCTCGAGCCGCCCGGTTTCAGCGATTGATCCCGGTCCTCCATTTTCCTTCAGGCGCCAAAAGGACTCGCCCCGGTGTAAGATAAATCCAACGCGTTATGATGCGCCGCATTTTGCCGTTTCTGCTGGCCGCGGTGTTCCTGGCGTTCGCGCAGAAATACACCGGCCCGACGCCGTCCAAGCCGGACGTTCCGTACCTGAAGCACGCCTCCGACCTGGTGGCCACCGAAGCCGTCACGGCCAAAGAGGAAAAGAAGAAGGAGGAGAGCACCTACATCATCGAAGGCGCCAATTCCTCCGTCAAGACCCCGCTGGCCTCGCCGATCTTTCTCATACAGGCCGACAAGATCAACCCCGACAGACTCGGCCTGTACAAGCTCGAGTCCAAGAGCGGCCACCGCGAAATCGTATTCGGGCCCAAGAGGCAGCCCAAGCCCATCCGCATCGAAGTGAGCCGCCTCGGCGGCAACGTCTACAGAATCGAAGTGGATGACAGCCTGGAGCCCGGCGAGTATTCGCTCAGCCCGGAGGGATCGAACCAGGTGTTCTGCTTCCAGGTGTTCTGACCGGACCGCGCGCGCTGAACCTTACGGAAGCGCCTGAAGCTTCAAATTCCGGAACGTAACTTCGAAGCCTTCGGCCTCCAGGCCGATGTAGCCCCGCCGCAGGCCGACGCCGGGCAACTCGTTCACCACCTCCCCGTTCACCGCCAGGGTGATGCGGTCGCCCTGAGCGCGGATCTCGTAGTGGTTCCACTCGCCCGCCGGCTTGACGCGGTTCTCCTTCATCTCCTTGCTCAGGTTGAACCGCTTGATAGCGCCATCGGCGAAGTTCTCGCCGAACAGGTAGCCGCCGGTCAGACCGGTCTGCGCCTGGTACCAGATCTCGCCGTACTTCGATAGCCGGATGCCGATACCGCTGTTGTAGCGCTTCTCGTCGGGCGACCGCGGCGTGAAGCGCCAGTCCACCTGGAAGACGAAATCGCCCAGCTCCTGGTCGTAGCGCAGCCACTCGTGCTGGCCGTCGCCGGCGCAGATGAGGGCGTGCTGTGCCGCATCCACGCGCCACTGCATCTTGGGCTTGAGGCCATCGATGGCGGGAATCGGAATGCGCGTCCAGCCTTTCAGGCTTTCGTCCGGGAGGATGTCCTTCCCCTCCGGGGATTGGCCTGACAGTCCAACCAGCCCCGCCACCGCCGCCAGACAAAAGATCCGCATATAGGAAGAGGTCATATCAACTCCACTATATAGAACGGCGCGCTTAGTGGGGCAGGTTGTCAACAGTTGTCAACCTGCGGCGGGTTGGCAACCACTCCTGTCCAAGACGATTTTGTAGCACTGGCGGAAATCCTGTTAAGTTCAGATCTGGGTTTGCCTAGAACCGATCTTAGCCCAAAGGACTTCCGCCATGAATCGAGTATGCAGCATTTTCGCGCAGCTGTTGCGC
>DASQZT010000173.1:0-31997 GCA_035638575.1 Bryobacteraceae bacterium
AGGAAATCCAGGATTGGGTTGGCGACGACTATGACCCCGACGCTTTCTCCATCGAGGACGTCAACCACATGCTCACGCCTTTGCGTCGTCGCCGGGACAAAGCCTCACGCGGTTAGTCGCCAGCACGGTAAACAAATACGATGGAACTAACCTCCTGCGTCACGTAAACGAGGCCGAGGTGGTACTTGGCGCCCTCCTTCGCCGTGCGTACCCAAACGTCCAACAGGTCGTCCTCCTTGGACGACGGCAACACATTATGTGCCTCCTCGACGAAGATCAGAAGTTGCGGCGGTTCCTGGCCGTGACAAAAGGCCTTCTGGTTCTCTTCGAAGATTCGTCGCATTACGCGGTCGGCCGATGACTTGTTTAGAACAGGGTCGCCACTCGACTGGTCGATGATGACCAACTTACCGGCGACAAGATCGTTGTAGATGTCCTCGGCGTAGTCAGTACCGGTTAGGTGCGTATGCTGATCGGCGACTCGTCCAATCAGTCTTGAGCCGTTCGGGTACGCGAACATAGAAAGAATCTTCCGGAGGTTGTCATCTGCCCACGAGTCGTCGTTTTTCTGTACGTAAGTCTTATCGAATTGCTGGAATGCCGACGCGCTGTCCAAGATGTAATCGTTCAGGATCGCGCACACCCTAGCCATTTCGCCCCAACTAATCTCCTTTTTCTGAAGGATCGTTGCGCACGTGGCATAGTTACCCGGATCCTTGCCGGCGCTAGTTGCCATTGCATTGACGAAATCTGCACTGAACAGCGATTGAGGCTTGCGGAAATCGGGTTTGAGGTTGTCCGGCGGTTTCAGGCCAGCCTGAGTGAGTAGGGCACGATAACAGAGCACCCGGCGACGATGGCGGCACATGTCGCCGCCGAACGGGTTGACGCCTTGCGGAAGTGACAGGTTCACGTCGCGGAAGTTTTGCACGTACTTTACTGTGCCTCCCGCTGCAAGCGCGCCATCGATGATCTCTTTGCCAATGTCGAGGTTCTGATCGACGTGGAAGTTTAGCAACATTAGCCTGCGATCAGGGTCGTTGGGGTGGGGTGTGATGCCATAGGTGACCACGTCGTCTCGCAGTTCGTTCTGCAACGCTGCTGGACCGCACATCCAGACGTTCTTGATGGCAACCGGGTTAGTGCCACCGCCCATGTCCTGCGTGTTCTCGTTCGCGTATTCGCCGTTGGGGTCGAATACGACCTGCCCGATACGCTTCGGTGCGGCGGCCCACCGAAGTTCGAAGATCGACTTCAGGATGATCTTGGTCGTGTTCGACTTTCCCGTGCGCGTCATCCCGAAGAGCGCAGTCTTTTGGCCGAGTAGGTCCGTAGGTGTAATTTCAACCCGAACCCCGCTGATCTGTTGGAAGGGTCGATTCGTGGAGGCGTAGCGGACCTGACCGACCGACACCATCAACTCACCTGCATCGAGGTGGGTACGGGGCTCGCGGTAGTTCACGATGCGCTGCAAAACGTCGGAGCGCGGCTTGTACACCTTGAGCCCGCGGTTTGGATAGTAGTTGCTGAGGTCCGAGCCGAATGCGAGTCTAAAGAGCGGAGCCGCGTCCGTACCGAGGTTCGCGACGTAAAAAGTCCCAAGGACGCGGCACCTGACTCCGGCGTAACTTAGTAGGTGGTGCGTGGTCGGATCCATAACGTCGCGATCGTCCCAACTCTTGTTGACTTCTCCGCTCACCCGCTGAGCCGTCTCCACGCGGACGCGTAGCGCTTCCTGTGCGTTCGGGAGGTCGGCGTGGTCGAGGACCCGCAGCAGGATAACCGACGCGTCTTCCTCGCGAACGTCGATTTCGGAGTTCGGCGTGGTCCGCGCC
Source organism: Bryobacteraceae bacterium (assembly GCA_035638575.1). Taxonomy (GTDB): domain Bacteria; phylum Acidobacteriota; class Terriglobia; order Bryobacterales; family Bryobacteraceae; genus DASQZT01. The sequence goes on from DASQZT010000173.1 coordinate 1,836, forward strand.
GCCACCAAAAAGGAGAGCGCCGGAATCCCCCCGACCTGCCGTCTGTGGAAGTCGTGTATCTGAACGAGGGCCTCCTCGTACCCGAGCGAGAAGACCTCCCCGACGTAGGCATCGCCAGGAACAAGCTGCGCCAGCAGCGAGGCCGCTTCAATCAAGGGAGGTGCGAGTTGTTTCTGATTAAGTTGCTGTGCGACTTTGGAGACAATCTTCGGCATTTCGGACTTCTCTTCTGCGGTAAAGGACCGTTACACTCATGTGGCAAGATCTACCTACATCGCCTGAAGCCCCTTGAGATATCGGCTCCCAAGATCAGACCCGGGTCAGGGTTGTCAGCGACCATCCTCGGTGTTGCTCGTCAGCCTTAACAGGCCCAACTCGCCCTTAGGCAGACCCGGACAAAACCGGTCAACGTCGGCCTAAGACGAAACCACCTGCGATGAGGTGGGGCGGAGCCGCCTTGATTATAACGGCTTCCTCGGTGTGCAACAACCTCCCCGTCAGTCTTGCCCAGACAAATCCTCGGCGCCGTCACGATCCGTAGATGTGCGCCGATCGACGCGAGCCAGACCGGTTCTGGGAGGCGAGTACTGCTACCAACCCTCCCCTTCATCTCGGTAGGCAGGCGACAGGGCTATTAGGCCCCCACCCAATGTGCTAAGTGAACAGCATTGGCTTTAGCCTCGGATAAGGCGCTATCGGCCCGATCAGCGGAGCGGCCCAATCGTGAAAAGCGGGCATCACGCCCGTGCCCGCGGAGTCCCTCCACTCGGCGGGGAACAGCTTTTCGCGAAACGCCACCTTGTCGAACGCCGTTCGTCCGGTAGACACGCTGTAGCTTTCTCCGGGGTTCCGCAGCAGCGTGATCATCTCGCCCGAGACGCCGTCGAGCGCGGCCCGCACCGCTGCCTGTCCGCAGAGCCGCGCCTCCTCCCAATCGGCCGGACATGGGAAAGCCACGCTCGATCGCCCCAGCAATCCGGGCTTCTCGCTGCGCGTGCGGAGGCGCAGCCCGTTCTCCACCAGAACCGCCAGCCGATGCGCCAGGTTCAACGCCAGGCTGCCGCGCGACACTTCGCGCACGTCCGCTCCGAACCGTTCCCCGGTCTCATCCAGTTGCCCTTCGCACACCGCAATGACGCACCGCCCGAGCCGCCGGTAGACGCCGTCGATATCGCTCATCAGCTTTTCGAGCGGAAGCCGGACTTCCGGAAAATAGATGAGGTGCGGCGCGTCATCCGGCTCGCTGCGGGCGAGGGAAGTCGCGGCCACGAGCCATCCAGCATTGCGTCCCATCACCTCCACGAATTCCACCTGCCCGGGGAGCGAGAGATTGTCCGCGCCGATATCGCGGACGGCGCATGCGAAGAAGCGCGCCGTGCTGGCGTAGCCCGGTGTGTGGTCGGTTTCAAACAGATCGTTGTCGATGGTCTTGGGAATGCCGATCACCTGGATCTCGTAGTGCAAGTCCCGCGCCATGTTCTCGATTTGCCAGGCCGTTCCCATGGAGCCGTTGCCGCCGGTATAGAAGAGGCAGCGCACCTCGTTGGCGCGCATCACGTCGAGCGCCCGCTCCAATTGCTCCGGCGAAACTTCAAGCCGCGAAGAGCCCAGTGCCGATGCCGGGGCGCGGGAGATGGCGTCGAGGGTCGCCGGATCCTGGCGAAACAAGTCCACAAAACTCCCGCCGAGAATCCCTTCGATGCCGTTCCAGGCGCCGTACAACCCGCCGATGGCGCTGTGGCGGCGCGCCTCCTCGATCACGCCCAGCAGGCTGGCATTGATCACCGCGGTGGGGCCACCGCTATGCGCGACGAGCGAGATCACTCGGCACCGTGGTGATGCACGTGCCATCCCAGGTACGTGCCGAAGGCTTCGCTCAATGCGGCGGCGGAGCGGGAAGCGTTCATGGCGGCATGGTGCTCGAACCCGTTCTTGCAGATGTAGCGCATCAGTTTCTGCAATCCGGGCACTTCCACCACCGCGCGGGCCCCGAAGGTGGCGAGCGGGTCGTCGGTGAACCGGCCTTCGCCCACATAACTGCGCAGGCATCCGGCGCGGTCGTCGGTGCTCAACCGCGCGAACGTGACCGGCCCGGCGGGCGTCCGCCCCGCCACCGCTCCGTAAGTGTTCTGCTCGCCCAAAATGGTGCCCAGGATCTCGGCGGTGCCTATCCGGATATCCGGCAGAAACGTCTTGGCCCAATTGCCGCAATGGAAGAACACGCACTTGTCGGGGTCGTCGCCGTAGTTGTTGTTCCAGTCCACCAGCGCGCTGGGCGTCCCGGAAGCCAGTTGCAGCGCGTACATGGCGGCCAGTCCGGTGATGTCCACCTCACAGGCGCTGGGCATGAGCTGGTTGCTCATCATGCTCATGATGGTGCAGGCGTTGACGCCGTAATTTTCCTGGAGCGAACTCCAGCACTGGAGCGCCGTGGCGTGAATTTCGTACCGCTCCATCCACTCGTCGAGCGCCACCGCCAGCTTGGCCATCTTGCGCAGCGCCTCCGGAGGCACGCCATCCGCGCTCGCGTAATCGCGGATCTCCCGGAGCTTGGCTGCCACCGGCGCGTCCGCGTCGGCCAACCGGCCCGCGCGCCCGAACAGCTCGGAGAGGTCGATGGTGGAGACGCTGATCCCCGCGGCCTGCAAAAGCTTCTCGCTGTACCGCGTGGTGTTGAACGCGTTGGGCCGCGCGCCCACCGCGCCCAGCCGCACCCGCCGCATGCCGTTGGCCACCTTGCACGTGGCGACGAAGCGGCGGAGGTCGTCGTGGAATTCCGGAGCGTCCGGGCGGATGGTGTGCCGGGTGGTCAGGGTGAACGGGAAGCCGTACTGGCACAGGTTATTGCACACGGAGATCTTGCCGCAGAAGGCATCGCGGCGGCGCTCCACCATGAACTGCGACACGTCGTCGGGATACGCCTGGACCAGCACCGGCACGTTGAGGCCGGACAGCTGGAGCGTGTCGGCGATTCCCTTTTCGTCGCCGAAATTCGGCAGCGTGATCAGAACGCCTTCGATGCGGCCGCGATGAGAACGAAACAGGTCGGCGCAGCGTTTGGCGTGGCTCCAGGTTTCCACGGCTCCCAGCTTGGTATCGCTTTCGTCGAGGATTACGGGCTCGATATCCATTTCGGCGAACAGCGAGAGGATATCCTTGCGGCCTTCCGACACCAGCGCGTCGGGAAAGAAATCGCGGTTTCCTACGATGACTGCGAGGGTAGCTTTGGACATACTCTGATTATCGGCTCAGTTCCCGCGTAGGGAGCAGGCGGCGCAACGCTTCGGGCGACACGTTGCGGCCGCACAGGATAATGACCACGCGCTTCGCTCGATAGCGGGCGGTGTCCTTCAGAAAGGCCGCCACGGCCACCGCGGCGGCGCCTTCGATGAGCCAGTGCTCGGATTCGAGGATCAGCAGCATGGCGGCGAGGATCTCGTCTTCCGAAACCAGAACGGAGCGATCGATGACTCTGCGGCAAAGCTCGAGCGTCACCGATCCCGGTTCCAGGCCGCCGGCGGTGCTTTCGGAAAGCGTGGGCCGCTCGGCTACGTCGATGATCCCGCCGGCTCGCAGGCACTGGAGCAGCACGGGCGAGTTTTCCGGCCAGCAGCCGACGATTTCGGTGCGCGGCGAAACTTCCTTCAGATACGCGCCGATGCCCCCGATCAGGCCGCCGCCGCCGACCGCCGCGAACACCGCGTCGATTTCGGGCAACTGGCGATCGAACTCGCACGCGATGGTGCCCTGCCCGGCGATGACATCGGGATCGTTGTACGGCGAGATGAAAACGCGGCCCGACTCTTCGGCGGCGCGCCGGGCCGCGAGTTCCGCCGCCAGAGGGTCGCTTCCGGCGTAGCGGATGCGCGCGCCGAATTGCCGGATGCGGTGAGCTTTGGCGGGCGAGACCTGGGACGAAACGTAGACCTCGGCGGGGATGCCGCGCGCCTGCGCGGCCGCGGCCACACCGAGACCGTGATTGCCGTTCGAGGCGGCGACCACCCCGGCGGCGGACTGCACAGGGCCGAGCAGCGACAACTTGTTGGATGCGCCGCGGAATTTGAAGCTGCCGGTGTGCTGTAGATGCTCCAGCTTCAGAAACACGGTCGCGCCACTGCCGGGCGCGAGTGCTGCGGACTCCTCCACCGGAGTTTCCCGCAGATAGGGCGCGATGCGCTGGTACGCGTCGGCAACCGCATTCCTGGTCATGTAGGACAGTCTACTGGAACCCGGTGTATGCTATACCCATGCCGATCGTGTCGAGACAGATAGAACCGGGGATTGAGGTGATCGCCGTGTCAGGCCGGCTGGTCTTCGGCCGCGAAGTGGAGCAGTTGGAATCCGCCGTGGACGGTGTGATCCGAAGGGGAAAGACCCGGTTGGTGTTCGATCTCACCGCGCTGGATTACGTCGACAGCTCCGGCATCGGGGCGATTGTGAAGTGCCTCACAGACGTCAAGAAAGCCGGCAGCGAGCTTCGCGTGGCTGGTTTGAACCCCAGGATCCGCAAGCTGTTCCAGATTTCCGGTGTGGACCAGATACTTTCCGTGTTCCCGACGGTGGCCGACGCGGCCGGCGTGTAACAATCTTCACCCTGGACCTTGCGTTGCACTTCCGTTAATTGGGAGGGCAAATCATGAAGATCCGACTGCTCGCCGGGTTCCTGTGCGCCGGCATGCTGTTTGCGCCGTTGATGCCGGCAGCCACAGCGGCGAAGAAGAAGCCTGCCATGAGCGAGGACATGCGGGAGGCCATTGCATTCGAGCGCCACAAGGACCAGGCCGACGCGCGCCAGGCCCGCATAGAAGCGGCGCGTCAGGCGGGTCACAGCGCGGACCGCACCCAGAATCCGGCCCCGCCGGCCGGGAAGAAATAGGAAGCCGCGAGAAAAGCTGAGAATTTCCGGCGGGCGCGACACTATGATGCCAAAAGGCTAGGTTGCCACGGCTCACTCCGAGGCCGTGCGCCATCTATTACGAAAGCGATCCGCCGGACGCGTCCCTCCGGCGGATCGATCTCTTTTAGGAGGGCACACTCGCCGGAATTACTCGTGCCGCTGGGCGGTCAACGCATCCACTTGCGAAGCGCGCCGCGCGGGAAGGTATGCGGCCGTCACGGCCACGCCGAGCAAAGCTGCGGAGACGCCGGCGAACACCAGGGGATCGGTCGCGCGGACGCCGAACAGCAGGCTCGCAAGTGCGCGAAACGGCCAGCGCCGCCGCCACGCCGAGCGCGATTCCGACCGCGGCGAGACCCGCCGCCTGTCCCACTCTCCGCGGCACGGAGGAAAGCGCCGGCGCCAGCCCGAAGAGGATCCCCGTGGCCAGAGAGATCGCGGCGGTGAATGCCAGAACCGCGCCGTCGATCCGCGGTATCGAGCAGCAGGTTCGGCAGCCGGGCATTCTCCAGCCGGGGGATCAACTGCATGGACCATCGGGCGAGCAGGAGTCCGGCCGCGCCGCCCGGATGTCCACCTCGCGCCAGGCCCGCGCCGCCCCACATCGAGTTCGTGGCGGTGAGCCACGCGGAGGTGCAGCGAGGCGACCCGGTCACGGTATGCTGCGGAGTGAAGCGCGCCAGCGGGGTTCGGCGGGAACCGATCGGGATGGCGCTCCCGGCCGTGGCGAAGAAGTGCACGAGGCTTTATCCCGCGCAACTTTGACCTACACGCTGGTGACGGTGGGCGTGGAGGGCCGGACGGACCGGGAGGAATTCTCGATTCGCGTCCGGTAAGGGCGCGCCGCCGACGCGTTTAATGCGCCGGCTCGACGACGGCCGACATGGAACCTTGCGAACGCGGCAGCCGCCAGTCCGCGCCGTAGGATTGGATCTGGTCGCGGGCGAATTCGGCTTCCGGCAACTCGCAGGTGATCAGGATGGTGCGCCCGCAGCGGTCCACCTCTTCGGCATGGCGGTAGGCCTGCTCCAGCGAGAAGATGAAGATCTTCTGGAGCATTTCGATCACGTAGTCGTAGGTGTGGTCGTTGTCGTCCAGGAGCACGACGCGGTAAAGCGGAACCAACTGGTCCCGCTCGAGGACTTCGGTATCGGGAGTGACCGCTGGCTTCGGCATGCGACCGGTAAGACTCAGTATCCGTCAACTGGCCTCCGCGCGACAAGCCGGGCGTTGACTGCCGGGCCGGGCCGGGCGGCGGATTGCCTATGCTAGACTGCTACCATCCATGCCTCAGTGCCCGCATTGCGCGGCCGGGGTGCCGCTGGGGAATCGTTTTTGCGGACGGTGCGGAGCACCCGCGGCGTCTTCAACCGAATCGCCGACCGTGCTCATGCCGCACGGCGCGGCGGCGCGTCTCAGCGCCACTTCAACGCCCGAAGAAGGGCGTTTCTTGCCGGGCACGATTCTTTCGCAGCGTTACCGGATCTCGGCCCGGTTGGGAAAAGGCGGCATGGGCGAGGTGTATCGCGCGACCGACCTGCTGTTGGGCCAATCCGTCGCGTTGAAGTTCCTCCCTGAGGCGCTCAACGGAAGCCAGGCCGCGCTGGAACGCCTGCGCGGCGAGGTGCGCGTTACGCGCCAGATCTCGCATCCCAACGTGTGCCGTGTTTACGATATCGGCGAAGCCGACGGGCAGATGTTCCTGACCATGGAATTCATCGACGGCGAGGACCTGGCTTCGCTCTTGCGCCGCATCGGTCGGCTGCCTCCGGTCAAGGCTCTCGAAATCGCCCGGCGGCTCTGCGCGGGGCTGGCGGCGGCTCACGAGAAGGGCGTGCTGCACCGCGATCTGAAGCCGGCCAACGTCATGATCGATGGGCGGGGCCAGGTTCTGATCACCGACTTCGGCCTGGCCAGCATGGCAACCGACGTATCCTACAGCGACGTTCGCAGCGGAACGCCCGCCTATATGGCGCCGGAGCAACTGGCCGGGGTGGAGGTGACCCAGCGTAGCGACATCTATGCCCTGGGCCTGCTGCTGTTCGAACTTTTTGCCGGCGCTCCCCCTCACTCCGCAACGGACCGGGAGCAACTGAAAGAACTTCGGCAGGTCCAGCCGCCCGCTCTGGCGGACGTGGCGCCCGAGGTCGATCCGGCGGTCGATCACCTGGTGGCGCGCTGCCTGGATCCCCGCCCCGCTAACCGGCCGCAGTCGGCTATGGCCGTGGCGGCGGCCCTTCCTGGCGGAGACCCGCTGGCCGCGGCTCTGGCGATGGGCGAGACCCCCTCTCCGAACCAGGTGGCGGCGGCCGAGCCGGCGGAGACGATGCAGCCCCGGATCGCGGCGGCGTGCCTGGCCGCGCTGGTGATCTCAACGTTATTGGCCGCATGGATATCCGGCAGCAACTCGATACTCGCCCCGTATGCCGCCGACGTCGAGCCCGGCGCACTGGCGCAGACGGCACGCGACATCCTCACCAGACTGGGCTATCCCGGCCGGCCGCCCTGGTCCGATTGGGGGCTGGACGTGGATCGTACGGCGGTTCCATCCCTCGCGCGGCTCGGCAGGTCGGCCATCCGCGCACGTGCCGCTGAGGCTTTTCCTTTCTATTTCTGGTATCGCGCCAGCCTGAAACCGATGGTAGGTTCCAACCCATTCCAGCCGTTTGCCACCTACGACGACCCGCCGCTGGCGGGGCCCGGGATGGTGAGGCTCCGGCTCAGCCGCGATCGGCATCTCGAAGCGCTGACGGCGATCCCGCCGGAACTGGACACCGCGCAGGAACACGCACCGCCGTTCGACTGGAAGGGCCTTTTTGACGCGGCAGGCCTGGATCCGGCGCATTTCGAGCCGGCCGCCCCGGTCTGGACGCCACCGGCGGCCTTCGACGCGCGGGCGGCCTGGCTGGAGACGGGCGCGGCCGACCCTCTGCGGGTCGAGGCGGCTCAATGGCACGGCCGTCCCGTGTTCTTTCGATCTGTCCAAAACTCCGCGGCCGTCCAGGCGCCCGTCCAGCAATCGGTGGCAGCATTCACGGTGTATGCGGTCGCATTGCTGGCCTTGATCGCGGTGCTGGGTTGGTACAACCTGAGGAGAGGCCGCGGCGATCTTCGGGGCGCCATTCGTTTCGGGCTCTTCATTGCGGGCGCGGCGTTGGTTCGGATCGCGCTGATGGCTCCTCTCACGATGGGGCCTCAGGGGTTTCTGATCTTCGTCGCGATCACGGGCAACACTCTCTGGGCCGGCGCGACATCGGCCGTAGGCTATATCGCCCTGGAACCTTTTGTACGCAGGCGGTGGCCGCGCGCGCTGATTGCCTGGACCCGGCTCCTCAACGGCAGGCTTGGCGATCCGGTCGTCGGGCGGCACATGCTGGCCGGCCTGCTGTGCGGAGCAGTGGTGGTTCTGGCGGCCAACCTGCTCGTCGTGCGGGAATACGGTGTTGGACTGCCGAACTGGTCTTATCTGCTGACTCCCAGCGCGAGCCGCGCCGTTCAGGGAGTTCTGAGCGCGCTGATCGGCGCCGCATCGGAGACGCCTATGCTGTTCTGCCTGCTGTTCGTGGCAGTTACGGTCTTTCGGAATCGATGGCTCGGTGCGTGTTTTGCAGGTGCGATTCTGTCTACACCCTATCTTTGGGGAGCGAACTCCCAGGCCCTAGGATGGATCGTCATCCCGCTGCTCGCCATCGGGTTAATGTTTTTCGCCTTACGGTACGGACTTTTGGCGCTGGTCATGGCGATGTTCGTCTTCTCTGTGCTGAGTCACTTCACTCTGACCCTGGACTCTTCGGCGTTCCATTTCGGCATGTCGCTTGCCGCCCTGGCGACGGTCATCGGCCTGGGCGTTTACGCGTACCGGAACGCCGTCGCCGGTCAGCGGTTGTGGAGCTAGCGATCAGCTTCCTTCGAGGCACTGGAAAATCTCCCGGTAGAATTCCGGGTGCGACTTCCACGACTCGGCGGTGAGCAGCTTGCCGTCGCGCACGGCCTGCTTGTGGACGTATTTGGCGCCCGCGCGCTCCACCTCGATGCGCACGTGCGGGTGGCACGTCACCGTCCGGCCCTGGATGACACCGGCGGCGGCGAGGACCTGAATTCCATGGCCGATGGCGCAGATGCACTTGTCCTGCTTGACGAATTCGTGAACCAGCGAGAGCAGGCTGGCGTCGTTGCGCAGGAATTCCGGCGCCCTGCCGCCGAGGATCAGGATCGCGGCGAACTCCCGGGCCGCCACGGCGGTGATCGCCACATCCGCTTCGATGGAGTGGCCGGGGCGCTCGACGTAAGTTTCCCAACCCGGTTCGGAGTCGTGCTGCACCAGGTGCAGGAGGCGGCGCGACTGGGCGGCCACGACGGGCTCCCAAAGCGCTTCCAGAAATCTGTGGCAGGCGTACAGCGCTTCGAAGCTGTTGCCGCCGTCGCCCGTGACAATGAGTACTTTGCGGCTCATCAACGCCAGCATACACCCTAGGCGTGCATTTTTCCGAACAGCGCGCCGTTTTCCTTCAGGATGCGGTCGATGGTCGCGGGGACGGGCTCGGTGGTGAAGACTCCGCGTTCGAAGCTTCCGCCCAGCAGAATTCCGTCGTGGCGCGGAAACATGTAGATGCCGCTGGGGCCCAAGGTCATGTAATTCACTTCGGGCTGCGGCAGCAGGACGGCGAGCTGGCCCTTGATGGGGATCAACTCGGGATCGCCGAACAGGGTGCGCGCGCCGAGGCCGGTGCAGTTGAAAAGCAGGTTTTCGCGAAGGCTGGCCAACTCTTCGGTGGCGCGGAATTCGCGGACTGCCAGCCGGCCGCCGGCCAGCAGGAAATCGCGCATCAGGGCGTTCAGGTAGATGGCCGGCTCGATCAGCATGCTATACCGGCGGTGGGCGTACGGCACGTCGAAGGGGTTCTCGGCGGGGGCGAGTTGCCTGGGTTCCGGATAGAGGGGCTCGATCTCGCTGGCGGGGCTTTCCGGCGGCGGAGGCTGGAACGCCGCGGTTGCCGACAGCGTATACAGCGGGAGCCACCGGACGGCGTAGCGGTCGCCGGCCAGCGATTGGTAGCGCCGGAAAGCGAAGCGCGCGGCGGCGCCGAACTGGCGGCGGAATTCGGGAGTCACGCTCGGCCCGTCGAAGAGCGAGACCGGCTCCCAGAGCCCGCCGGCGATATTGGAAGTGGTCGTTGGCGGGACGTCGCGCGCGTAGATCGCGGGGCTGTAGCCGCGCTCCTGGAGCAGGCGCGCGGTGGAAAGCCCTACCACGCCGCAGCCGATCACGGCGCAATCCCGCAGCTCGGTCTTAGCCGCCTCCTCCACCGCGAGCTGCGCCGTTCCCCAGGAGAGGGTGATGCCGGCGCCGCCGTGACCGTAGTTGTGGATCACGACCTTCTCGCCCAACTTCTCGGCGCGCACCACGAAGCCCGAGGGCCGGAACGGCCGCAGCCCGGCCACCGTGCGGATCACGCGTTCGCTCGAAACGATGACGGGTGCGAGGCGAGATCGGAGGGGCGGCAACGTCGCGGCGTTGCGGCGCGCGGCGCAACCGGCGAGCAGTGCGGACGAACCCAGAAATCCCCTGCGAGTGATGCGCATAGGGATATGGTACGGCAAGCTGCTACGTGGGGCGGGCAATCCTGCCCGCGGCCGGCTGTCAGCCGGCGGGTCGGCAACGAGACACCACACTAGTTCTGGGGCAGCGGATCGCCCCGATTGAGAGTGTAGGGGTCGCTGTAGGCCGGCTTGATCCGGTCGTTCACCATGCCGCCCCAAACCATGAAAAAGGCCCACTTCGGTTGAGCCTTGAGAACTTCGGCCGTGGGCGGAGTTCCCACCTCGCCGAGCGCCACCGGCTTGCCGTCGGCCAGGGCCATGATTTCGTAGTAATAGCGGTCGCTCAACACCCGGTAGTTGTCGTAGCTGACCACGTCGACGAACTTCTGGCCGGGGAAGAATGTGGCGAACTCTCCGCTGGGGGCGGGGCCGTTCTGGTTCCACACCCAGATCAGGTTGTCCAAGTGATGAACGTAGACCATGCGTGCGTACACTTCCCGGTAGAGCTGGGCGGTGCCGCTCGGTCCGGGACGCCCGCCCCACCAGAAGAAGCCGCCGTTGTTTTCGTGCATGGGCCGCCACAGCACCGGGATGTGCGCGTCCTGAAGCTGCTTCAGATAGCCCGCCGCGGTGTCCATGTACTTTTCCCAGCGCGTGTGCAGCGGCGTGTCGGGCGTAATGAGCTCCTGCCACTGCTCGTCGGTGAGCCGGGCCTGCACGCTGCCGCGCCAGCTCGCGCCGGGCTTGCCGGGTTCCTCCTCGGTGGGCCGCAGCATGTGCCAGCACAGGTAGATGATCGACCCGGCGGCGGCCTGCTTCTTGGCCTCTTCGATCATGAGGTCGCGGTGCATGATGGAGTCCTTGTCCTCCTCGTCGGTGAAGCCGAAATCCGACCCCCACACCGCGGGATACTTTCCCGTGAGGGCGTTCACTTTTTCCGTATCCTGGGAGCGCTGATTCGGGAAATTGTGCTGGCCCGAGAGGATGCCCTTGCCCGAGACCGCGCAGAGGGTTTTCAGCAGGGCGCGGGCCTCCGGTGTGGCATCGGGATTGACCGGCTCGCAGTTGTAGGGCGGTGACGCCGGAGGCCGGGCGGGTGGCTGGAACTGGCCCGCAGGCTGCGTCTGCTGGGCCGGCGGAGCGCCCTGGGCGAAGAGTACGGCCGTGGCGCAAAGCAGGACAAGCGGCACGGCGAGAACGGATTTCGGCATAGGGGCTCCTATGGAAAACCGAAAGATAGCACATCTCGAATGTGCACTTCCCTGGGGCACGCGCACACTGAAACGTGCCCCACCGCCGCCGAAGGGAGCGGCCGGTATATCATGAGAGGATGTCGAGCGCCCTTCCTCCCGCGGTGGAGAACTCCGCTCAGGCGATCATGGACCTGGAGCGGCAGCACGTCCTTCAGAACTACGCCCGTTATCCGCTGGCGGTGGCTCGCGGGAAGGGATGCTACCTGTACGATCTGGAAGGCAACCGCTACCTGGATTTTCTTTCGGGTATCGGGGTGAATGCGCTGGGGCACGCCCATCCGCGGATTCTGCGAGTCATCCGCGAGCAGGCCGGGCTGCTCATCCACTGCTCGAATCTGTACTACCACCAGTTCCAGGGCCCTTTGGCCAAGCGCCTGGCGGAGATGAGCGGCCTGGAGCGCGTCTTTTTCTGCAACACGGGAACCGAAGCCATCGAGGGCGCGCTCAAGATGGTGCACTCGCACGGGAGGGCCATCCATCCCGAAAAATACGAAATCGTCTCGCTCGAGAATTCCTTCCACGGCCGCACCATGGGAGCGCTTTCCATCACAGGCCAGGCCAAATACCGGCAGGATTTCGAGCCCCTCGTGCCGGGCGTCAAATTCGTGCCGGTGAACGATGTGGCGGCGCTGGAGGCCGCCTCGAGCGAGCGGACGGCGGGGATCGTGCTGGAGATGATCCAGGGCGAAGGCGGAATCAACCCGCTGACCCAGGAATTTGCCGCCAAAGCCCGCGCTCTGGCGGACCAGCACAATGCCCTGCTGGTGGCCGACGAAACCCAGTGCGGCGTGGGCCGCCCGGGCACCTACTTCGCCTATCAACGCTCCACGCCGGTGATCCTGCCGGACATCGTGGCAGCGGCCAAGCCGATCGCCTGCGGCATCCCGCTGGGGTTCATCGCGGCCAATGCAAAAGCCGCCGCCTCGATCAAGCTTGGAGGGCACGGCACGACGTTCGGTGGCGGCGCGCTGGCCTGCCGGGTGTCCCTGGAATTTCTTGATATTCTGGATGAGCTTTTGCCGGCTATCCAACGCGTGGGAGGGTACTTTCACGTTACGTTGAAAGAGCTGCAACGGAAGTGCCCGCTGATTCAAGAAGTGCGCGGCTTCGGGCTGATGCTGGGCGTGGAACTGACGGTTCCCGGCAAGCAACTGGTGCTCGATGCCATGGCCGAAGGCCTTCTGCTCAACTGTACGCACGACACCGTGCTGCGCTTCCTGCCTCCCTACATCGTCACCGAGAAGGAAGTGGACCAGGCAGTGAAGATCGTGGGCAAGCTGCTTTCGAAAATCAAAGCCTGACGCGCCGGGGCTTCCAGCGCACGGCCAGCCTTGAATCCAATTCAACTATCACGACATCAAATATCTTGAAAGCGAGATAGTTGATACCATGACACCTCGTATCCTCGTATTTGCCGCAAGCAACCGCGCCGATTCCTACAACCGCAAACTGGCTTTGGCCGCCGCCGCCGCACTGGCGGGCAGCGGGGCCGAGGTCACATTCGCCGACCTTCGCGATTACCCCATGCCGCTGTATGATGGCGACCTCGAAACCGCCGAGGGCATGCCTCAAAATGCCAAGGCGTTCAAGGAGCTGGTCCGGCGGCACGACGCGCTGGTGATCGCTTCGCCGGAATACAACGGATCGTTCTCCGCGCTGCTGAAGAACACCGTCGACTGGGTTTCCCGCCCCGAGCCCGGTGAGCCGCCTTTGGCCGCGTTCCGTGGAAAGACCGCCGCCCTGCTGAGCGCTTCGCCCGGTCCGGGCGGCGGCCAGCGCGGCCTGCGCCACCTCCGGGAACTGCTGGAGATGATCGGTGTCAAGGTTCTGCCGGCCCAAGTCGCAATTCCACGCGCGACTGCGGCTTTCGATGCGGAAGGCAAGCTGGCGAGGGCCGAGGACGCCGCCGCGCTCGAGCGCCTGGTGGCGGATCTCGCGCCGCGGGCAATCGCTGCATAATGGAGGATTGTCGACTGCCCGCGTAGCGTTCCGCTATCCTGCCTTCCGGTATTACATGACCGCCCGTTTTCTGGCGACTGCGTCGTCGGAAATGCAGGCGGTGGCGGTGGGCTGGCAGATCTACGGGATGACCCACCGGCCGCTGGATCTAGGGCTGGTCGGACTGGCCCAGTTTCTCCCCGGCATCTTTCTGTTTCTGATCACCGGCCACACCGCCGATCGCGTCCCGCGGCAGCGCATTCTCCAGACATGCGCGGCGGCCTTCTCGCTGTGCTCCGTGCTGCTGCTGGGGTTTACGCTTCGCGGGCTGGCGTCGATTTATCCCGTCTACGCGGTGCTGCTGCTGAACGGCGTGGTGCGGGCGTTCAACGGTCCGCCGGCGCAGGCGTTTCTGCCCCTGCTGGTGGCGGAGGAGCATTTTCCGAACGCCGTCACGTGGGCCTCCTCGGTGTTTCAGGCCGCGATGGTCACCGGCCCCATGATCGGCGGCGTGCTGTATGCCGTGGCGGGCAATCCCGTGCCGGTGTACGGATGCGCGGCCGCCGCGTATCTCGCCGCGCTGCTGCTGCTGTCGCTGATCCGCGTCAAGGGCGCCGAGCGGCCGCGGCCCGCGGCATCGTTCGCGTTGTTGCTCGACGGCCTGCGCTACCTGTGGCACAACAAGCTGATCCTGGGAGTCACCAGCCTGGACCTTTTTGCCGTGATGCTGGGCGGCGCGGTGGCGCTGCTGCCGGTCTACGCCAACGACATCCTGCACGTAGGCGCGACGGGCCTGGGGATTCTGCGCAGCGCCCCGGGCACGGGCGCGGTGTTGATGGCGACGGTGGTGGCGTACCGCCCCTTGCGGCGCAGAGCCGGCGCGACCATGCTGTGGTGTGTGGCGGGCTTCGGCGTGTTCACGGTGGTGTTCGGGCTGTCGCGCAACCTGGCGGTGGCGGTAGCGTGCCTTCTGATGGTGGGCGCCTGCGACATGGTGAGCGTTATCGTGCGCCACACGCTGGTGCAGCTTGGCACTCCGGACGACATGCGCGGCAGGGTCAGCGCGGTCAACATGGTATTCATCGGCGCTTCCAACGAAGTGGGCCAGTTCGAATCGGGGCTGACGGCGCAATGGCTCGGAACCGTTCCCGCGGTGGTGGCGGGCGGGGCCGGCACCATCGCCATCGTGGCCTTGTGGGCGTGGCTATTCCCGGCCCTGCGGCAGGTGGATCAGCTCACGCCGGAGTAGCGGGGCTCGCTTCATTCCTGGCGGAGAGCGGCGACCGGCTCGATTCGAGTTACGCGGCGCACCGGCAGGTAGCAGGCCAGCATGCTCAGGCCGGCCAAGACGAGCGGCGCTCCGATCTTCAGCAGGCGGCCGCTGACAGGCTGGTCGATGGTCCGCGCAAGCATGTCGCTGTAAGCGGTAAGAATACGCCAGAGCGCGAACGCGCCGCCGAAACCCAGCGCCGAACCTGCGGCCACCAGCGCCGCCCCTTCCCTCAATAGCAGTCTTTGTACCTGGCTGCCGCGGGCGCCAAGCGCCATCCGAATGCCGATCTCCTTGTGCCGCCGCGCCACTGCGTACGCTGTTACGCCGCCCACGCCAATCGAGGCCAGCAGCAATGCGAAGACGCCCAGGATCACAAAGATCGTAGATTGCCACTCGATGAAGGAGCTCCAGCGGTTGAGATCCTCTTGGAGAGTGCGGGCGTCGAAGACCGTGAGATCGGGGTGGAGCGATGCGAGTTGGCGCCGCACGGCCGCCAGAACGTCGTTGCCCGCCGCACCGCGTACCAGCACGGTGATGCCTTGCGCCGGGTTCTTGCGGAATACAGTGCCCGTAAACGGCAGAAACATTGTGGCTGCTGGTTTCGATTGCAGGAACCGGGGTTGGCTGTCGCGCGCAAGGCCCACCACGGTGTAGCTCGTTTCCCCATCTCGTATACGCCGGCCGATGGGATTTTCCGAGCCGAACAACGACCGCGCCGCGGTCTGATTGAGGATCGCCGGCACGGGCGCGCCTTGTTCCGCCGCACTCCGCTGCTCGCGCGCCTCGAACTCCCGCCCACCCGGCAGAGGAGCGCCCAGAGCGGCGAAGTAGTTGGCGCCGATGCGCTCGGCGAAGACCGCGTGGACCACCGGACTGTTCCGCCCTTCGCTCTCGGAGAAGGACACTCGAGAAACGGGCGGAGTGGCCGCAAACCAGGCAAACGGCGCGGCGCCGCTCAACGAAGCGGCGCGGACTCCTGTGACGTGCGACAACTCCCCCGGGAGGTCCTCCAGGAGCTTCGCCGCTTGTCCGGCGGAGTAACCGTCGCGCATCGGATCCAGGGAAACAAGGCTGAGGCCTGCCATGTCGAAACCAGGGCTTACCCGCGTAGCGAGAAGAAAGCCCGTTGCGACCAGACCGGTGACCAGAACAAGCATCAGGGATGCCGCCATTTGACAGACGACGAAGAGATTGCGCAAGCCGAATCGGCCATAGCCACCGAGGGGCGTCTGCGCGCCTTCTTTCAGGGCGCGGCCTATGTCGGTGCGGGCAGAAGACAGCGCCGGCGCCAGGCCGAAACCCACGCCCGCGGCCATCGCAATGGCCAGCGTCCACCCGAGCGCCCGCAAATCGAGATGGCAGTGCAATTCCACCGGAACTGGCGAGGGCACCGGCAGAGACGATAGTACGCGCATGATGCAATAGCCCAGCACGATGCCGGCGGCCCCGCCGGTGAAGGACAGAAGCAAGCTTTCCGCCAGCAACTGGCGCACTAAGCGCGGCCGGCTGGCTCCCACGGAGAGACGCACGGCGATCTCCCTCCGCCTTTCTCCGCCACGAGCCAGCAGCAGGTTTGCCAGGTTTGCGCATACCAGCGCCAGGACCAGCGCCCAAAGAACCACATTGAACGTGTTGGTGAACCTTCGCTGCTCCGGAGTGGCGTACAGGAACGTCGCCGCCGGCATAAGCTGCATCACCCGGTCGTGAATGCGATTCACGCCGCGCTCCTGGTCGAAATTGCGGGTCACGGCGTTCATGGCGGCTTCCGCCCTCGGCAGCGTCGCGCCACGCGCGAGCCGAAAAACCACACGAAAGATCTCGCGGTCCGGACTAATGAGCGGATCGCCGGCCAGCTCCGGAGCAAGAGCGGCGCCACACGTCACGGGCACAAACAGGTCTGCCGGGTTTCCGGGCCAGATACCCAGAAAGTCCTTCGGTC
This sequence comes from Bryobacteraceae bacterium, assembly GCA_035638575.1. GTDB lineage: Bacteria > Acidobacteriota > Terriglobia > Bryobacterales > Bryobacteraceae > DASQZT01. Next base: position 18,677 of record DASQZT010000173.1, read on the forward strand.
CTATGCCGGCGATGGTCACCGGCCGGCCGTTCAGCCGTAGTATGCGGCCCACCGCCTGAGGGTCCGCGGCAAGCTGCGTGCGCCAGAAGCGGTCGCTCACAACCACTACGGGAGGCATGCCGGGTTTTTCGGTTTCCGGGCTGAAGAATCTCCCCGCAGCCGGCGTCACGCCCAATGTGGAAAAATACTCGGGCGAAACCAGGTGTCCGTAGAACCGTGCCGCTCTCACGCTTTTGTCCGGTGTCAACGCCACGGCGAACGGTATGGGCCCCAGAAGAGCTGTCGCCGCCGCCACTGTCTGGCGCTGATCCCGATAGCGCTCGAAGTACGGATATGAGACGGTGCTCCAACGGAAGGTCGCCAGCGCGGCGGGATCGGGCAAGCCTGGAGGGGCGCCCACGATGGATTGAATCTCGCTGCGGACCGCGGAGCACATTCCGATGCCGATGGCCACTGAAAGCACCGCCACGAACGTAAACCCCGGTGACTTGGCCAGTACGCGCAGCGCGTAGAGGACATCCCGGCGGATCTCGGCCAGATACGTGGCGGGGAACCGGATGGCGACGTCGGCGAGCAGCCGGACGACCCCCTGCACGCCATACCGCCGCCAGGCTTCCGGAACGGCGTCTTCGCCCAACCGGTCCATATCCTCCCCATACAGCATTCGGAACTCGTGGGGATACGCGCTCGCCAGACGGCGGTAGAGGGCCAGGCAGACGCTCAATGGGAAATCCATCAATAAGCCTCCTGCTTGCGCTTTCTTTGCGCCATCCGGAGCATCTCCCGCAAGCGTTCGCACTCCAGATCCAGCACGGTTCGTCCGAGCCGCGTCAACTTGTAATAGCGGCGGCGCGCGTCGTCCAACTCCGGCGCCGGCCGTTCCTCCGATTCCTCGATCAGCCCGTCGGCGATCATCCGCTGCAAAGCGCCGTAGAGAGTGGCGGGCCAGATTCGCACGGTCCCGTTGGTCCTCTCCAGGACTTCCTGCATAATGCCGTATCCGTGCTGCTCACTACCAACCAGCGATAACAAAATATGGAACCAGTTGTTGTGAAGGGGAAGAAAGGCGCCGGGGTTCGTCTCTTCCATCATTCATTTATATATGCCAATATATATATCTGTGTCAAGCCGGATCTGGATCTGATCTTCCGGTTGCGGTCGCATCGCGCTCAACCGGAAGTTAGGCAACCGCTCCCTTACGGCCGCGGCTCGGTACAATTGATCGTATGAAGCTCTTGTGGTGCGCCGCATTGGCCGCGGCCGCTCTGTCGGCACAGACGTTTTCGGGCGGGCCCGACCTGGATGCCGCCATCAACCAGGGGATCGAGCAGGGACGCCTGCCGGGAGCCGTTCTGGTGGTGGGACACGATGGGCAAATCGTCTACCGCAAGGCCTACGGCAAACGGGCGCTTGTGCCGCAGGTCGAAACCATGACCACGGACACCATCTTCGACTGCGCCTCGCTCACCAAGGTCATCGCCACCACGTCCTCCCTGATGAGGCTGTTCGAGCAGGGCAAATTCCGGCTGAACGATAAGGTCACGGACTACATCCCCGAATTCCAGGGCGGCAAGAGCGACATCACGCTGCGCCAACTGTTCACCCATTTTTCCGGGCTCCAGCCCGATGTGCCGCTCAAGCCGGCGTGGACCGGCTACGATACCGGAATCGGGCTGGCCTGTAGCGACAAGCCCGCGGGCCCGCCGGGAATACGGCACGTCTACAGCGACATCAACTTCATCCTGCTGGGCGAGATGGTCCATCGCCTGAGCGGGCAGGCGCTCTCGGATTACGCGCGGCAGAATATTTTCCTGCCGCTCGGCATGAAGGAGACTATGTTCCTGCCGCCCGCGTCGCTCGTGCCGCGCATCGCGCCCACGGAGCGTCCGGACAAAACTTCCGCGCCCTTTCGCGGCGTGGTGCACGACCCGACCGCGCGCTACATGGGCGGCGTCGCGGGCCACGCCGGCCTGTTTTCCACGGCCGACGACCTGGCGCGCTTCGCCCAGATGATGATCGACGGCGGGTCGCTCGACGGCGTCCGGTTGTTCAGCCCGCTCACCGTGGCCAAGTTCACCGGGCCGCAGACGCCGCCCGACCAGCCGATCCTGCGCGGCCTCGGGTGGGACATTGATTCGCCCTACTCCAGCAATCGCGGCGAGCTGTTTCCCATCGGCTCGTTCGGCCACACCGGCTTCACCGGCACTTCCGTGTGGATCGATCCATCCACCAGGAGCTATGTGATCCTGCTGGCCAACAGCGTTCACCCCGACCTGCGGCCCGCGCTGAACCCGCTGCGCTCCAAGGTGGCGACCATCGCGGCCGCCGCGCTGGGCGTCCGCGCGCAAGGCGTCACGGTGACCGGCTACAACGAAACGCTCAGCGGCGCGGGCCTGCGGCGCGAGATTCAGCGCAGCGGGGCGACGCGCACGGGGCTCGACGTGCTCGTGGAACAGAAATTCCAGCCGCTTGCCGGCAAACGCGTCGGGCTCATCACCAACCACACCGGGGTGGACCGCGAAGGGCGGCGCAACGTGGACCTGATGCGGCAGGCGGGGGTCCATGTGGCCGCGCTGTTTTCGCCGGAGCACGGCATCGCGGGCGCCGAAGACCGCCCCGGAATTCAGGACAGCACCGACCCGGCGACCGGCATCGCGGTGTTCAGCCTCTACGGCCAGACGCAGAGGCCCACGCCCGAGATGCTGCGCGGGATCGACGCGCTGGTGTTCGACATTCAGGATGTCGGCGTCCACTTCTATACTTACGAAACCACCATGGCCTACGCCCTGGAGGCCGCGGCGAAGGCCGGCATTCCGTTCTACGTGCTCGACCGGCCGAACCCCGTCACCGGGGCTCACGTGGAAGGCCCCACGCTGGACGCCGCCAACCGCTCGTTCGTGGGGTACTTCGCGGGCATGCCCGTGCGGCACGGCATGACCATGGGCGAACTGGCGCGCATGTTCAACGCCGAAAACAAAATCGGCGCCAACCTGACGGTGGTGCAGATCGAGGATTGGAATCGCGGCGACTGGTTCGACGCCACCGATCTGCCCTGGATCAACCCCTCGCCCAACATGCGCAGCCTCAACGCCGCGATCCTGTACCCGGGCTTGTGCCTCATGGAATACAGCAGGAACTACTCGGTGGGGCGGGGAACCGATGCCCCCTTCGAGCAGATCGGCGCGGACTTCATCAACGGACGCGAGCTGGCGTCGTATTTGAACAAGCGGCTGATTCCGGGGGTGCGCGCGTATCCCACGAGTTTCACGCCATCGGAGTCGAACTTCAAGGGCGTGCGCGTGGAGGGCGTGCGCTTCGCCATCACCGGCCGCGACCAGTTCGATTCCACGCGGCTGGGCCTGGAACTGGCGGTGGCGATCGAGAAGCTTTACCCCGGGAAGATCGACCTGGCGGGCGGCAAACGGCTGATCGGCAGCGACGACGCGATTCGCCGGCTCCAGGCGGGCGAGGACCCGCGCATCATCCAGCAGAGTTTCATGGACCTGGTGTCGGACTTCGTCGCGATGCGCGAGCGGTACCTGCTGTACCGCTGAGGGTCGTTACGCGCGCTTGCGGCGCCCGATGGCGCCCAAAGCCAGGGCCGCCAAGCCCACTAGTACAATGCTGGCCGGTTCCGGTACGTCTGTTATTGAGTCGCTCAGCAGAACGTTGTCCCAATCAGCCTGCGCGCTGTCCGATGCCAACTGGATTGCGATGGGTTGGCCTACATCCGCGGCCAAGCCGGTGTACGTGGCCGTAAACGTCGACCAGCCACCCGGGGAGGGCAGAGTTCCAGTAGCGAGGTACGTGTTGCCGTTAATCACCAACGCCTCGGTGCCTGGGTCACCAATGTCGTTCCGCACTCCGACGTCAACCTGCAAAGTGTAGGTAACGCCAAGCTGGACCAGGGGCGCCACGGTCTGACTAATCGAGCCGCCGTCCGTATAAGCCACCGTGATGCCGTCAGGCACCGAGTTGAAGTAAGCCGTGTTTCCTGCCGAGGGCCCTGGTTGAAACTGCCCGGTATAAGTCCCTGTAATCGTCCACCCGGGAATACTGGGACCTTCGCTGTAGAAGCAACCCGCTCCGCAGCCGTCCAGCGGCAGGCCCCCTACGGGAAGCGTCTCGAAAGAGAAATTGGTCACAAAAATTGGAGAGGCGTAGGAGGTCGAAGCCAGAATTAACGTCCAAGCCACGACAGGAAGCCCGACCCGCAAAATCAACGTTTTCATTGTGGCGCTCCGATGCACAACAACATTTGAGCCGTTCGCAGTCCCTGGATTCCCCCGAAAAACATTCGGAAGTCTGGGTGCTTACGCCATGGTGTTACCAGTCTAGGCCCGAGCGTACTAATAGGGTACTTTCGTGCCCGGCTCCGCATACTCGGTGGAGCGGGCAGCAAACGGCTGATCGGCAGCGACGAACCGTTACGCGCGCATCCGGCGACTGATGCCAGCCAAAGCCAGGGCCGCCAAGCCCATCAGGGCAGTGCTGGCCGGTTCCGGCGCTGTCGAGTCGTTCAGCTGAACATTGTCCCAGTCACCCTGCGAGCTGTCCGATGCCAACTGGATTGTGATCGGTTGGCCAACATCAGCGGACAAGCCGGTGTACGTTGCCGTGAACGTCGACCAGCCACCCGGGGCGGGCAGAACTCCAGTAGCAAGGTACGTGTTGCCGTTAATCACTAACGCCTCGGTGCCTGGGTCGCCTCCAAGGTCCTTCCGCACCCCGACGTCAACCTGCAAGGTATAAGTAATGCCAAGCTGCACCACCGGCGCCACGGTCTGACTAATCGACCCGCCGTCCGTAAAACCCACCGTGATTCCGTCAGGTACCGAGTCGAAGTAAGCCGTGTTCCCTGCCGCGGACCCTGGTTGAAACTGCCCGACATACGACCCGGTAGTCGTCCACCCGGGAATACCGCTTGAACCTTCGCTGTAGGAGCAGCCCAATCCGCAGCCGAACGGCAGGCCCCCTACGGGAAGCGTCTCGAAAGAGTAATTGGTGACAAAAATTGGGGAGGCGTAGGAGGTCGAAGCCAAGATCAGAGTCCAAGCTACGACAGGAAGCCCGACGCGCAAAATCAATGTTTTCATTATATGGCGCTCCGATACAAGCAACATTTGAGCCGTTCGCAGTCCCTGGATTCCCCCGAAAAACATTCGGAAGTCGGGGCGCTTACGCCATGGTGTTTCCAGTCTACACCCGAGCGACTTCCAGCCCATTAGTTCCAGAGGTACCAGAGGTACTGATAGGGTACTTTTGTGCCCGGTTCCGCCAGCGTGAACGGCCAGTGCTCCCTCAGCGCCACGGGCAGCCGGTAGCTGGCAATACCCGGAACTCCAACTGGCAGGTGGCAGGCGGTGGGATTGGTGACGATCCCGTAGAGTTAGCCTAACCGGCCTACAGCAACTAAAAGCCGGTGGCATGTGCGGGACCTGCAAGCCGAGGTCCCGGAACTGGCGTCGCCGAAGATTGATTCCGATGACAGCGCCCTCGTGATGGGGGCGCCTACCCTCCCGACGAATCGTGGTTGCCGGTCCCGGCGAGATCCTCGATCTTGGTTCCCCAGCGATCGATCCGCTGGGGGATCGCGCCGCGGATGTCCATCTGGTCTTCGGTAGCGCCGATTCCGGAAAGGCTCCGGTCCTTCGCTTTCACCGCTGGCTCGTCCGTTCGCTCTGGCGTCATGGGTCCCTCCGCCCGATCGGTCGTTGAAGTGATGCCTGATTATTGGCCTTTCCCACCGGCAAGTCAATCTAATTCGGTTGCTGGTGTAACATTGCAGAAAAGCATGAGAAATCTAACACTCGCCGCATTGTTTCTGGCAGGAATTTCGGCCGCCGACGACTACGTGCCCGGTCCGGATTCCCAGCCGCACCCCGGAGTGCCAAAAGGGAAAGTGACCCAATACTCCTGGAACACATCCAAAATCTTCCCTGGCACCGCACGCGACTACTGGATCTACGTGCCCGCGCAATACGACGGGACCAGGCCGGCCTGCGTCATGATCTTCCAGGACGGCGCCGGCTTCCTCGGCGAAACCGGCGCGTGGCGGGCGACGGTGGTCCTCGACAACCTCATTCAGCAGGGCGCCATGCCGGTGACCATCGGCATCTTCATCAACCCGGGGGTCGTGCCGGCCGCCTCTGCCGGGCAGGCGGCGCGCTACAACCGCAGCTACGAGTACGACGGCCTGGGCGACCGGTATGCGCGGTTCCTGCTGGAGGAGATCCTCCCCGAGGCCGGCAAGCGGTACAAGCTATCTTCGGATCCGAATGACCGCGCGCTCGCCGGCTCCAGCTCGGGGGGCATCGCGGCCTTCACCGCGGCCTGGGAGCGGCCAGACGCCTTCCGCCGCGTTCTCAGCTTTATCGGCAGCTACACCAACCTGCGCGGCGGCGACTCCTACGCCGGCCTTATCCGCAAGATGGAGCCTGAGCCGCTTCGCGTGTTCCTCCAGGATGGCTCGAACGACCTGAACATTTACTCCGGCTCGTGGTATCTGGCCAACCAGTCGATGGCGAAGTCGCTCGAATACGCCGGTTACGACGTGAAGTTCGAGGTGGGAACGGAAGGCCACAATGCGAAGCACGGCGGGGCCATCCTGCCGGAGGCGCTGCGCTGGCTCTGGCGGGGCTATCCGAAGCCGATCGCCGCCGCCAAGGGCTCCTCGGCGGAGCGCCACTTCATCACCGAGTTTCTGGACCCCGCCCACGATTGGGAACTGGCCGGCGAGGGCTACCAGGCGGCCGAGGGACCGGCGGTCGATCGCCAGGGCAACGTGTACTTCTGCGACGCCGGGGCGTCGAAGATCTACAAGATCGGCGCCGATGGCAAGCCGGCCGTATTCAAGGAAAATACCGGTGGGACCAGAAGCCTGATGTTCGGTCCGGACGGGCGCCTCTACGCGGCGGAGCGCGCGCGCAAGCGGGTGGTGGCCTATGCGCCCGATGGGAAGCTGAGCGTTCTCGAGCAAGGCATCGAGCCGATCGACCTCGCGGTCACCAGCAAGGGTGTGGTCTACTTCACCGAGCCGGACAGAGCGGGGCTATGGATGATCGGCGCCAAGGGTGCGCGCCGCGTTTTGTCCGAGGGCGTTTTCCAGGCGCCCAGCGGCGTGCGCGTGACTCCCGATGAATCGCTGCTGGTGGTCTCGGATCACGTCGGACGCTCGACCTGGTCGTTCCACATCGAGCCGGATGGAAAGCTCTCGAACGGCGAGCCGTTCTATCATCTCGAACTGCCCGACAGCGTCTCGGACGGCCCGCTGCGGCCCGGCGCGGATGGCATGACTTTCGACGACCAGGGCCATCTTTATATCGCCACGAGCCTCGGCATCCAGATCTGCGACCAGCCCGGCCGGGTGGTCGGCATCATCCGCCATCCCGGCGCCCCGCGGGCCAGGAACGTATTGTTCGGCGGCCGCGACATGCAGACCCTCTACGCCACCGCGGGCAGCAAGGTGTATCGCCGCCATCTGCGGCGCAGAGGCGTGTTCCCGTGGCAACCGGTGAAGCTGCCGCTGCCCCAGTTGTAGGCCGGGCGCGGACTTCACCGCCGGAATCGCAGCTCCGTCTTGAACGCCTCCAGGGCGTTGTACACAATCGGGCAATAGCAAGCGCGGTCCACGAACTGCCACATGCGGCTGGCAATCGAGCCGCTGCCGCGCACCAGGTGAGGAAACCGCCGGCAGGTATCCGGCCGCTCGTCGTACACCGTGCAATCCTTGCCGGCGAGGAACACGCAGCCGGTCTCTTCCGAGCGGCGCAGCGTCCTGACGGCGCCCTCCTCGCCGGCGGCCGTATATTCCGCCAGAAACTGCGCGGGCGGGATCCGCAGGTGCCGCGCCAGGCGCTCGGCGTCGCGATCGGAAATCTGGATGGATGCCACCTTGCAGCAGTTGGCGCATTCGCGGCAATCGATCTGCTCTTCGATGTTTTCCGCAATCCGCCGCAGGATGCGGTCGGAGTGGCCGTGCGACTTCATGTGGCGGCGGAACCGCTCGTTTTCGCCGCGCTTCTTCTCGCCCAGCATCCGGATCTGCACCAGATCCGTGAGCATCACGACCGCTTGGCCACCGCCAGCGTGATATCGTCGGCCTGCGGCGCGCCGGCGGTGAAGTCGGCCACCGATTTCGTCACCGCCTGCACAATGGCGGTGGCGGGCTCGTTGCGGCAGCGCTGCAACACCTCGATGAACCGCTCCTCGCCGTACTCTTCGTAGTCCGGGTTGTTGGCTTCGGTCACACCGTCGCTGTAGAGCACCAGCATGTCGCCGGGGTCCAGGTGCGCGTGCTGTTCCTGGTAGGTGGCGAAGGGAACGATACCCAGCACGGGGCCGCCGCCTTCGAGCATCTGCGCCTCGCCCGAGGCGCGCACCACGATGGGCGGGTTGTGGCCGGCGTTGGCGAATTTCAGGTCGCCGCTGGTGGTATCGAGCACGCAGAAGAAGAACGTGATGAAACGGTTGCTGGGGCACTGGGCGCAGGTGGCTTTGTTGAGCCGCATCATGAAGGACCCCAGGTCGCCCGGATCTTCGGCCAGCACCTGCACGCGCGATTGCAGCGCCATCATCATCAGCGAGGCCGGCATGCCTTTGCCCGAAACATCGCCCAGTGCCAGCCCGACGCAGTCGTTGGGGTAAGAGAAGAAATCGTAATAGTCGCCGCCGACGGTGCGGCACGGCGCGTTGAAGCCGGCCAGCTCGGCTCGCGCCATTTTCGGCGCCTCGTCGGGCAACATGCCGCGCTGGATGTCTCCGGCCTGCCGGAGGTCGCGCATCATGATGCGCTCGCCCTCTTCGATCTCGGCGAGGCGCGCATTCTCGATGCGGATGGCCGCCACGTTGGCCATCACGGTGAGCAGGTTCAGGTCGTCCTTGGTGAACTCCCGCAGGATGAACGGAGAGTCCACGTAGATGAGGCCGATGATGCGGTCCTTGGTCTGGAGCGGCACGGCCATCATGGTATGGACCTTCTGTTCCACGATGCTCATGCGGCCTTTGAAGGCGTCGTCGAGCTGCGCGTCGCGCACCAGGATGGACGACCGGTCGTTGAGCACGCGATCGCGGACCGCGGTGCTGATCCGGAATCCGTCGCCCTTATGCGCCTTGGGAATCAAGCCGTCGCCTTCCAGCAGCAGCAGCACGCCGCGTTGCGCGTTCACGGCCTGAATGGCGAGTTCCAGAATCACCGGGAAAAGATCGGTGAGCGGCCGGTTCTCGGCCAGCTCCTGCCCGGCGCGAATCAGCGCCTGCATGGGGGCCGAAGCTTTGGGCCCGCCGCGCTCGAGCGCCAGGGTCTGGTTGGTGGCGCCTTCGAGACTGGTGACCACGGTCGAGGTGGTGGGGGAAGTGGTGTCGGCGCCATCAAAAACCACTACCCCGGTATTCGGAAGGTGCTCCCCGGGCGAGAAGACGACCACCAGGTGCCCGGCGGTGATGCGGTCGCCCGGCTTCAGAATGAGCCGCGCCTTGAGCGGGATGTTGTTGACAAAGGTGCCGTTCTTGCTGCCGAGATCCTGCACCGTCCATTCCTCGCCCTGCGATTCGAAGGCGAAGTGCTGGCGGGACAGGCCGGCATCTTCGGGGAAACAGAGTTCGGCGGCGCTGGACCGGCCCACCGCTAGTTTCTCGCCGGTGAGCGGGATCGTCTTCATCTGGCCGTCCGGACACTGAATGAGCAGTTCGCGCGCCATGATGCACTATTATACGGCAGGCTTCAGCATTTTCGTCTCATTAGCCGCGGTGCGATACTGGACTCGGGAGCGATGTGCCGGGCCCGGATTCATGAAGATCTCCATCATAATTCCCGTTTACAACGAATTCGGCACGTTCAACGAGGTGCTGAAACGGGTACGCCGGGCGCCGTTGCCGACGGGCTGCACCAAAGAGATCATCGTGATCGACGACGGCTCCACGGACGGCACCACGCAGATGCTCGGCGAGCACGTCCGCGCCGGAATCGTGGTGGGGCACTACTCCATCCGGAATTCCGGAAAAGGAGCCGCCATCCGCAAGGGTATCGAGCTGGGCTCCGGCGACATCTTCCTGATCCAGGATGGCGACCTCGAATACGACCCTGACGATTACGGCCGGCTGCTGGAACCGATCGTGCGGGGCGACGCGGATGTGGTGTATGGCTCGCGTTTCCTCCTTACCAATCCCGCGGGTATGGCGCGGAGGAATCGCATTGCCAACCGGATTCTCGCCGCGGCGGCGAACCTCCTGTACGGCGCCGGCCTCACCGATGAAGCCACTGCCTACAAGGCCTTTCGCGCCACGGTCCTGCGCGGGATCGCGCTCGAATGCCGCCGCTTCGAGTTCTGCCCTGAGGTGACCGCGAAATTGCGCCGCCTGGGATACCACATCCACGAAGTGCCCATCAGCTACAACGCCCGCGGTATCGAAGATGGCAAGAAGATCCGCGCCCGCGATGGCTTCGAAGCCCTGTGGACACTGATCAAGTATCGCTTCACGCCCCGTGGGTCGCTGGTCCGGCCGCCGGAAAGCGCCCCGTCTCACTCCACGATCAGCTCGTCCACGTCCACGTAGCGGCCCGCAGACCGCGGGTTCTTTTTGTCGAGGATTCGGACCTCGAGGACGTGTGCGCCCGTCCCGAGGCCATCGAACACCGTCCGCGCCTGCCAGACGGTATCGGGCGAATAGAGGTCCACCGTGCCGCGCGATTCGCCATCCACCCGCACTTCCGCCACTCCGCGATTCAGGGCTTTGGTGTACACCCAGGTGATGGCCGAGCCGCGAAACTGGAACCGGAACGCGGCATCGGGGATGTCGGAATAAGTCAGCGAGTGATTGGCTGCCGCGGCGAACTGCGGATCGTGCGACCAGTGCGCGAAGAAGCGGATCCGCGGATCGAAATCGTCGTAGCGGCCGGGCGGCGTGGGCGCGGGCGCCTGATCGGCGCCGGAGTCCTGCCGGAGACGGGCCAGTTCGAATCCGCCCGCGCGGGCCTCCGGCTGCGTGAATTCCGCCAGGAATTGGGTCAACTGCGCCTCTCGCACGGGGATCCCGCGGGCCGGATCGGGGAAGACGAAATGGCGCACGCCGAGCGCCTCCAACATCCGACGCGCATCCGCGGGTGTCCGGAGGGCCATCACCGATTGCAGGAAAACGTGCGAGTGCCAGCCGTCGGTGTACGCCTTGCCGCGCAAACCGGCGACGTCCATGGTTTCGAGAAAGAGCGCGTTCTCATCCGGGTACTCCTGGTTCAGCCGATCCACCAGCAGGCGCACGGGCGCCGTGGCCGCGACATACTCCCGCGCCGCGCTTCGGTCGAACGGATTCAGGCAGAAGGTCTTGTGGTACCAGGAAGAAGACGGCAGAAACCAGAGGTTGACCGCCATCGACGCCAGGGCCGCGCACCACACCGCGCGGCGGGCAACCGCGCCCTGGCCGCGCAGGATCAGCGCGATCGCGAGCGTCAGCAGCGGGAACCCGGGGTAGAGATAGCGCACGTTGGGCCGGAGCGCCAGGCCGAGCAGTATTCCGCCGATGGCCACGCCGGCGAGCGTCCACTCGGCAAATCGCCAGTCCCGGCGGAAGCTCACGAGCACCAGCGGGACCAGCAGCAGAAACTGGAATCCCGCGGAGCCGTCCTGTCCCTCCCAATAGCGGTGCGTCTCGAAAGTCACGTCGAACGGCGTGCGCCACGTGAGCGGTTCGCTGAAGCGGGGATCGGGCGTGGCCACGGGATCGAACCATGGCGAGCGGAATATGTTGTTGAAGAACGGGAACACGGGGTTGCCGGTCTTCCACCAGGCGTAAAGATAAGGTTGCGGCGCCACTGCCAGGAACACCAGGGCCGAGACGATCAGCCAGCGCTTTTCCGCCTTACGCCAAAGCTGCACGAGCTGCCAGGCGAGCACGAGACCGGCCGGCAGGACGAACACAAGCGCCGTCAGCTTCACCGCCATCGCCGAAGCCAGAAGCAATGCCGAGGCCACCAGGAGAGGCCGATGCCCGGAGTCGTGAAACTGCCAGATGGCGGCCAACGCGCCCGCGATCAGCGCCGCGTAGAACGTCTCGACGAACAGCGATCCCGTCACCAGTTGAACCACCGGCGTGGCGGCGAAAAGCGCGGCCAGCAGGAGAGCCGACGGCCGGCGAACCCAGCGCAGGGCGCAGCCGTACACCAGGCCGCAGATCGCACCGAGCAGCCCGAGATTGAGCAGCCTGGCCGCGAACTCGCCGCCCAGCAGGTAGGTCACCGTGTAGCCCCACACGCCGTCCATGGGCATGACGGCCCAGACGAAATGCCGGAAGTCGAAGCTCCACAGGTGGTGATTGGCGACGAAGGCCGGGACGACCAGGTGCATCGAAAGCGCGTCGTCGCTGACCTCGGGCTTCAGCACCACGAGCCAGTGCGCCAGCAGGGGGACCAGCGCCACCGCGAGCATCCCAGTGTCGCGCCGCCCGATGAACCGATCGGGGCGAACGAGCGCGGCGACGCGGCGGAGGCACTCCAGCGTTATCCCGGGCCTCGCCAGCAGCACCGCTCCCAGGAGCGCCAGCCACGTGGCCGGATAATTCACCGCAAAGTGAGCGAGCACGCCCGCGGCCGACATCACGATGCTCATGCCGGCGAGGAGACCGATCAGGCCGCTCTCCGGTAGCACGATGCTGCCCAGGACGAAACAGGCGAAGAGGAAGAACGCGGCCGCAAGAATCGGCAGGATTCCCACCGCAGCCGCGCTGTAGATTGCGGCCAGCGCCGCTGTGGCCGGAAGCAGCCACGCCGGCCGAATCAGAATCCATCCGCCGAACCACACCAGCGCCGCGGCCAGGAAGATGAGGAACCGCTCCGCGCCGGCAGGCTCCCAGATCGCCTGCTGCCACAGGTGACGCGACCAGAAGCCGTAGACCGAGAGCGCCGAGAGGCCGACAAGCGCCAGGATCAACACGGCGTCGCGGCGCGGGGGCATAGCGATCATTCTCCCACCTGCCGCGGCGCTGCCGGGCGATCGAGCTACAATTACTTTGCCCATGAGGACGGCCGACCGATTCTTCAAACCCGCCGTCGCGTTGCTGCTCGCGATCCTGGCCGCGCTTCAGGTCACCACGGCGCTCCAGGAGAACCAGTCGTGGGACGAGCACATCCATCTCTCCGCGGGCTATGCCTATTGGAAGGCCGGCGCCTACTGGTTCGACATGCAACATCCGGCGCTGGCCAAAATGATCGCCGCGGCGCCGCTCCTGTTCCTGAACGTCCGCCTGCCGGTCGAATCGGCCGCCTGGAAAGAGATGCGCGACGGAGATATGGGAACCGAATTTCTGTACCACAACAGCCTCTCCGCCGATC
>DASQZT010000174.1:0-28478 GCA_035638575.1 Bryobacteraceae bacterium
GTACATTGAGAATAATCCCGTGAAAGCCGGACTCGTGGCCAACGCGGAAGACTATCCCTGGTCGAGCGCGACAAGAAAAGCCGAGATGAATCTCGGCTCAGCAGGCTCGACAGCCTGCGCCACGAAGTTAAGTGAACAGTACATCCGTAGCAAGGTCTCACGACTGCAATGATCTACTTAATTGGCATTTGTTTGGCGGCATACCTTTGGCTGTTACTGATTCTCCGAAAGGAGGGTTGCTCTCTCGGGCTTCCGGCCGCCTACTTGTTTTCTTTGTTGTTGATCCACGTGCCCGGGGCATTTATCTACGCCGGCGCCCGCAGCGATACTTTTAATGCCTTCGTCACTGAGATTAGCATGCGTTTCACAGCGGTCGGAGTGGTCTGCTTTGTCGCGGGCACGTGGTTGGCGCGGTCCCGTTCCTCGACCCCTGGAATGCAGGCCAGCCCTGTCGTGGAGCACACTGATTTTTGCCGGTTCTGCCTGCTCGGCGGGTGGTTTGTTACCTACGGGCTCAGTCCGCTCTACCGAATCCCCAGTATCGCCGCTGTTGCGGATAAGGGAGGGGGGATTTGGATGCTGGGCGTGATGCTAGGGCTGCGGGCGGCCGCCGTACGGGGCGATTTCAGGCGGGTAGCGTTTTGGCTCGGTGCGCTGGTGGTCTACCCCACTCTGATGCTTCTGCTCGGAGGCTTCCTGAGCTATGGGGCCGCGGCGGCCATTGTCGTCCTTTCCGCACTTGCCATTTCGACGCGGCACTACTGGCGGGTGGTAGTCTCCCTGGGCCTCATTTCCTTTCTTGGTTTGAGCCTCTTCGTAAATTACATGCGGCACCGCACGGACATCCGTAAAGAGGTCTGGGGCGGAGCGCCGCTCGCAGCGCGAATCGATAGCACCGTAGACATGTTCAGGAATTTTGAATGGATTGACCTGAGCAACAAGCAGCACCAACGGGTGATTGACGATAGACTCAATCAAAACTACTTCGCCGGGATGGCGGCTCTGCGGATTCAGCAAGGGTTGGTGGATTACCTCTGGGGCCGTTCCGTCTGGGAGGGAGTCCTCTCGCTTGTTCCGCGCGCCTTGTGGCCTGAAAAGCCGGTATACGGAGGCAGTCCGAAAATCGTCGCCGAAATGACGGGCCTTGTGCTTAGTGCGACCACTTCGTTTGGCGTGGGCAATGTGATGGAGTTCCAGATTAATTTTGGCTTTCCGGGAGTGATCGGCGGCTTTTTCCTGCTGGGGTGGATCATAGGAACACTCGATCTCAAGGCAAGCGTTGCCGAGCGCCGCGGCGATCTGGGAAGACTGCTCCTCTATTTCCTCCCATGCGTGGCGCTGATCCAACCAGGCGGGTCAATCGTAGAACTCACCGGTGGCTCAGCCGCCGCCTTGGCGGCAGCATACGGGTGGAAGTGGGCATGGAAAGTGTGGAGCCACAAAAGAGCCCCGCTCCGCGGCAGTTCGAGCGGAAGATTCTCTAATGCGTCGATACAACGCGTCAGCGCAGGAGCCCCGGGCGGGGACCGGCTGGCTCGCATACCTTTGCCCCGTGAGCATTAAGGGGAGCAACCTTAGCATGGCAGCAGCCAGAGTATCCGCAACCATATCTGTTCCAAGCTCCCCTGGATCTGCTCCACGCTTCCCGGGCGTTGACAGCCTCCGCTTCTGGCTGGCCCTCTGGGTCTACTTCTCCCACTTCGGACTATTGCCCTTTGCTCTCTGGATCGGACACAGCACACCGGCCAGACACATTCTTTCCGGAATGGCGAACAACATTTTCAATGGAGCTGGGGCGGTCATAGGGTTCTTTGTCATCTCGGGCCTGTGTATTCATTATCCCTACCGCTCCAAACCCTTGGAATTGCTGCCGTTTTACGCGCGGCGGTACATTCGTATCTTGATACCGCTCGGGACGGCGCTCGGGGTGGGCCGCTTAATAAAAGACGATCTCACCGGCTACTATCACGCCATTCTTTGGAGCCTGATCGCGGAAGAGATTTACTATGCGATCTATCCGGCACTACGGATCGCGATTCGGAAGCTCGGCTGGAAGCTGTTGCTGTCATTATCGTACGCGCTGGCGGTTGGTTTAATTGTGAGCCGGCCCCATGCCCTGATGTTCCATCAGTTCGGCCCCGGTTTGACTTGGGCCGTCGGCCTCCCGTCTTGGCTCCTGGGATGCCATCTTGCGGAGACCTTGGGGAACGCCAACCGCCCGGAGGTGTCCGGCACTCGGATCTGGGCGTGGCGCCTGTCGATGTGGGGCTTGGGATCGGCGGCCAGCGCCCTGCGGTTTCATGCGGGAATCGGCGACCCGGTGACGCTGACCCTTATGAGTCCACTCTTGTACTACTGGTTGCGCTTGGAGTTGACACGCCGGTCGAGAGTCGCGGTTTTCGAGTACGGCGGGAAGTTCAGCTATTCCATTTATCTGTTTCACGGCCTCGCCGTTGCCGTATGGGGGTTCATCGCCAGGTTCCTGACCGGCGGGGCGGTCTTAGCCAGCACTTTACAACTGACCTTTGTTCTTGCCATCAGTTATGGTTTCTTTCTGCTGATCGAGCAGCCCAGCCACAATTTCGCACGGTATGCCGCGCGCTTCATTGCGCAACTTCGAAAGAAGAACGGTGATTTGAGTGCTCGATCCTGACGGCGGGTACGGACAATTCGGGAATGCCCCCGCCGATTGCGAGACTCGCGGAAGGACATGGCAGGTCAGCGGGAAACTTGGCGCTGCCGGACTCGTGAACGGCGCCAGGGACCTGCTCGTGGAGACCTTGCGCGCTCTCGCGTTCCGGCGTTTGGCTCTGCCCGGTGACGAAGACTCTATCCGGCGAATTCTGGTATTTCGTGTCGGCAACATCGGGGACATCGTAGCCGCCACTCCAACACTGGGCGCTATCCGGCAGCGCTTCTCGAACTCGTACATCAGCCTTTTGACCTCTCCGGGAGCCCAGGGAGCGCCGGGAGCACAAGAGTTGATTCGCCCCGGCACCCTGGTGGATTCGCTGATGGTCTATCACAAATCGGATATTTCGACGTGGGGCGGCCGCAAACGGCTGCTGCGCAGGGTCCGGAGCGAACGCTTCGATTTGTTTATCGAACTTTCGAATGTTCTGGCTCCGTTCCGCCAGGTGATGCAGAGTATGATGCTGGCGCGGCTCGCAGGGTGCCGTTACGCAGCCGGATTCCAGGTAGGCGCCAGCCGCTGGTTCCCGCGGACGCAGGCCCTGCACGTGCCGTTTGAGCGGGAATCGGACAGGCTTTTTAAGACCCTGGGCCGGGCCCTGGACCTGAGGCGGAACGATTCCGGCCGGCTGCCGGTCTCCGAGGCGGACCACGCTTTCGTCCAGGAGCTTTTGCAGCGCAACGGAGTTTCCACCAACGATCGCATCGTGGTGTTGCACGTCGGCGCCAAGAGGGCTGCGAACCGTTGGTTCGAGGATCGCTACGCGGCGGTGGCCGGCTGGATCCAGACGCAACCCGGAATTCGTGTGGTGCTCACTGGCGCTCCTTCGGAAAGGGAGTCGATCGATCAGGTCCGGCTCCATATGCGCACCCAACCGGTGATCGCCTGCGGACAACTGAATTTGCTCCAGACGGCAGCTCTTCTGGAGCGGGCCTGCCTTTATGTCGGCAATGACACCGGGCCCATGCACATGGCCGCGGCTATGGGCACTCCGGCGGTAGCGATCTTCAGCGCGCGCGACTTTCCGCGCCAGTGGTACCCGTATGGCGACGAGCACATCGTGCTGCGCCGGGACGTTCCATGCAGTCCGTGTTTCAAAGATGTTTGCGATCGTGGCCTGGTTTGTCTGGATCTCATCCAGATAGACGATGTGCTGAGGGCCGTGCAGGTTCAGTTGTCGCGCGGCAAACCGGAGCCACCCAACGGCCAAGCCGGCGCCGGCGAGAGAATTTCGCCCGGCCCGAAGGCGGCTACGGATCTGCTGTAGCCGGATTACCGAATGCCGAATCAAACTGACCCACCTGCCCCGGAAACACGGGAACACCATCCGATTCTCGATGCCCTGCGCTTTTGTCTCGCCTTCTGGGTGGTCATGTCGCATGGCGCGATCTTCCCGCTTTTTGCAGGAATGGACGAAAGTACCAGGTTGGGCTGGATCTTTGTCCGGGGGTGGAACTCGGTCGTTTTCGGAGTTCCCGCGGTGATTGGATTCTTCATCATCTCGGGCTTCTGCATCCATCTTCCCTACCGGCAGGATCGGCCCCTGGCGGTGGGCCGGTATTACGCGCGGCGATATATACGGATTCTGCTGCCCGTTTTTGGCTACGTTATTTTATATAGGCTCCTGGGCAACAGCCAGCCGCTGCTTGGCGCACACTCGATCCTTTACGAAGGCGTTCTTTGGAGCCTGCTCTGCGAAGAAGTTTACTACGCGGTGTACCCGTTAACCCGCTGGGTTCGAAAGACCGCCGGATGGTCCGTGCTGCTGCCGTCGGCGTTCGCCGTTGGCGCCCTCACGGCGGCGGCTAACTTTCATGAAGTAAATTGGACGACGGTCAACCCGCTGGCCATGGCCGTGATTCTCTTCCCCGTGTGGCTTCTGGGTTGCCTGCTGGCGGAACAGAGCGGCCGGCTGCCCGCCATTCAATCGTCGCGGACGATCTGGAAATGGAGATTGTTCGCGTGGGCGGCGAGCTGGGTTTGCGGTGTCCTTCATTACCAACTGGGCCTTCATTTAATCCAAACCATGCCTTGGTTCGGCGTCATCGCGTACTTCTGGATCAAGCGCGAGATCGCCTATGGCGCAAGCCGCTCTCCAGCAGCCGTGCTGGTCTCCGCCGGCGCTTGGAGCTATTCGCTGTACCTGGTGCATGCGCCCACGATGATCCTATTCTCAAGGTTGAAACTTCCCAGTTTTGGCTACCTGGTCGATTGGTTTCTATTGATCGGCTTCGTGCTGGGGATGGCGTATCTGTATTACATCTTGATCGAAAGACCCGCGCACAGGCTGGCAAGAATGGCTGGATCCGCCCGGAGAATCAAAACGGCGCCGTTCCCGGTGCCATCCGCTTTAACAACATCTAGCGATTAGCAGGTCCAAATCGCGAGGCAGGGCTATGAATTTTCCGCAACTGTACAAAGACGAACTACTGCAGGCAATCGCGTCGATCGACCTGGAGAAAGTAGGCCAGGCGATCGAGCTCCTCGCCCGGGCCCGCGACGAGGGCCGCCGTATTTTTGTGTGCGGCAACGGCGGCAGCGCCTCGACCGCCTCGCATTTCGCTACCGACCTGGTCAAGGGCGCCAGCTACGGGCGGACACCGCGGTTTCGCATCCTGGCGCTTACCGATTCGCTCCCCACGATCACCGCCTACTCCAACGATGTCGGCTACGAGTGCGTCTTCGTCGAGCAGTTGAAAAATTTCGCCGAACCGGGCGACGTTGTCATAGGGATCAGCAGCTCTGGCAATTCCCCCAACGTCCTGCGCGCGTTGGAGTACGGCAACTCGATCGGCTGCCGGACCATCGCCCTCTCCGGCCGGGATGGCGGCCGCTTGGGGCCGCTGGCCCAGCTTAATATCCAGATCTCTCACCCCCATACCGGCCGGATCGAGGACCTTCATATGGTGGTACTGCATATGATCGGCTACTGTTTCATGGAGAATCGGCCGTTGGCATGAAGTCGCCCGGTCAAGTGAAAAGGTGGGACAGACGATCGGTTTTTGTCGTCTGTCATCCGGCCAGCCGCAGTTAGGCCATGCGCGTTCTTCACGTGTCCCCATATTTTGCGCCCGCCTTCAGCTTCGGAG
This sequence comes from Bryobacteraceae bacterium, assembly GCA_035638575.1. GTDB lineage: Bacteria > Acidobacteriota > Terriglobia > Bryobacterales > Bryobacteraceae > DASQZT01. The sequence goes on from DASQZT010000174.1 coordinate 5,782, forward strand.
GACCCCCCCGAAGCATCCTGGGCCTCTGCCAGGGTCTGCAGCGCGCCGGAACCGAAGTGCAGGTCTTCACCAGTTCGGCTGGAATCCCCGCCGGCGAGTTGGCCCGTGAGGTGTATGAAGGCGTCCCGGTGCGCTATTTTCCGCTCGCGTTCCCGCGCCGCTTTTTCCATGCGGCCGGTCTGCGGAATGCCATCGCCTCCTGCGCGGAGAAGTTCGACCTGGTCCACATTCACTGCCTGTGGAACATGACGTCTTGGGTTGCGGCTCGCGCGGCTCGCGCCGCCGGAGTTCCCTATGTGATCTCGCCGCGGGGCATGCTGGAACACGCGGCGCTGAGACGCCACGCCTACCGGAAGAGGGCCGCGTACGCTCTATTCGAACGGAAAAATCTGAACGCCGCGGCCGGCTTGCACGCCACCTCCGGGCTGGAGGCGCGTTCGTTAGCATCCTTCAAGCCGCAGGCTGACATTGCCGAAATACCGAATGGCGTAAAGGCAGTCGACCTGCCGGCCGGGGCCCGCGGCGCATTCCGGCGGCGTTTGGGCATCGGCCCGGACGCACCGCTGGTGCTGTTCCTGGGACGGCTCCACCCCATCAAGCGGCTGGATCTGCTGGCCGCGGCGTTCGCACAGGTCGCGAAGCGTATCGAGCCGGCGCGCCTGATCGTCGCCGGCCGCGAGGACCAGGACAGCAACTATGAAGCCGCCGCCCGCCGCTTCTTTGCCGGCCTGGAAGACAAGGTCCATTGGATCGGTGAGGTGCCGGAAGCGGAGAAATGGCCGCTGATCCACGATTCCGACCTGCTGGTCATGTGCTCGGATTCGGAGAACTTCGGCGTCAGTGTCATCGAGGCCCTGGCCATGGGGACGCCGGCAGTCACCACCCGGACCTGCCCTTGGGAAGCCGCGCAGCAGTTCGGTTGCGCGCTGTGGGTCGATCAACATCCGGATGCGCTGGCCGATGCGCTCGCCGGCTTGCTCGCCGACCCCCAACGCTTGCGGAACATGGGAGAGCGCGGCAAAATTTTCGGTCGCGAACGGTATGGCTGGGATTCGATCGGGAAAACCATGGCGGAATGGTACACCAATATCTTGCGGCGGTGCGCCGCCGGCAATACTCTCCTGGAATCCGCAACGTATCCCGCGGCGCCAGGCACTATATCGAATCAGTTTTAGAAAAGGGACGGAAATGTCGTCTTTTCCGAGAGAATTCTGGGCTTTCTTGCGTGTAAGGAAGAAACTCTGGCTGCTGCCTATACTGATCGTCATGCTGGTTATGGGCGTTCTGCTCCTTCTTGCCCAGAGCAGCGCCGTAGCACCTTTTATCTATAACCTTTTTTGATTGTTCTGAATGCCGCAAACCAAAGGTCTTCATGCCGTCGCACTCGTATGCGGGAGCTTACTGTTCGGCACGGCCTTATCCGTAGTCATGGCTGAATTCTACTACCGGCATATGCTGAGGAGCTTTGCCCGGACACCCGGCTGCTTTTGGGTCACCGACCCGGTTACGGGGTTTGCCAACGCACCCAACGGGCAATGCCACACTGTGACCGCTGAATTCGATACCTGGATGTCGTACAATTCCGACGGCAATCCATCCCCGGAGTTCAACCCGGACCCCCGCGCCTGTACGGTAATGGCGTTGGGTGATTCCCACACTTCGGCGGTAGGTGTGTCGAGTGGCGAGGCATGGCCCAACCTGCTGGAATCCCGATTGAAATCCGGCTTTCAGCAACCGTTTCAGGTTGTCAACACCGGGGTCGCGGGTTATAGCGTCGGCCAGGAATACTCCAAGATGGAAGAGTACATTGGCAAGTTCAAGCCCAGGCATGTCGTCCTGGGCCTTTCGCTGGCCACCGATTTCTACGATATTCGGCCCCCTGGCCAAAACGGCTTTGTCTACGGGTCTGATTTGATGCGGCCGTACTACGACGTGGAGAATGGCGTTCTCGTTCTCAAACCAGCCCCCCCAATCCCTTCGAAGGGCGGAACCGCAGATCCATCCGCGCCGCGGGGGCACACCAGTTTCATTCGGTCCATCAAGCCTTACTTCGAAGGCCATTCCGCCCTCTATCACGCCATCTACCGCGGCGCCATTGGTCAATACGGTGTTCGGCTCATGCGAAAGTTCGGCGTGAATCCATGGCCCAATGCCGATTCCACCCTGGCCAGGAACCTGGACCCGGTGGACCGGCACTCCTGGCTGGTCGTGGAGAAGCTGCTCGAACAGTTTCAAGATGTTCTCGGCCGGCAGGACGTCGGCTTTACGCTGGTGATTATTCCGTACCTGCCTCAGGTTTATGATGCCGTCTGGAACCGCACCTTCGCTTCCGATGCCAGGTACGATCGATTTGCGGCCGATAAGCGCCTGGACCGGATTTGCCGGCGCTATGGCATCGATTGCCTTGACCTGACCGAGCCGTTCATCGGCGCGGCCCGCTCCAGCGGGAAATGGTTGCATTACCGGCAAGACGCTCACCCTACCCGCGAAGGCCAGGCTTTGATTGGCCAACTGGTGGCTGAGCATTTGTCGGAGCGGTTGTTGCGCGAGTGTGCCCTTGCCCCCTCAAAGAGCCCCGCGAGTTCTGCGCAGCCTCCCAAGCTGCCATTCAAAGGAAAGACGGTTTAAGTACATGCAGGCTTCATGCAGGCAGGCGCACCGCCCCGATCTCTGGGATATGAAACAGTCATGAAGGCGCTCATCACAGGATCCGGCGGCCTGATTGGGTCGGAATGCGTCCGCTTGCTCGCGGGCCAGGGCTGGGCGGTGGTCGGCGTGGATAACGACATGCGCCAGGTTTTCTTTGGACCGGCGGCCAGCACGGAAGCCAATGTCCGCGCTCTCCGCGAGTCCTTCCCCGGTTATCGCCACGTCGGCCTCGACATCCGCGACCGCGCAGGCGTCCGCGGCCTCTTGAAGAACGAGCGCCCGGATTTCATCATCCATACCGCCGCCCAGCCTTCCCATGACAAGGCCGCGGCGATTCCCTATGACGATTTCGATGTCAACGCCGGCGGAACCATGAACCTGCTGGTCGCCGCCCGCGACTACTGCGCCGAATCGCCCTTCTGCTTCACCAGCACCAACAAGGTCTATGGCGACCGTCCCAACTGCTTGCCGCTAATCGAGCGCGAGAAGCGCTACGACTACGCGGAGATCGACGCCATCGACGAATCCATGTCGATCGACAGTTGCCTGCATTCCGTATTCGGCGCCTCCAAGGCCGCAGCCGACCTGATGTGCCAGGAGTTCGGCCGTTACTTCCAGATGCCGGTCGGCATCTTCCGCGGCGGATGTCTTACCGGACCGCAGCACGCGGCTGTCGAGCTGCATGGCTACCTCGCCTATATCGTCCACTGTGCGGTCGTGGGCAAGAGCTACAAGGTCTACGGCTACAAAGGCAAGCAGGTGAGGGACCAGATCCACTCGCATGATGTGGCCAATCTCTTCCTGCACTTCTACCGAAAACCCCGCTGCGGCGAGGTGTACAACCTGGGAGGTGGGCGGGGCAACAGCCTCTCCATCCTGGAGACGGTAGATGCGCTGGCGGCGATGGGATACCGGCTCGCCTACGAGTATACGGACCAGAACCGCAAAGGCGACCACATCTGCTATATTTCCGATCTGTCCAAACTCCAGTCGCATTACCCGGACTGGAAGTTGGAGTACGACCTGCCCCGTATCCTTTCTGAGATTGTGCAGCGCAACCTGAATTGGCGCCAATGAATTATGGAAATCCTGGGTCTTAACGCCTTCCACGGCGACGCTTCCGCCGCCCTCCTCTCCGATGGCCAGCTCGTGGCCGCGGTGGAAGAGGAGCGTTTCAACCGCATCAAGCACTGGGCCGGCTTTCCTGCCCTGGCTGCCAAGGCCTGCATCCGCGGCATCGATCCGGCCTCGCTCGCCCACGTCGCCATTTCACGCGACCCCCGCGCACACCTCTGGCGGAAGCTCGCCCGTGTCGCCGTGCGCCCCGGCGATTGGCCGCGTCTCGCCTCCCGGGCCCGCAATACCATCCAAGTGGCCAACCTCGCCAGCGCCCTCAGCTCGTCCGGCGTCACCCGGGCCGACCAGGTACGCATCCACCACGTCGAGCACCATCGCGCCCACCTCGCCAGCGCCTTCTTCGCCTCCCCCTTCGAAGAAGCCGCCGTCGTCTCCATCGACGGCTTCGGCGATTTCAGCAGCCTCATGTGGGGCGTCGGCAAAAATAACCGTTTCGATGTCCATGGCACGGTCCGCTTCCCCCACTCGCTCGGCCTGTTCTACACCGCTTTCACGCAGTTCCTGGGCTTCCCCAAGTACGGCGACGAGTACAAAATGATGGGCCTCTCCGCCTACGGCGAACCGCGCTTTGCATCCCAGGTCCGCGACGTGGTCCACATCACCGGCGGCCAGGTGCGGCTCAACCTCGATTACTTCATTCACCACACCGAAGGCGTCGAGATGACCTGGAACGACTGCGAGCCTTCGCTTGGCCGCGTCTACTCCGCCAGATTGCCCGAGGTCTTCGGCGCCCCGCGCGTGCCTCGCAGTGAGCTGGAGCAGCGGCACGCCGACCTGGCCGCTTCGGTTCAGGCCGTGCTCGAGGAGCAATACTTCGAAATCCTGAACTTCGTCCAGCGCAAAACCCGCCTGAAGAAGCTCTGCCTGGCTGGCGGCGTGGCTCTGAATTGCGTTGCCAATGGCATGATTTTCGACAAGACCCCCTTCCAGGACGTTTACATTCAAGCTGCCTCGCACGACGCCGGCACATCCATCGGCGCCGCCCTGTATGTCGCCCACCAGGTTCTGAAGCAGCCCCGCAGCTTTGTCATGCGGCACGTGTATTACGGCCCGGAGTATACCGAGTCCGAGATCCGCAAGGAGCTGGACGATGCCGGCGTCCAATACCATCCCCTCGCCGGGGAGGAGCTGGTCGATCGCACCGCGCGCCAGATCGCCGACGGCCAGATTGTCGGCTGGTTCCAGGGCCGCATGGAATTCGGACCGCGCGCCCTGGGCAATCGCAGCATCCTGGCCGACCCGCGCCGCCACGACATGAAGGACATCCTCAACAAGCGCATCAAATTCCGCGAGCCGTTCCGTCCCTTCTGCCCCTCCGTGCTGGCGGAAGCCACCGGCGAGTTCTTCGAGACCGACTACCCGTCGCCCTTCATGGTCCAGGCCTACCGCATCAAGCCGCAACAGCGCGAACGCATCCCCGCGGTCACCCATCGGGACGGCACCGGCCGCCTGCAAACCGTGGAGAAGGATGTCAATCCGCTCTACTGGAATCTCATCCGGCGCTTCGGCGACCTTACCGGCGTGCCCATACTCATCAACACCTCGTTCAACGAAAACGAGCCCATCGTCAACACTCCCCGCGAGGCCCTGGATTGCTTTCTGCGCACCAACATGGACGTCCTCGTCATCGGCCCGTTCTTCTTGTCTAAATCGGAAAATCTGCAGCACAGCCACAGCCGGGCTTCCTTTGTGGCCGAAGCATAAAGCCCATGCGAATTCTGCTGGTGAACCGGCATTACGGCGACGATCGCGTGCCCACGGGCCGGATGCTGCGCGACGTTGCCGGGCAATTGCAGGAGCTCGGCCACCAGGTGGATGTCATCGCCTCACGCAGTTCCTACGCGGGAAAAGAGAAAACCGCCGCCGCGCATCATGGGGTGAATCTCACCTGGCTGGGGAGCCCCCGCGAGTCCGCCCGGACCGCCGCCTGGATTCTCTTCCTGGTACAAGCCACCGTCCTGGTCCGGTGGCGGCAGTGGGACCGGTGCGTGCTTCTGACCGATCCCCCGTTCCTGGTGGCCGCGGCGATCGGCGCCAACCTTTTGCGCAAAAAACGTCCCGTGTATTGGTGGACGATGGACCTGTATCCGGAGTCGCTGGCCGCTGCCGGCATCCTGCAGCCGGAAGGTTTGTGGGCCCGCTTTTTCCGCCGGTTGAATACTCTGGCGCTGCGCTTCCTGGCGGGCGTGATTTCGCTCGACGAAGCGCAAAAAGAACGCCTGTCCGGCTACGCGGGCTGGAACCATGCGCCGGCCTTCTCGAAAATCGTGCCGCCCTGGGATCGGCGGCCGTTTCCCCCGGTAGAACGGGAGGCCAACCGCTTCCTCCGCCACTTCGGATTATTGGGCAAGCGCGTACTGCTATACGCGGGAAATCTGGGGAGGGCTCATTCCATCCGCGAAGTGATCGCGGCTGCCAGGCTCATGTCGGAACGGGGCGACTCGCCCTGGATGTTTGTCTTTGTGGTCCGGGGCGCCAGGCGGGCGGAGCTGGCCGCTGCCATCGGGCATTTGAACAATGTTGTGCTCACGGATTACCTGCCCGAGGACTGGACGGCGGACCTGTTGTGGGGGGCCGACGTCCATCTGATTACGATGAGCCCCGGTTGGGACGGAGTCGTGGTGCCCAGTAAACTTTATGGCGTGCTACAGACGCCGGCCCCCGTGTTGTTTATAGGCCCGGCCCGATGCGGTACGGCCATCGAGATCGGCCGCCTGAAGGCCGGGGAGCGTTTGCCCAATGACTCTCCGGGGGAAAAAGTGCTGGAGGCTATCCAACGGCTCGGCAGCGCCGGCCCCCGAGTGAGCGGCCGCGACTGTACGAATCCGTCCGATATCGCACGGTATATCACCGCCGGGCTCCCGGCCGGCCAGCCAGACGTTTTAACCTTGCAAAAGGCGGGTTTTCCCGGCAAGCCCTGTTAGCATGCCGCGCCGTGAAAAGAAACACGTAAGCGTTTCGCGAAGTATTGGAGTACGGTTTTAACCGAGGTGCCCTTATGTTGTACCCGATCTTTTTGATTGGACTTTGTGCGTTTCTCTTCTCCATCGTACTGACCCCTGCATGCCGCGACCTCTTCCGGCGGCTCGGAATTGTGGACCGGCCCGACCAAACCCGCAAACTGCACATCGCACCGGTACCCCTTATGGGTGGTGTGCCCATTGCGCTGGCATACGTGGCAAGCTGGTCGCTGCTGGCATTGTTTCCGAGCGTCGCTTCTCCCCATTTGGCGCGTGTTTTGCGCGCGCTCCCGGCATGCCTCGTCATCCTCGCTGTCGGTATACTGGACGACATTCTGCACCTGAAGCCCTGGCAGAAGCTGTTTGGCCAGACGGTTGGCGCGCTATTGGCATACTGGGCAGGCATCCAGGTCTGGAGCGTCGCTGGGTACAGCTTTGGCTGGTCCCACGTGCCCAGCGTACTGGTCACTGTCGTCTGGCTGATCGGATGCACCAACGCCTTCAATCTCATCGATGGAATGGATGGACTGGCCGCCGGCGTCGGTCTGTTTGCCACCACGACCATACTGATTTCCGCCTTGTCGAGTCATAACATTATCCTCGCCACGGTCACTGCTCCCCTGATCGGAGCCCTGCTCGGGTTTCTCCGCTATAACTTCAGCCCGGCGTCCATCTTTCTGGGAGATTCCGGCAGTTGCATCATCGGCTTTCTGCTGGGCTGCTTCGGCGTGCTCTGGAGCCAGAAGGCGGCAACCATTCTGGGAATGACCGCCCCCTTGATGGCGCTGGGAATTCCGATCCTGGATACCTGCCTCTCCATTGGGCGGCGATTCCTGCGGAACCGGTCGATCTTCGGCGCGGACCACGACCACATCCACCACCGGCTCCTGAATCGCGGCTTCACCCAGCGGCACGTCGCCATGCTCCTGTACGGCGCAGCCGGCCTCGGCGCCGCCCTCTCCCTGCTGCTGCAAAAGATCCCCAATAATCGCTTGGCAGGCGCCATAGTCCTGCTGTTCTGTGCCGTCGCCTGGCTGGGGATTCAGCACCTGGATTACACCGAATTCCGTACCGCCCGGCGTATGCTGCTATCGGGAACTTTCCAGCAGGCCGTCGATGCCCAGATGCGCCTGGGCAGCTTTGAGCAGGAGCTTTCCGCGGCCAAGTCCATCGAGGGATGCTGGGAGATTATTCTCGATGCCTCCCGGATATTCGACTTCGTCGAGGTGCGGCTGTCGGTTGCCAACACGGTCTTTCAGAAGCGCTTGCGCGAAACCAATGGCGATCTCTGCTGGTGCCTGCGCGTGCCGCTTCCCGGTAACGGCTACATCAATTTCACACGCCCGCATGAATCGCTGGTCTTCTCCATGGGGGTGGCGCCATTCATAGACGTGGTGCGTAAGATCATGTCCGCCAAGTGCCAGGAATTCGGCTGGGATACGCCTCCTGAGATCATGGCTGCGGGCGCCCGGCTCGGCGGATAGCCAGGCATTCTGAGTTGAGCGTCTTGGCACACATATTCTTCTATCTGTCGGGTTTCAATCTCTTGCTGCTGACCACCGCAGCTCTGGGCTGGAAGAGGTCCCTGGCATCCCGCTGGCTCTGCCTCGCAGCTCTATTCTTCTCGGCGATCTTCAGCTCTTCGGCGGCTGCCCGGGCTTTGGTGTGGGCCCTCGAAAACCGGTATCCCGATCACGGCATTGAGTCCCTCCCCCGAGCACAGGCCATCGTCGTACTGGGCGGAGCTTATCATGCGCCGGGTGACTCCATAAACCCGACCGATCGGCTCCTGTATGCGCTGCAGCTTTACCGCGTGGGGAGAGCGCCTCTTGTAATATGTACCGGTGGAGGACTCCCTAATGAAGCGAATGAAGCGGAGTTGATGGGCCGCCTGCTGCAGAAGTGGGGCGTGCCTCCTGCCGCAATTCTGACAGAAGGGCGCTCCCTGAGCACCTGGGAAAATGCCCTGTTCAGCTCCCCTGTTTTGAAGGCCAGGGGCATACGCCAAATCCTGCTGGTTACTTCGGCTCTGCACATGCCTCGTGCCGCGGCTGTCTTCCGAAAGGTGGGTTTTGAGGTGATTCCCGCACCGACGGATTTCCAAAAGAGGGGGGCGCCCGGCGGACGGCTCTTTCCCAATGCTTATGACCTCGAGTGGTCTGACCAGGCCTTGAGAGAATGGGTAGGTTTGTTGGTGTATCGTCTGCGAGGATGGGTTTAGAGATCTCTAATCCTCGCCGGCATCAATCCCTTCCCTCCTGACAGCCGCGCCCCTGGGCGGCGGAATGGAAACCTTCTTGAGCGGCATGGCAGAGGTACTCCTCGATCCACTGAACTGGAGTATTTTCTTACTGACGGCCGGGATTCTGGCCTGGAAAAAGCTCCGCGTATCGCGCTGCCTCTGCGTTGCGGCTCTGCTCCTGTTGGCCGTCTTCAGCTCTCCATCGGGCTCTGCGGCGCTTTTGGGGGCCCTCGAAAGCCGGTATCCGGACGTCGCTATTGCGGCTCTCCCTCGAGCGCAGGCCATCGTCGTGCTGGGCGGCGCTCTGCACGCACCGGGCTTCCAACACGAAAATAGCGGCCTGATCGGCTCTAGCGACCGCATCCTGCATGCGCTGCGGCTCTACCGGGCCGGGAGAGCGCCTGTGGTGATGTGTAGCGGTGGATTGGGCAGGACGCCCGAAGCGCTGGTGATGAGCCGGCTGCTTCAGGAGTGGGGCGTGCCTTCCGAAGCCCTCCTCCTGGAGGACCACTCCCTGAACACCAGGGAGAATGCCCTGTTCAGCTACTCTGCTTTGAACACCCGGGGCATGCGCCATATCCTGTTGGTTACTTCGGCTGTACACATGCCTCGTGCCGCAGCCGCGTTCCGAAAGGCGGGTTTTGATGTGACTCCCGCCCCCGCCGATTTCCGCACGGGCTGGGGAGGACAGGGTGGGTTAATCGGGTGGTTGCCGCATGCCTCCGATCTCATGTGGTCTGAAAGGGCTGTGAAAGAATGCGTGGGGTTGCTGGTGTATCGTCTACGGGGATGGATTTAGAGGTGCGTCAGGCGCAGCGCTGGTCGAGAAACTCATCCTGCTGACCGCTGACGAAGCTCTTGCTTCATATGGCTTTGTCATTCGGCTAGCTCCCTGACCGCTCCCCCCTATCGTTTACGCAAATGGGTATTGAAATCTCCAATCATCGCGGTACTGAAACACCCCATGGCCGGATATTGGTCACCGGCGGCGCCGGCTTTATCGGCCATCACCTGGTCGGGCGCCTGGCGCGTGACCATCAGGGTGCGGTAACCGTGATCGACAACCTCCACCGCGGGGATGCCGCAAACCTGGGCCCGTGCGCGCGGGATATCGTCTTCCGCCGGCAGGACATCCGCGATCGCGCCGCTCTCGATGAAGCCATGCGCGGCTGTGAAGTCGTGTTTCATCTCGCCGCCCAGTCCAGCGTGATGGGCGCCTTGCAGGATTCGGAATATTCCTGCTCCACCAATGTGCTGGGAACCTTCCATGTCCTCGAGGCGGCCAGCCAGGCCGGGGTCAAACGCGTAGTCTTCACCTCCTCGCGCGAAGTCTACGGGGAGCCCGACCACATCCCCGTACCCGAGACCGCCCTGCTCCGCCCGAAGAACCCATACGGCGCCAGTAAAGCCGCCGGCGAGATGTACTGCCGCGTATTCGGGCAGAACGGCCTGCAGGTGGTGGTCCTCCGCCTCGCCAACGTCTACGGCCCGCGTGACACGGACCGGGTGATTCCGCTCTTCGTGGAACGGGCGCTCCGGGGCCTCCCCTTGCTCCTCTACGACGGAACCCAGATCCTCGATTTCGTCTGGATCGGCATCGTTGTCGACGCTCTCGTCAAAGCCGGCTTCGGCGAGTTCTCGCCGGAACCCCTGAACATCGGCGCCGGAAAGGGAATTACCATCGCCGGCCTGGCGAAGCGCATCCTCGATCTGACCCATTCCCGCTCGTTGCTGAAGATCGAGGAGCGGCGGAACGTCGAGGTTACCCGCTTTGTCGCCGATACGACTCGCGCCCAGGCCCGCTTGGGGCTCCCCACGCCGGAAGATCCTTTGTTCGGCCTGGAGGAGGTCGTCAAGTGGGCGTCAGGGATTGCGGTATTTTGAATGAGGAACATGGACATTCAGACATGCCTTTCGCTGGTTTATGATGCCCTTGGGCGAGTCAACGAAATTCGGCCTCCGGAAGCGCCCGTGCCGAGCCAACCGGATGTGGTGCTGGTCGGGGACGAGGGGCTGCTCGACTCACTGGCGCTCATGACATTAATTCTGACTATCGAGAACTTACTTCGGGAGAAGACCGGGCAAGAGGTGCCCATCATGCAGGAAGCTGACTTCGAAACGCTGACGAAGCAATTCCGCACGCCTCGGGCGATCGCCGAACTCATAGCGCGAAAGCCCTAGGCGATGGCGGACGTTTTCGTGGTTTCGGACTTTAACGCGGAGTTGGCAAGCCGCTTCATCAGAGTCGACCCCAATAGCCCGGTGCTTTCCGTCGAGACGGCGCCGTACGGTCAGGTATTCCAGACACTTTCCGCCGAACGGCCGGGGAGCGAGGCAATGACCCTGTTCGTCTGGACGCGGCCGGAAGGAATTGCTCCGTCCTACGCTGCGCTGACGGAAGGCGAGCCTGTCTCCATCGAACGCCTGCTCGATGCCGTGGACATTTTTGCGGAGACCGTCAAACGCGCGGCGCAACGGTTCCGCACGGTACTGGTCGCGAGTTGGACGCGGAGCGAGAGCGGCCGGGGCTTTGGCCTTCTCGACTGGAGCGGAGGTGGCCAGGCTCGGGCACTCGCGCGAATGAACCTGCGCTTGGCCGACCGGCTCGAAGGCCACTCCAACGTGCGCCTGCTCGATAGCCAGCGTTGGCTGGATGTGGCGCGCCCACCACGCGATGCGCGCTACTGGTACGCGATCAAGTTTCCCTTCACCGAGTCCGTGGCTCAGGCCGCCGCGCGTGATGTGAAGGCTGCGGTACGAGCCTTCGCCGGCCAGGCGCGCAAGCTCGTCATCCTGGACCTCGACGGCACGCTGTGGGGCGGCGTGATCGGCGAAACGGGATGGCAGGGCGTACAACTGGGCGGCCACGACGCGGCCGGGGAGGCCTATGTCGACTTCCAAAAAGCGCTGAAGACGCTCTCGGCCCGCGGGGTCGCGCTCGGCGTCGTCAGTAAGAACACCGAGGCTGTGGCGCTGGAGGCGTTCGATCAACACCCGGAGATGGCCCTTCGGCGCCCGGACCTGGCGGGCTGGCGGATCAACTGGCGCGATAAGGCTGAGAACCTGGTCGAGTTGGTGCGAGACCTGAACCTCGGCCTGCAGTCTGTGGTGTTCATCGACGATAACCCGGCTGAACGGGGGCGCATCGCCGAAGCTTTCCCCGAAGTGCTCGTTCCCGACTGGCCGAAAGACCCTTGTCGATTTGCGGACGCCCTTCGACAACTCGACTGCTTCGACCAGCCTTCGCTCACTGCCGAAGACCGTTCCCGGGTTAAGATGTACGTCCAGGAGCGCGAGCGCACCGAAAGCCAGAGGGCGGCCGGATCCATCGAGGACTGGCTGAACGGGCTGGGCGTGCGGGTGAGCATAGACGCAGTGGGTGGGGCGAATCTTGCCCGCGCCGTGCAACTCGCCAACAAGACCAACCAGATGAACCTGAGAACGCGCCGGATAACGGAACCGGAGTTCTTGCGCTGGCTCTCGGAAGGCCGGCGGCGGCAGACTCTGGCCATCCAAGTCGCCGACCGCTTTGGCGACGCCGGTCTGACAGGACTGATCAGTTGGGAGCTGGCGGACGATGTGTTGGAGATTATCGATTTCGTACTCAGTTGCCGGGCCATGGGCCGGCAGATCGAGAATCTGATGGTGCACCTGGCGGTGGAGGCCGCTCGCGCCCAGGGATCGCCGCGGGTCGCCGCCCATCTGTTTCCCACCTCGCGTAACGGGCCCTGCCGCGAGTTCTGGAAAGGCTCCGGCTTCGATGAGCCGGAGACGGACCGGTTCATTTGGGACGCGGCTAAACCCTACCCCAAGCCCGCGTTCATCGCGGTGGCAGCCGGCGCCAATGGGGCGATGTCTTTGTGAACGGGCTGGCGCGCTGTTTCACCCCTGCCGACCAGGAATGGTTCGCGCGCGTGTCGGGCGACAGCAATCCGCTGCACACGAATGCGGCTTTTGCCAGTCGAACCTTTCCGGGCGCGCCAGTGGTGCACGGGGTGCATGCCCTCCTCTGGGCGCTGGATCGACGCTGCGCGGTGGACCCGTCCATCAGGATCGGCGGTGTCCAGGTGAGCTTCGTCAAACCGATCCTGCTCGGGGATCGCGTGACGGTGGGAGGCGAAGGCAGGACGATCCGGCTCCTCGTGCGCGGCGAGACGATGGCGGTGGCTGCGCTGACCGAACCGCGCCCACCAACGGCAGTGCCGATCTACGGAGGCATAATCTGGCAGCCGGGATCGCCGCCACTCGACCACACGGGCGAGGACCTTTCCGGCGCCGGCGGCGAGATTGAACTGACTGCGGCGGTGGACGAACTTTCGAACGCCTTCCCGCATCTGGCGCGGGCCACCGAATCCGGCTTCGCAGCCGGGCTCTCAGCCATCTCGACGCTGGTAGGTATGGCCTGTCCGGGACTGCATAGCGTCCTCTCCGAAATCTCGGCTACGGCCGCGGTAACGGGCCGCCGGACACTGGCGTTCGGCGTCGTGCGGCACGATCGCCGGTTCAGCCGGGTGGAGATGGCAGTGAACGGCCCGGGGCTCGCGGGCACGGTCGCCGCCTTGACCTACGCTTTTGCCGCGCCGCCCGCCGGCGATGCAGCGATTCGGGAGCTTGTTCCTCCAGCGGCTTTCGCCGGTCAAACCCCGCTGATCGTCGGAGCGACCAGCGGCCTCGGCGCCACGACAGCACGGTTGCTGGCCGCAGGTGGGGCGCGGCCAGTCCTGGGGTACCGCGACCCAGTCTCCGCTGAGGCGGTGCTGGAAACGGTGCGGCAATTGGGCGAGTGCGAGCTCACGCCGTTTGATGCCACAGCGCCGGCCGGCGGCTTGCAGACTCTTGCTGCGATGGGTTGGCGCGGCGGCGAGGTCTATTATTTCGCGAGCCCGCGAATTTTTCGCCGCCGCATCGAGCCCTATCAGGCGGAAGATCTGCGCGACTTCCTGAGCGTGTTCGTCGATGGTTTCTACGAAACCGTGCGTGGGCTCCTCGAAATCCGCGCCGGCGAGCCGCTGACCATCTTCTATCCGTCGACTGCGGCGCTGGACGAGCCGGCGTCCGACCTGTTCGAATACAGGACCGCGAAGCGGGCCGGCGAAGAATTGTGCAACCGGCTCATCGAGAAGTATCGGCGCCTGCGGATCGTCTCGGCGCGGCTGCCGAGGATCGAGACCCGGCAGACGCGCACCGTAGTCAAAGCCCGGGCCGAAACGCCTGAAACGGTGATGGCGCCGTTCGTCCTGGAGATCCAGGCGGCGGGGCGGCCGGCGGGGTCGCCGCCATGAGGTTTGTCGCATACGACCAGTCATACGAGGCCATGTACCTCCGCTTCGCCAGCAAGGTCGGCAGAGCCTCGCTTGGCAGGCCATTCGGCTATTACGGCGCCTCGGACACTACCGTCGTGCGGCGCCACATCCTGATTGACGACGGAGCCGATCCGCCGGCGGTGATCGGCGCGGTGACAACCAAGGTCCAGGATTATGTGCTCGCTGGCCAGACCATCCGTGTTGCCGTAGCGACCTATCCGATCGGGCTCGGCGTAGTCGAGCCGAAGTACGCGATGGCAGGCGTCCTGATCTTTCGCAAGCTCCTGGAAAGCCATCCTCTGAACATCCTCGGCACGGGGCCCCCGGAGACCAACACGGTCGCCAAGCTCTGCTCCATGCTGGGCTGGCGGCTGAGCCCGGTGCCGTACCTGTTTATGGCTCGGCGGATAGCACCGCTCGCGGCGAAACAACTCGCCACCCGGCCGGCCCTCGCCGCCGTGGCCCGGTTGGCGGGACGGCTTGGGTTGTTGGCGCCCTTCGAGGCCGTAATGCACAGGCGGGCGCGGCGTCCGGCGGTGAAGTACGACATCGATTGTGTGGCCGGGTTCGACGCCGAACTTGACGGATGGTGGCAGGCTTATGCCGAAGAGATCGGCTTCGGGCTAATACGCGACAGCCGTCAGATGAATACCATGTTCCCTGCCACGATCGGCGCGTTTGAGCGGCTCCTGTTCCGTTCGAGCGGCCGGGTCGTCGGCTTTGCGGTGCTGCTCATCCCGAAACCGGAAGACGCCAGACAGGCGATGGGTGCAAACGTCGTCACCCTGGTCGAGTTTGGCGCGCTCAACGCCCATCTGGAGGACGCCGCAGCGGCGCTGGCGCAGCGGCTTTGGCGGCAAAGGCTCGATGCGGTCATCGTCAACCACAGCCATGGAAAGACGGTGGAAGCGCTCCAGGCCGCGGGCTTTGTGCCGCGCTCGACGAATATGGTTCTGGCTGTATCTCCGGCGCTGCAGGCGCGCCTCGACGCCGCCGGTGTGGGCCTCTCCGGGATGGTGATCACCCGTGCGGATGGCGACGGGCCGATCGGACTGGGCGTGGACTTGTAAATTCTATGGGCGTGCTTGTATTGATGTATCACCGGACGCCGAAAGAGGCGGGACACATCCTGGACGTGGCGATGCCGTTGTTTCGGGACCAGATGCAAACTCTGCAGGCATCCGGCGTCCGTTTCATCCGCTTCGGCGAGACGCTGGACCGGCGCTGGTACGGCGGCGATACCGTGGTATCCGTGACCTTCGATGACGGGCACGGGAGCAATCTGGACGCCATGGCATTCCTGCACGATGCGGGGATTCCCTCCACCTCGTTCTTCGTCAGCGACTATGTTCGCCATGGCCAGGACGGGTTCATGGACGAGGCCATGTTCAAGGCCGCCAGCGCGCTTTGCGAAGTCGGCGCGCACGGCGCCTCGCACACGGCTTTGACCAGCCTCGGGCCCGGCGAGTTGGCGGCGGAGCTCTCGGCCGCCAAAGCTTATTTGGAGGCTCTTTCCGGAGCGGCCGTGACCACACTGTCCGCGCCCGGCGGCATGATCGACCGGCGGGTAGTCCGCACTGCCCTTAGGCTTGGGTATGAGGTTGTCGGCGATTCCAGAGCTTTGCTCAACACCGCGCCAAGCCTGCCGCTGCATCGCATCTGCATGCTGAACGGCCAATCCCCCGAGTCGGTGCTTTCTCTGGTGCGCGCCGGATCGCTTTACTGGCGGTATCGAAAGCTGCGCCGCGCGTCCGTAGCGGCGGCGGCGCGATTGCTCGGCGAGGAACGGCTCGTGGCACTGAAACGCACATTCAAGGGCGGCCGGCCCAGTATAAGCCTGTGACACAAAAGCTTCCGATCACCTCCCGCTCGTTGCCGAAAAGAGCCGCGAGCGTCGGCGGGCGTTTCCCCACCTAGCCCATGGCCCAAACCGTGCCACTCACAACGGATGCGCGCCCCGTGCTATGCGTCGATCTCGATGGCACCCTGGTACGGACCGATACGCTCGTAGAAGCGCTGTTCCTGTTCTCTCGCCTGTACCCTTTGCGCATCCCGTTGCTCCTGATTTGGTTGCTGCGCGGCCGCTCCTACCTCAAAATGAAGCTCGCCGAAGCGGCCCTCCCTTCCATCGAAACACTCCCCTACAATGCGGAGCTGCTGGCGTACCTTCGCCAGCAGAAGAGCGCGGGCGTCAAGCTGGTTCTGGCTACCGGCGCCGACCGCCTGATCGCATCCCGCGTCGCCGCCCATCTGGCGCTCTTCGATGAAGTCTGGTCGAGCGATGGCAGCCAAAACCTGGTCGGCGAGCGGAAGGCCGAACTGTTGGCCGCCAGGTACCCGGCATTTGAATACATCGGCAACTCTTCAACCGATCTGCCGGTATGGTTCCGCTCCCGCAGCGCCATCCTCGTCTCGTCATCACCCAGGCTCTTACAGATTCTCGAGCGGCATTCGATTCCCGCTATGTCGCTGCCCGCCCGTCCGGCGCCGCGCTTTTCCGCCTGGCTGCGCGTACTGCGGGTACACCAGTGGGTCAAGAATCTGCTGATTTTTTTCCCGCTGCTCACCGCCCACCGCCTGGCCGACTGGCCCCTCGTGGGACTTGCGGCAATCGGATTTCTGGCTTACTCACTGGCCGCTTCGGGAAGCTATCTCATTAACGACCTCTTCGATCTCCAGGCCGATCGCGCCCATCCCGGCAAATGCCGGCGCCCATTCGCGTCGGGAGAACTGAACCCGGCCATGGGCGCGCTGGCAGCCGTCCCTCTTTTCCTCGCGGCCCTGGCCACGGTCTCGATGTTGCCCGCAGGCGCCCGCCTCTTACTGGCCGGATACATCCTCCTGACTTTTTCTTATTCCCTGTGGCTCAAACGCCTGTTGGTGATTGACGTTCTTGTGCTGGTCTGCTTCTACCTCTTGAGAATCTTCTTCGGCGGTGTGGCTACCGGCATTTCGATATCCGTCTGGCTGCTGGCTTTTTCCATGTTCTTCTTCCTGGCGCTCGCCCTGGTCAAGCGCCTGACGGAGTTGCGCGCGCTCGAGCGCGCCGCCGGCGGCAACGGGGAAGCCTCCGACCGCGACTACCAGGTGTCCGACGTGCAGCTCCTGGGCTCTCTGGCAGCCTCCAGCGCCTATCTTTCGGTGGTCCTGCTGGCCCTCTACATCGACAGCCCGGAGGCGCACCTGGTGTACCGGCAGCCGCAGTTTCTCTGGCCGTTGTGCCTGGTCATCATCTATTGGCTGACCAGAATGATCCTGATCGCCAATCGCGGCCACCTGCATGACGACCCGATCGTCTTCGCGGCCCATGACCGGGCGAGCTGGATTACCGGCGTTGTGGTGATGGCCCTTCTCTACGTGGCCCGCTAGACCCAACGGCAGAGGCGGCGGTTTATGTCTGGGTTCGAATCCCAGTGGCCGCACCAAAGGGCGCTTTTGTTTGAGTGACCCTTCCGTAACTCACTGATCGCCTTCACGTCCTCGAAATCGCCGGCGAACCCGATCCGTGCTTTGAACTTGTTGAGCGCGGAATGGACGGGTGTCTCGCCGGCACTTCGCCGGACGGCGTGGTTGATCGAGTACCGCCGGCCAACGGGTTAAGGTCACCTGAGTTGTGCAGGTTTCGTGAACCACTGGCATCCAGCGAAAGCCGCGCCACGTCTTCCGGCTGGATGGAGCCCGCGTGGAACAGGTGGACGGTAAGGATGACCTGATCGTAACGCCACTGGATAAGCTCGATGAGCCCGAAAGCCTGGTGCAGCTCCGCGCTGAAGTGATCCCCAACAACCCTAGCCGCCGATTTTTGCCGGACGTCTTGCCCAGATTCGCATACAGGCTACTCTGACCGGAGTCTCAGCGCGGGGCAAGTGTCCGTGGGTAAAGTCACATGAGGTTACATTGATCGGTAAAGACTTACTGGGGCAGTCCGGCCTGGCGCTCGAGTTCGAGGTAGCGGGGATCGCGGCGAAATTCTTCGAAATTCGGATCGAACTTCAGCCAAAGGAGCTGTGCTTCATGGTCGCCGGCCGCCTTACGGAGCCACTCGATCTCATGATCGGCGTCGTGGAAGGCCGCGTAGAGCCAGGCAATATATACCCGCTGGATTCCTGGGGCGCCGGTCTTCTCCACCAGAGCCAGGAACTGGCGCGCTGCTTCCGGCTGGCCGCAGCGGGCGTTGACGAGGAGGAGTGTACCTTGCGTGAGCGGCAACTGCGGATAGAGCCCAACCATCTTCCGGCCGTCCGCCTGCGCGGCGGCGCAGTTGTGATCGTTCAGGTCGACAGAGCTGAGAAGAAGAAGGGCGTAGAGGGCCTTGGGATCCAGTTCCAGCCAGCGCCCGAGTACTCGCCGGGCCTCCGGATAGTTGTGCGCCATGTAATAAGCGCCGGCCCGGTTCTGGAGCGGACCGGCGCCCAGCGGATCGAGTTCCTCGGCAATGCGCAGATGGTCTTGCGCTTCGCGAAAGCGGCCGCGGGTAGCCAAACCCCACCCGTACTGGCTGTGGGCCGCCGGCGATCCCAACCGTAACGCCAGGCGGAATTCTTCCTCGGCGCGGGGCCAATCCCAATCGCGGTTATAGAGAATGCCGGCCCGCAAGGCGTGCGCATCGCCGTATCGCGGATTGAGTGCGATGGCCTTATCCAGGGCTTCCATGGCCTGTGCCACGGCCACCTGGGGGTACTCCGCGGCCAGGGTGCCGAGGATCCACTCGGCCGTCGCGATCGTCTCGTAAGGCAACGGATAGGACGGGTCCTTTTCGATCGCCTGCCGGGCCAGCTTGATGCTGGTGCGCAGCGCCTCGGGAGTGCGCACGGCGAGATAGTAGCGGGCGCGGAGGTACAGATCGTGGGCCTCCGGACTGGCGGTGGCGATCGGCTCCGGCGGCTGGCTGGCGCCTTGGTCCGGAAGCAGAGTCCGTTCGACGGCGCGGGCGATTTCGATCTCGACGCGCTGCAGATCGTCGGGACGCGCGTCATAGGCGTGCGACCACAGGTGGTATCCATCGGCTGCGCGGATCAACTGCACCACGATGCGGAATTGGCCGGCCTGTTGGGCGAGGCTGCCTTCGAGGACGGCGCGGGCGCCGAGCACGCTCCCGATGCGCCGGATGTCCGCGCCCTGGTCCTTGAACTGGAAGGCCGAGGTGCGGGCCACAACGCGCAGGTCTTTGGCTTCGGCCAATACCCCGGTCAGCTCGTCGGCGAGGCTCTCGCCGAGGTACTCCTTGGCGGAATCGCCGCTCAGGTTTAAGAATGGGAGGACCGCGATAGAAGCGGGGATGGCGCTGGGGCGGGCGCCCAGTCTCCAGATGGCGACAGCGGCCAGGCACAGTGCGACCGCCGCCGCTACCGCCGCGGCGGTTTTCCAGGCGCGCTCTTCCTTAGGGGCGATGGCCGGCGCGGCGGCGGGGGACACATCCGCGGCCGGCCGCTCAAAGACGAAGACCGGCTGATAGCTCCCTTTGGGGATCTCGATGCGGACCGGATCGCGCTGTCCGGCTTGCGCATAATACTCGATGAGGCGGGACCGCAGGCGGCCCATTTCGACGCGCACGGCGGAATCGAGCTTGGGATCGTAATCCGGGGCGCGATCGAAGACCTCGACTGCGATGACGGATTCTTTGAGCGCCGCGGCGTCGCCGGCCAGGCTGCGGTTGACCAGAAAGCGCAAAAGGCGGACGCGGCGGCCGGCAGCCGAGAAGGCCGGGCTGGAAAGAATCCGCTCCAGGTGGTCGCGGATTTCCTTCACCTCCTCCTCAGTCCTGGCGATGGCATCCATGAGTTTCTCGGGCGTGCGCTCGGGGCGGCGTGGTCAACAGTATACCGCCGCATGCTCATGGGGAAATCCGATCAGGGGTTATGCGGTTTGTGCCGCGGCCCAGAGTGGACGCACCTCGACGGCGCCGTGACTGGCGGCCGGGCAGCGGGTGGCCCACGAGATGGCGGCATCGCGGTCGGGGACGTCGATGATATAGTAGCCGCCCACCTGCTCTTTGGTTTCCGCATAGGGGCCATCCAGGACCTGCGGCTTGCCATTGGCCACGCGCACGGTGGCGGCTGCCGGGCTGGGCTGGAGACGGCTGCTGCCCTTGAGGGCGCCCGCCTTGGTGAGTGCCTCGGTGTAGGCGATATAGGCCGCCATCCCCTGCTCCTGCTCGGCCTTGGTCAGTTTGGGCCAACCGGCCTCGTTGACGTAGAGCATCAATAGATATTGCATGGGAAGCCTCCTTCATTATGACGACGCTCGAGGCCCGGGGATTTGGACAGCCACGCCGAGATATCTTTTCGGGGTCAGTCGCGCTTTAAATAAGACGCCGGCTGGGGGAACTCGAGCCGCGGCCTGGGTGGGAAATCCTTTACTTGAACGATGGGATGTCGGTTGGCAGGCCAACGCGCATAAAATATCTGGCAAAGGCCTGGGAGAGGTGTTCTCGATAGGGTGGCAGTAATCGGAGGTGATGTTGCCGTGCCGCTTGTCGGCGGACAAAAGAAAAAGGGAGGGTGTAGAGGCGCCGAAATTGGACGATTCGAAAGTCTCGTTCAAAACCAGGTTCAGAGCTTGGGGCCAACAGGTGAAACGCGGGCAGGTTACCACGGCGTGCGTCTTCCAGCCCCTGTGGCGTTGCAATATGGGCGCCTCTGAGTTCTGCCGGCTGCCACAACGCGCAGAGGAGTACTTCGTGCACTTTCGGGTGGCCGATTACGAGGTCGCAGCTTTGAGACATCACAATGACGTCGCGCTCTGCCCATGAAAAAGAGGCGCGAGAAGATGGAGTATCCATATCTACTTCGCGCGGCCAGAAAACGGGGCAATCGTTAAAGATATCTCCCTGTTGAATTTCGTCGCCCGAACGATCTGATACCAGGGGTATTGGTAAGGTGGCGCGGCAGCCATTCTCTCTCTTCGTTTTTGACCTAGTCCACTTCAACAGCAGGCACGTCGTCCACTTTGGTGAGCGTTACCTCGATGGTTCCTGACGGACGATCGGGAGTGAACTCCAGCTCGTAATCCCAGTCCAAAATCTCATCTTTCCTCTACCGGCAACGGGCGGTCGGAGGTGGGGATGACAGCGGGAGACAAGGGCTTTCTCCAATGGTCGAACGTTTTTGCCATACCCAATCTGCTTCCTCCTGTATTGGTAGATCCGCGAAGACTGCGGGAAGTTTTCTAAACTTCTGTAAAAGAGGTTACCAGGAAACCGTAAAGTTCTCAGAAATCCACTCACCATAACCTCTAAACTTAGGAAGCAAATGGGGTTCGGTCAATCAAGCAAAAGTTAACAATAGCACAAAAACAACCTGAATTTCGCAAATGCCAATCCCTTGCATCCCTTGCATTTGCCGTGACCGTGGCAGATCACGCCGCCGGCGGAGGGCCATTGCCATCGCGCTTTAAATAAGACGCCGGCTGGGGGAACTCGAGGTCGTATTCGTCCAGGCCCGAGGGGAGGCCGCGGAGCGCTCGCGGGAGCCATGTGAGCAGGGCGGCGCGCTGGCGCCAGGTGCCGCGCAGGAGCACCGCATATATTTTGCGGACGGCCAGCATGATTTGCCAGGCGCGCTGGCTGCGGTAGGTTGCGAGGGCGGCGGCGAAATCGCGCTGCCAGGCGTCCAGCGCGGCGGCCTGCGGGTCGGGGAATGAAGAAGACACAGGCAAGCCCGGTGACGGGTCAAGAAATGCCTGTGCCACCAGCGATACCTGCGCTACGGCGACCAGGTCGCCGCTGTCGTCGCGAAGGCGCACGGTTCCGTCGTGCGTCTCCGCCAGGAAATCGGACTGCAGGTCGACCGGCTTCAGCCAGCGCAGCTTCAGACGGGCCGGCACGGCATCGGCGGCGCCGGCGGCGTGGAGCGCGGCCGCTATCGAGAAGCCTCCGAGCGGATGGATGCGGCGGCCGAGCGGCTCGGCGTGGCCGGCAACGGGATGCATCAGCAGACGCACCAGGTCCGCCGAAAAACGGATGCGTTCGCCTTCGACTGCCGGCGGGCGAAGACGCAACAGGTCGGGGGCGGGGGGTTCGGGCGGGTCGTAGAATGCGGGATCACTGCCAAACCAGGACTGCGCGGCGTCGACCGCCTCGGGACGCAGCACGACTTCGAGGCGCAGGCTGGCGCGGCTGGTCAACTGCACGGTGACGGCGGGCTGGTGGCGCGGGTCGAAATCCACGGACCGGGCGAGTTCGCGGCCGGCGGTTTCGCCATCCTGGGTGACGCGCAGCTCGCGCAGATCGGCGGGAGAAAAACAGGCGGGCGCAGCGATGCGCACGGTGGCGGGATGCTCTTCGTCGACGCGAATCCCGCGGCCCAGGAGGCGCACGGGAAACTCGTACCGCCCGCGCGCGGGATCGCCGCCGCACAATTGCGGAATGGTGGAGGCCTCGAGCCGCGGGGTGTAGTAGTCCAGGTA
>DASQZT010000175.1:0-12688 GCA_035638575.1 Bryobacteraceae bacterium
GGCGGGCGCGCACGGAGCGCCGCCCCGGCCCTCCGCCGAAGTTCGCAATCGCAGGGTAGTGGGCGGCGAGAACGTGGCGCAGACGGTGGACCGCAGCCTGGCGGCTACGGGCATGGGCCGCGTGGAGAAGTACCTGTATCCTTTTCTGTACCTGGATGCCAGCGGCTTCCGCGATCCGGAACCGATTCGCCTGGCGGCGGCGCGCGCCGCGATGCAGCATCCCGCAGTGGCGGGCTACTACACGGCGGGCGGCGCGTGCTCCACGCGCGACGATTTCGAGAGGCGCTTCCGCAACAGCTTCCACCCCACGCGCTCCGGCGACGTGATGCTCTCCTACCGCCCCGAGTATGTCGAGGAGTACGGGCAGGGGCGCGGCATTTCGTACGGCTCGCTGTACAACTACGACGTGCAGGTGCCGCTGTGCTTCTACGGGCCGCAGTTCCGCGCCGGGGTTTATGAGGCGCCGGTGGAGTCGGTGGACGTTGCGCCGACGCTGGCGCGGGTGATGGGCGTGGCGGTCCCGTCGTCGTCGGTGGGCCGGGTGTTGGGCGAGGCGCTGGCTCCATGAGCGAAGCGGCGCCGCTCGCGACGAGCCTGTGCGGCATCGCGTTGCGCAATCCGGTGCTGGCGGCGTCGGGCACATTCGGGTACGGAATCGAATTCGAAAAGCTGGTGGACCTGAACGCTCTCGGCGGGCTGGTGGTGAAGGGGCTTTCGCGCGAGCCGATCGAGGGGAACGCGCCGCCGCGGATCTACGAGAGCGAAGGCGGCATGATCAACTCGATCGGGCTGCAGAACATCGGGGTGCGCGCCTTCGTTCAGGAGAAGCTGCCGGCGCTGGCGCGCTTCCGCACGGCCGTATTCGCCAACATCTTCGGCTACGAGGTTGACGACTACGTGGAAGTGGCGCGAGTGCTGGAGGACCACGCGGGGCTGGCGGGCTACGAGCTGAACGTGTCGTGCCCCAACACGAGCCACGGCGGCATCTACTTTTCGAGCGATCCGCGATTGCTGGGCGAAGTCGTCGTGGCGGTGAAGCGCGTGGCGCGGAGGCCCGTGGTGGTGAAGCTCTCGCCGAACGTCGCGGCCATCGAGCCGCTGGCATGCGCGGCGGAAGCGGCGGGGGCGGACGGGCTTTCGCTGGTGAACACGTTCATCGCGCTAACCATCGATGCGCGCACGCGGCGGCCGCGGATCGGCGCGGGCTTCGGCGGGCTCTCCGGCCCGGCCATCAAGCCCATCGCGCTGCGGCTGGTGTGCCAGGCGGCGCGGGCGGTCAAGATACCGGTGATCGGGCTGGGCGGAATCGCCACCGGTGTGGATGCGGCGGAGTTCTTGATTGCGGGCGCGACGGCGGTCGAGGTGGGGACGGCGACGTTCTGGGACCCGCGCTCGCCGGTGCGCATCGCGCGGGAACTGGCGCGGTTCCTGAAGCGGGAGAAGATCGCGCAGGTGTCGGAGCTGGTGGGGACGTTGAAGATGTGACCGGGGTGTGAGGACTCGAGGCGTGATGTCAGGGTGTGAAAGAATTTGGCCACCGATGAACACGGATCAACACGGATGACGCGGATGACATTTCGAAGAGGCCTGGGGTTTTCCCTTTTCAAACTCCACCAGGATATCGACATCGCTCTCCGCGCGGAACCGGGGGGTGAGCACGGAACCGAAGAGCGAGAGCTTGCGGATATGATGCCGGGCGCAGAACGCCGCGATCTCCTCACGCGGCAGTTGAACGGGTAGAGCGGCCATCGCACCGGCTCCGACTCATAGTATCGCATGGGTCAGGTCTATGCCTTCTTGTCTTCCAGCATGGCGCGCAGACTGGCGATCTCGCGCTTGAGCTTCTTCTGGCGGCCTAACAACATCAGGAGGTAGATCACCAGAATGACCCAGGCGGCGGTGAGGCCGTAGCTCAGGAACTCGTAGTTGTGCTGCAGGAAGATCTTCTCGCGCTCCAGATCGTCCGCCGTGACCTGGGCGAGGAGCATGGGGAGTGATGTCAGGCTCATAGTCGTTTCCTCACATGGCATGCGCTTCGCGGCGCAGCGAATCGAGCTCTCTCTGGCAGTCTTCCTGTTGCAGACGGACACCCACCATCACGGTGCCCAGAAGGGCCATGGCCAACATGTTCCAGAGGAAATGCGTGGTCCAGTCGGGGGGGAAACTGCCGCCGCCCCAGAAGACCGGCTGGGGATGCTGGGTGCGCCACCACTTGATGGAGAAGATCACGATGGGCACGTCGATGAAGGCGAAGATCGAAAAGACCGCGGCGAAGGTGGCGCGCTGCGTGGGCTCTTCGACGGCGCGGCGCAGCATGAGGTATCCGGCGTAGAGCAGCCAGCAGACCAGCGCCGAGGTGAGACGCGCGTCCCACGCCCACCAGATGCCCCAGATCTCGCGGCCCCAGATGGAGCCGGTGATCAGGTTGGCGGCCAGGAAGGCGAGGCCGACTTCGGTCACCGCGACGGCCAGCGCATCGTACTTGAAGTTCCTGGTCACCAGGAACAGCACGCTGGCGACGAGCGCCGCGGCCGCGCACAGCATGGCCGTGATGGCCACCGGGACGTGGAAAAAGATGATCTTGAAGACCATGCCCTGCCGGGTCTCTTCGGGCAGCCGGGCAATGGTGTTGATGTTCCAGACCAGGATCGCGAGCGCCACGGCGCCCAACGCGTAAAGAATCTTGTCACGCATAGCTCACCTCATCCTACCAGCACCGTCTCCACCAGGATCAGGCTGGCGGCGGTGTACATGATGTCGAAGCCGATCAGCATCTTGAGCCACGACAGGTTGTCCACGCCGACCGGCTGGCCCAGCACGAGCGCCTTGGTCAGCAGCATGGCGCTCAGGAGCGCGGGAATCAAAATCGGAAACGTCAGCAGCGGCAGCATCACCTCGCGCAGGCGGATGTTGACGGTGAGCGCGCTGAAGATGGTGCCGATCACGGTGATGGCCCAGCCGCCGAGCAGGATCACGCCGAGGAGGGGCCAGAACTGTTCGGTCAGATGCAAGCTGTTGAAGACGGCGAAGACCGGCAGGGAGACCAGTTGCACGGCCAGCACGAGCAGGAAATTGGCCAGGGCCTTGCCGAGGAACAGGGCGGCCCCGGAGATGGGCGCGGAGATCAGGGCATCCAGGCAGTCATTGGGCAGCTCGCGCGCGAAGCTGCGGTTGAGGATCAGGGTGCCGGCAAAGGCGAACACGATCCACAAGAGGCCGCCGGCCATTTCGCGGGTGGTTTCGGCGTCGGGATCGAAGGCGAAGCTGAACAGGAGCAGGATCACGACGGCGAAGGCGAAGGAAGCGTTGATGGCCTCCTTGGTGCGGAACTCGGCGCGCAGATCCTTGACGGCGATGACGAACACCTGGCGGAAGAACTTCATCCACCCTCACCGTATCGCGCGTAGACGTAGCCGGGATCGGAAACCATTTCCGGCGTGCACGGGCCGTGAAAGGCCACCTGTCCGCGGTTCAACAGCGCGACGTGCGAGGCGAGCTCGAGGGCTTCCCGCAACTGGTGGGTGGACAGGACAATGGTTTTGCCGGCGCGGAGCCCCTCATGCAGGAGGCGCTGCAGGACGGCGATGGCGCGGTCGTCGAGAGCGGTGAAGGGCTCGTCGAGCAGGAGCACGGACGGATCGTGGAGGAAGGCGCGGGCCACGGCGAGGCGCTGGCGCATGCCGCGGGAGAACTCGCGGACCAGGCCGTCGCGGACGCGCTCGAGGCCGGTGCGCTCGAGCCACTCGAGGGCCGAGCGGCGGGGATCGGGCAGATTGTAGAGCTGGGCGAAGAGCTTGAGGTTCTCGAAAGCCGACAGCTCGTCGTAGACCGAGATGCCGTGGCCGATGAAGCCCATCATGCGGCGGGTTTCGGGTTCGCGAGGCTCCTTGCCGAAGATGCGGATGCGGCCGCGGCCGGGCCGCGAGAAACCGGCGATGGTGCGGAGCAGGGTGGTCTTGCCGGCGCCGTTGCGGCCGATCAGGGCGAGGCAGGCGCCGGGCTCGGCTTCGAGAGAGATGCTGCGCAGGGCCGGGAAGTCGCCGTAGAACTTCCAGACGTCGTCAACCGCGACCGCGCTCATCAGACCCTTTCGGCTGGCCGCCAGCCCGATAGAGTATGGCAAACCCCAACGCCAGGATACCGAGCGCCATGGCGAGGATGAGCGGCGCTTTGGAGTTGAGGCGCGGCATGATCTGCTCGATCTGCGGGCCGCTCTGCTCCTGCGCCGCGGCGTCGTCGGCAGCGGGGGGCGCGACTTCGGCGCCGGTGAGCTGGATCTTGTAGGCGCTACCCGCGAAGCCGTAGATGTGGGCCTTGGTGCGCGGCTCGGGGCCGAGATCGTTGAGGCCCGCGCCCTTCATATCGACGCCGTCAGGGACGATCAAGTAGGTGTTCTCGTCCCTGGTAACGATCTTACCTTCGTAGGGCGCGCCAATCGTGTACGGCACCGAGTAGGTGACGTCGAAGCGGGTTTCGCCGGGCTTGATCGAGAAATCGACGGCGGCGACATCGGGCCTGGAAGTCTTCAGCACGGGGGCGGGGATGGGCAGGCCGCCGGGGGCGGTGGCGTTCACCTGGGCTTTGCCGCCGGCGGGCAGAAAGAAGCGGAGGGTACCGCGGCCGGGGTCGTTCCAGGCGGTCTTGCCGGCGTTGGAGAAGAGGAAGGTTTCGTTGACCACCATCTGGCCGCCGCCGGGCTCGAACAGGAGCATGTGCTTGGAGACCTTGGCGTCGCCCGGTTCGGTGGAGGCGTTGAAGACTTCGACCGTGATTCCGGAGGTGGGCGACCCGGGCGGCAGCATGTGGTTGTAGCTGACGCCGGCGTAGACGGTGCGGAGCAGGTGGGGCCCCTGGATGTTCTGGTTGATGGTGAAGTTGCCCTGGGCGTCGGACTTGGCCTGGTCGATCAACTCGATGCCGTTTTGGCCCAGCTTGTTCAATCCGACGGTGGCTCCGGGCTGCGGCTGGCCGGTGCTCCGGTTGACGACGGTGCCGGTGACGGCGGCCATCAGCGGGGCGCAAAAGAGGAGAACGAAGCCAATTTGGCGGGTCACTGGGCCACCTTCATGGGCTTGCCGCACTCGCCGCAGAACTTCATGTATCGCTCGAACTTAGCGCCGCAAGTATCACAAACAAATGCTGATGGTACTTCCTGTGGATGGGGCGAGTTGGCGAGGGGCTGGGGGGGCCGCTTCGCGGACGGCTGGGCAACCGGCGTGGCCGCCGGTTTCGCGGTCGCCTTGGTGGCTGGCTTGGCGGCCGGCTTGGCGTTGCGCAGATCCTGGGCCTGGCCTGCTCCATTCAACTGGGCCTTGACCCGGTCAACCTCGGCCATGACGCCGGCGAGTTCCTTCTGGAGGTCCTTTTTGGTGCTCTGGTAGTCGTCGTCGGAGAGCTTGCCGACGCGGTATTCGAACTGGAGGTCGCGCAGGTTTTCGTAGATGGCGGCCTTGCGTTCGTCCAGGTGGGCGAACGGCGACACCGGTTCGGGTTCCGGCAGATCCTCAGGCCTGACACCCAGGATGAACGCGATAACAGCGACGGCGATGAGGCACGTAATTGCGATGATCAACTCTTCACCAAATACTCAGACGATCGGAGGGGAGAGAAACTTCCACGGTTCACTCCAGGTTGGCCAGATCCTTTTCGATCTGGTCCTTATATTTGGCCAGGTCCGGATCGTCCAGTTCCATGGGGCCAATCTCGGCCATCGGCGCGGGCTTGCGGTACTTCTTGATAAACATCCAAATGACAACCAGGCCCAGGCCCACCGAGACGTAGGGCACGATCCAGCCCCAGGCATTGGGCTGGGCCAGAAAGATGCCGGCGCCGTAGTCGCGCACGAACGCCTGGATGATCTGGTCGTCGGACATGCCGACGGCCTGCATCTGGGCGATGCGCTCCTTGGCGGGCTTGGAGAAGTGGCACTCCAGCATGGAGCAGGTGGCCACGGAATCCTTGCAGCCGCACTGGCAGGCGAGACGGGAGCCCACGCGGCGCACATCGACGCTGGGCTTTTCGGAGGCGGTCTGCGCCAGGGCGGCGACGGCGAGGACGACGGCGAGGAGAATGGTTTGAAGCGCCTGGCGTCGAGACGAGCGGGGGACGGTCCCTGGCGGGAGCGTCGGTGAGAACAGGCGAGCTTCGCTCGCCGGGCGGGTTGCCAACCCGCCGCAGGTTGACAACCTGCCCCACAAGGTTTCTGGAAAGTCACTGGTTTGGAGGCGTGGCATCAGTCACCGCTCCCGGACGGGCGCGGCGCGGAGACGTCGCGCGCTTTTTTCGTGATGCCTACCACTTCGGTGCGGGCGTACTGCATTTTGATCTTGCTGGGCACCAGACAGACCAGTGTGCCACCGATCAGCACCAGGGTGCCAATCCAAATCCAGGAGACCAGCGGGAAGACGTAGGCCTGGATCACGGCGCGTTTGTTGTCGTCGGACATGCCGCCGAAATTCAGGTAGAGGTCCTCGTTGGGACGCTGGCGAACGCCGACTTCGGAAGTGCTCTGGCGGCTGGCCTTGTAGAAACGCTTTTCAGGCTTCAAGGTGCCGAGAAACTCGCCGTTCTTGTAGACGCCCATGGTGGCGGTGTGGGAGGAGTAATTCGCGTTATCGCCTTCGTCGAGGTCCACCATTCTCAGGTCGTATGTGCCGACCCGCATCGAGTCGCCCTTATTGAGCTCTTTGACTTCACTTTGGTTGAAGGCGTGGCCGGTGAAGCCGATGAACATCAGGACGATGCCCATATGGACCAGGTAGCCGCCGTAGCGGCGCGTGTTGCGATGGGTCAGCTCGACCATGGCGTGGAGAAGGTTGATGTGGTTCTTGACGGCGATGGAGCGGCCACCCTTGAAGAACTCGATGATCACGGTGAGGGCTACGAAGAGGCAGAAGCCAAAGGAGATTAGTGCGTAGGCGTGCCGGATGCCGGCGGCAAAGAGCGCGGCCACGAGGACCAGCGATGCGACGCCGGGCCACTGGAAGTTACGCCGCAGGCTTTCGAGGGACGTCCTGCGCCAGGCGAAGAGCGGGCCGACGCCGGTGAGGAACAGCAGGAACAGGCCGATGGGGACCATGAGGCGGTTGTACCAATCGGTATCGAGCGAGATCTTATCACCGGTGGCGGCTTCGGAAATGATGGGGAAAAGGGTGCCCCAGAGCACGGCGAAACAGCTTGCCAGCAGGATGAGGTTGTTAAACAGGAAGCTGGATTCGCGCGAGACGACGCTTTCCAGTTGGGCCTCGCTCTTGAGGTAGTCGAGGCGGTCGAGGATGAGATAGATGGTGCCGGCGATGGCCAGCACAAGGAAGGTGACGAAGTACTTTCCGATCTCCGAGCGGGCGAAGGCGTGCACCGACTGCACGACGCCGGAGCGCGTGAGGAAGGTGCCGAGAATGCAGAGGAGGAATGTGGAGGAGACCAGGACGATATTCCAGACCTTCATCATGCCCTTCTTCTCCTGCATCATGACGGAGTGCAGAAAGGCCGTGCCGCTGAGCCAAGGAAGGAGGGACGCGTTCTCGACGGGGTCCCAGCCCCAATATCCGCCCCATCCGAGGACGTGGTAGGCCCAGGCCGCGCCGAGCATGATGCCGGTGCCCTGGAAGAGCCAAGTGACCAGCGTCCAGCGGCGCGTAGTGTGGATCCAACCGTCGCCCGGTTGGCGGGTGATGAGGGAAGCGATGGCGAAAGCGAAGGGCACGGCGAACCCGACGTATCCGAGATACAGCATGGGGGGATGGATGGCCATGGCGGGATACTGCAGCAGCGGGCTGAGGCCGTTGCCATCGGGGACGGCGACGATCAGCTTGTCGGTGGCCAGCATCTGGAACGGATTGGCGACGAAGTTGTTGAGCGTCAGGAAAAAGGTTTGAACCGTGCCGAGCACGCCGACGACCCAGGGCATCATGTCGCGATGCTTGCGGCGGTTGGTGAAGACGACCACCGCGGAGTAGGTGGAGAGGAGCCAGCTCCAGAAGAGCAGCGAGCCCTCCTGCCCGCCCCACCAGGCGGCGAACTTGTAGAGCACGGGCATGTCGCGGTTGCTGTGCTCGGCGACGTAGGAGAAGCGGAAGTCGCCGGTGAGGAGGGAGTAGACCAGGATGCCGGAAGCGATGGTGATCAGCACCCAGACCGAGTAGACGGCGCGTCCTCCACTTACGATGAGGAAGGGCTTGCGCTTGACGCGGCCAACAACGGAGGCCACGACGGCATACATCGCCGCGGCGAAGGCCAACAGGATGGCCAGGGAACCCAGATTTTCCATATTCACCCTCTGCTAGAAGAAGTCAGGAGTCAGAAGTCAGGAGTCAGAAGGGAAGGCCAGAGGCTTTTCGATTCCGACTTCCGGCTGCCGACTTCCGGACCCTTTTCCTCTCTAAATGCCGGTCTTGGCGCCGGGGTTGATATTCGGCAAGGGCTGCCCGGGAGCCAGTTGGCCGGGTTTGACCTCGTATTTGGACGCGCACTTGGCTTGAATTTTGGAAGCGTGGAAGACGCCGCTCTTGTCGAGCTTGCCATCGGCCAGAGCCTGCGCGCCATCCTTAAAGGTGTCTGGCAAAGGGTCGGTGCCGGTGTAGGCGACCTGGAGCTTGAGATTATCTTGAGCGAGAACGAAGTGCACCTGGCTGCCAGTCCGCTGAATGGAGCCGGTCTCCACGTCACCGCCCACGCGGAGACGCGTGCCGTAAGCCCGGTCGCCCATCTGACCAAGCTCGCTGATGGTTTTGTAATAGGTTTTGGTTTCGGTCCCGGCCATGGCCAGCCAGACGAGGGTACCGATGACGATTGCGATCAGGGCCGCGAATTTGCCGTATTTGTTCATACCCAGTCTCTGAAATCATAGTATAACGCGGCCATTTCGGACATGTAAGACCTTTTTTGTGGGAATCCTCGACATGCCCCCATTTGAGGGGTGTGGCGACAGACGCACTTTTGAATGACGCGCGACGGTGGAGGAGGGTTTACATGGCGATGGGGAGCCTTCCGGGCGGCACCCTAGAGGGCTTTTGGAAGGCCGCGGGGCGGGGGTCGGGAGCGGCCTCGGGAGCAGGTTGCGGAACGAAACCAAGGGGCTTGACGAGGGGTGTAACTGATTGGATCTGCGTGGGTTCGACGGCTTGCGGGGAATCGGTGCGGGTGGCGCGGAGGTGTTCGAGCTCTTTCAGGACGCGGAGATAGGAGCGCTCGGTCTCGCTGATGCGGCGCTGGAGCCGGGCGAAAGTATTCGACAAGTTGCTGAAGGCGCGGCCAGGGTCGGTTGCCGGATCGGGATGGACGTAATTCTTGAACTGGTATTCGAAGAGCGCGGCGTCGATGTGGCGAAAGCGGCGGAGGAGCCACTCGTCGTGGACCAACGTGTCGACGAGGAGGCGCTCTTCGGGAGCGGCGGGAGCGAAGCGCTCGTAATATTCCGCAGTGAGCTGCCGGAGGCCGGCCTCGCTCTCGCCGCGGATGATGGACGATTCGGCATAGATGCCGGTTTTGAGGGCGTTCATGCTGGACGCGGCCTTTCCCTCGACTGAGCGGGGGCCGGTTTGCGGGTTGAGGCGAATCGGATCGTCAGGAACCAAAGTGTTCATACGACGATGAGAGTAACCCCACGACAAGCGGGCGCCGGGCGGGGATGGCGGTAAGAGATTGAAAGGAAACGGAAGTTATTGGTAAAAATATACTTGACTAATACACCCAAAGCCGGTATACTTTTCTTATGGCACCCATTCCCAACCCCCAAACCCTCCAGGAAGCGGTACAGGTCTTCGCCAATTCCGCCAACTGCATCAGCTACCTTGTCTCCAAACGCTGGCCCAATGGCGTCACCTGCCCGACCTGCGGCGGCAAGGTGGGGTTCCTCGAAACCCAACAGCGCTGGCAGTGCAGCAAGCGCCACCCGAAGCGCCAGTTCTCCGTCAAGGTGGGAACCATCTTCGAGGACTCCCCCCTGGGCCTGGACAAGTGGCTCCCGGTGGTTTGGCTCCTCACCAACGCCAAGAACGGCATCTCCTCCTGGGAGCTTCATCGGGCAATGGGCGTCACCCAAAAGACCGCATGGTTCATGCTGCATCGGGTCCGGCTCGCCATGCAGGACGAAGGCTTCGGCGGGAAGATCGGCGGCGAAGTGGAGGTTGACGAGACCTTCATTGGCGGCAAGGCGCGGAACATGCACAAGGACCGCAAGGCTCGCGTGCAGAAGGAAGGCCGAAATACCGGCGGCAAGTCCATCGTCATGGGAATGCTGGAGCGCGGCAAGACCGTACGTACCGCCGTCATCGAAGACCGCAGCAAGGCCGTGATGCAGCCCATTGTCCGCGCGAACGTGGAGCAGGGCGCAGAAATCCATTCGGACGAATGGGCCGACGGATGGCGCATGGACGACGAGTACACCCACAACGTCGTGAACCACCTCAAAGCCTACGTTGACGGCAACGTCCACACCAACGGGATGGAGAACTTCTGGAGCCTCCTGAAGCGGACCATCGGTGGGACCTACGTGTCGGTCGAGCCCTTCCACCTTTTCCGGTACGTTGACGAGCAGGCGTTCCGCTTTAACAACCGCAAGCCGATGGACGACGCGGACCGCTTCAGTTACGCGATTCGGAAGATCGTCGGCAAGCGCCTGACCTATGCGGAACTCACTGGAAAGGTTGGAGAAACGGCGGAGGAACCCTTCTAGCCTTCCACGCGGGCCGAAGAAGCGCGGCGGCGCTCGACCTTCGGTTTCGGCCCTCGCCGATTCGGATTTCGTGCAGATTGCTCTCTGTAAGCCCGCTCCCGTTCGGCCAGAACGGCGCGTGAAACGGAAAGTAACTTTCCCATCATGGAATCGAAACGCCGGAAAGATTCCGGGCCTTCGTGGCATTCCGGTAATGGCGTTACGCAATCGGTTTTCATGTAGCCTCGCTTTCATGGCAGCTTCGGTTCCTGAAACTCAAGCAGTATCGTGAACCCTACAGCGTCCGTTGTTTCTTTCGTAAAAGATCTCATGCGTTCAATAGATGTAACAAAATTGGCGTAAGGGGTGATGTCATGATCCCCATATTTTATCGGATCGAGGAGCGACCACTTCGCCCCGCACTGCGGGCACCCCTTCGGTATGTGCATGTGCTTACCAACCTGCGGTGTGGTACCTACCCGCGAGAGGCAGGAGTTGCATTCAAAGATGATGGCCTTTATATCTTCCAGGCCGATTACAATCCTACGTTCGATAGTCATAGTGTTATGATTGCATTCAGATTATGCGCACCGCTCAAATGGTCTGTACCCGCTGCGGCACCATCGGCTGGCCAAAACGACACGTTCCGGGCACCTTTGTAACTGAGCTTCTGCTTTTCCTGTTTTTCATCGTCCCCGGGTTGATCTACGGCATCTGGCGGCTGGCCGCTACAAAGAACGTGTGTGCAGCTTGCTTGGCTGATGCCCTTGTTCCACTCGACAGCACTACCGGGCGGGCAATTGCTAACCGAGCGCAGCCCGCAATGCACACCTCTGGTTCGTTCTGCGGCGATTGCGGAGCAAAGGTTGAAGGCCGATTCTGCGCAGTATGCGGAGCAGCTACTGGGCGATAATATTTCTTCAACATCCATTTACTTACTCTTACTTACCCTTGCTTCTCCTTTTCGAGAAGAGCGGTTTCATGCTCAATCATGTCCTTAACCAAACCAAGAAGTGCCTCATCATCATAGATACCCCCGGCCCGTGCGATCTGCCCTTCCATCATCCTGTCGAACACTCGCCCGATCGGAAAATCTGGGCGTCTTATATTCGGGTAATATTTATTCAGCGTCAGATCGTTTGTTCCGTATGCAAGAAGGTCGGACGCCTGCAACGGGGAGAAATCTTTGCTCGACGCGAAGGATATGCTTACCAGCTGGTCCCCCCACCGTTCGCTATTCTTGTAATCCAAGTATAGGTCGTAGGATATTTTTCCGAAGGTGCCTTGTTCGTCGAATACGAGTGCTACCCGTTCATCCTTGCCGAATTGGCCGTTATAGCGGCGCGTCCAATTTACCGCGGCTTGGATGCAGTACTGAAAACACAAATAATAGGCATGTGGAGCTTTATGCCTGAACCATTCATGTGCTAGGAGTGGATCGAAATGCTTCCGCACAACCGAAGACCCAATAGCCATGATGTTGGTCTCCGCGATCACGTCTACCAACTTCCCGGTCAGTGCAAGACGATCCGCAAAATTCCAGCACGGGGCGGAAAATTCCTTTTCGCCGTGAACGCAGTCGTACATTTTGAATTCAGAAAGTTTTGTTCCATCTGGTGCCACAAGCAGCGGCTTCCACTGCCCATCAAATACACTCCATGCATCGATGTCGCCGATGAATCCGGCTACTGAAGTGATTTCGGATTGTTGGTGGGTACCGCTGTCATCGAAATAAGCCTTTAGCACAACGGTAATTTTCCTTCTGTCGCTTTTAGGGTGGAGGACGGAAATTAACTCTTGGGCGGATAGCACTGCACACCCCCACACCCACCCCTAAGCCTATCAGAAGGGATTGTATTAGTCAAGTATATTTTCACCAAGTTATTTTTGCTGCGGCTGTGAACGCCCCAGGGCCGATTCCCGCAGCGGGGGATGAAACGGGCCCGAACAGGCGTATGATTATGCCGTCGCGAACGTGACAGGAGGTCGGCGTCAGTCTGGAGCTTTCTGCCCGCCTGTGAACGTGACCCGGAC
>DASQZT010000176.1:0-47079 GCA_035638575.1 Bryobacteraceae bacterium
GAGGGCATCCAGCACCATCTGGGCATGCCAGTGCTCCGGCGTGGCGATCAGCACCGCGTCGATGCTCTTGTCCTCGAGGAGTTGCTTGTAATTGCGATAGGCCTTCGGGGCGCTCGTTTGCGCTTTCGCGGCGGTGGAGAGACCGCGCTCGAGGTTGGGCTCATACACGTCGCAAATGGCGCCCACGCGCACATTCGGGCTCTTCTGGAACGTCGTCATGACGAGCGTGCCGCGGCCGCCGGCGCCGATCACACCCAGGGTAATAGTATCGGAGGCAGCGGCGTGCGAAAGAATGGCGCCGGCGCCGGTCAGGAGAAGGGAACGTCGCTTCATCGATAGTACCTCATGCCAGTCGGGCTCAGGACGGAACTCATCTCGACTCCACCGCTAGACCATATCCGCGCAACGGCACTTGCTTCTTCGGCGTCTTGCCCACCCGCCGGGACCGACAGGACAGCTGGATCTTGGAAATGGCTGGCTTTTTGATCCAACCCCAAACGTAGCTGATATCGCAGCTCAAGTATACGGAAACGGCGGGTAGAGATCAAGAAGAAAAGCGGCTCGAACCGCCATCCCGGAATCTCGGCCGCACCGCCAGGACGTGTCACGGGGCGCACTTCTATGCATGATCTCAGTGGATTCAAGCCGACAAAGCTCTTGAGATCTGAAACCCCTTGACACGTTCTTGACCCTGGCTTATGATTACTGCAATGGCAGAAACCAGCGTTTCGCTGCCCGCGGGGTCTCGACCTTTTAAATGGCAACACACAGGGCAACATCAGGCAATTGCGGATGCGCTTCGCTGATAGCTGATTATTCTGGTTTTGGAGGTTCGGATGTTTTGCTTGGCTCACCAACTTGTCTGCCCGCGCGCGTTGGACGTCGTTTCCAGGCCGCGGTGTGATTTGCCCCGGATCGGCGGGGCCGTTTTGCAGCTTCTGACGCTGCTCCTGATTCTGGCTCAGGCGATGCCAGCGCAGACCACCACGGGGTTGATCTCCGGGACGGTCACCGATCCCCAAGGCGCTGCAGTACCGGAGGCTTCGGTTACCGCGCTCAACCAGGACCAGAAGACAACCGTGCACACGACCGCGGATACGGCAGGGCAATTCGTGTTCTCGAATCTTCTGCCCGGCCAGTACACCATCACCGTCGAGGCGAAGGGCTTTAAGACGCTGAGAAAAGTCGATGTGGTTTTGAACGCCAACGCCACAGTAGCGCTTGGGGGGCTCCAACTCCAGGTCGGAACCCTGGTTGAGACGGTGGAGGTGGTCGCCCAGGGGCAGGAGGTGCAGACCGAAACCGCCCAGCGCGGAGACACCCTGATCGGTAACCAGATTGAACATATCGAGGTGAATGGGCAATCCCCGCTGGCTTTGCTGAACCTCGTGCCTGGAGTTTATGAGACTGGTTCGGGGGTGGGCGCGGCCAACATCAATGGGAATCGTTTCGATTCCGAGCACGTCATGCTCAACGGAGCCACCAATATGGACACTGGTTATGACAATGGCTGGATGGCTCAGGTCAGCCTGGACGCCGTGCAGGAAGTGGCCGTTCTGACCAGTAACTACCAGGCGCAGTACGGACGGTCCGCCGGCGCGCAGATCAACATTGTGACCAAAAACGGTTCATCGCAGTTTCACGGAACCGGCTTCGAGTACTTCCGTGATAAGGGCATGAACGCCAATACCTGGACCAACAACCGTGTGGGTACGCCCAGGGCCGCTTACCATTACAACGACGCAGGCTTCAATATCGGAGGCCCGATTTTTGTGCCGCACAAATTCAACAAGGACCGGAATAAGTTGTTCTTCTTTTGGGACGAATTGTGGGAGCACCATACGACCGCGTCGGTCAACAACGTAACCATGCCCACGCAGGCGGAGCGGAATGGCGACTTTTCGAGCTCCGTGGATCAGACCGGGAAGCCTGTGGTCATCCAGGATACTTCTTCGGGGGCGCCATTCCCCAACAACCAGATTCCGGCAAGCCGGTTATACAAGCCGGGCACCGCATTGCTCAATCTGCTTCCGCTGCCGAATGCAGTCGGCCCAGGCCATCCCACGTACAACTACACTTCCCAGGGCGCTACAGCGAACCCTCACCGCGAAGACGTTGTGAGGTCGGATTACGATGTCACCTCCAAGTTGCGCGTGTATGGAAGCTACTCGCATTCACAGACCGTCACTGTTGGTCCGTACGGCACGTACGGCGGGTCGTCCAATTTCCCCCTGTACCCCTTCGGACTCCCGATTCACGCCTATAACTTTATGCTCAATGCCACGGAAATCATCAGCCCGACTGCCGTAAACGAGATCCAGTTCGACCAGAGCTATGACTACCAGCATACCGGACCGGTGATCGGATCGAACGGCTGGACAGCCACGATATCCGGCTTGACGTTGCCCACGCTGTACCCGGCGTACGAAGACCTGATTCCCGGATTCACGTTTAACGGCACGCGAATCGCCAACAGCCCGACGTATTCGAGCAGCCAAGAGCCGTTTATCAACCATGACACGGTCACCGAGGTCTTCGATAATTTGAGCATAACGCGGCACGCCCACACGCTGAAATTCGGGGCGTCCTATGGGCACAACTTTAAAGTCCAACCCTCCGGCGCGAATTATCCCGGGACCTATAACTTCGGCGACAGTTCCATCAACCCTCTGGATACCGGCTTCGGCTTCGCCAACGCGGCGCTTGGCGTTTTCAGCTCATTCACCCAAGCCTCCCAATACGCGCAGGGTGACCCGGACTATAATCAATTCGAATTCTACGCCCAGGATACCTGGAAAGCGACGAGCCGCCTGACGCTCGACTACGGCATCCGGTTTTACTATATGGGCCCGGTTTACGACGGCACCGGTATTTTTCCGAACTTCTTTCCCCAATCGTGGAGCGCGGCACAGGAGCCTCGCCTCTTGTATCCGGCGTTCAACGCAAGTGGCACGCGCATCGCGGCCGATACTGTTACCGGCCAGACGTATCCATCCAATTTCATCGGAGCCTATGCGCCCGGCACGGGCAATATTCAGAACGGCATGATGGTTCTGGGTAAGAACGGCGTCGACTTGGGCGTGACCCGGAGCCCCGGCGCCCTTCCGATGCCGCGCATCGGCTTTGCTTACGACCTCACCGGCCGGCACGCGCTCGTGCTTCGCGGCGGAGGGGGGATCTTTTACAACCGGACGATGACCGACCCCTATTCGTATCTACTGGCCGACCCGCCGGTGACGATTCAGCCGACGGTATTGAACGGACAAGCATCCACTCTGGCCTCCAGCGGGGCCGTACTGAATCCCCCGACCCTGAACGCGTTCAGCAACAGCCCCAAACCCCCCGTGACGTACAACTACAGCTTGGGCATCGAAGACAAATTGCCGTCCAGCCTCTTGCTGGGCGTATTCTACGTCGGTTCCGTCGCAAACCATCTGCTCGACACGTTGAATCTCAACCCGGTGCCGTTCGGCGCCGCGTTTCTACCGCAGAACCAGGACCCGACGCTTCAGAAGGCTTCGCCGAATGCCCTTGCTGGTACCAACGCCCTGCTGTCCCAGTTCTTGAGACCGTACGTCGGCTTCAACGATATCACCCAATACCTGTTCGTGGGCAACTCGAACTACAACTCGCTACAGGTATCTCTCAATCGGCGGTTCGCCAGCGGCCTGATGCTCGGGGTGGCTTACACCAGGAGCAGGTGCATGGATACCAATGACAGTTTCGCAGCAATCCGCTTTGATCAGTACACCCACATGGCGGAGTACGGTCCCTGCGGCTACGACATTCCGAATAATTTCGTGGCGAATTACGTTTATTCCGTCGCTAAGGTCTCTTCCCGGCTGGGGTTTGGGAACAACCGGATGGCCAAGGCACTGCTTGACGACTGGCAAATCTCCGGGCAAACGACGTTTCAATCGGGCACCCCCTTTAGTCCGAGTTTCAGCGTGTCGGGAGCTTCCGGGGTCAACTTTACGGGCACCCCGAGTTGGGGCGCGATTCCGCTGTGCGTCGGCAATCCCACGAGCGGCACGACCGACAGCCCCTATAACCGGCTGAGTGCCTCCGCGTTTGCCCTTCCCGCGGTGGGTAGTATCGGCCTCGGGTGTTCCCGCGACATTCTGCGCGGGCCCGGAGTGAACGATTTTGATATGTCCTTGCAGAAGACGGTGCCGTTCCGGGAGAAAGCCCGGCTGGTGCTTCGCGGAGAAGCCTTCAACGTCTTCAATCACACTCAGTTCAGCGGTATCAACCATAGTTTGACTTACTCCAGCATCACCGGCACCGTGCCCACGAACCTGCCGTACAATTCCAGCGGTGCGCTCACCAACATAAGCGGGTTCGGCACGATCAGCGGCGTACGCTCTGCGCGCGTGCTACAACTGGTCGCAAAATTCGTATTTTGAGTAAGGGCAAGCGCGATCAGCGCGGGACGTGACGGAGCGTGTGGTGCTGGACATGGACTCGACGGAGATCCCAGTCTACGGCCAGTAGGAACAGAGCGCCTACAACGGGCACTTTGAGTCAACCTGCTCACCCGCTGTTGCTCTTCAACCGGGACGGGGCCTGTCTGGGGGCAAAGCTACGGCCCGGCAATGTCCACAGTGCTGGCGATGGGAAGAGCCTCTGCTGCCGGAGATCGAGCGGCAGCAGAAACTGTGGTAAGGAAGTGGTCTTTCGTGCCGACGCTGCCTTCGCCAACCCAAAGATCTATGAAGCGATGGAGGAACGGGGCGTGAAGTAAGCCATTCCCATAGTAGATAAGATCTGAGCGAGCAGGGGCTCTGCCAAGGCCTTCATGGAGGTGTGAAGTCAGATGGAGAACCGACGGTCATTCTTGACTAAGGCGACTCTGGGACTAGCGGCGGTGGGAGCCTCTTCGGTTCCAGCCGCCTCCGACCAGGTCGTGGCCGGAACTAACGAGTTACCAGGGACGCAGCCGCTGGAGACGCTGGCCCTTCGGGATCGGGCTGCGCAGATGGTCGAGGATATCAATCGCTACCTGAGCCGTGCGCTTGTCTCGTCCGTCGAGCAGCGGCAGTCGTTTTGGAAACGGGACTACTCCTCGCGGGCGGCCTATGAGAACTCCATAGCAGAGAACCGTCAGCGTTTTCGCAAGGTCATCGGTGTGGTCGATGAACGGGTTGCCTTCGAGAGTCCCGTTCTGGATGCCACGCTGAAGCAATCGGCGCTTGTCGCGAGCACCGCCGGATACAAGGTTTACGAAGTCCGCTGGCCTGTGCTTCGAGGCGTTGAGGGGGAAGGACTGCTACTCGAGCCAGTGGGGAATCCGATCGCCCGAGTGGTGGCATTGCCGGACGCAGACTGGTCGCCCGAGGCCTTGGCCGGTCTGGCGCCCGGTGTGCCACCGGCCGCACAATATGCCCGCCGTCTCGCCGAGAATGGTTGCGAAGTCCTCGTGCCCGTACTGATCGACCGCTCCGATACCTGGTCCGGCAATCCCGCGATCGGAGTGGCCACCAACCAGAGTCATCGCGAGTTCATCTATCGCATGTCCTTCGAGATGGGCAGGCACACCATCGGCTATGAAGTGCAAAAGGTGCTTGCGGCGGTTGACTGGTTCTCCCGCAACAGGCCGGCCATAGCTATCGGCGTGATGGGTTACGGAGAAGGCGGATTGCTGGCACTTTACAGTGCGGCAGCGGATACGCGGATTGATGCAGTTGCAGTCAGCGGCTACTTCCAATCGCGGGAGGAAGTTTGGCGAGAACCGATATATCGCAACGTCTGGGCGTTGCTGCACGAATTCGGCGACGCGGAGCTGGCGGGTCTGGTGGCGCCCCGGGCGCTGGTGGTCGAGGCAACCCGCGGACCGGAGGTCCCGGACGCCCCTCCGGCAACCGGCTCTGTTACGGCTGGCCGGCGGGTAACCGCAGCACGGGGCCGGCTGACCAGCCCGCCCCTGGCGCAAACCCGCAACGAGATTGATCGGGCCAGACCGATCTTCCAGGGGCTCGGTGCGGCTGCGAAATTGTCCTTGATTGTCAGCGGGAACGGGCAGGGCGATCCGGGATCCCCGCCAGCTCTGATTGCGTTTCTCGCGGCGCTCGGCCACAACGGAGAGCTACGCGGCCCGGGCGCCGCGCCCCACGATGGGCGGCAGGGCTTCGATGCCAGCGTGCGTCTGCACAGGCAGTTCCAGCAACTGGTCGACTTCACGCAAGCCCTGCTCCGGACTGCCCCTGAGGTTCGCCAGCAGTTCTGGTCTAAGGCGGATACTTCTTCGATTGAAAAGTGGCAACAGAGCAAAGAGTGGTATCGGCGGTACTTATGGGAAGAGGTGATCGGCAAGCTGCCTCCACCTTCGGAGCCGATGAACGTTCGCACGCAGCTGTCCTATGACCGCCCTCATTGGAGAGGCTATGACGTGGTCATTCCCGTCTGGCCGGATGTGTTCGCCTCCGGCGTGCTGTTATTGCCGAAGGACCTCAAGCCCGGCGAACGGCGTCCGGTGGTGGTCTGCCAGCATGGCCTGGAGGGAACGCCCCCCGTGAGCGCCACTAACACGAATCCGGCCCAGCGGCGGCCCTGGGTGTCGGAGCTGGCCGACCGTGGGTTTATCGTCTACGCTCCGCAAAACCCTTACATCGGAGGGGAATCCTTCCGCGTGTTGATGCGGAAAGGTAACCCGCTCAAGCTCTCGCTGTTTTCGTTCATCCTCGGCCAACACGAGCGGACACTCGATTGGCTGTCGCAACAGCCTTTCGTGGACCCGTCCCGCATCGGTTTTTACGGCATTTCTTACGGTGGCAAGACGGCCGTGCGGGTGCCGACGCTGCTGGATAAGTACGCGCTCTCGATCTGTTCTGCCGATTTCAACGAGTGGGTTTGGAAGACCGTCTCCATAGATCGGCCCTTGACCTACCCGTTCACGATCGAGTACGACATGTATGAGTTCGAATTCGGCAGCACCTTTAACTATGGGGAGTTGGCCGAACTGATGGCGCCGCGCCCCTTCATGGTCGAGCGCGGCGAGCAGGATACCGTCTCGATCGACGAATGGGTCGCCTACGAATATGCCAAGGTGCGGCGCTTTTATACCAACCTGGGCATTCCCGAGCGGACGGAGATCGAGTTTTTCAATGGGCCCCACACTATCCACGGCGTCGGCACCTTCCATTTTCTGCACCGGTTCTTGAATTGGCCCGAGCCATGAGCGAGGGAGGCGCGCCCAAGGCGGGGGTCTTCGCCGAAGGCGCAGCCCGCGTTGTCGCGGCCGCGATCATCGCGCAGATCCGCGGAGGACCGTCCCCCGACGCCTGCAAGGGGACTGGCTCTTACTACGTGGAGTTCGGCCGCGGCCAGGTTGGACGCGTTGACGTGGACTTTTTGAACGGCCCCAAATCTACGGGTATCTTCCAGGAGCCATCCGAGGCGCTTGTGGCAGAAAAGGCTGACTTTGGATCCAGCCGGCTCCAGTGCTGGTTCGGGCGCCCGCCAGCGAGCCGCGACTGAGCGACAACACGCAGTGCAACGCCGGAGGCCGATGCCTCTTTCTTTTCATCGATGACGCAGGGTTGGGTCACAATCTCACGCCGCTCCGTAAGCGTTGACCTGATGAACCGCCACCCTAATTCAGGAAACGCCGCAGCCGTTCGGAGAGCGCGGGGGTGCCTCACCAAGCAAAACGCGCCCAGCGATACAACCGACTGGTGTGTGGCAACGCCTTCCGGGCGGTTGACGGCGTTAACCGGTCAATCTCCGCCTACTTTCCTGCTGCGTCAAGTTTTCGCAGTTCGGCGACGATTTTGGTGAGCCGATTGACGAGCCGAGCGAGACAGAGGCATGGAGCTTCGGCAGAGAGGGAGCGGCGAGACATTTCCGTCAGGTGCTGGGTGGTGAGGTTCGATTCGATGAGGCCGTCGAGTCCACTCGAACTGAAGCGGTGGACGTCTTCGGCTGAGGCGCCAGATGACGAGGTTGGGAGCGGGCTTGACGGAACTCACGCTGAAGGTCCGACAAGGTAATGTCCACATAGAGCGTGGTCGTGTCCGGAGAGGTGTGGCGGAGCGGTTTCATGACGGCAGGGAAGCTTATGCCGGAACGAAGGGACCATCCGTTCGGTCTTCAGCTTGCCGATCGGAACGTGAATGGCCCATTGATCGAGCCCCGTGGGACGGAGACAATCACAGCGCAGATCAACGCATTCGCCGATCCGCATGCCCGCGTGACGAATCAGTAGAAAAGCATTCGCTCCGAGATCGTTGCGGCGGAGCCAGTCCTGCTGGAGCAGTACATCTTGCTCGGCCGTCAGGGGGCGCGCCAGTCGTTGCGGAAGCCGCGGGACATCCTCGCTCGCGGCGAAGCAGGTACGCCAGATCGGGCTTCTGTTCGGCCCAGGCGAGTTCTGCGAGGACGCCACGAAGATGAACGAGCAAGTTAATGCAAGAGGCGGTGGCCAGCGGCGGCGGGACCGGGAGGAATACAGTCAGGAGCGCCAATGCGATGCCGAGCAGGACTGGCTGGACGTTCCGTCAAATCCTCCGCACCAGGATATGCTTGTACTCCGTCCATCTGCCCGCGTCATGCGCCTGCAACTCGATCGGGCCCTCGTCGAGGTTCTCCAGCCGGTCGTACTCCAGCACGGATTCGCCATTGATCCGCACCAGGCACGTCGCGTCCTTCACC
Source organism: Bryobacteraceae bacterium (assembly GCA_035638575.1). Lineage (GTDB taxonomy): Bacteria > Acidobacteriota > Terriglobia > Bryobacterales > Bryobacteraceae > DASQZT01. The sequence goes on from DASQZT010000176.1 coordinate 8,650, forward strand.
CGAAGCTGGAACAGCCACCACTGCTCGGGCTCGATCCGCGGATACAGCCCGCGCTTGATGCCGTACAGTGAGCCGGTGGGATAGTGCGCACCCTCCACGTCATGAAGCTGGATTTCGTAGTGCCGGCCACGCGAACCCTGTCCCGCCGTGCGAAACAGGACGCCGCCATTGTGGTGCCGGAAGTGCCGCACGTACATCTGCAATTCGAAGTCGCGGAACTTCTCGTTCGTGGCGAAGTGGCCGTTGCCATCCCCGTGAAGAACACCGCCCAACGCCTGAAAGATCGGCTTGCCGTCCGAGATGTGCCATGTACCCAGATCTTGCGGGGCCGCGTACAGCGGTGTCCACGAAATCTTCGATGGCAATTCGCGAACCCGCAGGTCACGGAACCGGATCGGGTAGGACAACGACTCGAACCCCAAGTACCCGCTGCGCAGCCTGTGGCGCAGTTCCGGCACGGTCTCCACATCCAGATCGTGAATCGCCTCTCCGTTGGTCCACACCCTCAAGCGGGGCCAGTCCATCAGGATGCGGAACGTGTTCCATTCGCCCTGGTTCTTCACGCTCACTCGAAGCGGAGGCACCAGCGGGAAGATCGATCCCATCGATTCGGGCGCCGGCTTCTCGTCGACCTGGTGAAAGATGTTGATCATCATGCCGCACCACATGTTGCGGCCGTGTTCTGGCGCGTGGAGATAGATGCCGGAGTTCATCCATCCCTTCACGTAGAACTCGCCGCGGAAATCGAAGTTCTCGTACTGCCGCGCCGACCGCAGCCAGGCTGGGTAGCCCTCGCTCTCGTGTGCGACGATCGCCCCTTCGTTCACGTAGAACGCCGATTCCCGCCCTTCCTCCACCGACCATCCGTCCAGCGATTCACCGTCGAACAGGCGCACGAATCCGGCTTCCCCCGCATCCTGCGGTGTCGCCAACAGAACCGGCGCCATGGTCGCGCCGGCGAGAAACTCACGTCGTCCCATGCTCTTTCGTATCACATCGTGAATCTATCACGCCCGCAGGCTCGGCGCCGCACTCCAATCCTCGAGTCCCCGACCCGATCCGCGAAATGGCCTGAGTCGTGGTCTCATTTGGGTGGCCAGCGGTGCACGAAGGCGCTTCTCTGGAACGCTACACGGGTTGGCGCCCCGCCCCCTGGGAACAAAGCGTCAAGGATACTTGCTGCTTCAGCCTCAGCCATTTCCAGGACGGACACTTCGAGCAACGTCGCGTGGTCCCAATAGTCGGGCCTTTCCGGCCGGGACGCTCCCGATACAGCCCTAAGACTTCCCGGTCCTGATCTTTCTGGCGTAACGGACAAATATGCGTCGTCTTGTCGACGAAGCATGGGCAGCCACGAGGCGCGTTCAACCGCAAGTGCGGGCTTGCGTTCTACAGAAGGAGGGTCTCGATACGATGCGCGTGAACCATGTTCTCGCAGGGTGACCAGGCGAAGACCGTGAACCGGCCATCCTGCGAGGCCACGAGAGCCACAGCGTCGTGCTGGTCGCGTACGAACTGCGCCGCCGAAAGGTGACGCGTGCCTCCGAGTTGTGCCGGCTCGACGACTTCGGCACGGGCGTCTTCGATCGGCTCCGTCATGATCACCTCACTGACCTGCGCCGATCCGTCGCGGCGCACTATCTTGGCACCGAACGCGAGCACCTCGTACTGGTCGGTGATCACGGTGGCCCCATCCACCGCCGTAAGGCCGGCGACACCGTCGACGGCGCGTCGGAGCGCATCCACCCAGCGGCGGTCCGGGTCCTGGGCAACGCGCTCCTGCCTCAGATCGGCAAGCGCCGAGAACGGAGGTACGAGGGCGTACATGACTGGGTGCACCACCGATTGCCGCCACAACTCTGTTCTTGAGGGCACGACGAGGAGCGAGCCGCCGCGGCCGTGGGCCCGCATCGAGACCGCCAGATGGATGAGCACGCTCACCGATTCGCTGGAGGCGTGTTGGGTATCGAACCCGAGCAGCGAAGTCAGAAGGTCTGGGCAGTCCGGCAAGCGCGCAGCTTGCTCGTCGATCATTTTGACCTCGTCACCCTGCAACACGGCGACATTCACGAACTTTTCTGATTCGTCGCCGCGGCTGTGCTTGACCACCAGCAGGCCGGGCGCGACCACCTCAAGCACGACGCAGAACGCTGGCAGATTGCGTGTGGCGCCCCAGACGAAAAACTGCTCACCGTCGCGCCAGACGCCGAGGTGAATGCCCGGGCGCTCCACGGCGGGCGCAAGCCGCGTGAGTGGTTGTGCTGAGAGCGGCACCCGACGCTCGAATTTCATAGACCACTTCACTGTTTCCGGCGCAACGAAGGCGAGCGAGATGCGCGGCATATAGCCTTCCTCGCGCCGCAGGCTGGCCCAAAAAGCCGCTTCGATGATCGCCTCAATGGCAGCGGTGTCGGGCGCCAACGCAGCCTTTCCGCCCTGCGGGGGCGAGGTCATGGCGAGGTGTCGTGCAAAATGGGCACAGATTCGGGGAGCGGCCGCCCTCGCGGCCGGGTACGCGGGCTGGGTCATCGGGTGCCTCCGGGGTGTTGGTACGCGGCGGTTGGTGGCATCAGGTCCTAATTTAATACGGCTTGGTGCCTGCAGGTTGATCGAAAGCCGGTGCAATATTCCAAGCGGGGCGGTCGGTGAGTGCACGGCGCGACGACCAAGTTGGCCTGATGAGGGGGCGCACATTCAGCGCAACGAAACGGCTCGCCTGGAGCGGTTAACGGTCAGCGGGTCAAGTGGTAGGGACGGGCAGATTCGAACTGCCGACCTGTCGCTTAGGAGGCGGCCGCTCTATCCATCTGAGCTACGTCCCCACTTCGCACATCACCTATTGTAGCGTTGGAGTCCTTTGCGTCCAATGTCGCGTCGGTAATGCATGCCGTTGAAGCTAATACGGCGCGCGGCATCGTACGCCCGGGCGATGGCGGCAGCCAGGTCCGCGCCTCGGGCGGTCACCCCCAGGACGCGGCCGCCGCCGGTCTCCAGGCCGCGAGGCCCCATGCGGGTGCCCGCCTGGAAAACCGTGGCGCCGAGGGCTTCGGCGGCTTCGATGCCGCTAATCGGCTTGCCGGTTTCGAAAGCCCCGGGATACCCGCCCGACGCCAGCACTACGCAGACGCTCGGCTCGCGCCGCCATTCGAGCTTCGCGCCCGCGAGGCGGCCTTCCGCCGCCGCCATCAGGGCCGGCAGAAAATCGCTCTCCATGCGGTGCATCAGGGGCTGCGTCTCGGGGTCGCCCAGCCGGACGTTGAACTCCAGAACTTTGGGACCGGCAGCCGTCATCATCAGGCCGGCGTACAGGAAGCCCGTGAATTGGGTGGCTTCCACGGTGGGAAGAATCACGCGATCGAGAATCTCGCACGTCTCCGCCTCGCCCAGGATGGCGGAGTCGCAGTACGCGCCCATACCGCCAGTGTTCGGCCCGAGGTCGTCATCGAGCACCGCTTTGTGGTCCTGGGTGGGGGCCAGCGGAACGGCGTCGCGGCCGTCGCACAGCGCGATGAAGCTGACCTCTTCGCCGCTGAGGAATTCTTCGATGACCAGCCGGCCTTGGAGCGTGGCCAGCGCACCCTCCGCTTCTGCGCGATCGTGCGCGATGACGACGCCCTTCCCGGCAGCCAGCCCATCGGCCTTCAGCACTACGGGAAAGCCGAAACGGTCGAGCGCGCGGTTTGCCTCGCCGGCGTTGGCGGCGGTGGCAAATTCGGCCGTGGGAATTCCGAGCCGGACGAAGAACTGCTTGGCGAATACCTTGCTGCCTTCGAGGCGCGCCGCGTCGCGGGTGGGTCCCACGATGCGGAGGCCGCGGGCGCGAAAAGCGTCCACGATGCCATCCACCAGCGGCGCCTCGGGGCCCACCACGGTGAGGTCGGGCGCCAGGGCCCCGGCCTGGTCCAGGGGGACGCAGGTGGCGTATTGCGCCATCCCTGGGTTGCCGGGCGCGGCGTAGAGTTCAACCGCCTCGGATTGGCGGAGTTTCCAGACCAGGGCGTGTTCGCGGCCGCCGGAGCCGATTACCAGGATGCGCATTCAGTAAAGCAGCATAGCGCGCTTCACGAGATCGGCTGAGGCTTTCAGATCTCAGGTTGCTTTTATCCTTGACCCTTGCGGCAAACTGGCGCAAAATAGCGCCACAGGGCATTGAAACAGCACCCGGAAGTCCAAGGGATTCCGGCGGGGTGGAACAGGAGTGCTTCATGAAAAAGCTGCAGTTCTTCGGCGTGGTATTGAGTCTCTGCGCCGCTACCGTCGCCAGGGCGCAGGAAACACGCGCCAGCCTCAGTGGAATCGTCACCGACCAGTCCGGTTCGGTCGTATCCGGCGCCACCATACGCCTGACCAATGTGGAAACCAGCGTGGCCTTCACGGTTACCGCCAACCCGGTAGGGCAGTACCGGTTTCTGTTTCTCAACCCTGGCAAATACAAGCTCGTCGCCGAAATGGCGGGCTTCAAGACCTTTGAACGCGACAACATCGAGCTGAGCGTCAACGAGGCTGCGACGCTGCCCATTACGTTCGAAGTCGGGTCGCAAACCGATCGGGTCACGGTCTCGGCCGAGGCCCCGCTGCTCGAAGCGGAGAAGTCCGACCGCGGCATGGTGGTGGACAACCGCAAAGTGGTGGACCTGCCCATCAATACGCGCAACCCCATTATGCTGGCGGCGCTGGCCAACGGCATCACGCCCACCGAAGGCGCCACTTTGGATCAAAAGCCGTTCTCGAACAGCGCGGACGGCTCCTGGTCCATCAACGGAGGCATCGGAAGCACGGTCGAATTCCTGCTCGACGGCGCGCCCAACAACACGGTCTATAACGGATTGAGCACGGTCGCCAATGTCCCCTCCGTGGATGCGGTGCAAGAATTCAAGGTAATGACCACCTCCTACGATGCACAGTACGGGCACACCGGCGGGGGCGCCATCAACGTATCGCTCAAAAGCGGCAGCAACACTTTCCACGGCTCCGCCTACGAGTTCCTGAAGCGGCCGAGCCTGAACGCCAACACGTTTTCCGATAACGCCCACGGCTCGCCTCTCCCCGCCAATGGGCTCGATCAGTACGGCTTCACCATCGGCGGACCGGTCGAGATTCCCAAGGTCTACAAAGGAAAGGACCACACCTTCTTCTTCTTCGCCTTGGAGCAGTATCGCGAGGATCAGGAGTACCCGGCCGAAAAGGTCGCGTCGGTCCCGACCGCCGCCCAGCGCAGCGGCGATTTTTCGACTACGGACACACTCGCCGGCCAGACGATCACGATCTACGACCCCCTGACCGGCGTGGCCAACAGCAGTGGCAACTGGGTCCGTTCACCCTTTCCGGGCAACGTGATCCCCACCGGCCGCATCAATCCGGTGGCTGCAAAACTCCTGGGGGAGTATCCTCTGCCGAATACCACTACGTCGGGCTCGCCGGCCTGGCAGAACAATTATTTCTGGGCCGACAACATCGCCAACTTCCAATTCAAGAACGTCATGTCCCGCGTGGATCACAACTTTAGCCCCCGCGAGCGGGTCTACGCCCGCTGGTCCTGGAGCAACTTCAACCAGATTCGGATAGAGAACGCTATCCCAGGGGTGGCCGGCGACCACCGGTTCGGCGGCAAGTACAGCAACGGAGGAGTGGTCGATTCCGTAACCACGCTAAGCTCGGGTACCATCCTGGACCTGCGCGCCTCGCTTTCGTACTGGGACGAGAACATTGGGCCTCCCGCCTCGGGGTTTAACGCCACGCAAATCGGCTGGCCCGCGTCGCTGGTGAGTCAACTGCCCAACGGTTATCTGTTCCCGGACATCTCGGTTTCGGGCGCCACCACGCTGGGCCAGTCGTCCGGCAACGTCACCTTCGAACCGACCACCGTGCTCAGTCTGGGGCCCAACGTGGCGCTGATCCGCGGCCGCCACACCATCAAAGCGGGGCTGGATTTCCGGGTTACCCGCTACACCCAATACCGCCCCACAACCGGCGGCGGCTCGTTGAGCTTCACCAACGGCTTCACGCAGGCGAACTACTTGACCTCGGACGCCTTCAGCGGCAACGGCGCGGCGTCGCTGCTGCTCGGCTATGCCGCTTCCGGATCGGTGGGCTATACGGCGGACCCGTTTTTCCAGTGGTTGTATTATGCCCCCTGGGTTCAGGACGATATCAAGGTGGCGCGCCGGCTCACCCTGAACCTCGGTCTGCGGTGGGATATCACCACGCCGGTTACGGAGCGTTTCAACGAGCTGGACCGCGACTTCTTCGCTTCCCAGGTCAATCCGATTTCCAGCCAGATCAACCAGACCGCCTTTCCGGGCATGAAGGTCTACGGCGGCATCGGGTTTGTCGGCCAGAATGGCTTGCCGCGTTCGCCTTACAACATCGACCTGAAGGATTTCCAGCCGCGCATCGGCGCCGCTTACCAGATCGGCTCCAAAACCGTGCTGCGCGGTGGCTGGGGCCTCTTCGATATCATGCGGACCGACACCGGCCAGACTTCGGGGTTCAGCCAGAGCACCCCGTTTGTCGGCACGCAGGACTCCGGCCGCACCCCGTTCAACATCATCTCGAATCCCTTCCCTACGGGACTGCTCCAGCCGTCCGGGGCCAGCACCGGGATGTCCACTTTTCTCGGGCAGGGCGTCACCTTCGTCAATCCCGCGGTGAGGAACCCCTACGTGCACCAGTTCTCATTCGGCATCCAGCGCGAACTGCCGGGAAACATGAGCGTGGAGGTTTCGTATGTGGGGTCGCGCACCCTGAGGGCGCTCACCAGCAAGAACATCGACGCATTGTCGCTGGCCAACCTGGCGCTCGGCGATTCCACCCAGGGCGGCAATCCCAACTATCTCAACGCGCAGGTGCCCAATCCCTTCCAGAACCTGGTGCCGGGAACCACTATCAACGGAGCCACCATCTCCCGCAGCCAATCCCTGCTGCCCTTTCCCCAATTCACGGGAGTCACCGAGACCGATCTGAACACCGGCAAGGTCTGGTACAACTCGCTCCAAGTCTCGCTGCAGAAGCGCTACTCGCACGGGCTCGCTTTCGCGGCGAACTACAACTTCTCGAAGAATATCTCAGCGATTTCGTACCTCAACTCGCAGGACGCCGCGCCAACCCGTAGTCTGACCGCGTTCGACCGCCCGCAACGCTTGGCGTTCTCGCCCATCTACGAACTGCCGTTTGGACCCGGGCGGCTGTTTCTACGTTCCAATAACGGGGTACTCAAGCGGCTGGTGGGCGGATGGCAGGTGAATGTGAGTGTGGTCTTCCAATCCGGCGCCCCGATGTCGGAACCCAGCAGCGTGACGGTGCTGGGCGACCCGCGCCTGGCCAATCCGACCTGGCTCCGCATGTTCAAGACCGGCTACATCGATGCCAACGGCGTGACTCACAACGTCCTGTCCGGCGAACAGCCCGTCTTCCAGATACGGCAACCGGACACGCTGCGCACCACGCCGCTGTATTGGGGCAATCTCCGCGACCCGTGGGGTCCCACCTACGACGCTTCGCTGGTCAAGAACACGCGCATCCGCGAAGGAATGAACTGCCAGTTCCGCTTCGAAGCCTTCAACGTGGACAACCATCCGCAGTTCGCAGAGGACCCCAATCTTACCCCGACGTCCACGACTTTCGGCGAAATTATCCGCGACAACGGACAGACCAACGCGGCGCGCAGTCTTCAGTTCGGCTTCCGATTCACCTTTTGACTGGCGCGGGATCCCTTTTTTCTGGCGGGCTGAGCGGCATCCGCGAGCGCGCGGCCGTAGTGCAGTTGGATGCGGAATCATCGGGCGCAAGTCGGGCGGCTTGGCGTAGCACGCGGGCTGCGTCGGCCGGCCGCTCTAGCGCGAGGTAGGTCCGGCGCAGCCCGTACAGCGTAACGGGATTCGCCGGAATGCGCTGAAAATATAGGACTTCCCGGTTTCGGAGTTCTCCGGCAAGGCGACCGCCGCGCCTTGCGGGGGCGAAGACGGCTGCCGTGCAAAAATGCGGCTCGCCGGATCAAAAGATGGCGGCGGGGTGTATACTGCTTTAGGAGCCGGAAGTCTGAATTATAAGTTCCGGCTTACAGGGTTAGCCGTTTTTCGTGCGTCCATGCGGACGCGCAAGGTTTTATGTGGGTTACGCGAGCGGTCCGAGAGGATCGGCGTGTGGAGTTATTGGTGAGAATCATCGGCTCCTTAACAAGGAGCGGGTCCGCCGAACGCTTCGCATCGAGACGCATTCAGCGGTCCTCCGGGCAATCCGGCGCCGGTGGAACGTTAACTTTGAACGAAGGGGCGAATCCATGTTGAAGCGAAGAGCTACGTTGCTTGCCATTTTCTTGACGGCCGCCGTTGCCGTCGTCTTGGGACAGACCGTTACCAGTTCTCTGGTAGGGACGGTCCTGGATCCCAGTGGGGCGTCCATTCCGAATGCCACGGCTCATTTGGCCAGCCAGGACACGGGCGCGGTGCGCACGGAAAGCACCGGCCCCGATGGGAGTTTCCGGTTCATCGACCTTGCGCCAGGCACCTATGACCTGACGATACAGTTCAGCGGATTCAAGAAGCGGGTGGAGACCAATATCATCATCTCCGGCAGCGAAACGCGTGACGCGGGCCGTCTGCGGCTGGACGTCGGCGCCGGCAGCGAAACCGTGACGGTGACGGCGGAAGCGGCGCCGGTACAGACATCGAGCAGCGAAAAGGCGGACCTGATCGATAGCCAGCAAATTCAGAACATCCCTCTCAAAGGGCGCGACATGTTCGGCTTGATGTCACTCATCCCCGGCGTGGTGGACACGGGGGCCCAGTCGCGAGACGTCACCTCGCCAAATGCCTACCAAGGCCTATACATCAACGGGAATGCCAACGCCTACAATTTCACCGTGGATGGTGTCAGCGACATGGACACCGGCTCCAACTATACGATTCACTACGAACCGAACATGGATGCCGTCCAGGAGGTCAGGGTACTGACCACCAACTTCGAGGCTGAATTCGGCCGCAACTCGGGTGGCATCATCACCGTTGTGACCAAGAACGGCACCCGGGAGTTTCACGGCAGCGGCTGGTGGACTCACCGCCACGAAGAATTCAACGCTAACAACTTTTTCAATAACGTGTCCGGTCTTGCCCGGACCCCGTACCGCATCAATATCGCCGGCTGGAGCCTGGGCGGCCCGGCATACATCCCCAAGCACTTCAATACCGGCAAGACCAGGTTCTTTTTTTTCGGCTCCCAGGAGTTCACGCGGCAACTGGTGAACAACGCCACTCAGTACAAGACCACACCGACCGCCCTGGAACGGCAGGGCAACTTCTCGCAGAGCGTGCAAGGCAACGGCGCGCTGATCGTGGTCAACGACCCAACCACGGGCAAGCCATTCCCTGGAAACATCATCCCGGCGAGCCGGTTTGATTCGACCGGCCAGGCGATGCTGAATTTCTTCCCGGCGTCCAACTTTGCCCCGGTTCCGGGGAGCACTTACTACAACCAGGATAACTTCCAGTCGGCAGGCAGCGGCGCGCACCCCCGGACGAACACCGTGATTCGCGGCGATACGGTCATTAACTCCAAGTTGAGCGGGTACTTCCGTTGGATCAACGACGCGGACTTTTTGTCGGACCTGTACCAGGGCGTGTCCTGGAATTACGCCATCCAGAATCACCCGAATCCCGGTCACGGCTACAGCGGAACGCTGACCTACACGATCAACCCCACCACGGTGAACGACTTCACGGTAGGCTATAGCTGGAACACGTGGGACTGGTCCGAAGCAGACGAATCGCAAGTAGCCCGGTCCTTGATTGGCAACCCGCCGCAGCAATTCAACCACTCGTCGCAGGCGGCCACTTGCAACGGCTACAACAACTATATGCCTTCCTTCAGCTTTGGCAGCACGCCGCCCAACGCGATCAGCTTTTCGGTGGCCAATTCGTCCTGTTATTACAACGCCAATGGCATCTGGACCTTTACCGACAACCTGAGCAAGGTGTGGGGCAAGCACATCCTCAAGTTTGGCATCTATACGGAGCACAACTATAAGCTCCAACCCTCGGGTACCGGCGATCTGGGCAGCTTCAGCTTTGCGACGGATTCACTGAATCCCAACAATACGGGCGACGGTTTCGCCAACGCTCTGCTGGGAGATTACGACACCTACTCGGAAGCCACCGGACGCGCAGTCTTCCACACGACTTACTGGAACGCCGAGTGGTATGCGCAGGACAAAATCCAGGTCGTGAAGCGGTTGACGTTCGACGTGGGGTTGCGTTTCTACCATCAGACGCCGCAGGTCGACGACAATCACACGTTCGCCGCGTTCAATCCACCGTCTTACTCGGCGTCGGCGATGCCCAGAATTTACGTGCCCGGATTCAATTCGGCCGGGGTGCGGGTGGCGGTCGATCCCAAGACCGGCTCGAACGCTCCGCAGGCGGAAATCGGGCTCTTCGTGCCCGGATCCGGTAATCCGGCCGCGGGCATGCAGGTGCTGGGCTTAAATGGCGTTCCGGGGAATTCCTACACAACCGCCGCTGTCAAGGTGGCTCCCCGCTTTGGCTTTTCGTACGACGTGTTCGGCGATGGCAAGACGGCCATACGCGGCGGCTTCGGCGTCTACTATGACCGCGCCGACGGAAACCAGGTGTACAACATGTCGGGCCAGCCGCCGCTGATCTACACGCCGGTGCTGTACTACGGCGCCATCAATCAGATATCCTCCGCCACGGGAGTGTTTGGGCCCACCTCCATCAACTCGTGGATCGGAAATACGCCGATGGGTCCCATGGTGGAAAATTTCAGCTTCGGCATTCAGCGTCAACTGCCCTCCAGCATTCTGTTGGACGTGGCCTATGTGGGGAATCACGCGGTCGATTTGATCGGCAACAATTACACCAAAAGCTACAGCATCAATCCCATTCCACTGGGCGCCGATTTCCTGCCGCAGAATCAGGACCCCACCAAGCCGGGGAGCGTGGTGCCTGCCGCGCTGGAGCGCGTGTACTATCCCGGGTATAACGACATCAACCTGGAGTGGTTTGGCGGGCACGTGACTTATTACGCTTTGCAGACCTCCCTACAGAGGCGCTTCTCCCACGGGTTGATCTTCGGAGGCGCTTACACCTGGTCCAAACTTCTGGGCATAGGCAGCTTCGACCCGCTGGTTCCCAACAACGATGAGCGCAACTATGGGCCGCAGAGCATCGACCGGCGGCAAGTGCTGGTCATCAATTATTCCTACCAGTTGCCGGGGCTGGGTAAAGCCTTGAACAACCGGGTGGTGGGCGCCGTCATGGACAACTGGACGCTATCCGGCGTCAACACCTTCTCCACCGGGTCGGAGTTTACGCCCAGTTTCTCCACGTCGCCTTCGCTGGATATTACCGGGTCCGCTTCGGAGACCCCGCGCATCAACGTGGTGCAGGGGTGCAATCCCAAGAGCAACGTCCCGGCGGGCCTGTTCTTCAATCCGGCGTGCTTCTCGGAGCCGGCGGTGGGCACGATTGGCGATGCCGGGGTGAACATTATGACGAACCCCGGAATCAATAACTGGAACACCACGATGCAGAAGATCGTCCATCTCGGAAGCGAGAAGCGCTCGTTGAGGCTGCAACTCCAGGCGTTCAACGTCTTCAACCACACACAGTTCAGCTCCGTGAACTCCGGCTTTACGTACAACGCCGCCTCGACAAACACGAACCTGAGCATCGGCAAGTATACCGGGGCGCAAAACGGCCGCATTCTGTCGCTGGCGATGCACTTCTATTTTTGAACGGCCACAAGTGGCAGCCGTTCCTCTGTTGTAGTCGGCAGGGGCGGCGCGGCCAGCACCCAGGTGATGTAGCACCTTTCGCCTGTTTTCAAGACGGCCGGCGCTCCGGTGCGTCATACTCTCTACCATGGTTCGCTATGCGTTGCGGCTTTTTGTCAAAAATCCGGGGTTCACCGCGGCGGCGGTGGCCTGTCTGGCGCTGGGGATTGGGGCCACCACGGCGATTTTCAGCGTGGTGAACGCGGTGCTGCTGAGGGCGCTTCCCTACGCGCATTCCGCGCGCCTGGTGCGCGTCTTCACCGAGTTCCCCACGTTCCCGAACGGCGGGCTGCGGCATTTCTGGCTCTCCGCGCCGGAGTACCTGGACCTGAAGCGGGACGCCGCTTCCTTCGACGCACTGGAAGGATGGTACAACCAGGGCGTCAACCTGGCGGGTACGGCCGAGCCGGTGCGGGCGCAGGCGTCCTTCATCACCGGAGGCATGCTCCCCCTGCTGGGCGTCGCTCCGCTGATCGGGCGGACACTCTCGCCGGAAGACGACAAGCCGAATGTCCCCCGGGCCGCGGTCCTCTCGTTCGGGCTGTGGCAGCGGGCCTTTGGCGGCGACCGAGGAGTGCTGGGTCGCGATATCCGGCTCAACGGCAACCCGTGCACCGTGGCCGGGGTCATGCCGCCGTCCTTCACGTTTCCCCCGGGAGAGGTCGATCCGCCGGAGTTGTGGGTCCCGTTACAGATCAATCCCGCCAGTCCCGGGGGGCGGGGCAGTCATTTCCTTTCCGTGCTGGGCCGCTTTCGCCCGGGCGTGACGCTGGCGCAGGCCGAAGGCGAAATGCTGCGCTATGCCAAACACACCAGCGAGACCGTGGGGCGGGCCAACCATCCTTTCGACCCGGGGTTTCATCCTGTCGTCCTGGCCGGATTTCAGGATGAGGTGGTGCACAACGTGCGGCGCGCCATGCTGGTGCTGCTGGGCGCGGTCGTGTTTGTCCTGTTGATCGCGTGCGTGAACGTGGCCAACCTGCTGCTGGCGCGCTCCGAAGCGAGGCGGCGCGAGATCGCCGTGCGGGCGGCGATTGGCGCCGGGTTGGGCCGGCTGCTCCAGCAATTCGTTGTGGAGGGCGTCCTGCTGTCGCTGGCCGGCGCGGCGTTCGGGATGCTGCTGGCTTTCGGCGGCCTTCGCCTCCTGGTCGCCACCAACGCGGGCAGCATCCCGCGGGTGGGCGAAATCGGCATCGACTGGCAAGTTCTGCTGTTCACGCTAGGGGTGTGCGTGCTCACCGGAATGCTGTTCGGCCTGGCGCCGGTGCTGCACACCCGGCCTTCCACCCTGTACGACACGCTGAAGCGCGCCGGGGGGCGCACCTACGGCACGGTTTCGGCGAACCGGTTTCGGGCGGTCCTGGTGACCTCGGAGCTGGCGCTGGCGCTGGTTCTGCTGATCGGTTCCGGCCTGATGGTGAAGGCGTTCTGGAAGCTCCAGCAGGTGAACGCGGGCATCGAACCGGATCGCGTGTTGACGCTGCGGCTCTCTTTGCCCGGCTCGGCATACCGCGATGCGGCCGCGGTCCGGGGATTCTACCAGGCGCTGGGAGCCCGCGTGAACGCGCTACCCGGAGTGGTTTCGGCCGCGGTGGTGAGCGGCCTGCCTCCCGACCGCCGGCTGGACGCCAACGACACGATGATCGAAGGGTTCGTTCCACGGCCAAACGGGCCGATTCAGAACATCGATTTCTACAATTCGGTGAGCGAGCGCTACTTCGAGACGGTGGGCGCCCGGCTGGTGGAAGGGCGGTTTCTCAGCGGCAACGACGGCGCCTCGTCCACGCCGGTGGTGGCGGTAAACCTGACACTGGCCAAGACCTTCTGGCCGAACGAGAGCGCCATCGGGCACCGCGTACAGCCCGGGGGACCACCCAATACGCCCTTTTACACGATCGTGGGAGTCATTGGCGACGTCAAGAACGCGGGGGTGGACCGGCCGACCGGCACCGAACTCTACTTCCCATTCGCGCAACGGCCCAGCGGCACGTCGTACGTGGCCGTGCACACGAGGGGCAACCCGATGGGGCTCCTGGGCGCGGTGCGCGACGAGATCCGCTCGCTGGACCGCGGGCTGCCGGTTTCGAACGTGCGGACGATGGACGACGTGATGTCCGCCTCCCGCGCCCGCCCCCGATTCCTGACGCTGCTGCTGACGCTGTTCTCTTCGGTATCGCTGGTGCTGGCGGCGTTGGGGATCTACGGCGTGATCTCGTACTCGGTGGCGCAGCGGACCAACGAGATCGGAATCCGGATGGCTCTGGGGGCGCAAGCCAACGATGTGGTCCGGTTGATGGGCGCGGCGGGAATCCGCCTGGCACTGGCGGGAACGCTCATTGGCGCGCTCGGCGCCTTCGCCCTCACCCGCACGCTGAGCGGGCTCCTGTTCGGCGTCAGCGAAGTGGACCCCGGGACTTTCCTCGTCATGGCCGCCGTGCTTGCGGCCGTCACCCTGCTGGCCTGCTACATCCCCGCCCGGAGAGCCAGCCGCGTCGATCCGCTGATCGCTTTGCGCTACGAGTGAACGGACGGGTCCGGCTCATCGCGTCTCTGTGCCAGGGGCAGCGCCTCCTGCAAGGCGCTCAAGTACTCGCTCAGTGTGGCGTCCAGCCGCTGGTGTAGGAAAGTCTGGAACGGTTTGAGGTCATCCCGAATGAAGGCGTGCTCGAGCGTGTCGAGATACGTTTTTCGATCTTCCGGGCGCACCGTGACGGGCGGGTATCCGCCACGAAGCAAAAGCAGGTTCATCAACAGCCTCGCCGTGCGTGTCGAGGCGTTCCTTCTTGGCGGCGATGGCGGTGGCAAGCTCATCCATGCACTCCCAGGGATACCACGGAGAGTGGCCGGTATACCATGGGAGTTCAGGATATGCTTCCCATTCAGCCGAAGTTCCGGCCGCCTCTGGACCCCGAGTTTGTTCCGGCATCGCTATGGAACCGGGCCTATCACACCCGGGTCCGGGAAAGCGGCGGCGTCAACCTGGCCATCGCGCTCGAGCGCAGCGACTCCACGGTCTCGGTGTACCGCACCGCGATCTTGCGGCATGAGGGAGCCAACGTGGCGGCCAACCAGCGCTACGTGGAGCGCCTCCTGAAATTCCTGCTGTGGCAGAAAGGCGGCTGGCGCATCACGGTGGGGGGCGAAGCGCGGATCGCCGATTATCTGCGAGGGGTGTACTCGCCTGAAGGGACGCGCGCCTTCGACTATCACTTCATGGGCGAGCGCGTGTACGGGCGGCCGATGGCGATCGAGAGCACGACGTTCGAGGCTGCGCCCCAGGAGAAGGAAGCCGCGGCCCCGTTGGGACGCCATCTCGACGGCTTCCGCATCGGCTTCGACCTGGGCGCCAGCGATCGCAAATGCGCGGCGGTGGCCGAGGGCCAGGTGGTCTTCAGCGAAGAAGTGGCGTGGAATCCGAGCGCGCAGGCCGATCCGCAGTACCACTTCGACGGCATCCACGATTCGCTGCGGCGCGCGGCCGCCAGGGTGCCGCGCGTGGACGCCATCGGGGGCAGCGCCGCTGGTGTGTACGTGGGCAACGAGGTGCGGGTCGGGTCGCTATACCGCTCGGTCCCGCGCGACCTGTTCGACAGCCGCGTGCGGCGCCTGTTCTTCGACTTGCAGTCGGCGTGGGGCGGCATCCCGTTCGAGGTGGTGAACGATGGCGAAGTCACGGCGCTGGCGGGCTCCATGGCGCTCAACGACAATGCCGTGCTGGGCGCCGCGATGGGCAGCAGCCTGGCAGCGGGGTTCGTCACGCCGCAAGGCAACATCACGACGTGGCTGAACGAGCTGGCGTTCGTGCCGGTGGACTATCGCGAAAACGCGCCGGTAGACGAGTGGTCGGGCGACGCGGGCGTGGGCGCGCAGTACTTCTCGCAGCAGGCCGTCGGGCGGTTGCTCGCTCCAGCGGGAATCGACGCGCCCGCGGGCATGCCGCTTCCCGCGAAACTGGAGGAGGTGCAGAGGCTGGCGGCGGCGGGCGACGAGCGGGCGCGCAAAATCTACGAAACGATCGGCGTGTTCTTCGGCTACAACATCGCGACGTACGCGGATTTCTACGACCTGCGCAACCTGCTGGTGCTGGGGCGCGTGATGACCGGCGAAGGCGGCGACGTGATTCTCTCGACGGCGAGCCGGGTGCTGCGCGAAGAGTTCCCCGAAGTGGCCGAGCGCATCCGCTTCCAAATTCCCGGCGAGCAGGAGAAGCGGCACGGCCAGGCCATTGCGGCCGCGAGCCTGCCCGAGATTCGAGCACAGGAGACGATCCATGCGGTTTCATAATTCAAGCGCGGACGTGTTTGTTCCAGACGGGGTCGAGGCGGAGGCGGGGCTCGCGCGAACGACCCACCTTTGCATTTCGGCCCACCAGGACGATATCGAAATCATGGCCTACCACGGCATCGCCGAGTGCTTCGGACGCAAGGACCGGTGGTTTGCCGGCGTGGTGGTGACCAACGGCGCCGGCAGCCCGCGCGCCGGAATTTACGGCGATTACACGGACGCGGACATGCAGAAGGTGCGGCTGGCGGAGCAGCGCAAGGCGGCTTACGTGGGCGAGTACGGGTGCCAGATCCAGCTCGGCTTCAGCAGTTCCCAGGTGAAGAATCCGAACGCGCCTGAAGTAGTGGACGACCTGGAGCGCATCGTGCGCGCCGCCCGTCCGGAGGTGGTGTATCTGCATAACCTGGCGGACAAGCACGATACCCACGTCGCGGTGACCATGCGCGCGATTGCCGCGCTGCGCCGCGCTGCGGGCGAAGCGAAGCCGAAGAAGGTCTACGGCTGCGAAGTGTGGCGCGACCTGGACTGGCTACCGGACGAGGACAAGCAGGCGCTCGCGGTTTCGGCGCGCTCTAACATCGCCGCGGCGCTGGTGGGTGTGTTCGACTCGCAGGTGAGCGGGGGCAAACGCTACGACCTGGCGACCGCTGGCCGGCGCCTGGCGCACGCCACGTATCTGGCGTCGCACGGCACGGATGAAGAGAGCGCGCTCACCTTCGCCATGGATCTGACGCCGCTGGTGGAAGACCCGGCGATGCCGATGGCGGAGTACGCCCTGGCGTTTGTGGACAAGTTCCGCGCGGACGTGGAACGGCGGATACGCGCGGCGGGCGAATAGCCGGGAGATTCTGACGCACCATCGCGAGGCTTCGGGGGGCCGAGTTGGAAAAAGCGCCAGCGAGTGGCACGAGTATGGACGCTGCCACGGGTCCCGAAGGGAGAGGCGGAGCGGCTCTACCGCCAGCCGGCGCTTCTTCGGGTCCTCTGTCTACCGGAGGGTCTCCTGTCGTCCCCGGAGCCACTCAGATGAGTGGCGGCGAGCGTCCCTCGCCGGGCAGTGGTGCACCAGATACGAGCATCGCTCCCAGCGGCAGTGAAGTCAATTCAACATCGAAGGGGAGCGCCTGGAAGCAGTCGCGGCTTTTGGCCTACTTCTCCAGCCAGGGGAGGTAGGCGGCGCCGAACAGGCCGGCCTCGTTGCCGAGCGTGGCCTGGGCGATGCGGGTTTCGGCCTTGGTGGCGCGGTAGGTGAACGAGCGGTGCTCGAGCGTTTGCATCATGTGCGGCGCGAAGAACTCCCAGGCCGGCAGCATGCCGCCGCTCAACAGGTACAACGGGAAGTTGAACGCGTTCACCAGCGTGGCGAGCGCGATCCCTAACGACTCGCCCACCTGGCGCCAGATGGCGCGGGCCTTCTCGCCGTTCTCGTCCTGCCGCCCGGCCAACTCACAAACGTCCTTGGATGTGAGCCCTTCACCAAGGTGCAGCATGTGGGCCATGGCGGTCACCGCGGTGGCCGACGAGTGCTTCTCCAGGCAGCCCTGGTTGCCGCAGCCGCACGGGTTTCCGGTGGGGACCACGGTGATATGGCCCAACTCGCCGGCCATTCCGACAAAACCGCGCAGCACGCGCCCGCCGGAGATGATGCCGCCGCCGATGCCGGTGCCGAGGGTCAGGAGCACCAGATCGTCCGTATCGCGTCCCGCGCCTATCCATTTTTCGCCTAGGGCGGCGGCGTTGGCGTCGTTCTCCAGAATGACGAACGTTCCCAGGCGGCGCGAGATTTCGTCGCGGACCGGGAAGTTTTCGAGAAACGGCAGATTGTTGGAGTTGGTGATGAACCCTTCCTTCATGCGGATGAATCCGGGCACGCCGACGCCGATGCCCGCCAGCCCTTCCGCGCCGTGTTTTTCGCGCAGCTTCTGAATGGCCGTGACGATGTCGTGCAGCACCGCGTCGCGTCCCTCGGAATAATTGGTGGAGCCAGAGATCTTGTCGAGCATCTTGCCGGTTCGATCGATGGCGGCGGCGCGCAGGTTGGTGCCGCCGAGGTCCACCCCAATGGCGTAGTCGAGCATATCGACCGGCATGATAACACGGGGCTTAAACCGGGGTGTCGGATCCGGCTGTCCCCCGATTTTGGCAGCGGGCGCGGCGGTGTGCTAACTGCCCGCGGCGCGGAACGCGGCATAAAAAACATGAATTGCGCAAATTGAAACTTCTTTAACTCACACTGGTACGCACTGTGCTACAACAAGTGAAACAGGGAGGGGTGCTCTCGACGTCTTATGAAATGGGGCGCCACTATATGAGGGACGGAAGATACATTGCGATCCCGGGGGATAAGACCCACGAACTTCCGCCGTTGCTCGTTCACCCGCCCCTGGAACACGCAGCCGACGAAAGCGCCGCCGATCTGGCCTCGGTGATGCTCGAAGCCGAAGACATGCTGGGGCCGAGCGATGCCGAGGTGGAAGTCGTGGAGCAGCGCAAGTTCGACCTGGCGCTGCAACTTACCGAACAGTACAAAGGCCTGATCTCGCACTGGCAGTGGGGCGACGCGGTGCTGGAATGGATCCGGCAGTGCGAAATCACGTTCGGATGCGAGGCCGCGCTGCGCAACCTGCTGCATCCCGACGTGTGGCCGCACGCCAGCCGCGCGAGTTTCGTCACGCTTCTAATGGACAAAGAGGTCCCCACGCACGGAGTGGGTCTGGAAAAAGCCGTGGGGTTGCGGCTCACGTTCCGGCAACCGCCGCCCATCGACTGCTTCTCCAACCAGTTTCTGTTTTATTTGAATTCCACGGTGGCGGACACGGCATACCGCACGTGGTCGCACCTGGTGCCGCTCGAGACTGCGCTGTTCCCGCCGGAGCGGTTTCATTTCGAAGTGCTGAGCATTCACTAATCCGGGAGCATCGCGCGCCAGAAGGCCAGCCAACGGCCCTCCGAACGGGTGAAGGCGAAAACATCGCGGCCGGACTCCGTGGATTGCTGCCCCTTCATTTCATAGGTCATCCGCCACGTATAAACGGCAATCGCGGAATCGCCCGCCAGGTGGATTACGGGTTCGGACAGGGAACAGTCTGACACTGCCGCGTTGCGCATGAAATCGGCATAACTCCGGGCGCAGGCCTCCCGGCCGCCCTCGCCCAAGGTCTGGAAGCCCGGACCCTGAATGACCATCCGTTCGTGAAAGCAATCTTCGAGCGCCGCCGGAATGGCATCCGGAGGGTTCTTCAACCAGGCGCTGTTGATCCGTTCCAGCAGCAACCGGATCTCCTGTACTTCGTCTCGAGCCATCGGAAGCACGATAGCAGATCGCGCTCGGATATAATCTGGGCATGTCTCACTTCACACGCCGCGAACTTCTTGCCTCATCGGCATTGGCGCTGTTGGCCCGCCGGTCAGGGGCTATGCCTCTCTCCCAGATCAAGCTGGGCATCACCAGCGACGAAATCGACGACGACGTCCTGAAGGCCGCCGCGTTTCTGCACGATCACGGCCTCAAGTGGGTCGAGGTGCGGAACATCTGGGGCCCGTACAACACCGAGCAGCCCATCGAGAAGGTCCGCGAGGCGGCCAGGATCTTCGATGAGAACGGCGTGCACGTCAGCATCGCGGATACCGGTTTCTTCAAGATCCCGCTGCCGCCCGATACTCCCGCGGGCCAGAAGATTCTCGACGGGCAGTGGAAGGTCCTGGATGCCGCCATGGAGCGGGCCAAGGTGTTCGGAACACGGAAGGTGCGCGTGTTCACGTTCATGCTGGCGAAGGGTGAAACGCCGTCGGAGAAGAGCTACGCGCGGATCGACGACCTGATCCGCGAAGCGGCGCGGCGCGCCAAGGGCTTTCAACTGGCGGTGGAAAACATCGGCGGCGGCCACGTGTGGAGCGGGGCGCAGTCGGGCGAGTTTTTGCGGCGCGTGAAGGAAGACAACGTCGGCATGACGTGGGATCCGAACAACGCAGCCGAATCCGGCGAGCAGCCGTTCCCCGACGGATATCGCAAGCTGGATCCGAAGCGCATCTTCCACGTGCACCTTCGCGACTTCAAACACGAGAACGGCAAGGTGGTGTGGACGGCGGTGGGGGCGGGCGAATTCGACAACGTGAGCCAGATCCGCGCGCTGTTGAAGGACGGCTACAAAGAGACCTTCACGCTGGAGACGCACTGGCGCGACCCGAAGGGCAAGCTGTATTCCACCGAGACGTCGCTACAGGGGCTGCTCAAGGTGATCGAGAGAGTCTAGCGCCTGGCCGATCCGGCGGAGGCCCTCGGCGAACATCTCGTGGTTCACGCCCATGCCGATGCGGAAATAATCGGGGATTTCGAAAAAGCGTCCGGGGACGGCCGAGGTTTCGTAATCCGAGCGGAGTTGCTCGAGAAAGGGACAGGCCACGCATCCCGGCCTGCCGAGAAATGCGGTGGTGCCCCAATCGGTGCGCACGGCGGATACCGCTGCCTGGCGCGCGAGGAACTCGCCGAGCAGCGCGCGATCGGCGTCCAATACGCGGCGGGCCCTCTCGCGCAGCAGATCCAGGTGGGCGAAGGCCGCCACGCTCAGTATCTCCGAGGGATGCGCGGGGGTCGCGGCGTACACGTCGTTCAACAGGCGCAGCTTCCGCGCCAGGTCGGGCTGCGCCAGAATCCAGCCGCAGCGCAGGCCGCTCACGCCGTAGACCTTCGTGAGACTGCTGGTGACGAGGAATTCGGGGCCGAGGTGAAACGAAGTCCGCGGCGTGTTTTGATACACGGCATCGAGGTAGACCTCGTCAACCAGCACGCGCGCGCCCGCGCCTCGGGCGATATCGCCCACTTCGCTCAGCACGGAATCCGGCGTGAGCACGCTCGTGGGGTTGTGCAGATTGGTGATGACGATCAGCCGGGTCCGCGGTGTGATCACGCGCCGGATCTCCGCGGGGTCGATTTGAAATCCGTTCTCCGCGCGCCGCGGGAAGCGCTTCACGGCGGCCTCCAGGTACAGCGCGGCGTCCAACAGGGGGCCGTAGGCGGGATGCTCGATCAGCACCTCGTCGCCGGACTCGAGGATCCCCGCCATCGCCAGGTGGTTCGCCATGGAAGTGCCGGCGGCCTCCACGACGCAATCCGGATCGACGCCGTGGCGCCGCGCAATGGCGGCCTGGAGCGGCGCGTAACCGTATTTGTTATCGCCGTTGATCTCCAGTTGCGAGAAATCGAAGGGCAGCTCGCGGAGAGGAAAATGCCCGACGCCGCTGGTCGCCAGGTTGAAGCGGGCCTTGCTTTGGGTCTTGGCCCAGTGCATGTAATCCGAGTGTTTGTGTCTCAGGATTTGCGCCTCCAGTACAAATATACGGGAATGCCGGTGAGCAGGATCAGGAAGCCGATGGCGCTGTTGGCGGGGAAGGTTCCCACTGTGCTCGCGACGATTCCGAAGGAGGCCGCCACGAAGAGCGCCGTGGTGTAGGGATGGCCGGGCGACAGGTAGACTTCGGTGCCCGGCGTCCGGCGGCCGAGGCGGCGAAGGGGGAACAGCGCCGCGGCCGTGAGCCCGAAAGAGATGAAGTCCACCGAAACGACGTAGTTCAGGATCTGCTCATAGAGGCCGGAGCAGGCGATGGCGGTGGCGGCCAGCCCTTGCAGCACGATGGCCACGACGGGCGCTCCGTTGCGCGGCCAGAGCCATCCGACGCTGCGGAAGAAGAGGCCGTCGCGGGCCATGGCGTTGTACACGCGCGGGGCGGTCAACATGCTCTGGCTGAGGAAGCCGAGGGTGGAAATCGCGATTCCGACCGCGATCAATAGCGCGCCGGGTTGGCCCAGGGCGGCGCGCATGACGTCGGATGCGGGGGTCGCGGTGCGGTCCAGAGCAACGGGGCCGAGCACTTTGAGGCACACGAAACTTACCGACAGGTACAGCACCACGACGCCCAGGACGCCGATCACGAGCCCGCGCGAGAGATCGCGCCCGGGGTTGCGCATTTCACCCGCGACGAAGGTGGAGGTCTGCCAGCCGCCATAGGCGAACGCCACCGGGATCATGGCCGCGCCGATGGCGCCGAGGAGACCGAGGGAGACCGGCCGGTCGATGAGAGGCAGCGGATGGATCGTGCCGCCGCCCATGGCGAGGCCGAGCACGACCATGGCGGCGATGGCCCCGGTCTTCATCAGCATCAAAGCGCTCTGCACGTTGCTGCCGGCGCGCGCGCCGAAGCAGTTGATCGCGGTGAGCCCCAGGAGCGCGGCGGCCGCGATGGCGCTGTCGCTCCACCGGGCGCCACTGACCTCCCGAAAGTAGCTGGCGAAGGTGATGGCCACGGCCGCCATTCCACCGGTCTGGGTGACCAGCAGAAGCACCCAGCCGTAGACGAAGGCCACCGATGGATGGTACGCCTCGCGCAGGTAGGCGTATTGCCCGCCGGCCTCGGGCAGCCTGGTGGCCAGTTCGGCCCAGATGAACGCGCCGCACATGGCCAGCATGCCGCCCAGCGCCCACACGCCGAGAATCAGGAACGGCGTGTGCACCTGGTGCGCGACCACCGAAGGGTTGCGGAAGATGCCCGAGCCCACGATGCCGCCCATGACGATCATGGTGGCGTCGAAGAGGCCGAGGCGGCCGCGAGGCTGGGGAGAGGACTCCACGGATCAGCTCATCAGGGCGACGAGCCGCTTCCCCTTGTCGAGATCGGCCGGCGTGTGGCCCTGGTGGTCGCGGCGGGCCGGATCGCCGCCCGCATCCAGCACGGCCTTGATCATGCGCGCGTTGCCGCGCGCGGCGGCCTGGTGCACGGATGTCCAGCCGTCCGCATCGGGAACGTTGGGGCTCGCGCCGCGCGCCAGCAGCCATATGGTCGGCTTGACCTGGCCCCAGCGAATCAGGTCGTTGAGCAGCGGTTTGCCGTTGGCCGTGGCGCGGTCGGGATCGGCGCCGCGGGCCAGGGCCATCTCCGCCAGCTCGTAGTGGCCGCCCCAGACGGCGTGCGACAGGGCTTCGGTGGCATCCGCGCCGCGGTCGAGCAGCAGCTCGAACAGCCGCTGGTTCTTGTTGCCGGCCGCCAGGTACGCGGCGTCGATGTCGTGGGCCCACGATTTCGTTAGGGCGCTCACGTCCGCGCCGGCATCGATCAGGATTCGCGCGATCTCGACCGAAACCGCACCCGGCATGCGCGACCCGGCGGCGCACTGGAGCGCCGTCAATCCGCCGTGGTCGCGTTCGCGTGCCAACTGAGGACGCTCGCGCAGTGCTTTCTCCACCAGCTTGCGATCGCCCAGCGCGGCCGCCGCGAAACCGTCGAGTTTGGCGCCCGCTTTGCGCAGTCGCGTCACGTATTCGGGCTGGCCGGCGAAGGCGGCGATGATGATGGCGCGCGCCGGGGGCCACGCGCCGAGTTGCTCCGGATTGGCGCCATGCTCCAGCAGCCAATCGAGGCACGCCAGGCGTTCGGGCGCCGGCTGGCCCGCCTCCGCGTGGGGCTCCTCCTGCATCAGGGCGTGAAGCGGCCGGTAATTGCGCCACGCGGCGTTCATGTCGGCGCCGTTGCGATGAAACAGTTCCAGGGCCTGTTGAAAAGCCAGGCGCGATGCTTCGAGAATGGCGCGCGGATGCCGCGCCGCCTCCGGCTTGGCTTTCACCGCCGCGCGAACGGCGCTCAGTTTCCTCGCCCGCAATGCTCCGATCAGTGCGTCTGCCATAGATGGATATTCAATCATAGCCAACGCAACACCTGGTGCCATCGCCTACAGAAAACATTTGACTCCGGACCGGGGTTTTCATTAAGATGATCGCCAAGTTCGCACTCTGGAGACGACCATGCCGCGGATATCCTTGCCCATCGAACAGATGAAAAGTTCCTATACAGTGGTGGTGATCGGATCGGGATACGGAGGAGCGATCGCCGCTTCGCGCATGGCCCGCGCGGGGAAGCAGGTCTGCTTGTTGGAGCGGGGCAAGGAGATCCAGCCGGGGGAATACCCGAACACGCTGGACGCGGCCGCGCTCGAAATGCAGACGGACACGCCGGAAGCGCATCTGGGCCCCGCTACCGGCCTTTTCGATTTTCGGGTCAACGCCGATCTCAACGTGGTGCTGGGCTGCGGGCTCGGCGGCACGTCGTTGATCAATGCCAACGTGGGGCTGCGCGCCGAGCCGCGCGTGTTCGACGATGCGGCGTGGCCCGCGGCGTTTCGCAATGACGCCAAGAGTATCGAGGACAGCTATGCGCGGGCCGAGCGGGTTCTTCAGCCGCAGCCCGTGCCCGACAGCTTTGGCCCGGTGCCGAAAACCGACGCGCACCACGCATCCGGCGACTACCTGCATGCCAAGTGGTACCGTACGCCGCTGTACGTGACGTTTCAGGATCCGGCGGGTGGGTTGAATCCGTTTGGCGTGCCGCAGAGCGCCTGCATCGGCTGCGGCGACTGCGTTTCGGGATGCAACTTCCACGCCAAGAATACGACGCTGATGAACTACCTTCCGGACGCCGCCAACTTCGGCGCCGAGATTTTCACGGAAGTTTCGGTCCGGTACGTCGCGCGCTCGGGTGACGCCTGGCGCATCTACTATCGGCCCATCGGCGTGGGGCGCGAACAATTTGGCGCGCCCGACCTGTTCGTCACCGCCGATGTCGTCATTCTCGGCGCGGGGACGCTCGGGTCTACCGAGATTCTGCTGCGCTCGGCTCAAAACGGGCTGGCGCTTTCTTCGAAATTGGGCGAGCATTTCACGGGCAACGGCGACGTTCTCGGGTTCGCCTACAACACGGACACCAACATCAACGGCGTCGGCTTCGGCGACCACGCTCCTCAGAATCGGGACAAGGTGGGGCCTTGCATCACCAGCGTGATCGATCTGCGCGGGCAGCCCGACTTGAACCAGGGCATGGTGATCGAGGACGGCTCGGTGCCGGGTGCCGTGGGAACGCTGCTGCCGGCCGGGCTGGAGGCGGCTGCCACGCTGGGCGGCAACCTGCCGCGCGGGCTTCACGAGGTCATCCAGGAAAAAACGCGGGAGCTGGAAAGCCTGGTGGGCGGCCCCTATACCGGCGCCATCCGCAACACGCAGACCTACCTCGTCATGACCCACGACGGCGCCGCTGGCCGCATGCTGCTGGAGGACGATCGCCTGCGCATCTCCTGGCCGAGCGTAGGCACCGAGCCGATATTCGCCAAGGCCAACGACAACCTGAAACAGGCGGCCGCGGCTCTCGGCGGTGTCTTCGCTCCCAATCCGACGTGGCACTCGCTCCAGCAGAAGGCGCTGGTCAGCGTGCATCCGCTGGGCGGCTGCATCATGGGCGAGAACGCCGGGCAGGGCGTGGTGAACCACAAAGGCCAGGTCTTCGCGGGCGGGCAGGGCGATGCCGTTTACGAAGGGCTGTACGTGGACGACGGCGCGGTGATCCCCCGCTCGCTGGGCGTGAATCCCTCGCTCACCATTTCCGCCATCGCCGAGCGGACCTGCGCGCTCATCGCCCAGGACCGCGGATGGAAGATCGATTACGAAGCGCCGTCGCGGCCCAAGGCGATGGCAGCGTCCCCGGTGGGGATCGAATTCACCGAAACCATGAAGGGCTTCTGGAAGCAAGGCGTGGCCGATTTCGACATCGGCGAGACGGACGGCAAGGCCGCCGGCAACAATTTTCAGTTCACCCTCACGATTCGCGGTGACGACGTTAACCTGATGCTCGCCGAACCGGGCCACGAAGCGCGCATGGCCGGCACGGTAACGGCGCCCGGGCTTTCGGCCAAGCCCCTGACGGTGACGGACGGGATCTTCAACCTGTTCGTGGTGAATCCGGACGAGGTGGAGACGCGCAACATGCGCTACCGCATGACGCTGGTTTCCGAGGAGGGGAAGCACTGGTATTTCGACGGCTTCAAGGTGATTCACCAAGGTCCCGTGACCGATATCTGGCACGATACCAGCACGCTGTACATCACGCTGTCGGCGGACGGCAGCTCGGGTCCGGTGATCGGCAAAGGCGTGCTGCACATCGAGCCGGCCGACTTCGCCAAGCAGATGACCACCATGAAGTTGACCAACGCACCCCAACCGACAACCGTGGGGGTGCCCGCGCCGCTGGTCAAGTTCGGGGAGTTCTTCGCCGGCACGCTGTTTCAGACGTACGGCGGCGTGTTCGCCCGCGCGAGCGCGTTAAACCCGGATGCGCCGACGCGGAAGAGGCGGGCCCTGCGGGCGGGCGCTCCTGTGGTTTATCCATTCCGGGCGAAGGACGGCGTGGCGCTGCGGCTGACACGCTACCAGGGCGGCTCCAAGGGGCCGGTGATTCTCTCGCACGGCCTGGGCGTCTCGAGCCTCATCTTTTCGCTCGACACCATCGAGACCAACATGCTGGAGTACCTGTTCGCGCACGGCTACGACGTGTGGCTGCTGGACTACCGCGCTTCGATCGAGCTTCCGGCGGCGGAGCTGCAGGCCTCCGGCGACGATGTCGCGCTGTACGATTACCCCGCGGCGGTGGACATGGTGCGCGAGGTCACCGGGGCGCCCGACGTGCAGATGGTGGTCCACTGCTGGGGCTCGACCACGTTCTTCATGTCGATGCTGGCGGGGCTTCAAGGCGTGCGGTCGGCGGTGTGCTCGCAGATCGCCACCGATATCGTGGCGCCCATCGCGACCCACATCAAAACCGGGTTGCACGTGCCGTCGTTCCTCAACGCGCTGGGGATTCCATCGCTGACCGCCGATGCCTCCACCCAGGAGGGCCTGCTGGAGAAGGTGTTCGACGGGGCGCTGCGCCTGTATCCGGTGGCGATGAAGGAACGCTGCGAAAATCTGGTGTGCCATCGCATCAGCTTTCTGTACGCGCCGCTTTACGATCACGCGCAGTTGAACGACCAGACCCACAGCACGCTGTACGAGACCTTCGGCGTGGCCAATATCAAATCGTTCCAGCATCTGGCGCTGCTCACCAACAAGGGACACCTCGTGAACTTCGCGGGCGAAGAGGTGTACCTGCCGCACATCCAAAGGCTCGCCATTCCCATCACCTTCATCCACGGCGCGGACAACGAATGCTTCGAGCCGGAGAGCACGCGGCTTACCTACGAGCGGCTGCGCCAGGCCAACGGCAAGGATCTCTACGACCGCCATGTGATCCCGGGCTACGGGCACATCGATTGCATTTTCGGAAAGAACGCGGCTCGCGATGTTTTTCCGGTGGTTTTGAACGCGCTGGACACAGCGAAACCGCGCACGGCTCAGGTCTCGGGCGTGACTGGAGCATAAGAGATGCAGAAGCTGACGCAGATTCATCATCCCGATTTTTCGCTCTGGCAATCGGCCATCGACCAGGTGGTCAGCACAGGGAGCCAGCGGCCCGACATGGCGCATTCCATGGTCGCCGGGGCCGCGCAGGCTGCCGAACACCTGACTAACGGCCTATCGCTGGCCCACCAGGCGGCATCGCCCAGCGGACCCCCCGGGGCCAAGCCGGTGGGAGCGGATGCCGCCAAGTATTGCGCCTCCATCTGGTTCGAGATCGCCAAGGCGAAGCTGGCCGGCGATCAAGCGGCGGAGAAGGTCTGGGAGGCGCAGGCCGGCGCATTCACGAGCTGCGATGCGCGGTACGCGGAGGCCGTCGAACAGTACATCGATTTCTACGAGGTCAAGAAAGACAAGGTCCCGTACAAGGTGTGGCAGAACCTGGACGATTTCATCATCGACTGGAAGATGCCGGCCAACGCCCGAATCGCGATCGTGGGCGATTGGGGCACCGGCCAGCCCGAAGCCAAGGCCCTGCTGGAGGCCATCGCGCGCAAGAAGCCGGACGCGGTCATTCACCTTGGCGACATCTATTACTCGGGCACCGAGTTCGAGATGCAGAACTACTTCCTGAGCATTTGGTCCAGCACGCTCGATCTCACCACGACCCGCACTTTCACGCTCTCCGGCAACCACGATATGTACAGCGGCGGCGGCGCATATTACGACCTGATCGGAAAGCTGGGGCAGCCGGCCAGCTACTTCTGCCTGCGCAACGACGACTGGCAATTCGTGGCGCTGGACACGGGCCTGCACGACGTCGACGCGCTCGACGCCCAGCCGACATTTCTGGAGGACACCGAGGTTGCCTGGCTGAACGATAAGATCGCGACCGCGGGCTGCCGCCGCACGGTGCTGTTGAGCCACCACCAGCTTTTCACCGCGTTCGAAAAAATCGGCGCCGGGTTTCTGAACGAAAACCTGAACAGGCAGGTCGGGCCGATCTTGCCCCAGGTGACCGCGTGGCTTTGGGGGCATGAGCACAACCAGGTGATCTACAAGCCGTTCCAGGGAGTGCTGGGCCGCTGCCTGGGCCACGGCGCGTATCCCGTCGGTATCACCGAAATCGCGGACAGCCCGCAGTTCCCCAACGTCCCGTTGGAAGATGTGAGGCTCGCCAGGGGCCCGTCGTTCTACTCGCACGGCTACGCGGTGATGGATCTCGATGGGCCGTTGGCGACGGTTTCCTACTACCAGGACAGCGATCCCGAGGAGACGCCGATGTTCACCGAAACGTACGGGGCCGCGACGGCGGGAGCCACGTCATGACGCCGGCCCAGCAAGCCAGCCCGCCCAACACGGCGGCCGTGTGGTTCAGCCGCGTCGTATGGCTCGGAATTCTGTTCAACCTTCTGTTCGTGGCGATGGAGTTGCTGGCGCCGGATTTCATCAACGTCGCGGTGGGCCTCACGCCCGGATTCCCCACCGTGTGGAACCGGGCGCACGGCGCGATGGTGCTGGCGCTCACTATCCTCTATATTCCGGCGGCTCTCGATCCGCTGCGAAATCCCTGCTACTCGTGGCTGCTGGTGCTCTCGCGGCTGCTGGCCTGCGCGTTTTGGGCGTGGTGCCTGGCGGATCAGCAAGGCTCGTTCGGATCCTGGCTGGCGTCCGACGCCGCGTTCTGCATCGTGCAAGGTGTGCTGCTCCAGATCGCGGTGCCGAAGGAGGACAAACTGCCCGGCATTCTCGGCCGTCTCTTCGCCGGCATCGGAGCCGGACTGAAAGCCGCGTACCGCTCCACGGCCGTCAAGGTGGCGACAGCGCTGGTCCTCGTTCTGCTGCTGGCGGCCGGTTGGATTCTATATGTCAACCTGTTCCGGCACGGACCCGAGATCGTCTATTCGGACATCACGCAGCACTGGAAGTACGCTTCCATCGGGCTGGGCACCGGCAGCCGCATTCCGTTCTGGATCTTCAAAGTTCTGCCGGAGGTCTTCGCCGACAAACTGCCCGGCCCCGGCGGGTACGCCGCGCTGGGACTCATTCAGGAGGATGGTGCCGAGACGCCGGTGGGCTTCGCCAAGCGGGTCTTCGGCTACGAATGCGTGGAGGCCAACTGCTCGCTGTGCCACACGGCGGTGTATCGCACGGCTCCCGGAGCGAAGCCGGTGGTGACGCCGGGCGGCCCGTCACACACGCTCGACCTGCAGGGCTTCCAGCGCTTCCTCTACGACAGCGCCGCCGACCCGCGGTTCAATCCCGATACCCTGATGGCCGCCATCGGGAAGATGCACCAGTTCTCCTGGATCGAGGGCCTCATCTACCGGAACCTGATTATTCCGGCCACGCGGGTGGCGCTGCTGGAGCAGAAGGCCGCCTACTCCTGGCAGGACAGCCGGCCGCAGCAGGGGCGCGGCCGCACCGACACGTTCAACCCCACCAAGATCGTGGTCTTCCATATGCCCGACGACCACACCATCGGCACGGTGGACCTTCCGCAGGTCTGGAACCAGCGGCCGCGCGAAAACATGTGGCTCCATTGGGACGGTAACAACAACCAGATCCGCGAGCGCAATTACGCCGCGGCGATGGCGGTGGGAGCGACACCCGATTCCGTTCTGCCCGACAGCTTCAAACGCGTGACCGACTACCTGCTGGACTTGCAGCCGCCCAAGTTTCCGTTCCCCATCGACCAGGCGAAGGCCGCGCGCGGCGCGACGGTGTTTGAATCCGCCTGTGCCGGCTGCCACGCCTTCGGCAGTACGGGAGTCGGGCAGGTGGAGGACATCTCGCAGACCGGAACCGACCCGCATCGCCTGGAGTCTTTCTCGCAGGCCCTCGTGGACCGCTTCCACACCTTCACGACGCCGCCATTCGTTTTCACGTCCTACCGCAAGACCAACGGCTATTCGCGCGTGCCGGTCGACGGCATCTGGCTGCGCGGCCCTTACCTGCACAACGGCTCGGTGCCCAGCCTGCGCGCGCTGCTGATGCCGGAGGCGGACCGGCCCGCCGTCTTCTACCGCGGCTACGACGTGGTCGATCCGGTGAATGTGGGATTCATCTCGGATGGGCCCGAGGCCGCCAAGGTGGGCTTTCGCGTGGACACCTCGATCGCGGGGAACAGCAACCGCGGGCACCGCTACGGCGTCGAGCTTCCGGCGGCTCAGAAAGACGATCTGATCGAGTACTTGAAGACGTTGTGAACGGCGGGCCGCGCCTTCCACCGGCGATAATAGAACGAATGGCCGTTCCGGCTTCCCTCAGGCCGCCGAGGCCGCACAAGATCCCCGGCTCGCGAGCCCGCACGGTGGCGGTCATGAGCGCGGGCTTCTGCGCGTTTCTGGCGCTGTTCGCGCCGCAACCTTTGCTGCCAATGTTGTCCGCGGAGTTCCGCGCTTCGGCGGCCGCGGTGAGCCTGGTGATTACCATCTCGACGGTTGCCGTGGCCATCGTCGCGCCGCTGGCGGGCATGGTCTCCGACCGCCTGGGGCGCAAGCGCGTGATCGTGCCGGCGGCGTTTCTCCTGGCCGTGCCGACCGCGCTGGCCGCTACTTCCCACAGCCTCGGCCAGCTTCTGTTCTGGCGCTTCTGGCAAGGCGTGTTCACGCCGGGGATTTTCGCCGTGACCATCGCCTACGTCAACGAGGAATGGGAAACCGGCGCGGGCGCGGCGGTGGCTGCTTATGTGACGGGCACGGTGCTGGGCGGCTTCAGCGGCCGGGTGCTCGCCGGCATCGTGGCGGCACACTTTTCCTGGCGCTGGTCCTTCATCGTGCTCGGCGTGCTCAATGCGCTGGGCGGCGTGGCCATCTGGAAGGGCCTGCCGCCGGGGCGCCACTTCGTTCGAACGCGTCACGAGTCCGCGCTCCGCCCGTCGCTGCGCCACCTTCGCAATCCGCGCCTGCTGGCCACGTACGCCGTGGGGTTCTGCGTGATGTTCACGCTGCTGGCCACGTTCACGTACATCAATTTCTACCTCGCCGCGCCGCCGTTCGGGCTCAACGCGCAAGCCTTGGCGCTGCTGTTCACGGTGTACCTGGTGGGTGCGGTCATCACCCCGTTCGCCGGGCGCACCATCGACCGCCTGGGACACCGCGTGGCGCTGGTGATCGCTTTCACCGGCGGCGTGCTGGGCGTCAGCCTGACGCTGGTTCACAGCCTGCCGGTGGTGATGCTCGGCCTAGCGATCTGTTGCACGGGCGTGTTCATCGCCAATTCGGCGGGATCGAGCTACGTGGGCGTAGTGGCCCGCGAAGCGCGAGCGGCGGCGGTGGGGCTGTACGTGACGTTCTACTATGCGGGGGGCAGCTTTGGCTCGGCGGTCACCGGCCGCTTCTGGATCCGCGGCGGTTGGCCCGCGTGCGTAGCGCTGATCGCGGCGGTGCAGGTGCTGACCATCACGATGGCGCTGTTGTTCTGGCGGCCCGCGCCGGGGCAGATCTCCGTCAACCCCTCCGGGGTCGTGGCTGTCGATTGATCGGGCTCACTTCGGCCAGGCCCCCAACAGCCGCCGCACCAGCAGCAGTTGGCCCAGGTGATACGAGTTGTGGTCCGCGATCAGCAGCGCTTCGCGCAGCAGCGTCTGGCCGTCGCCCCAGGGGAATTTCTCGTAGAGATCCTTCTCCGGGTCCATCACCAGGGCTTCGAATTCCGTTAGGTCCTTGCGCATTGCGCGGACCGATTCGTTCCACCGGCTCTTCGATTCGGGCCCGGGCGTCTTCGGCCAATAGCCCTCCGGCCAGTCCGGCGACACGTGCCCCGACGACTGGCTGAAGCGCAGGATGTCCTCCTGCGCAATCCGCATGTGTTCCAGGAGCTCCCATGCGGAGTGCGGCGCGCCGTCCGGCCGCACGCCGATCTGGTCCAGCGGGAATCCCTTCACCACATCATCCAACTTCGCATGGGCGTGACCGCCCCGCAGCATTTCGATCAGTTGTTTGCGTAATGCTGAATCGTCCGGCATGGCAGGCCCCGTGCACATTTTCGCACGACTGGGGTGGGCCCAGGGCAACAATACCCGCGCCCCTGTGGCGTATGATAGCTGTCATGCTCAAACGGATCTCGCTGGCGGCGGTTTTGGGTGCGGCGGTGATATCGATTCGCTGCGGCGGAACCAAGCCGCCCGGGAAGCCGGCCGCCGAGCCCGCCAAGGCGGTGGAATATTTTCACGTGGATCCGGCTACCGCGGGGACCGTGAGCGGCAGGATCGTGTTTCACGGCGCCAGGCCGCCGCGGGAGAAGATCTCGATGGAATCCGATGCGGGGTGCCAGCAGGCGCACGCCGGCCACCCCGTCTACGATGAATCCGTCGTCCTCGGCAAGGATGGAGGCTTGGCCAACGCCTTCGTCTATGTTCAGGCGGGCCTGGAAGGCAAGCATTTCGAACCCTCCAAAGAGGTGGTGGCTCTCGATCAGCACGGCTGCATGTTCGTGCCGCGCATCATCGGCCTCCAGACCGGGCAGACGCTGGCGGTGAAAAACAGCGACGCGGTCTCGCACAATATTCACCCCATGCCGCAGGTCAACCGGGAGTGGAACGACCAGCAGTCGCCGGGGTCGCCCGATGTCGAGCGCCGGTTCGTGCGGCCGGAAATCATGATTCCCGTGAAATGTAACGTGCACGCGTGGATGCGCGCTTACATCGGAGTGGCGGCGCACCCGTACTTCGCGGTCACTGGACCGGACGGTGCATTCGCGCTGGCCAACGTGCCGCCGGGCGATTACACGATCGCTGTCTGGCATGAGAAACTGGGTAACCAGGCGAAGCCGATCCACGTGGCGCCGTCCGCGCGCGCGGGAGTGGACTTCACATATCCATGAGACGTGCGCCCGGGCTCCGCGGCGCACCTCCGAAAGGCGGTATCCACGATGTCCAAAGGGACGCGGTTGATTTTCTCCGGATTGATGACGGTCTGGCTGGCAGGTTGCAGCCGGGGTCCCGCTTACCACGTGTATGTGAGCAACGAAGCCTCGGGCGACCTGACCGTGATCGATCCGGTGAAGATGGAAGCGCTGGCGACCCTGCCGCTGGGCAAGCGCGCGCGGGGAATTCACGCGAGCGCGGACGGCAAGCTGATCTTCGTGGCGCTCAGCGGCTCGCCGTTTGCGCCGCCGGGAGTGGACGAGAGCACGCTGCCGCCGCCGGACAAGAGCGCGGACGGCATCGGCGTGTTTGACGTGGCTCAGAACAAGATGCTCCGCAAAGTGCCGGGCGGATCCGATCCGGAGCAGTTCGCGGTCGGCGCGGACGGCCGCACGCTGTACGTCTCCAACGAAGACGCGGCGGGCCTCAGCTTCGTGGATCCCGCCAACGGCCAGGTGTTGAAGACGCTCCCCACGGGCCGCGAGCCCGAAGGAGTGACGCTCGAGCCCGGCGGCAAGCGGGTCTTCGTGACGTCGGAGGACGAAGGGACGGTCGCGGTGGTGGACCTTGCGTCCGAGAGCGTCGTGAAGACCATCAAGGTGGGGCGCAGGCCCCGCGGCGTGGCGTTCCTGCCCGACGGGTCGCGCGCTTACGTCACCAACGAGAACGACGGAACCTTGAGCGTCATCGACACCTCCACGCTGGAAGCCACGGGAACGATCTCATTGGGCGCGGGCTTGAAACCGATGGGTCTGGCCATGACCCGCGACGGTTCGCGCCTGTATGTCAGCACGGGGCGCGGCAAGAAGGTGGTGATCGTCGAGCCGGCAACCGGGAATGTCGCGGCTTCCTTCGAGGTGGGCGATCGCCCGTGGGGCATCGCCCTTTCGCCCGATGAGAAACTGCTGTTCAGCGCGAACGGTCCGTCCAACGATGTTTCCGTCGTGGACGTGGCCACGCAGGCGGTCATCAAGAAGGTGAAGGTCGGCGACCGTCCCTGGGGCGTGTTGATTCTCAGCCGCCAGTAGTCAGTTCGCCTTGGGCACCTGCGGGTTGCAGGGGCCGAAGTGTTTCAGGAAGACCAGGTCCTCGGTGGCGCTGTCATTCTGGATCTTGACGCCGTTGCGGGCCGCATCGGCCGTCACGAACAATTCGTCCTGGGTCATCTGGCCGTATCGGATCATCGCCGGTGTCTCGATATCGTGCTTGCCGAGCTTGCCAAAGCCTTGCACCAGGATGGTTCCATAAGCGGCCGCGTCGGTGATGGTCACGCTGCGGCCCGGAAACACGGTCAACTCCTTCGCGGAGTAATGTTGTGTAGCATAGGCCACCCAGTTTTCGCGGTAACCTGCCTCGGCCATTTCCTCCACCGGGCGAACGGGCTTGGGGTGGAAGAGACGGTGTTCGGCGAACAGGGGATCGGTATTCCCATCCCAGTCGAGCATGTCGATGAGGTAGTCGAGGTCGTGGTGGTGCTCTTCGGGGACGTCCTTGACCAGCAGGTCCCAGGGAACCCCGCGGCCCTCGACCATCGACTGAAACATCGCGAAGACGTCGGAGTTGACCTGCGGCTCGTAAGTCACCAGCGAACCGGGGGCGTGCAGGATGCCGGGATCGACCTGCCAGCCGGTTCCGGGCTTCAGTTTATAAGCGCGCGAATGATCCAGAATTCCGTTGTCGCCCTCGTTCCATCGCTCCAGGCAGCGCTGCACGTCGGCGCGCGTGGTGCCCGGATTCAGGCCCATGAAGGTGTACGGGAAATGGTTCTCCTTGAAGTTGTATTGCGGCGGGAAGTAGTAGGCCTCCGGCTTGCCCTTCTGCGAGACGCGCGCCGCGAACTCGTCGTTCTGGTGGAGGTGATGCGGGATCGGTCCCAGGTTGTCGAAGAACTTGCAGAGAAGGTTCCAGCCGCCGAACCGCTGCATGATGTCCGGGCCGAGAAACAGGTCGCCCACCGTTTCGATGGCTTCCTTCAGAAGCACTTTTTGGCCGTTGAATTCGATGTAACTGAGCCCTTCGTCGGGCGCGGTCAGAGGGCCGTTGGCCGCTTTGGTGGTCGACGAAAACCATCGTTCGTCGATGCCACCGCGATGCGCGCCCAAAGCGTAGAGGTCGCGCGGGTCGAGTTTCAGCCGCCCTCCTGGCATGAGGAACGACCGGGGAACCCAGCAAGGCGCCAGGCGTACCACGCCTTCGCCTTCCGACAGAGCTTGGTGAATCAGATTCTGGTTCGACATGATGACCTGATAGTAACGCAGTGCAATTGACACAATGCGCCTCGGCTCCCGGAATGTCAAGGGGCCTTGACATCCTTTCACCGCCGGTTATACCTTGAACCCACTGCTGGGCTCTTGATACGATTCAAAGAGGGTATGCTGGCGGCTGCGAAGTCGCGCCCGGATGGGGATTCCTTGCTGCACCGTCGCTCTTTGGACGCCGCCGTTCGCGCGCCGGCTGACGATCACTGGCAAGGAATGATACGAGGTCGGAAATGCGAATACTACCGGTAACAGGTGCCATTGCACTTGGCTGCACTCTGGGTTGGGGAGCCGATTGGTTGACCGACGGCGGCAACTCCCTGCGCACCGCATGGCAGAAAGACGAGAAGATCCTTTCGACGTCCAGCGTCAAGGATATGAAGCTTCTCTGGAAGCTCAAGCTGGACAATGAGCCCCGCCAGATGCACTCGCTCTTCCCGCCGCTGATCGTCGAGCGTGTCAACACGGCAAGCGGCCCCAAACAGATCGCCATCGATGCCGGCGTGTCGGACAACATCTACGCCATCGACGTCGAGACGGGCACGCTGCTTTGGAAGAAGCACTTCGTGAGCACCTGGACGCCGCCGGCCAATGGCGGCCGGGGCGGCGGGGTCCTCTGCCCCGGCGGCCTCACCGCCACCCCGGTTGTGGGCCCGGCAGGCACGGCGGGCAAGTACACCCTGTATGCCGCCTCCTGGGACGGCATGCTCCACCAGTTGAACGTGGCCGATGGCGAGGACGTCGCGCCGCCGTCGAAGTTCATGCCGCCCAACGGCAAGCCGTACGCGCTGAACCTCTACAACAATGTGATCTACACCCACACCGCCCAGGGCTGCGGCGGCAATCCGAACATCGTGTACGCCTACGATCTGGCCACCAGCAAGGTCGGCACGTGGGGGCCGTCGGGCGGCGGCATGTGGGGCCGCACCGGTCCCGCGATCAGCTCGACGGGCGTGATGTATACCGGCACGGGCGACGGCCGCTGGGACCCGGAGAACGGGATCTACGGCAACGGCATCATCGGCGTGAAACAGAACCCGGAGACGAAATCGCTGGACCTGGTGGACTACTACGGGCCATCCAACGCCGAGTGGCTGGTGAAGCGCGATCTCGACATGCAGGTCACGCCCGTCATCTTCAACTACAAGG
The DNA here is from genome assembly GCA_035638575.1 of Bryobacteraceae bacterium. Classification (GTDB taxonomy): domain Bacteria; phylum Acidobacteriota; class Terriglobia; order Bryobacterales; family Bryobacteraceae; genus DASQZT01. The sequence goes on from DASQZT010000176.1 coordinate 45,205, forward strand.
GCAAGGAGCTGATGGCCGATGCGGGCAAGGAGTGCCGCATGTACCTGATGGATACCGAATCGATCGGCGGCGACGACCATCGCACGCCTCTGTACCGCAGCCCCCTGCTGTGCAACGAAGACGTCAACTTCGCGTCGGCGGGCATCTGGGGCTCGCTGGCGAGTTGGGAGGACGCCAAAGGCACGCGCTGGGTGCTGACGCCCATCTGGGGACCCAAGCACTCGAAGTTCAAAGCGCCGGTGGAATACGGCGTAGTGAAGGACGGCGCAATCGTGGCCTTCAAAGTGGAAGAGAAGGGCGGCAAGTTCACGCTGACGCCGGCATGGATCTCGCGCGACATGAACCGCGCGGAGCCGCCGGTCATCGCCAACGGCGTCGTCTTCGCCTACGGCAACGGCGAGGATACCGACCAGGCCTATGCCGATGTCGGGCTCGCCGACACCGCCGACCGCCGCATCCCCGGCTCGACCCACGCGGTGTTGTACGCGCTGGACGCCCTGACCGGGAAAGAGCTGTGGTCCAGTGGCGACCAGATCAAATCCTGGAACCATTGGAGCGGGCTCTCGCTGGCCAACGGCCGGGTCTACATCGCCACGTTCGACAGCAACCTGTACTGCTTCGGCATCAAGAAGTAGCGCCATCATGGTCCTCGCGAAAAATCCCGTCGGCCGCAGCGTGCTGGTTCTGTTGATTGCAGCGTGCATCGCGGTGGCGCAGACGGCCGATGCCGGCGTGCGGACCCAGGCGCTCGAGCGCATCGTCGGGGCCCAGAGACAACTGCTCCTCGATTGGGCGGGGCTAACGCGCTATGGCAGCGAGGATGCGGAGATTCGTCCTCCGGCCCCGGGAGAAGATCGAGCCGTGTTCCTGGGCGACGACATCACGGAAAACTGGGGAACCGGCGATGCGAAGTTTTTCCCCGGCAAGCCGTATTTCAACCGCGGCATCGGCCGCCAGACGACGGCCCAGATGCTGGTCCGCTTCCGCCAGGACGTGATCGGGTTGAAGCCCAAAGTGGTGGTGATCCTGGCCGGCACGAACGATCTGGCGAGCCTGATGGGGCCCGTCACCCAGGGCATGATGGCCGAGAATGTCATGTCGATGACCGAGTTGGCGAAGGTCAACGGGATCCGCGTGGTGCTGGCTTCCGTGACTCCGGTTTGCGACTGTTTCAAGAACCAGACGGCCCTGCGGCCGCAGGGCAAGATCATCGGGCTGAACGGCTGGATCAAGGATTATGCGGCCGGGAGCGGGTCGGTCTACTTGGATTACTACTCGGCGCTGGCGGAAGGCCGAAATCTCAAACGAGAGTTGACCGGCGACGGATTGCATCCCAATGACGCCGGTTACGGCGTGATGGCGCCGTTGGCCGAGCAGGCCATCGCGCGGGCGTTGGGGAAGAGATGAAACAAGGAGGTCGGTGATGCGAAGAGGGGTGACTGTCGGTTTCGGCTGCGCGTTCGTCTGGATGGGCGCGGCGCACGCCCAGTACGGCCGCGGCGGCGGGGACTGGTCCACCAGCGGCGGCGATGCTCAACGTTCGTCGTGGGTGCGGGCGGATGCCAAGATCTCTAAACTGTCCCTGGAGAAACCGGGCTTTTCGCTGGCGTGGAAGATCAAGGTCTCGAACGACCCCAAACAGTTGAATGCGCTGACCACGGCGGTGCTGCTCGACCGTTACATCGGTTACCGCGGTTTCCGTTCCTACGCGTTCGTGGGAGGCAGCTCCGATAACGTGTTCGCCTTCGACACCGATCTCGGCCGGGTCGAATGGCAGAAGCATTTCGCGTCCGGAGCGCCGCAGCCAGGCGGTTCGCTGACTTGCCCTGGCGGGTTGACTGCCAACCTCGCGCGCCCCATGGGCTACGAATTTCC
>DASQZT010000177.1:0-6752 GCA_035638575.1 Bryobacteraceae bacterium
TCGCCTGGAAGTCGAGCAGCGGGGGCACGAAGTGCGGGTCCAGTTGGAACATGCCCGCCTCGGTGCGGAGAACGCGCGCTACCCGCAGGGTGGAGTAGCCATCCAGCGCATCGCCTTCCACCAGAAGGCGCAGGTTCTTGCGGGCGATCTGCACGGGCTTTTCCGAGAGGCCCGTATTCTCGTCGCGGAACAGCTCGATTTCGGCGCGGTAGCGGGCGCCGCCCTGGCGGGCGGAAGTGGCCACGTTGAGGCCGCGCTCGCGATACTGCGGCACGGCGAGAAACAGTTCCAGGGTAGTCTGGTCGGGCTCGAAGCAATCGGCCAGCAGCTTGGGGGGCGGCGCGCCGTCGGAGGCCGGGATGTCGAACAGCAGGCCGTCGGGCAGAATCCCCGAGGCGCTGGAGATGCCGAACGAACCGGCGGCCAGCGTTTCCTGACTGATCTGGAGGGAGCGGAAGCCCCACGGGCAAAACGAAAGGCTCTCCAGGTGGAACTGCAGGAGATTTTCGAGGAAGCGGTCCTGGAGCTGCAGATACTGCGGGCTCAGGAACGTCCCCTTCGTCCAGATGACCGGCTGCAGTCGCTTCATTTGGAATCACAGTACCAGAACTGGGGCGGTGTGTCCAAGGTAAGGCATAATAGACGGTATGAAGGCGGCCGAACTTTACGATACGGATTTCTCCGAGTGGAGCTTCCGGAATGCCGAGCTCCTTCGTTCAGGCCAGTTCGATGAGGCCGATCTCGAGCACATCGCGGAGGAGATTGAAGACTTGGGCAAAAGCCGGCGCAGAGTGCTGGAAAGTGCTGTGATCCAGATCCTGATGCACCTCTTGAAATACGAAAAGCAGCCAGCAAAGCGAAGCAGGAGCTGGCTAGCGAGCATCGCCAAGCAGCGCGTCAAGATCAGGCGCGTGGTTCGCGAGAGCCCCAGCCTGCGGCCGCAACTTCCCGAGATGCTCACGGAGTGCTATCCGGACGCGGTCAAGGTGGCATCCATCGAAACGGGCATTGCCACGGCGGAGTTCCCCGAGGTCTGCCCGTTCACCTTGGAAATGCTTCTGGACGACGAGTTTCCTCCGACATAGCAGTACTGGCTATGTCTCCCACCCAGACCGTTGCCTATCCCTGGCATCAAACGCTGCCGCGTCTCGGGACCAGCGAGGAGTTCGCGGCCCTGCGCCGCCTGCTTCAGGAGTCCGGATACACCGGCGAAGGTATCTGCAAGCGGGTGAACGTCGAAAATCTGCTGGAGTATTCCTCCACTTCGCCCAAGGCCCGCCACATGGAACAGCCGTTGGACGCGCTGATCCGCCTCTTCTTCGATTGCGCCCTGGTGGAGGAAGAGGTCGCGGCCCGCCTGCTGCCCTCGGGCGCGCTGCCGCTGCTGGAGTCACTCGACCTGGTAGTGCGCGACCCGGAGCGGCCGGGAATGCTATACGCCTCGGCGGCCATCCTGATGGCGCGGGGGTTCCTGACGGTGTGCGACCGCGGCGAGCGCGCGCCCGACGGCACGAAGTCCGAGCTGCCGCCCGACGTGGTCTACCCCGCCATTCTCGACACCACGCGCCGGTTTCTGGAGAGCTTGCCGGATACGCCGTGCGATGCCATGCTGGATGTCGGCACGGGGACCGGGATTGCCGCCTTGATGGGTACTCGTCAGGCACGCCATGTCTGGGCAACCGACATCACGGCACGCGCGGTGCGGTTCGCCGAAATCAATCGCCGCCTCGCGGGCCTCGACAACATGACGGTACTCGAGGGCGACCTGTACGCCCCGGTGGAGGGACTGACCTTCGACCGGATCACCATCCATCCTCCCTACGTGCCGGCGAAAAAATCGAAGTTCCTGTACCGCGATGCGGGCGAGGACGGCGAACAGATTATCCGCCGGGCGGTCGAGGGTCTGCCCGCAATGCTGCGGCCCGGAGGACGATTCTATTCCCTGCAACTGGCGACCGATCGGGAAAACGAATCCTTCGAGCAGCGGGTTCGCAAGTGGCTGGGGCCGCGGCAAGCCGAATTCGACGTGCTGATGGGCGCTCACAGCATCCGCCCGCCCGCCGAGTTTCTGGCCGACGCCATGGTCCGCAAAGCCACCGATCGGGAGGGCCGCAATTTCCTGGAGCTATGGGAGGAAACCAAAACCACGTACCTGGTATACGGAACCCTCCTCATCGAGAGGCACGAAACTCCGCGGCCGCCCCTCACGGGGCGCGCCCTTTCGGGGAAGGGATACACCGGCAGGCACCTCGAGTGGCAGTTGGAGTGGCAGAAAGCGGTTTCGTGCGCTGATGGCCACGAGATGCTGTTGAACTGCCGTCCGTCCTTGGCGCCGGATTGCTCGCTGCACACCGTCAGCCGGATGCGCGAGGGACGGTTTCACATGGAGGAGTTCATGCTGAAGTCGCAGTCGCCGTTCCGCAGCTCGTTTCGATGCGAGGGATGGGTGACGCAAGTGCTTTCCGAATGCGACGGAATCCGGACATGGCGCGAGCATTTCGAACGGGCCAGAAGCGGCGGCCTGATCCCCGAGGGGATTCCCGCCAAGGAGTTCGCGGGACTCTTGAGCCTGCTGGTGTCGCTCGCCATCCTCCGGGTAGGGGAACTGCCGATGCCGGCGGCCGACGGCACGGACGAGGACGAGTGAGGCGGCGGGCCGCGCTCAAATCGCTCAGAACAGGCTTACGTCCATCCCGGCAATGAAGTCGATTCCGGGGATCACCAGGCCCTGCAAGCGGTGGTCGTTGGTGAGGAAAAGATCGACCCCGTGGTGCGCGGCGCTCGCCACGTGGATGGCGTCGGCCGGCGATACGCGGTGAGTTCCGCGAATCCGCGCGTAGGTATCTGCTGTGGTCTCGTCGAACGGAAGCAGTTCGACCTGGGGCGGGCGGAGCGCCTCCCGGACTTGCGCAACCACCTCCAAGGCGCCCCGCTTATACGGTCCCGTGAGCACCTCGCCGATGGTGAACACGCTGGTGCACAGCGTGTCCCCGCGTTCCAGCATGGAGGTCCGGATCTTCCGCACGCGAGCCCCATGCTCCGCGTGAGACTCCAGCAGGTACACGAAGAGCATGGTGTCCCAGTAGATGCGGCTCACGCGTCCTCGCCACCATCCGCGTCATGGAAATGTTCCCGCTCGCGGCGGATGAACTCTTCGCCTCCGCCGAGACCCTGAAACACTTCCTTCCCAATGCCCCAGAGTCGCATCAATGGGTCTTCGGCCGGTTGCCGGCCTGGCTCGGCAGCGCGGTCGCGAAGCCGGTAAATGAAGGTCACGGTCGTACTCATCCCGGATGGCGGCCCCTCCCATTTCTCCAGAATCAAGCCATTCTCCTCGAGGAACTTACGCGACCTCAGCGCCTGGCAAACCAGCGGTACCCGATTGCTGAGCTGGACCCCTTTTTGAACTTCGCCGGCAACCACCTTGACGGTCACATCGCCGCGCCGGCGAGCCGGCTCGATGTACTCCCTGAGGGTGTAATCCCTCACGCGCTTGGTCTGGGTCTCCATTTCAATATCCTCCCAGAAACATCATACTATGTATGATCTAAGAAAGCAAGCAAAACAAGCATAGCAATCCATGCCCGCCAGACACCGGTTTTGGTCGAGCCGTGAAACGTGCTAAAACCCTATCGGTAGCCCAAAAAGGAACCTTCTCAATGAAACTTCGCCTCGCAATGCTGGCTGTCGCAGGCCTCGGTGCCTTTCTCATGGCTCTTGCTCAATCGGCGCCCAAGCCGCTTTCCTCCTTCGATCCGCAGGTCAAGCCGCTGCTGGCCCGCATGACCCTGGAAGAGAAGATCGGGCAGATGACCCAACCCGAACAGGACGCCTTGAAGGATCCGGCCGATCTCGAGAACCTCTTCATCGGCTCCGTCCTGAGCGGCGGCAACTCCGACCCCAAGGAAGGCAACAGCCTCAAGGCCTGGACCGACCTCTACGACCGCATCCAGCAGCACAGCACCAAGACCCGCCTCCGCATCCCCATCCTCTACGGTATCGACGCGGTGCACGGCCACAACAACGTGCTCGGCGCCGTCATCTTCCCGCACCACATCGGCCTGGGCTGCACTCGCAATCCCGCGCTGGTGGAGAAGGTGGAGCGCATCACCGCCGAAGAGGTCCGCGCCAGCGGTATACAGTGGGCCTTCGCGCCCTGCGTGACCGTGCCGCAGGACATCCGCTGGGGCCGAACCTACGAGGGCTTTTCGGAAGATCCGAAGGTGGTCGCGGAACTGGCCGGCCCGGCCGTCCGCGGCTTCCAGGGCACTGACCTGGCCAACCCGCTAGCCGTGCTCGCCTGCGCCAAGCACTTCATCGGCGATGGCGGCACGGCGTTCGGCTCCGCGCGGGGCGGGCGCGGTCTCGACCAGGGCGATACGCGCGTCGACGAGACAACCCTGCGCAGAATCCACCTGCCCGGATACATCGCCGCCATCCAAGCCGGCGTCGGCACCATCATGCCCTCCTACAGCAGTTGGAACGGCGTGAAATCCTCGGCCAGCAAGCACCTGTTGACGGAAATTCTCAAGCAGGAGCTGGGCTTCCAGGGCTTCCTCATTTCCGACTACAACGCCATCGACCAGATGACCCGCGATTACAAGGAGGCCATCGGCATCTCGATCAACGCCGGAATGGATATGGCGATGGTGCCCACGCGCTACCGCGAATACATCACGGACCTGAAGGCGCTGGTGGATGAAGGCAAAGTGCCGCTGGCGCGGATCGACGATGCGGTCACGCGGATCCTGCGCGTGAAGTTCGCCATGGGGATGATGGACCAGGGCCGCTCGCAACTGGCCGACCGCGGCGTGCAGAAGACCTTCGGGTCGCCCGAGCACCGGCAGGTGGCGCGCCAGGCGGTTCGCGAGTCGCTCGTGCTGCTGAAGAACGACCGCAAGACGCTGCCCGTCTCCAAGGGCGCGGCGCGCATCCACGTCGGCGGCAAGAGCGCCGACGACCTGGGCAACCAGTGCGGCGGATGGACCATCTCCTGGCAGGGAACCAGCGGCGATGTGACTCCGGGTGGAACCACTATCCTGGCGGCCATCCGCAACACGGTCGGCAAAGGCGCGCAAGTGACTTTCTCCAAGGATGGCGCCGGGGCCGCGGGCGCCACGGTGGGAGTCCTGGTGATCGGCGAGCGCCCCTACGCCGAAGGCAACGGCGACCGGGCCGACCTTGCCCTGGCCAAGGAAGATCTCGACGCGTTCCACAATATGAAGAGCGCGGGGATTCCCGTAGTGGTGATCCTGATCTCCGGCCGGCCCTTGATTCTGGGCGAAGTTCTCGACGCTGCGGACGCGGTGCTGGCGGCCTGGCTGCCGGGGACCGAAGGGCAAGGCGTTGCCGACGTGCTGTTCGGAGACTATCGGCCGACGGGCAAGCTCTCCTACTCCTGGCCGCGATCGATGGCGCAGTTGCCGGTAAATGTGAATAGTGCGACTTACGACCCGCTGTTTAAAGTCGGTTACGGCCTGAAGTACGAGTAGCACAGGCATTCTTGCCTGTGGGTACCCTCTGGGTCGGGCGCTCATGACACTATGTCACAACCGCGAAAGCGTGTCGAGACGAGTCTCGACACGGCAGGCACGGGCCCAGAGGGCACCCCCCGCGCCACATCGGCTGGCGGAGTGTGGGAAATGGCGGGTTGCGGCTCTGGCCCGCAACGCTCCACAGTCTCGAAAGCCTGTTCCAACCGTTTGAAGCGGACGGCTCGCCGACGCCTGACGTCCGGCAATTCAGGTATTGCGGGTCATATTGTCGATTCCCCTGCGCGCTCCCATGCGGTACAATCTACCCAAACAACCAGGAGTAAGTGTGGCGCCATCTGCCGGGGAGATTACGCGACTACTCGCCGCCTTGAAACGCGGCGACCGGAACGCCGAGTCGAACCTTATCGACCTGGTGTACCCCGACCTCCACGCCATCGCCCAGCACTATATGCGGCGGGAACGCCCCGACCACACCCTCCAGCCCACCGCCCTGTGCCACGAAGCCTACCTCCGCCTGATGCAGGACCACGCGTTGGACTGGCACAGCCGCGCCCACTTCTTCGCCGCCGCCTCCGTCGTCATGCGGCGCATCCTGGTGGACTATGCACGCCAGCGCGCCGCCGCCAAACGCCCCGCCGCCAAACAGCGGGTCGTGCTGGACGACTTCATGGCCTGGGACAGCCCACGCTTCGACCAGTTGCTGGTCCTGGACGAAGCCCTCACCAAGCTGGCCGATTGGGACAACCGCCGCGCCCGCCTGGTGGAGATGATGTATTTCGGCGGCCTGACGGAAGAGGAAGCCGGCGCCGTGCTGGGAGTTTCCGTGCGCACGGTGAAGCGCGACTGGAGCGCCGCGCGCGCCTGGCTGCAGGCCCAGTTCGGCAGGAGCCCCGCATGACGCCGGAGCGCTGGCACCGGGTCACCGAGATTTTTCATGCGGCCCTCGACCGTCCCGATTCCCAGGTGGAGGAGTTTCTCCGCGCCCAATGCGGTGACGACGCCGGGTTGTACTCCGAGGTCCGCCGCATGGTGCAAGAGCACGAGCGCAGCGGCCTCCTCGACCGCCCGCCGCTGACGCCTCCCTCGCGGGCCGGTGCATCCGTGTTTGCCGAGGGGCAGATTGTCTCCGGCCGTTATCGCATCGTCCGCTTCCTCAATCGCGGCGGGATGGGCGAGGTCTATGAAGCCGAGGACCAGGACCTGAAGGAACGCGTGGCGCTGAAGACACTGCTTCCCGCCATCGCCGCCGACGCGCGC
>DASQZT010000178.1:0-26114 GCA_035638575.1 Bryobacteraceae bacterium
CCTGGTGACCGACTCGGGCTCAGGGTGGACGGGACCTGGAACCCTGGGGCAGAGCGGGACTTTGCAGAACAGCCAGTGCACGGTGAATACAGCGCCTTCATCGGCCTCCGGCAGCGGCAACAACCTGACCCTGAACCTGGCCTTGAGCTTCCAGCCGGCCTTCGCCGGAAGCAAGAACATTTACCTGGATGCGTATGCCGGTGGTCTGGACTCCGGTTGGCAGCAAAAAGGCTCCTGGACCGTCCCCTGAAGCCCGCCCACCGCTGTTCGTTCCTGGCTGGGAATGCCCACTGATTGCGGAAAGCTTCAGGGCCTTGGTGAACCCAAAGTAGCGCAAAAATTGAGACAACCGTCTACGGCGCTGTCATCAGAAGTAACAGCTAATCTCGGGTCACCCGTACAGTCCGGCCGGAAACATTTCGATATATGGGTATACAGCGACTGGGGTAATCCCAGCGGATCCTCTTGGTAACGAAAATGAGACCTTTTATTTCGATTCTGACGCCTGCTTACAACGCCGCGCAATTCCTGCCTGCATTGATTGCCGCCGTGGCGGCTCAGGATTATGACCGCTTCGAGCACGTAGTGATAGACGATGGCTCAACAGACGGAACCGCCGATCTCTTGGCGTCCTGCTCCGCCTATCCCCACCTTCGCTGGTATTCACGCCCCAACAAGGGGCAGTACGAAACCCAGAATGAGTTGATCCGCGAAGCCAGAGGAGACGTCCTCACGTTCATCTGCGCCGATGATCTCTACGCCAGCACCCGGGTACTGTCCCTGGTGGCGGAGGGATTCCAGGAGTCCCCCGGCCTGGACGTGGTATTCGGACGGACTCCCAGACTCGTCATGGCTCCCGAAGGCGCTTACACATTCGACCCCGACCTTCCGGGCCGGCTGGCTCGTCTGTTAATGCGCCACGCGCCTTGCATTCAGCACTGCTCTCTATTCGTGCGGACCGATCTGGTGCGCCGGAGGGGCCTGTACTTCGACCCTTCGTACCAGCATCGAGGCGATTGGGACTGGCTGATCCGCATGTTTCAAGCGACGGATCGGAGCCGGCACATACCGGAAATGTTGAGCTACTGGAGACTTCATCCGGGCCAGACCACGCGGACCGCCATTGCGCGCGGGCAGCAGGAAACCGCCAGACTTTGCACCATCCACAAAATCAACCCGAAAGTTGCGGGTTGTGCCCGTCTGGCGTCCAACGCCTATGCACAGATCGTCCATTCCTGCGCCATTGCCCGCCACAGCGGCCTCCTGGCACTGTGGCGCAAGGCCGCGGGTTCCGTGAGACGGCGAGTGGGGGCAAGGATGCAGCCCATCCCTCCCACCGCCTAGGTCCGCAAAGGGAGCCGCTTCCCATCCACTAAGGCCTAAAGTCCGGCGCACTAAGTTCCGATCTAAGGCATATGAAATCGCTCCCGGCTTCGAGCAGCAGGCGGTGGAAGGAACTGTGAGTACTCCAGCGGAAGACTCGCGCAGCAAAGCGGTGGCGTTTTCCATGGCGGCCAATGTTGCCGGCATGGGGATGGCCGGAGTCGCAAGCGTCCTGGCAGCCAGGCTCCTGGGTCCCCAGGGGCGGGGCCAATTCGCGGCGATCATAGTGTGGGCATCGCTGGCAGCCGCCCTGGGCGATCTGGGCATCTCCCAGTCGTGCAGCTATTACAGTGCGCGGCGCCCGCAAGAGGCCGGCAGGATCGCCGCCACGTCGATAACCCTCAGCATCACCGCAGCGGCGGTCCTGGTGGCGCTCCTCCAGTTTTTCGGCGGCCGGATTTTCGGCGGCGAAGCGGCGGCTGCGGCAAAGCTTTATCTCTTTTCGGTGCCGATCTCCATGGCTGTGACCTGCCTGACGGCCATGATGCTAGGGCTGGGATATTTCGGGAGATTCAACCTGATCAAAACGGTACAGGCGGCGGGATACGTGGCCGGGATTGGAAGCGCGTGGGCCGCGGGATCGATGCGGGTCGGCGGGATGCTGACCGGCATTCTGGTTTTCCAGGCCTTGGGCGGGTTGGTTGCGCTCGGCTGTGCGGCCACCGTAATTCCGCTGGCAACATGGCGCGTCAGCGTTGCCATGAGCAGGGAACTCCTGTCCTATGGCATTCGCACTTACGCCGGCAATCTCTGCTGGCTGGCCAATGGGAGGCTGGACCAAGCCCTGCTTGCATGGCTCGTGCCCATGCAGGAACTCGGGATCTATGCCGTCGCGGTCTCTTATTCGGGGCTCCAGTTCGGCGTCTCGGGAGCGATCGCCACGGTGGCATTCTCACGCGCCGCGCGGGCCAGCTCCAGCGAGGCCAGACGCCAGGAACTATGGCGGGGCTTGAACCTGTTTACCGTCCTCACCCTTCCTCTGGCGGCGGTGATGGCTTTATTGGCGCGCTCCGCAATCACTGCGGTATACGGCGTGGCCTTTGCCGGCGCCTGCACGCCGGCCTGCATCTTGCTGCTGGGTGGATTGTTTCTAGGCGCCAACTATGTTTCGAGCAACTGTATGAGGGCCGATGGGAGGCCGGGGTCTCCCGTTCTGGCCGAGGCTGGCGGCTTGGTAGTCACGGTCCTGGCGCTTCCCTTCGTACTCCCCCGCTGGGGCATCACTGGTGCGGCATGGGTCTCAGCGGCTAGTTATGCGGCAACGGCGGCCATCCTGGCTGTCCTTTGGATGCTGCACGGCAAAGCCCTGCGCGCACAATGCCCCATCGCCCGGGAAAGCGGCATACCGTCGGAGGCTTTATGACTCAGCCAGTCCATATCCCGGCATGGCAGCCCCTCACTACCGGTGTCCTGACGCCCGCCGAGGCTCTTCCACAAGAATGCGCTCCCTGGCGCATTCGATTGTACTCGGTGATTTTCTTCATCCTTGCGGGCGTAAATACCCTTCTACCCATTGAACGGGGATTCCCGGTGATCCGGCTGGCAGAGGACTATCCGGTTACCCTGGCGATGATCGCGTCATTCGTCTGCTTTTTATGCCTGGTGATCGAGTCGGGTGGAACGATCTTCCAGTCACATACCTCAAGAGGGTATCTGCAATGGCAATGCCTGTTCGTCGCGGCGCTCGTCTTGTCGGCCATCACCTCACCAGTACCGAAATCGGCCTTTTTCGTGGTTCTGAATTATTTTACGTGCTTCATCCTCAACTTCTTTACCTTGCGGTACCTGTTCACCCACGGGAACCGTAGGAAGTTGCTGGCGATCATCTGTCTGGTTGCGGCGGCGGCGGCCATAGTGGGGCTCCTGGAGCGGTTGTTCGGTTACTATCTGCCCTTCTACAGAGACTTCTTTCTGAACTCTGATTACGCGCAGATGACGTTCGCCATGAGCCAGACCGGCGGGGCCTTCCGGATCCTGGGCCCGCTCGGAAATCCGATTCTGCACGCAGTCGTCCTGTCGCTGGCTTTGCCGTTCGCGCTGGGCCTCAAGGGCTGCTTCAAGTGGGTCACCGCGATTCTGCTGTGCATCTCCATAGCGCTCTCCACATCGATGACCGGCGCGCTGATGGCGGGCTGCTACGTCCTGGGTACACTCGCTGGTTACACGCGGAGGATTCGAGTACTCTCCCTGATCGCATGTGGCCTGTTCGCAACCATCGGCGCGGTGGCGATCGCCAACGGCAGCTTCGCTGACAATACTTCGCTCTTTCAGCGCGCTATCTACGGGGACGAGAGGAGTATTCAGACACGTCTGCAGATGATTGACCTGGGCTTGTCCAATATCCTGAACTTCGACAATATCCCGGTACTCCTGACCGGAAGAGGCTTGAAGAGTTCCAGCGATCTGACCACTGCCGGCGGGACGTCCTACAACGACACGTTAGACAACGTATGGCTGACCATTGCTTATGAAGCCGGCATTCCAGCGGCAGTCCTCTACCTATTGCTGCAGATCAGCGTGCTTCACCAGCTACGGCGATTTACCTGGACCATTCACTGGTGGGGAATCCTCGCATGGTGCGCGGCGGGGGCTTCTTTTGTAACGATTTACTACGCTACAGCCAATTTCCTCTGGGTCGCCCTGGTCGCGTGGTTGTGGACTACGGAGCTCCGATCCGCTGGCGGGCGTGTTGCTCCTTCTCAGACCGTGGCTCGAGGCATACCGGCGCTTCGATACCAGGCTGCCTGTCGCACGCCCTCGCAGGTGATCTCATGATCGTCACTCACTTCCAACGCCGGCCCTTCATCCACAACTTCAGCATCGAGCGGGTATTCTCGACCGTCCGTCGCGCGTTGCCTTCCTGGGTGGACTGCCGCGTGGCGGTGTGCCGGTATCGCGGTACGAATCCGTTTAAATTCGCCTGCAACCTGGTGGAGGCCATGCTGCGCCAGGCCGGCATCGCTCCCTGCAACGGAGTCAACCACATCACCGGCGATATCAGCTATCTGGCCCTGTTCTTGCGCAAGCGGAACACCATCCTGACGGTCCACGATTGCGTCGGCATGGTCCGTCTCATGGGTTGGCGCCGCCGGCTCTACCGCTGGTGGTGGCTGTGGCTCCCCATCCGGCGCTCGGCGGTGGTGACCGTCGTCTCGGAGCGCATCAAACAGGAAGTCATCGAGTACACCGGGTGCCCCGAAGAGAAAATCCGGATCGTGCCGGACCCGGTAGGAGAAGAGTTCCGCCCCGCGCCTAAAGCGTTCCCACCTGCGAAGCCGATCATTCTCCAGGTGGGTACCAGAGCCAACAAGAACCTGGGCCGTGTGGCCGCTGCTCTCAAAAACGTGCCTTGCGAACTCCACATCGTGGGCCGCTTGGATCAAGCCGACCGCTCGCAACTGGATCGCGAGGGTGTGCCCTATCGGGTGTCGCAAGACCTCACCGATGAGCAGATGGTACAGGCCTATGAAGAAAGCGATCTGGTAGTCCTCGCCTCGACCTATGAGGGATTTGGCATGCCGATCATCGAGGCGCAGGCGGTCGGCCGCCCGGTCGTGGCGAGCAATATCGAGCCGATGGTTTCGGTAGCGGGCGGCTCTGCCTGCCTCGTGGACCCTTGGGATCCCGAGTCCATCCGTCGCGGACTGCTGCGTATCATTCACGATGCCGAGTACCGTCAGGAACTGGTGCGGCGCGGTTTTGAAAATGCCGGACGGTTCAGCGCCGGGTCCGTGGCAGAAGCCTACCTGGCGGTTTACCGGGAACTGGCGGCCGTGAGAGCAACGAAGGAAGGCCTTGCACATGCCTGAAAGCACGCGCCCCAAGATTTTGATTCTCCTGAACACGTATTTGCCGGGGTACAAAGCCGGAGGGCCGATCCGCAGCATTGCAAACCTGGTGGAGTCGTTTGGGGACGAATTCGAGTTTCGCATCCTCACGTCGGACCGGGACCATCGCTCGAAATCGCCCTATCGCGACGTGCCGGCGCACGAATGGGTGCGCGTGGGGAAAGCGCAAGTAATGTATGTTCCTCCCCGCTGCGCATCGATTCCCTCCATGATCCGGATCATCCGCCAGACCGATCCGGAGGTGCTCTACATCAACAGCCTTTTCTCCACGCTGTACTCGATCGTCCCCATGCTGCTCCGCTGGTTGAGACTGATCCGTCCCAGAATGGTCATGCTCGCGCCGCGCGGAGAATTGAGCAAAGGGGCGCTCCAGTTCAAGAGGTGGAAGAAGTATCCGTTCCGCAAGACAGCGCGGATGGTCCGGCTTCACGAGTCAGTCCTCTGGCATGCTTCGACCCAGCACGAAGCGCGGGATATTTTGGGCGAGTTTTTCGGATCCGACGTGGCAGTTGCGGCGCCGCTGCCCGTGCTTACGGCGTGCGACCTGCCCGATCGGCCGCCCACCGCATCCGCCCAAGCGCCCCGCAGGGAAAAGCCGGCGGGATCCCTGCGGATTGTATTCCTTTCGCGGATTTCCCGGATGAAAAACCTGGATGGGGCCCTGTCGATGCTCGACGGGCTCCGGGGAGACGTGCTCTTTTCGATCTACGGGCCGGCGGAAGATTCTGTGTATTGGAGGCAGTGCTGCGAAATCATGCGCCGCCTTCCGGCCAACGTCCGTGTCGAGTACCGGGGGGAAGTGTCTCATGATCGGGTGGCCGAGTGTCTCGCGGAAAGCGACCTGTTTTTTCTCCCGACCCACGGCGAGAACTACGGCCATGTCATCGCCGAGGCGCTGGCTGCCGGCTGCCCGGTCCTGATCAGCGATCAGACGGCATGGCGGGGCCTGGAAGAAAAGGGCGTGGGCTGGGATTTGCCGCTGGATGCTCCCGAGCGCTTCCGCACAGCTTTGCAGAGGTGTGTCGACATGCAGCCGGACGAATTCCAGGCGCTCTCGGAACGCGCGTGGCGGTTTGCCGTTCAACACGGCTCGGACAGTGAGATCTTTCGCAGCAACCTGGAACTTCTGAATTTTGCAGTCCGCTACCCGTTCATAGCCGGCCCCGATGGGCAGCCGGAGCCGTACGCCACCACGAGCGGCGAAGCGATGCCGGAAACTGGGAAAGGCGCACCGCGATGACCACGCCTGACATCCTCATCCTCAGCGGCGACGGCATGCTGGGCCACAAAATCTTCCAGCGCCTGCGCGCCTCGGCCGCCACGATTCGCAGCAGGCATCCCCCGCCCCGCGTGGACCTGCTCGCCGGCGCCGGCGTAATCCCCGGCATCGACCTGATGCACCTCGACCGCACCGCGGAACTTCTGGCCGATCTGCGGCCCAAGTTCGTAATCAACTGCGCGGGCATCGTTAAGCAGCGCGCCGAATCGAGCGACGCGATTCCCAACTTCACCATCAATTCCCCGCAGCCGCAGCGCCGCATCGATCAGGCGGGCGGCCCCTACGCCGCCGGAGCTTCAAGCGATCCGGGAAGATGCCAAACGCAAAGGCACGGACAAGCTGACCATGGCCCAGATCAACCGGGAAGTCGCCGCCGTCCGTCAGCGCCCCAGGGCCGTCTCCGCGTCGTGACCGGCACTAACGTGCTCATCTGAGATACTCGCAAAGTCCAGTCAATGCTGGGCCGCTATCGGCGCCTTATCTTTCGACCCGAGCGCGGTCTTCACCACATCGATGATCTTGTCCACTATCTGGTCGGAGATAAGTCCGATGGAAAAGGAGACCAACACGAGAATGGGTTTCTTCGTGAGGTCCAACCACCAGAGGAGGTAATAAGTAACGATGGCCAGGAACGGCGCCGAAATCAGGTACATGTACAGACTGAGGAGGTCCATGCGCCATTTCTGCGTCCGCTGATGATCGCCCTTTTGGCCGGTTTCCTTCGCCCCCGGCGGCGTGGCAGGCGTCTTGTCTGTGGTATGGGGTTCGGGCTGCGAACCCGCCGCGGGGGCAATACTCGCTTTCGTGGGCGGCGCGGCTTCTCCGGTTGCCTGGGGCGGCGGCGCCTGCTCACGAAGTTCCGTCGTCTGCTCACGAAGTTCGTTTGAGGTCTCAGTGACCTTCCCTACCCGGCCCTTTTGTGTCGTTAAGACCCTGACCACGCGCCTGATGAAGGACGGATATTCTTCAGGCGCCGCTCCCTGAATTCGCGGCACCTGCCTTGTCATGTTGATCGCTCCGCCGATCACCGAAAGAATGATGACGTACAGAGGAATGACCAACCCTCCACCCACCTTGACCGCTTTCGACAGCGGGGTGAGCGTCGCCTGATTACCCGCGCCTTCCGGGGCTGCGTTGTTCCCTCCCGGCGATGGAGGATTCGGAGAAGGAGTGTTGGTGGCCGCCGGATTGGCCTGCGGGGACGGCGTGTTTGCCGTGGTCGTAGCCGCCGGATTGGCCTGCGGGGACGGCGTATTTGCCGCGGGCGTGCTCTTAGCCGCCTTTGCGGCGGCTCCGGCCGCAGGCCCTGTAGGGGCTGGAACGGCATTCGGCGCCGGGGGCTTCGTGGCAGGTGTTTCGGGCTGACCCGGTGTGGTTACGTAGCCTCCAATGTTGAGCGCCCACTCCGTATCCGTCGCTTCGGTCGGATCTTTTTGCGGAACGCTCGTAATCACGAAGCCCACCGCCGTGTCCATGACGTCCGAGCCCCAGATGCGTGGCAGTATGATGGGCGCGCTGAGAGGAAGTATCAGGAACAGAAGGATGACACAATACGATAGGATGATCGCGACACGGTCTTTAGTCAACGACGGCGGGCCGGTAAACGCGAAGAAGAAAACGAAAATGCAGAGGAAGGACACGGCCGCGAATATGATCATCGCGGTCTGCAGTTGCACCGGCGGTTTGGCATAGAGGTAGATCCTCTCGAGGGCGGCCACGTCGGTTCTGCTGGCCGGCCTCACTTCGGCCGTAACCTCGAGCGGATCGCCGCGCCGCAGTTCGTGCAGCGCCGGCATTTCGGTTGCGCTCGTGCGAAACGAGCCATCGTTATTATTCAGATCGACGAATATGCTCTGCTGGAAATCTCCTTTCAAGCTCTTGACGGTGATCCTGGCTCTCCCTTTGACAGTCGGCTGTACCTGCCCGCTGATGACCAGGTTGGCGCCGTCGAAATAAGCGCTAAGGGACACCGCAATTGGACCTGTGTCCGGAAACAGTGCGCGAATTCCGCGATACACTCCGTAACCGGCGACGGCCAGTATCAGAAGACCGGCGACCGCTCCTAGTATGGTCCTGTTTCTTTCGCCCATATCTGACTCGTGGTCGCCCGATATTTTAACCATGCCGGCGCCTCCCGAGCCGGGCGGCCACAACTTCTGGAGCCCCCAGCCTTTGGGTCAGTATACACCCGGCTGCCATTCTTCCTCGGGTGCCGTTTTCGGCTCCGCCAGGCACACCACTTTCGCCCTGCTGCAAGAAACCCAAACCGGGCTTTTACCCTATTTTCTTATTAAGACCACAGCGCTCAGACAGCGCCGCGAACTCCAACCTCGCGCGAGTGCGGTTGAGCGGCGGGCCGGCCTGAGGGCGCCCATCGTTGGAAGAGGTTGAGCTCCTGTTGGCCGGTGTAGGTCATGGTGATGCCGAACCGGCTTTCCGCTTCTGAGTCGAAGCCGTCGAACAGCAGCGGCTTGTACTGCGCCACCCCGATACACCACCGCAGCAATGCATCGGCGGCCGGTTCAGCCAGGGTAGTGCTCCTTTCCACCTCGTTGGCCACCAGCGAGTAGTCGAATTGCTGGCGGTCTTCGATAGTCTCCGCGTCCTCGATAGAGAGCAGAAGCGGCGAGCCGCGGCTGAGCAACCCGCGGTCGAGCATGCGATCGGCCAATCGTGCGACAGCGTTGGTAGCGGTGAGCACGGTAACGGGTGTGATACCGAAGGTGGCTATGCCGATCGCGGATTGATAAGCCTGCACATCGGGCTGGCGCAGGAGGCGCTCGCGAATTTCGGGCGCAACGGGCAAGACTTCGCTGAAGCAGTGTGGGAAGGCTCTCAATTCGTCAGGCAGGTTCTGTATGAGGACCTGCTCAAACGCGGCGCCCACACCAGCGAGATCTTCCTCGCGTGCCTGGAACAGCGCTTTGATATCGTCAGTTTCAGCCAGGGCTTCGGCGGCTGGTCCTGCCAAGGCCTCGTAAACGCGGGCTGCCCAACCGGACTCGATGTCGGCGAAGGCGGCGGCGGCGAGAGGCTCCTGGGCAGAGTCGTCGCGGTTCAGACGCGCGACAATTTCAGAAGCGTGGTCACGCACCTTCTGAAGCAGTGCCTCGTTTCCCGGTGAGAGGAGAGCCGCGCGTAGCAGCTCAACGGGATTATCCAACTGTGCAGTCATGTGATGATTCCTCTTGGGTTGCTTATATTGCTTGATAACGTTAGTAAGTACCGCAATGCAGTTCCGGTATGCCACGTGAGCCTGGTGTTCGGTGATGTGCAGGATTCGCGCCACTTCGGCCAAGCTTCGTTGTTCGGTCCAGACCCCGCGGGCCACGTCCCAGTCGAGGGCGGCGATTCCCGCAGGTTTGGGGAGCAGCACTACGACGCGGCCGAGTGCCTCGATGAGGTGGTCCCGCAGCTTGTATCGCGAAAGGTGAAGCGTTCGCGCCAGCTCGCGTTCGGAAGTACCGGCGTAACAGTATGCCTCTAGGATCTGCCGCAGGTCTTCGGGGAGAGCCGCAATGCCTTCCGCCAAGGCTTTGGTGAGCCGCTGGTTCTCGGTGTCCTCATCGGGTGCCGGACCCCCCGAACGGAGACCGTCCAGCAGAACGGGATCGGAGAGATCCCGCTGCAGCCGGATCAGGCGGACGATGCGAGGCCGGGCGAATTGCACAAAGGCTTTATAAACATAAGCTTCCAGAGGACCCAGTTCCGGCCGGTAGCGCTCTGTGAGGCCCGGCCAGACCTCCAGAAAGAAATCGTGGATCAAATCCTGTGCGTCGGCAGGGGCCGTAATGAATCCGCTGCGAGCCAGCCGGCCCAAAGCCCCGAACAGCATCGGCGCCAGGCGATCATAGGCGATTTCCAGAGCGAGGATGGATGTACTGCTCATATGGCTATGGCGGCTGAGGCGGACGAAAGATACCTCTAACCTTACATTGGAGTAGGGAGGGCAAATGGCTGAAAAAAAGTTGGTCTCCCCGCATTACCCCGTCCGAAACGCCGATGCAACCGCTCTAGAGCCTGTCACAGCCCGTCCGGTAAGCCGGATCCTTCTGGATAGAAAAGACTTCCCAAGAATGCTCCGGAGGGGGAATAGGCCGTTCGGAACCCGTGGCTGGTCTCAAACCATACCTCCACGCTCCAACGCAAGCCACCCTGCTCTTCGATCAGCCGGTGTAACAGCACACTGTTGGGGATTCGCTCACGGAGCGGGCGCTGCCCCATGAAGGTAACATCCAGGGGGATGGTGGTCATCTTACTGGAGGCGCCGCAACAGGCGTGTAAAGCGCGTGGAGCGCCGTGCGGCAGATCTAGCGGCTCGATGCGCGGAACATGCGTGTGGCCGCATAACATCAGGTAAAAGCCCTTTTTGGCGGCGAATTCCAGGAGTGCGTTGCGGGATGCGCCAGTCATGGCGCGGGCGAAGCCGGAGTGCGTGGCCGAATGATGCATCAGGAGGACGCGTATTTCGTTGGCCTCGGGGGCGGGGACCATGCGGTCAAGGACATTTAGGTTATCGAGGAAGGCGCCGCGGGCCATGATGCGGCGCTCCCCCCAAGGCCATACCTCCGAATCGGTGTTGATTCCGGCAAACCGCAACAGGTGACCGGTGGACAGTGGTGTCGGCTCGTGGGCAAATGGACACGTCCGGTACACGTTCCAGAGCTCGGCCGGAGGACCGCCGAATACGGATGTACCGGACCATTGGTCGTGATTGCCTGGAACGGCTAGTTCATTCCACCCCGGCCGGCTGAGTCCTACGAAGTTCCCCAGCGGCGGGATAAGCTCGGAAGCCATGAAATTCGTGGCGTAGGCGAATTGGCTGCTGTTTCCGGTATTGGTGATATCCCCGGTAACTATAAGTCCTGTCGTCCCTTTCCGGTTAAGCCTGCGAAAAAGTGCCTCGATATTGCCGAGGCTGTCGTAGCTATGACCGAGGAGGGTGTCGAACCACGGTAGGGCTGCCCAAGCAGCTACTCTGGCCTGCCCGGAATCGTTGGGACTGTCGATATGTAAATCGGATATGTGAAGGAAAGATCCGACGGCCATTAGCCCATTCTAGCCAGTTTGGGGCGGTTTGCCGGGTTGAACCAACAAAAGACCTTAATACTGTATCTATGTTATTGACTGTAATCAGGTTAACCAAACAGTGTTCTGGCTGGCGGATTGCTCTCATTCAGGCCGGGGAGGAACTTTACCAGCATCGCGGGTTTTAGAAAAAGGGACTCTTGCACGCGAAGGGGCCTGCTGATATGATCGGCTTTCGGTATTTATTTGCCCCGGTGGGCACTTTTGGGGGCTTGGCGCCACGCTCTTGGCCCAGCGTGGCAGATCCTCATACACAAAAAGAAAGTAGATCCAACCCATGGCAACTCCGCACCCAGTATCCGCCAGCGAGTTGATGGCGAACGTGAAGGCGTCCCGCGAGAAGGCGGAGACGCAGGCACAGCTAGCCTGGATCCGCTCGCAAATGTACGCGTACGGTGTCGACCGGCTCAAAATCAAATCGGGTACGGCATCGGATCTCGCCGATCTCGCAGTTCGCGTGGTCTCTCGCCAGAGAGCCTGATTTCACTTAATTCTCATCGATTTCATGGTGGGCAGGGGTATTATTCTTAAGGATGCACCCGGCAGAACTGCGGAAACTCCTGGCGCCAGAGTACATACGCACGGTAATCATCGAAAGCTATGAATGGATGCACGGCGCGATCCGAATGCTGAAGAACCAGGCCTTTGAGGGAGCACCAGACACCAAAAAATCATTATCGGTGATTGATCTTTATACCGAGACATTCTTCTTCTGCAAGGTGAAAGCTAGATTCCAGGAACTCGAGATCATCAAGACAGAGGATGTGGTGCCCGATTTCGATGTGACGAAGTGTCTGCGCACGTGCATGCTGATCGACATTCTGGACGGCGCGCACATGCACCAGCGCAGGCTGTCGAACTGGTGTTCGGCCATTACGGTGTTCGACCGGATCGACGGCCGGATTCATGCTGCATACGTCGTTCTGCCCGCCACAGAGCGGCTGTATTACGCAACGGAGCACCGTCCTGGAGCCTTCTCCATGGAAATGCCCGGGCTAAGTCGGATCGATGCGCGGACGGTAACCGGGGCGACTACCGACGACCGGCTGGACGTGCACCCGAGCGGGAGGGGCTGGAACCGGGTCCCCCTGCGGCTGGCGCGCGGGCCGACGGCTTTGGAACAAGCCACGGTGTGCATGTCCTCGCAGCGCTGTACCCACCTGGCGGCAATCGCCGGAATACGGAAATACCCAAGGCTGGCGAAATGGCTTCGGCATCTGGCCAACACGGATCGGGACATGCGAGAGGGAGGCATTGGCGAGTTGGCGTTCCGCTTTTACAACCTGGGTGGAAACCCCATGCTGGCGCGGATCTGCGATTCGGGTGCGGACGTGGTGATGGACTGGTCGGGAGAACTGCCCAATGACTGGGTACCCGGTGCTTACATTGCCGCTAGGGCCGGAGCGTTTCTGGGCCGGCCAGATGGTACGCCCATCACAGAGCAGGATATGGGACTCTCGCTGCTCAAGCCGGGAGCCAGTCGCACACCGTACATCGCGGCTTCGAGCGAGCAGCTTTTTCGGCAGGTGGTTTCGCTGTTGCAGTGACTTCCATGTTCAGTCCCATGAGGTCATCGATCTTTTCCCCACCCAAAAAACCGGGTCACAAAATTTCCGGGAATATTTTCGCCCTGTTTTCAATAACTTAGTCCCTCAAACCATCTGCCATCGCATCACCTGCCTGCTAGCTTTAAATCAGGAAGGGATTTACGCTCCCAATGGAAAACAACATCACTCAAGTCGTGGCCCTCGGTACCTCCATCGGCCGCTCCCAGGCCTTCGGCCTCATCACTTATAAATGCTCCGCCGAGCAGGCCAGAGCCTTCGAGCAGGTCTGGGAATCCGGCAGCTACAAGCTCCTCGGACTCACCTGGGAAAAGTATTGCCTCGACTACGCCGGCCTCACCCACCAGCGCGTCGAAGGCATCATCCGCAACCGCCAAGAATTCGGCGACATCTACCTCCAGCTCTCCGACATCGTCGCCGTCTCCCCCGAAACCTACCGCCACATCCAGCCCAAGGTCCACGACGACTGCCTCGAAATCGCGGGCGAAATGGTCCCCATCCTCCCCGAAAACGCCGCCCGCATCCGCGATGCCGTCCACCGCCTCCGCGCCGACCTCCGCAAAACTCAGGAAGATGTCGACCTCCTCACCTCTCCCGAGCTCGCCAGCCTGCAAACCCGCTTCGACGCCTGGCTCTACGACCTCCGCCGCCTCGCCCCCCGCCACGAAGACACCGGGCTCCGCGGCCTCGTCCACTACTCCATCCAGCACCTCCAGGAAATCGCCCAAGCCTTCCCCGAGTAACCAAACCACAAATGCATTTGTCCCCCGCCTCCCCCAACCCCTTGATTCCACTAGAACCGCCCCCGCAAAACGACAAATGCATTTGTCGTTTGGGTTCGTCCCGTCAAACCGGTTTTCTCCGCGCCCTCCGCCTCCTCCGCGCTCTCAGGTCTTGACTTTCTCTCGTCTTTCTCCGCCTCTTCCTCCGCGCCTCCGCGCCTCCGCGTCAAGGACAAGGCTTCCCCCTAAACCCCGCCCCCCATCCCGCCGATCTCTCCCCCAGATATATGCGCGGGCAGCCTGACATCCTCATCCTCGGCGGCGACGGCATGCTGGGCCACAAAATCTTCCAGCGCCTGCGCGCCGCAGCCGCCACGGTAGCCACCATTCGCAGCAGCCCCCGCGTGGACCTCCTCGCCGGCGCCGACGTAATCCCCGGCATCGACCTGATGCACCTCGACCGCACCGCGGAACTGCTGGCCGATCTGCGGCCCCGCTTCGTCATCAACTGCGCGGGCATCGTCAAGCAGCGCCCCGAATCGGGCGACGCGATCCCCAGCTTCACCATCAATTCCCTGCTGCCGCATTGCCTGGCGCAGTGGTGCGCCCCCTGGAACGGGCGTCTCATTCACTTCAGCACCGATTGCGTCTTCAGCGGCAGCGTGTCCAACGGCAGACAGGGCGGATACAGCGAAGACGACCCGTCCGACGCCGCGGACCTCTACGGCCGCTCCAAGTTTCTGGGCGAAGTCCACACCCTCAACGCCCTCACCCTGCGGACCTCCATCATCGGCCGCGAGCTGTCCCGCCACAGTTCCCTGCTGGACTGGTTCCTGGCGCAAAATCACGGGCTCGTCCGCGGCTTCCGGCGCGTCATCTACTCGGGCGTCACCACCAATCACCTGGCCGGGCTGGTGGAGCGGATCGTCCTGCACCACCCCAATTTGACCGGCCTGTACCAGGTGGTGTCCGCGCCCATCTCCAAATACGACCTGCTCCTCTCCATCCGCGACGCGTACCGCATGGACGTCGAAATCGCGCCCGACGAGACCGAGATTTCGGACCGCAGCATGCGCGGCGACAAGCTCCGCGCGGCGTGCGGATACCAGGCGCCCCCCTGGCCGGAATTGATCGCGCAGTTGGCGCAAGACCCTACCCCCTACGAAAGGTGGAACGAAAGTGCGACCCCTGGAAAACAAGAGAATCCTGATTACCGGTGGCACCGGCTCGCTGGGCAAGACGCTGGTCAGACGCCTGCTCACCGGTGAAATGGGATGGCCCGAAAAGATCGTCGTCTTTTCCCGCGACGAGGCCAAGCAGTACTTCATGCGCCTGGAGCATCAACGGCTCAAGGCGGCCACCGATGAGCTGATCTACCGCGATTTCGAAAAGGTGCTGGAGTTCCGCATCGGCGACGTGCGCGATTACGGAAGCGTGGCCTCCGTGCTGCGCTCGGCCGACGTGGTCGTCAACGCCGCCGCCATGAAGCAGGTGCCCACCTGCGAATACTTCCCCTTCGAAGCCGTGCGCACCAACATTCAGGGCGCGGAGAACATCGTGCGCGCCATCGAGGAGCACACCCTCCCGGTCGAAACCGTGGTGGGGGTCTCCACCGACAAGGCCTGCAAGCCGGTCAACGCCATGGGCATGACCAAGGCCCTGCAGGAGCGCGTGTTCATCCAGGGCAACCTGCGCTGCCCGGGAACGCGCTTCGTGGCCGTGCGCTACGGCAACGTGCTGGCCTCGCGCGGCTCGGTCATCCCGCTGTTTCACGAGCAGATCCGGCAGGGCGGCCCGGTGACCATCACCACGCCCGAGATGACGCGCTTCCTGCTCAGCCTCGACGACGCCGTGGATATGGTGTTCGCGGCCATCCGCCAGGCCCGGCGCGGCGAGATCTACGTGCCGCGAGCGCCTTCGGCCCGGGTCGTGGATATCGCGGCCGCGCTGATCGGCCCGCGGCCCATCCGGCAACTGGTGACCGGCATCCGGCCGGGTGAAAAAATCCACGAGATCATGGTCAGCGAAGAAGAGGCCGGACGCACGCTCGACCGCGGAAAGTGGTACGCCATCCAGCCCATGCTCCCCGAGATTTTGGGCGTTACCCAACTCGGCCCCGCCTCCCATCTCACAAAAGAGTACAGCTCCGCCGACGAAGTCATGACGCTGGCGGAAACCGAAGCCCTGCTGGCCGCCCGCGACCTGCTGGTAGCCGAAAGCGGCCTGGCGGCCCTGGCCATTGCGGTGGCGCAACCCGCCGTGCCGATGGGAGTCCCGCACGAACTGCTGCGATGACAGAGTTTACCCGTTTGCTAAACTTCAAGTGAACTGATTAATCAATTCAGGGAGATTATCGTTAAACAATCGCAATCCATGAGCAACGTCATTCCCGCCGTCACCGCCCGCACTCAGTTGGGACAGATTCTCAAGCGAGCAGGGGAAGGGAGACGAGCGCTTCTTGGTTGACCGCCGCGGGGAGCCGGCCGTCATCATCATGAGCGTGAGAGACTACATCAAAAACATCGCTCCACCACGGGCCTCTGTAAAGGCGATCCGTGAAGATGCCGCACGCAAAGGCACGGGCTCCTTGAGTATGCGCGAAATCGATCGCATCGTCGCCACTGTCCGGCGGCAGCGGAACAAGAAGACTAAACGATCCGTCAAATGATCCGGGTCGTTCTTGATACCAATGTCGTGGTGTCTGCCGCTTTGGGCGCCGAGGGTTTGCCGGCGGCGGTGTTCGACTTGGCCATGAACAGAACGATCCTGATGGTCACGTCCAAGGAAATCCTGGCCGAATACGAAAAGGTGCTTCATTACCACCATCTTAAACTCGATTCTCGACGCATCAGGGCTCTTCTCTCCGACATCCGCAAGGTTTGCAGGCTTGTTCAACCAAGCCACACCGTGACTATATCCCGCGGCGAATCCGACAATCGCTTCTATGAATGTGCTGAAGCAGGCAGGGCCGATTTTCTCATCACCGGCAACACCCGGCACTTTCCCGTGAATTGGGGATTCGGCGTTGAGCAGACCGCCGCCAGGCTCCTGCAGCACAGCGCTAAAGCCCGCCAGGAGGGTGAACCCTATGCACTGCGAACCGCCGAATGGGCAGCCGCGGCCGTCGGCCGCAATCGCGCTGAGCGATCCCAGGCCTGTCAGGTATTCGTCTTGAGCTTGACACCCGCCCGCGCGCGCTCTACGCTGAAAGCGATGGAAGTAGATTTTACCCCTGACCAGAAATCATTTGTGCGCAACGCGATACAGAGCGGACGCCTTCACCGGGAAGAAGACGCGGTAAAGGAAGCCCTTTCCTTGTGGGAAGAACGCGAGCGCCGACGTCTGGAAATACTGGCCGCGGTTGAATTGTCTAAAGCGTCTCTGGCTCGCGGCGAAGGTCGCACCGTTACTATGCGCGAGGAATCAGACCAGCTTGTCAGCGACGTCACCCGGCGCGGCATGGCGCGACTTGCCGCCGAGCAAAACTCGCGCGGATGAGCTACCGCCTTTCCTCCCAAGCGGAAGCCCAGCTCGACGACATCTGGTTATACATCGCCCGCGAAAGCGGCAGCGTCGATACCGCCATTCGCATTGTGCAAAACATCAGCGACCGTTTTTGGCTATTGGCGAAGCATCCCCGCATGGGGCGACAGCGTCCGGATTTGTCGCCCGAACTGCGGAGCTTCGCTGCGGGCGATTACGTCATCCTCTATTCGATTGAGGATGATGACGCGGTGTTGATTCACTACGTGTTCCATGGCAGCCAAGACATAGAGTCTTTTTTCCATCATTAGAAAGCCCCGCCAGGAGGGTGAACCCTACGCACTGCCAACCGCCGAGCGCGCAGCCGCGACCGTAGTAGGCCGCCGGCAACTACCCCCGAAAACGGTGATAGGCCGACTGTTTCGAAAAGGGTCGTTTGCGCAACGAGCGGAGAAGCCCGAACGACGGCAGCGCCTTCAGGCAACGGGCGGAAGTCCCCTCCGGCTCCGGCCACAAGACTGCCCCTAAGCCTGGCTCACGCCGCCCCGGGACTCGCGCCGTCCTACGAGAGCAGGAGTTCGAGGTCTTCCCGGCGCAGGTTCCGGATCAGGCTGTTGTCGGCACTGATAATGGCTGCGGCCAGATCGCGCTTGGTCTTCTGTAATTCGAGGACCTTCTCTTCAACCGTGTCTCGTGCAATCAGCCTGTAGGCGAAGACCTGTCGCGTCTGCCCGATGCGGTGAGCCCGGTCCACCGCTTGCGCTTCCACCGCCGGATTCCACCAGGGATCGAGAAGGAACACGTACTCGGCGGCCGTGAGGTTCAAACCCAGGCCGCCGGCTTTCAGGCTGATCAGGAAGAGCCGGCAATCTGCGTCGTTCTGGAAGTGTTCCACGCGCGCTTGCCGGTCGCGCGTGGCGCCGTCCAGATACTCGTAAGCGACACCGCCGGCATCCAGGTGGTTGCGGACGATCCTGAGCAGGCTCGTGAACTGCGAGAACACCAGCGCTTTGTGCCCCTCGTCGACGACCTCGCGCAACTGTTCCAGGAGCACGTCCAGCTTGGCGCTCTTTTCTCCCTGGCGCTGGGGGTCGATCAGGCCGGGATGGCAGGCGGCCTGACGCAGGCGCAGCAGTGCCTCCAGGACCTGGATCTTGGATTTTGCCAAGCCCTCGGTCTCGATCCGCTTCAGCAGCCGGTCCCGGTAGTGCTGGCGGAGTTCGTTGTAGAGTCTGCGCTGGGCAGGCTCCATCTCGCAATAAACGGTCTGCTCGGTCTTGGACGGGAGTTCGCGCGCCACCTGAGCTTTGGTGCGGCGCAGAATGAATGGCCGCAAGGCGTGGGCCAGGAGCTTGCGGGTGTCTTCGTCGGGATTGCGCGCCGCCCCGCCGGCCAGCTTGAACACACTGGCGGCGCCCAGCATACCCGGGTTGAGAAACTCGAACAAAGACCAAAGCTCGCCCAGGTGGTTTTCAATCGGCGTGCCACTGAGCGCCAGGCGATGTCCTCCGCGCAGCAATCTGACGGCTTTGGCCGATTCCGTATCCGCGTTCTTGACGGCCTGGGCCTCATCGAGCACGACGTAATCGAACTCGACGTCCTTCAAGCGGACGGCGTCCCGGCGCAACGTGCCGTACGTAGCGAGGATTGCGTCGTAAGAGGCAAAATCGTCGCCGTTCCGCTCCGGGGTGGTGTAATCGAGCACGCGCAGCCGCGGCGTGAATCGCTCCGCCTCCTGCTTCCAGTTGAAAACCAGCGACCGCGGAACTACCACCAGCGACGGGCCCACCGGGTCCCCGGTGGCGCGCAACTCCCGGCGCGTCTCGAGCAACGCCAGCACCTGGGCGGTCTTGCCCACGCCCATGTCGTCGGCCAGGCATCCTCCGAAAGAGAAGCGGCGGAGGAACCCCATCCAGCCCAACCCCTCGCGCTGGTAATCGCGCAAGCAACCCACGAAACCGGCGGGCTGCACCGCGGCCTCGACGCCCTGGAACCGGCGCAATTCCTCGCGGATCTGCGCAAAGGCTTCGTCGCAGCGGGCCTCGGGTTGCGTGGCCAGCAGTGCATCCAGCAGCCCGGCCTGGCTCCGGCGGAAGCGGATGTGCCCGTCTTCCGGCGCACCCGCTCCTGCCAGCATCCCGATCCGCCGCAGCCACTCCTCGGGCACCATGCCGTAGGTGCCGTCGTCGAGCCGAACCATGTTCTCGCCGCGGCGCAAGGCTTCCAGCAACGCGGGAAGTTTCGCCGCCGTCTCGCCATACTCCACGCCGCCGTGCAGCTCGAACCAGTCCACGCCGGTGGATACCTGGATGTGAAATGAGCCTGGCCGCCGGAAGATCTTACCGTCGGCGTCGATGTGCCAGCCCGCCTCCACCAATGCGCGGACGATGCGCGGCAGCTTGATGGGCGCCAGTTCCCAACCCGGCGATGGATCCCCGTAAGTCCAGGCGCGGAACTTCAGACCCAGTTCGCCGAGCAGCCCGGCGGCAGCCTTTTCCGCGGCGGAATCGCGGCGCACCACGCGGCGAGCGGCTGCGTCGTAGAACCCCCTGGTTGGTTCGCCGGCGGATACAACCTGTCCTTCGTAATCAAAGGACAATTCCGCCCGCAGCTTGCGTGCGGCGTAAGACGTATCCGCGGCGCGGATTCGCAAGCTGGGCCGCGGCTGGATGGTCGCTTCCTCATAACGCAGCTCCTCGGGCACCTCCAACCTGGGCAGGCCCGGCGAGCAGAGTAGTGCTGCGAGAAATTCATCCGTATCTTTTTCCGCAGCCTCGATAGCGCCGGAAGGGCTGAGGAGGTGAGAGATCCATTGGAAGGGAGCGTCTTCCGCGAGCGGCGCTACGCGGCCGGGCGTGAACACCAGTCCGCCCTGCGTGACCAGGGCCGCGGCTGCCAGATCCATGCGCTCCTCTCCACGGCGCAAAACGCCGGCCAGCGCCCATCCTTTTCGGCTGCGGCGCATCTCGATCCCGAATTCCCAGGGACCGCTTTCGTCCCAGGCAAGTGGGATCAACTCATCCAGATCGTGGCCGTTTCGCGAGTAGCAGCGGCCGGTGCGGGCCGCCAGTGGCATGATCGCGCCCGCCAAGGGATGCGCAACCAGATAGGACTCGGGGACCTGTTCGTCGTCACGCGTGTAGCCCCAGCCGGAATACTGCACGGCTCCCGCCAATGCCGAAACGATTTCGCGGTCCTCCGGCAGCGGTAGCTTCGCAATCCGGCTGCGCTTCAGCGCCAGAGGAGCGACTCGCGTGCAACCGCCATCCGCCTTGCGGTCGCGCATTGCGAGCTTGAGGACAACATTGCCCGCCGATCCGCTGCCGGGAACATCCACAACGTATAGGATCTCTCGTTTGCCGGACCACTCATCGGCAAACCGGGCGGCCTGCAAACTGCGGCTGGCAATGCCGATGATATGGTTCTTCCAGGCGGGCGGCGGCGGTGGTGGCTTCGGCGCCGGAACCGGCTGGCGTTTTGAGAAGCCGGCATTTCCCCTGTCTTCGTCCTCGACGCCAATACAGTCCAAAACCACGTCCGTCGCGGAGGCGGCCGAGAGATAACCCCGCGCGTCCGCGGCAAGAATTGTGGCCCAAAGATGCTTGCATGGTTCGGATTCGAAATGCGGGCAGTCGCACGATGCGAATAGCACGCCAGCTTCCCAATCCAGGCTGACCTGGTAGCTCCGCGATCCACGGACGCGGGCGTCCACCTGAGAGTTGGTTGCGTGCCGGATGCTCACGCGCCCCTGCCAGTAGTAATTCTTGCCGCGGTTCCGGACCGTGGCGCTGAAATCCCCAGTCAGTCTCTTTGACAGATTCATGCGTGTCTGAGTTCCCTGGGGAGGCTGAGACCCATTCTATACGGAATTCATCCCGGCCAACGCCTGGGAGCGAAATCCATCGGTCTGTCGTCAACGCCTCATGCGCCAACGCAATCCGATTTTGCGCCGAAACGAGCCTGGCATTGGCGGCGGTCAGCGTATCATCACGGACGTAGTGTTGTTTGACCCAAGCCAGACGGTCCCGGCGCAGGACCGGGTTGTCGTAATAGGAACTTCTCACTTTGCCGCGACAAATCGTCGCCGTCCCCCCTTCGCCGTCTTCTTTTGATACCATTACCAAAATCTTCTTTTCCGGTGGGTGTGTCGCAACTGGGCGACCTTTCCGGATATCGAGGGGGCCACATGATGTCGTGGAAGTCTGGCTGGTGGGTGCTCGCGCTCGTCGCCGCGGTGGCGGCCCGCGGACAGACCACCTACAACGGCATCGCCACCGCGTGCACGTACCAGGTCAGCACCCCGATCGCCGGCAGCCTGGCCGCTTCGGGGGTTGACGGCTCCTTCACCATTACCACCGGTCCGGGATGCCCCTGGACGGCCGCGGCCAACTACAGCATTAGTCCGCCGTCTCCCTGGGTCACCTTCAACCCCGCGTCCGGCAACGGGACCACCACGGTGAATTACAGCATCTTGTCAAACACTGGAGCGAGCCGCACCGCGACCCTGGTGATCGCGGGACAGACTTTCCCCCTCACCGAATCGGGCGGCGCGACCGCTCCCGCGGGTGGCGGCGCGGCAACCTGGCAACCGGCGGGAACCGGCGATTGCGCGGGCGGCGGCGGCGCCACAACAGGCTCGACCCCCGGCACCGGCAAGTGCACCGCATCATTCGCCGGCAGCAAGACCATCACCGCCACCGATGCCGCGAATGTCACGGTCTCCGGAACCTCGGCGGCGATCGTGGTTCCAGCCGCAGCGACCGGGAGCGGGCCGTTCATCAGCGGAACCCCGACCCCGAATGTCTCCCTCAATCTGACCACCACGGGAACGTTGGACTGGGTTCACTGGGGCAACAGTCTCGCCAGTGGCGATATGGGCATCACTCGCAAGAGCAGCGGCGGCAACATGATCGGCACCCTCACGCACGTCTTGGCGCCGGTTGGACAAAACCAACCGACCTATGCTATGTACCAAGGCGACAGCCGGTCCCTCACCTGGACTGACGGCAAGCCCACGCAGACGGCACCCGGCGACGTATCGGGGTTCAAGGCGTATGATGTTTATGGACCCGACAGCCGCTGGGGCTACAGCCTGACGTTTCCGGCCGGGACCGGCGCCAATACCGTGGTGCTCTACCTGGGCGGAGTGTCCTGCGGGGGCACCTTGACGGCCGCGCTGGGCGATAAATCGGCAACGTTCGCCGGCTACACATTCCCCGCGCAGAGCGCAGCGTGGGATCTGAACTACACCCTGAGCTTCCAGGCGGCGTCTGCGACGACGCTGACGGTGACGTGGACGATGGCCGGCAACAACACGGGCGGCAATGGAAATCTGTTCATCTCCGCGGCGGCGTTGTCCAGTGGAGGCAGCATCGCGCCACCCCCGGCGACGCACTTTTCGGTCACGGCGCCGGCTTCCGCCAACCAGGGCGTGCCCGTCAACTTCACGGTGACGGCGCTCGATTCCAACAACCAAACGGTCACGGGGTACACGGGAACTGTGAAGTTTTCGAGCAGCGACAATGCGGCCACGCTGCCGCCGAACATGTCTCTGGCCAACGGTGTAGGGACCTTCCCGGCCACGATGGAGACCTTGGGCGGCCAGACCCTCACCGCCACCGATGCCTCCAACTCATCCCTCACGGGGATGACCAGCGCCGCGATCGTAGTCAACGCGACGCGATTGGTCTTCACGGCGGCGCCGCCGGCGGCCACGGTGGGAACGGCGTTCAATTTTACGGTGACGGCCGAGGACGCGAACAATAACACACTCGCGGGCTTCGCGGACACGGTTAAGTTCACGAGCACCGACAATGCGGCCACGCTGCCTGCGAACCACACCCTGAGCAATGGCGTGGGAGCCTTCCAGGCAACGCTGAATACCGCCGGCGGCAAGACCATCACCGCCACCGATGCCGCGAATGGGACGGTCTCGGGAACCTCGGCGGCGATCCTGGTTTCAGCCGCCGGGAGTGGGCCGTTCCTCAGCGGAACCCCGACCCCGAATGTCTCCCTCGATCTGACCACCACGGGAATGTTGGACTGGGTTCACTGGGGCAACAGTCTGGCCATTGGCGATATGGGCATCACTCGCAAGAGCGGCGGCAACATGATCGGCACGTTGACGCAGGTCTTGCCGCCGGCTGGACAAATACAACCGACCTTTACTCTGTACAACTACGACAGCCGGTCCCTCACCTGGACTGACGGCAATCCCACGCAGACGGCTGCCGGCGACGGATCGGGGTTCAAGGTCTATGATGTGTATGGACCCCCCAACAACTACGGCTGGAGCCTGACGTTTCCGGCCGGGACCGGCGCCAATACCGTGGTGCTCTACCTGGGCGGAATGTCCTGCGGGGGCACGTTGACGGCCACGCTGGGCGATCCTTCGGCAACGTTCCCCGGCTACACATTCCCCGCGCAGAGCGCGCCGTGGGATCTGAACTACACCCTGAGCTTCGAGGCGGCGTCTGCGACGACGCTGACGGTGACGTGGACGATGGCCGGCAACATGGGCGGCGGTGGAAATCTGTACATCTCCGCGGCGGCGTTGTCCAGTGGCGGCAGCAACGGGCCAGGGCCCGCCACGCACTTCGCAGTGACGCCGGCCGTGACCACGGCAACGGCGGGAACGGCCATCAACTTTACCGTCACGGCGCAGGACGCCAACAACAACACCGTCACGGGTTACACCGGCACGGTGCATTTCACCAGCACCGACGGCGCGGCCACCCTGCCCTCCAACAACTCCACGCTTACCGGCGGCACCGGCAGCTTCAACGTCATCTTCAACACCCCGGGCGGCCAGACCATCACCGCGACCGATACGGTCACTTCCACGATCACGGGAACTTCCACTTCAATTGCGGTCACGGGCACAGTTGGCGGGACGAACCCATTCGTGCAGCAGGGCGGGAAGCTCGTAGGAAGCAATCCGATTCAGAGCGCCAACGAGATTTTGCAGGGAGCGAGCGTAGCGATCTCGGCGGATGGGAGCACCGCGGCGGTCGGGGCGCCTGAAGATAACGGCGGAGGACTGACCCAAGGTATAGGAGCAGTCTACGTGTACTCCCGCGCCAACGGTGTCTGGACGCAACAGGGAGGCAAGCTCATTGGCACCGGAGCCAGCAGCCAGGCAGGCGTGGGACAAGCGCAGGGAAGCGGGGTGGCCCTATCCGCGGACGGTAATACGCTGGTCGAAACCGGCCTGTTTGACATCGGTCTTCACAACGGTTCGGCATGGGTATTCACCCGAAGCAACGGCGCATGGACGCAACTCGGAAGCAAATTCCAGGCCAGTGGCAACATGGGTGCCGGGGCAGCGCTCTCGGCAGACGGAAATACCCTGATGCTGGCGGGAACCGTAGGCACCCAGACGCCTACTGCGTTCATCTTTAGCCGCAGCGGCAGCACCTGGACCCAACAGGCCAGCCTTGTCGTGTCGAGCGCGATCGGGGCCTTCGTGACAACGGACTCGATTGCGCTTTCCGGGGATGGCAATACCGCCCTGATCGGCGCGACTTCGGAGAACAATTACGTGGGCGCAGCTTGGGTTTTCACACGGAGCGGCGGCGCCTGGACTCAGCAAGCGAAGCTTACCGGCAGCGGCGCGGCTGGTGGGATCGGGCCGGACCAGGGTAAATCCGTAGCGCTTTCCGCGGACGGCAATACCGCGCTCGTCGGCGGTTTTCTCGACAACAACGCCGCTGGGGCGGTCTGGGTATACACGCGAAGCGGCACTACCTGGACACAGCAGGGCAGCAAGCTCATAGGCACGGGCGCGGCTAACGGCAACGGCAGCGGCGCGGACCAGGGCGTTTCCGTATCGCTCTCGGCTGACGGAAACACGGCCATATGGGGTGGCGACAACGACAACAACACCGCCGGAGCCGTTTGGGTGTTCACGAGAAGCAACGGAACCTGGACACAGTTGGGCAGCAAGCTGGTAGGCACCGGTGGGGCTTCCTCTGCCAATCAGGGCATTGCGGTGGCGATTTCGGGTGACGGAAACACACTCATCGAGGGCGGGCCGTATGACGGCGGATACGGCAGCAGCAATACGGGCGCGGCTTGGGTCTTCGCGCGGTCCGCGCAATCGGGCGGGACGGGGCCCGCCACGCACTTCGCAGTGACGCCGGCCGCGACGACGGCAACGGCGGGACAGGCGATTGGGTTCACGGTGACCGCGCAGGACGCCAACAACAACACCGTCACCAGCTACACGGGGCCCGCTGGACCCGTGACGTTCACGAGCAGCGACACGAACGCTGCGTGGCAGGCAGGTAACACCGCTAACTTGACCAATGGCGCGGGAACCTTCCTGGTGACGTTGAACACCTTGGGAACCCAGACGATCACGGCGACCGGCACGGGGATCACGGGAACTTCCGCGGGCATCGCGGTGACCGCCGCTCCGGCCAGTTGCACCTATACCATCGCCGGCCCGGTGGCGAACAGCCCGACTGCCGCCGGGGTGGACGGCAGCTTCAATGTCATCACCGGGGCGGGGTGCCCGTGGACGGCGACGGCTTCCTACATTGTCACCCCGAGTTCTCCATGGATCGTCTTCGCTCCCGCTGCGGGCAGCGCGGTCAGCTACTCCATCCTCGCCAATACGGGCACGGCCCGCTCGGCGACGATCAGCGTAGGCGGCCATAGCTTCCCAGTGACCCAGGGCGGCGGAGCTACGGCTCCTGCGGGCGGAGGCACGGGGACCTGGACTCCTGCGGGCACCGGCGATTGC
>DASQZT010000179.1:0-21421 GCA_035638575.1 Bryobacteraceae bacterium
CGTTGCCCGGACAAACGTGTAAGCGATGCAATGCCTGGCGTATCCCCTGCATACACATCAGACCGCGAATTGCGCCGCCTCCCAACGAGCTATCCGATTGAGGAATTGCGGCTTGCCGGAGTAGAGGTTTCGAAGGACTGAGTTTTGGGGGGGCGAGCAGCGACTGGGGGCAGTCAGCAGAGACGAACCCGGAACGGCCTCGGTTCAAGGGCTCCCCAAATTCGGGTCAGCTTACGTCGTGGCGGCTACGCGGGAAGGTGGGAGGGGGATCCACAGACGCGAAGGCGTTTAGCGGGAGTAATCGAGCGGCTGACCCGCCCAGAGCTTGGTTCGTCACTTCCCAGATCCGGACCTCACGGTTGCCGAGCCGCCCAGTGGCGGCGCCGCGGACTATGAGCGCATGGTTCTCCGGCGCGTAACGAGGCAACGGCAAGAGAACCACGGCCCATAATCGTATCCAGTCCGCGCGCTCAAGCCTGGCTCAAGCCCGCAGATTTAGTGGCGCTCGCTATCGCGATGCCTTTCTGTCGGCGAAAGGGCATTCTGCATGACATAATCCGCAACGGCAATTCCAAGCGAGGTTCCGTCGATTGTCGCGGTTCGAAAGTGGATGCCGCCGAATACGCGCGCATTCTTTACATCTTCGAGAGCTTCCGAGAAGTTGTGATATTGGCGCGTTACGCCGGGCATTGCGAGAGAAACGATTCCAAAAGACGTTGCCTCGCCAAAAGCTCCCGCAAGGATGTGCGCGGCCGCGCCACTCGCACACGAGTGGGCCGAGGGGTACTCCGGGAAAGGAGGCGTCACAATCAATGGAGTCCATGAGGGGTCCGGAGCAGTGGCATCGTTACCATCCGTGTCGGCCAACTGAATCGCAGTGATTGGCCGCCACGAGCTGTATGTATACTTGGAGTCCCAGCATCCGATCATGGCGTCGGCCATTCCTAAGTTAACCAGAGCCAGCAACCGGGCCGTGTCAGAAATCGAATAGTTGTTTTGTTCCGCTAGCGAAAGAACCGCCTGGTCCCAGTAATCGGGCGGATTGCCAGCCTGCCAGAAGTTCGCAGAGAGCGTCTGGTCCGCTGTCCGTCCGGAGTTCGCAGCGACTCCCATGCTTTTCGTTTCGTTGAAGTCCGCCGTGTATTGATCGCTGGTGAGGGCTGGCGGACCTGCAAGGCGGAACTGTGAAGGCGACCGGATGACCCACGGGGTTGTGGTAGCCAACTGCGGCGCGAGGCCGGCAGCCATAGCCGGCGGAGTGGGCCGCCACTGCCCGGGATTAGTTCCGCCCAGGTACGCTGCTACGGTATTGGAGAATCCGTCCTGGCTTTTCCACGTCCATATCTGATTCGCGACGGTCTGACCCCATGCCAGCCCCTGTTGAACAGCGAGGTTGTTGTCGGTAATTTGTGCCAGGGAAGCCGTCCGTTGCTGATCGAATGTAGCTTGCTGCGCTGGATATAGATCCACCAGCGTGACATAGGCCGCCTCCACTGCCGCGGCTTGTACGGATGCTCCCTCGGGCGCCGCCGGTTGAACGAAGATAGGCGTGTAATGTCTCTCGATCCCGTTTACCGCGTCGAATACAGCCGCCTGCACAATGGCTGTTACACGAGTAGTGATCGGGGCTGGAGTTACCGGCGCCGTCTCGGTTGCTTTGATCAGGACCAGGTTCCAATCCTTGATTACATCTGCCAGGGCAGCGCTGCTTGCGAGCGCCAGCCCGAGCGAAATAGAGAGTATCGGTTTCATCTTTTTTCTTCCCTCCACGGTTATTAGGAAATTGAGATTCGAACGATATTCCGATCTCGTTCGACGCCGATGACCCGCCGTGCTGGCGTTGGTCATCAGGCTTTTCGAAGGGTTTAGCGCAATGTGCCGCCGAAACAGCTCAAAGATTTTCCTTGCGGCGCAATTCACCCCTGGCGGCCAGGCGCATGATGAGGAGGCCGATCCACGCTGCCCCTGCCGAACCAACGGCACTGACCAAGAATGGGACTGCGCCGGGGGCGAAGGTCAACGCTGGAATGACCTTCCCAAACAAGAGGCGATCACCCAGCGCTTTTCCCAGACCGAGCAAGACGAGGCCGGCCAGTTGGGCCAGCCGGCCGAACCGGCGGCCGGTCATGTACAAGGTCCATACCGCGGCGCCGCCAAAAGCGACGCACGTACCGAAGTCAGGTGGCCTCAAAAGCCAGAGTGGATCGGGCTGCCCGGAAATGCGACTGCTCCACCACCCGTGGCTGCGGCCGATCGACCAGGTAATTGTGCTGGCAGCGGCCCAAATGAACCCTCCGACCATCCCTGCGAACCGGAGCGGTTTGCCACCCGGAGCGCTGATTTTCGGCAGCGCACCGGAAATGCGCGCAAAGGCGACAGAAGAGAAGACCGCACAGATTCCAAGACCCAGACCGAATAGCCAAAACGGGAGGGGGAATGTGTCCAATCGTGGGTTCCTTTCGGCGGCCTCAATGTTGTGGCGCAACTGGACAACTACGCTGGCCACGCCGAAGAAAATCAACAGCACGATCACACCACCCACCGCGAATCCTTCGAAATTGCGGCGGCGAAAGCGGCCAAACCGTTCCCACAGGCTCGCCTCCCGAGCCCGAATGGACCGTTGCTCCAGGTGCCGCTGAAGATCGTCTGCGAGGGATGCCACCGATCCGTACCTGCGCTCCGGTTCTTTGCGCAGCGCCATCATCACGATCGCATCCAGATCGCCCGCCAGGCGCTTACGGAGGCGGTTCGGATCTCCCTCTCGGGTGGCGCTCAGTTGTTCGGGCGTTATCTCCATGCGGTCCCGCGCCGAGATGCGGTCCGATCGAGTCACGACATCGCTGGGACGCGCAGGCTCAACCTCCGCAATCACGCGAGAGATCTCGTGCGCGGCCGCACTCGCCAAATGGAATGGTTTGTGGCCCGTCAGTAGTTCATACAGAACGACGCCCAGCGAATAAACATCGGATTGCGTCGTGATTGCCGAGCCGTTCACCTGCTCCGGGCTCGCATACCCCAGAGTCATCATGCCTGCCAGCGTGAGAGCTTCCGCCTCCCCAGCGGGACCCGAAATGACCTTGGCGATTCCGAAGTCGAGAAGCTTGACGACGCCATCGCCGGTGACGAAGATATTGCCCGGCTTCAGGTCCCTATGCACCACCAGATGGCGGTGAGCGTATTCCACGGCGGCGATGACGCTTCGGAACAATTCGATACGCTGGCTGATATTCAATTTGCGCTCATCGCACCAGCGATCGATAGGCTGGCCCTCTACAAACTCCATCACAAAATACGGCCAACCCTCTTCGGTGGCGCCGGCGTCGAGAAGTTTGGCGATGTGCGGATGATCCAGCGATGCGAGTATTCTGCGTTCCTGCTGAAACCGGGCGATGATGACGTCCGAGCCGGAAGCAGGCAGCAGTTTAACGGCGGCCCGGCGGTGGAAGGCTCCATCGGACCGCTCGGCGAGATACACCACTCCCATTCCCCCTCGGCCGATTTCGCGAATCAAGGTATATCCGCCGATGTTGTGGCCCTCCAGTTTGGGAACGGGAGGAGGACCGAACGGTCCAGCCGCTTCCCAAATTGGGCGATCCATCCACGTCGGGACGTTTTCGTGAGCACGGAGTAGCCGCTCGACCTCCGACCGAAGATCCTCTCGGCCTTGGCACGCCCTGCGGATGAAGGCATCTCTGGCCGAGGGGCTCATCGGCAGCGCCTGCTCGTAAATCCCCCGAATTTGGCTGAGTTCTTCGGGCGTCATCGCATCTATCTCTTTCCGGTGAGCTTAGCGCAGAACAGGAAGAAACTAGCTCATAATATATTGAAACGGTATGCCGGAAGGGCGCGAAACGAGCGATGTGACAGGCCTTCTCGACCGGTGGCGGCTCGGGGATCCTGCGGCGGCAAATGAACTTGCCGCGTTAGTCTACGGCGACCTCCACCGAATCGCGGCGCGGGAGATGCGCCGGGAGCGTGGCGACCACACCTTGCAGACCACGGCGATTTTGCACGAGGCGTATCTGCGGATTTTCCACTCCGAACCAGTTGCGTTCAACGATCGTGCGCATTTCTTTGCTGTCGCCACGCAGCAGTTGAGGCGCGTACTGTTGGACCATGCCCGGAAGGCGAATAGCCTGAAACGCGGAGGCGGCGCCGTCGAGCTTTCGCTGTTGCAGCACGACGGCGCTACAATCGGGCTTGATGAGCGCCTTTTGATGGTAAACGACGCGTTGACCCGCTTGGAGCACCTAGATCCGCGTGCCGCCAAGGTCGTCGAACTGCGATATTTCGGTGGCTTAACTGAAGCGGACGCGGCTGAGGTGCTGGGTGTCTCCGTTGCAACGCTCAAGCGGGATTGGGATTTCGCCAAGACGTGGCTGGCAGACCAACTGGGTAGGAACTCGCCATGAAGATGGCCAAACCCTGCTCAGGGCTGGATGTATCGGCGAAGTGATGTGGCAGCCCTTCGTCGACGCGGCCCCATTGAAGGGCTCTCAGACGCATCTCCTAAAGTCCTGCTCCGGTTAACAGCCCTGGAGAAACTGCCTTGACTGAAATTCTCCAGGCCAGCAGCGGCTGTTTGTCGATCAGAGTTGCAAGGGTCTCATCCAAGATTTTGAGCAGGTATGCTGGAAAAACGATCCGCACGGGAACGCCCTGGCGGAGCTGGATAAGTCAGACCCGAGAAGAACCCACCTCAGCGACGCAGTCGGCTATTACGTATCGCGCGAGTTTCCGATGCGGCCCGTCCGAGGCGTGAGCGAACATGTCGGAAACCATCGCCGATTCCGGCCTGCCTCGCAATGCTCGGCGGCGGAAATCTGGCTGACACGGCATCCCATTTGACACGACTGGCGTTGTGTTCACAGGTGATATACTGTTACCCGGCCGAGGGCACTCAAATCGTGCCCAGGGGAACGGGAAGTCGGCCAGCGTGGCGGATTGCTGGTCACGAGGCCGCTGGCTCAAGACCGATTTTGTCGTTGACCGCATTTCGTAGCCTCTGCTTGCAGCCGAGGTAGCGTTCCGTTGTTTGAACGCTGACATGACCAAGCAGGAACTGAATTTGTTCAAGCTCCCCGCCTGCCTCATGACACAGACGGGCACAGGTACGGCGAAGATCGTGAGGCGCAACCCGATCCAGACCGCACTTCGATGACCCGGCCTTCACGACGCCCCAGATCACCTTTGGACTGAATCCGCTCGTTCCGATTCGGTTGGCCTTGTTGATCGCCCGAAAGATCGGACCTGTTGAGATACCGGCGGCGGTCAACCAGCGGTCCACGGCGACCTTGACCCAGGTCGGGACGGGCACGGTTCGCACGTGACCGCCTTTGCCGACGAGATCGGCGATGACCCAATGCTCTTCTCGCTGTTGAAGGTCTTCGACAATGAGCCCCGCTACCTCCGCCCTCCGGAGGCCGCAACCGACCAAAACCGCCATCATTGCGTAGTCACGTCTGCCGCGTAGATCCTCACCGCCGAACGCCGCAAGGAGCCGCTTCCCTTGATCGGCGGTTAACCAATTCCCGATGCGCATGCCATGTTTCTTTACGCCCTTGACCCGCCGGATTCCGGCCGCAAGGTCGGGACTCAGAAGCCCGCAATCCGCAGCTTCGTAGGCGAGTCGGCGAATGGCGGCAAGCCGCAGGTTGATAGTGGAGGAGGCATATTGGGCCTGTTCGAGGTTGATCCGGTAGCGCGTCACCACCGTCTTGTTGAAGGCGAGGCGGGGTTCCGAGCAGTACCAGTCGATGAATTCACGGATCGCATGGTCGTACGAGCGTTGGGAGCTGCGGGAGGTCAGACTGTTAAGGACTGCTGATTTCGACTGTTCGAGATCCGGCAGTTTCAGGACGGTTTTGGGACTGAGTTTGCGTTTTTTGTTGGCCATGCCCGCAGTCTGAACCACGGGGCAGGAGCGTCGCGCCTCCAGCATACGCTGGCGCGTTTATCGTTCCTAATCCATTTTTCGACCGGCGATTCCGGATCAGCGGTTCGGGCGTTAGGAGGTCAAGTGCTCTGGGAGGCGGATCGCCGGGAGGGCTGGAGTTCCTCCGAGGGTTAGCTGTGGGAACTGCGTGGCGGTGTGCGGACTTGTGGCGGTGTGCGGACTTAGGATCATTACTTCGGGGATCGGTCCGCCACCGAAACCGGCAAGGCGCACTCGCGGCGCCAAAAGCCACCTTCGGCCCGGACTCTCCGCCCGCCGCGGGTCGAGAGAGGCGGTAGACTGAAAACGATGCCGCTGATGCGACTGATTGCCGAGAACATTGGACCATTCGAGAGGCTCAATATAGATTTTTCAGACGGCCAAGGCAAGCCGCATCTTGGTCCCCATATTCTCGCGGGCGTGAACGGATCGGGCAAGTCGACGCTACTACGGGCGATTGCGTGGGCGTTGTCGTCGGACCTGTCCGGTTTCCCAGAGGAAGAATGGCGGCATTTCTTGAGGGGGCCTGAATCGCGGGTCTTCGTCCACGTGTCGTTTGGGAACGACGCGCCTTACATCAATGCCGCGACGGCAGACAACGCCGACGGTTGGGACGAGCGGCTTGAGGATTGGGTTCGGGAGATTGGGGTCGCAAGTGAGATTGGGCTGTTGCATTCGCTCGGATTACGTAGTGACGCGACTGTATCCCGGCACTCTGGCGTGTTGAACCAACCTCCGATTGCAGCCTACGCTCCAGTGCGAGCGCTCTCTTACCTCGACTCGCCTGCGAAGATGCAATCCTTGAGACGCCCGACGGAGGACTGTTTGGGATTTGAGTCGACCGTTCAGAATAGGGCGATACAGCGTTGGTTGGTAGATCTGTTCAGCAGGAGAGCGCTGGCCAAGGAACGGGGCCAGGAGTTTGACTCGTACCAGCAAACTCTTACGCAATTTCAGGATGCACTCAAGCTCGTTTGCGACGACCCCAACATTCGGGTGGACGTGGAGCTTGGGCCCATCCTTGAGCCTCGTCTGAATTTCCACGGCAAGAAGTTGAATTTCTCGCAGCTCTCCGACGGCGTTCGCACGACAATCGGATGGCTGGCCGACTTCATGATGAGGCAAGACCAAAACAATGCGAGTAACGTCGCAAAGTCGTCTGAGAACGGGATTCTTCTTTTGGATGAAATCGACATTTACCTCCACCCCCGTTGGCAGCGGACTCTTCTGCCGGCAATGCGAAAGGCGATGCCCCACGTACAGGTTATCGCCAGTTCTCATTCCCCATTTGTCATTTCCTCTTGCCGGGACGCGCGAATCCACGTTTTGACTCTAGATGAACGAGGTGCGGCCCACAAGAAGCGAGGAACTAAGGCTGATTGTCAAGATCCCGAAGACCTTGCCGGCGGATGTTTTGAATTCATTGACAGGCCATCCTGCGCGAAAACCACCTCACGCTCGCTCCCCGAAGGGAGATGGGACCCGCACACCCCGAAGCGCCAAGCTGGGCTGATGGTACGCACTCGACGACGGCCCGCCTCCCCGGGTGCGCTTAAACTAGGCAAGCGGGCTTGGACGGCACGCTGGAAGAAAATCGTAGCGGCTAGTACGGGCGGCGACTGGGCGACGCAAAAGGCAAAGAAGGCGCTCAAGGGGCCGCTCCTCTAGCGTTGACGTGGGGCAAGTGTGCTTTTTGCGAGGGCCTCCTTGGATCGCAGGCATATCCGCAGATCGAACACTATGTTTCACGGAAAATCGACCCGGATCGTGCATTCGAGTGGACGAATCTCCTTCCCGTTTGCCAAGTGTGCAACACGTCAAAGGGCCACGCCGACCACCAAGGAAGTCTGCTGAAACCTGACTCTGAAGATCCCGAACCGTTCTTCTGGATTAGTCCAGAGGGCGGTATTACACCGCATCCGGGACGGAACGCCGAGGACGCCCTTCGCGCTTCGGAGACGATCCGTTTGTGTAACTTGGACCGCGGCGAATTACGCGAGAACAGGCAAGCCATCGCCAATCGCGTCAGGCGCTGGCTCGAACGAACGTCGCGCCTTGCCGGTGGCCTGGAGGAGCTTGAACGAGAGGAATGGGACGAGCTTTCGGATCCACGACACAGCCACAAGATCGTAGTTCGCCACGTGCTGACTTTAGGAAACTCGCCTGAGCTTGCCACCAGAGACCGAAAACTCTTTCAGCGGAGGAGGTGATCCCTTGCTTGACGGCTTTCGCCGCCCCGCCGATACGTACTCGGTGTGCCGGCGGTGTTCGATGAGGAACGACAAGTGGGGGTCCAATCAAACGCCGTTCACGGGAGTGAAGAGTCGCCATCTCGCCGATTGGC
The DNA here is from genome assembly GCA_035638575.1 of Bryobacteraceae bacterium. GTDB lineage: Bacteria > Acidobacteriota > Terriglobia > Bryobacterales > Bryobacteraceae > DASQZT01. The sequence goes on from DASQZT010000179.1 coordinate 8,280, forward strand.
CCGCTTCGGATTAGGAACGATAAGTCGGCTTGGCGACGGTAATGGACCGGGTCGCGGCAAGATGAAGAACGCTGATCGCGACCTCTGGGGGTCTGCCGCACCTTGATAACCTGAAAGCTCATGCCTGTCATTTCCGCGTCCCGACTCACCCGTTTCGCCGAAGAGATTCTGCTGGGCGCCTCCGTGCCGCCGCCGAAGGCCGCCATCGTGGCCACGTCGCTCGTGGCGTCCAACCTTCGCGGCGTCGATTCCCACGGCATCCAGCTCCTACCTTTTTATATCGACCAGTTGCTGGCCGGCGAGATGGACCCGCACGCCGACGGCGCCGTGGTTTCGGAGAGCGGCTCCTGCCTGACATTCGACGGCCGCAACGGGCTCGGGCAATGGGTCGCCGAGCAGTGCTGCGGGCACGCCGTGCGCATCGCGAGAGCGCAGGGCATGGCGCTGGTGACCGCGCGCGAATCCAACCACTTCGGCGCAGCGGCCTGGTGGGCGCAGAAGATGCGCGCCGCGGGCCAGATCGGCATCGTCATGTGCAACGCCTCTCCCATCGTGCCGCCGTGGCAGGGCAAGCAGGGCCGCACGGGCACCAACCCCATCTGTATGTCCGTGCCCGGCCCGTGGCTGCTCGACATGGCCACTACCACGGTGGCCGCCGGCCGCATCTTCAAAGCCTTCCTCAACAACCAGCCCGAAGTGCCGCCGGGATGGGCCTTCGATTCCGAAGGCGTGCCCACCACCGATACTGCCCGCGCCTACAAGGGCATGCTCATGCCCCTCGGCGGCTACAAGGGCAGCGGCCTGGCGATGATGGTCGAGATCCTCTGCTCCATCCTGAGCGGCGGCGCCATGTCCAACGAAGTGGGCGGAATCCGCTTTCGCGGGAAGCCGGTCCGGGTGAGCCAGATGTTCATGGCCATCGACGTGGCCCGCTTCATGCCCGTGGAAGAGTTCACCGTGCGGGTGGACCAACTCGTCCGCATCATGAAGGCGACCCCCGCCGCGCCGGGCTACGACGAAGTGATGGTGGCCGGCGATCCCGAGTGGCGCTCGGAAGCGGCGCGAATGGCCAACGGGATTCCCATCGCCGACGGCAACTGGGACCAGCTCTGCAAGGCCGCCGCGCGGGTCCAGGTCGCCGCTCCGGCGGTGTGAAGGGGCCCTCACGGCTTCCCCAGGAACTGGCGGACGTTCTGGCCCGCCTGGCCCATGGCGCGCGCCAGCGAGGCCTTCGCCAGGTTGTGCAGGAACAGCGCCGCGATGTAGTCCTGCTCGGCGGCGGCAACCGCTTCCTGGGCCTGCACCACTTCGACCGTGTCGGCCACCCCGGCGGCGAATCGGTCGCGCGCCTGCTCCAGCGTTTCGGCGGCCAGCCCGCGATTGCTCTCCGCCACGGTGACCTGGGTGGCAGCCGAGGTCAGGTCCAGGAACGCCTCACGCACTTCGGCATCGATGCGGCCCCGCAGATCCTGAACCTCCGCGCGCCGCTGCTGGATCACGGCTTCCGCCTTTTCGATCTCGCCGGTCACGCGCGTGCCCTGAAAAATGGGAACGCGCACGCCGCCCGCAAGCGTGAAGGTGCCGTGCGAATTGTCGGGCGACGGCCCGATCACTCCGTAATCGACCGACACCTGCGCTGTGGGATAGCGCTCCGCCGCGACCGCCTTCCGCTCCATTTCCGCCGCGCGCACACGGGCCTCGGCGGATTTCAGGTCGGGGCGTACCGACCAAGCGCGGGCGCGCGCCTCCTCCAGGGTGAGGTTGGTCAGCGGCGCGTAGGGCAGCGCGTCGGTCAGCACGAGGTCCTGCCCCGGGGGGAGTCCGATCACCCGAGCGAGACGGATCTTCTGCTTGGCAAAGTCGTTCTGCACGGACGTGAGCCTCTGCTGCACGGTCTGAAGTTCCACCTGGCTGCGCGTCACATCGATGCGCGGGGCCACGCCCGCCGCGCGGCGGTCGGAGGCCTGCTGGTAGGTGGCCTGCGCGGTGGCCACCTGGGCCCGCGTCGAATCCACCCTGGCGGACGAGGCGATCACCTGGAGGTAAGATCCGGTCACGGCGAGCACCACCAGGTCGCGGACATCCTCGGCCGACAACTCGGCGGCCCGCAGGTTCTCCTGGGACGCCCGGTAGTTCCTCAGCCGGGTGATGTCCAGAACGTCCTGGCTGACGCCGGCTCGCGCGTCGAAGAAGTGAAACGGTCCGAGGATGGTGGGGATTTGCAGTCCGGGAAAGCCGGTGAATCCGAGCGCGGCGAGGCTAGACTGCTGATCGGACACCAGGAGGCTGCCGGCAGCGTACGGCAGCAGGGCGCCGAGCTCGATCAGGCGCTGGCCCCGCGCCTGCCGCACGCTGTTTTGCACGCTGATGGCGCCGAAGTTGTATTCGGTCCCGCGGCGCAGGGCCTCGTCGAGCGAAAGCTGGAGCGGCGGCCCCGCGGTCCCCGCCGGGGGAACGCTGCCCTGAAGCGTGGCCTGGCCCGGCGGGGGCAGCGACGACACGGTGGCGCGGTTCGGCGGAAAATTCTGCGGCGATGGGGCCTGGGCGCACAGGAGCGCAGACGTAGCGAGGATGAGCGTGAAGACAGTTATGCGGTGCACATTTTCACGGTGCGGGAACGGCCTGGAGTTTGTCAACCAATCCGGCGCACGACAGTGCCGTCCGGCGCAATCAGCGTGACCACCATGGCCAGGGTTCCATCCGCGTGCGTGGAGCAGCTCAGGCACGGGTCGTAAGCCCGCACCACGGCCGACACACGATTGAGCATGCCCTCTTTCACGTTCTCGCCTTCGATGAAATGGCGGGCCACCTGCCCTACGGCGCGGTTGATCGCCAGGTTGTTGTGGCCGGTGGCGACGATCATGTTGACCCAGCGAATGGCGCCCTGTTCGTCGACCTTGTAGTGGTGGATCAGGATGCCGCGCGGGGCCTCGATCATGCCGGCGCCCTCCAGGCAGTTCACCGCGGCGTGGGAGCGGACGTGCGTCTCCAGGATGGCCGGATCGTTCAGCAGCACTTCGATTTTTTCCAGCCCGTGCAACAGCTCGATCAGCCGCGCGTAGTGGTAGTGGAAGGAACTGTGCGCCGGGCCCCCGGCGCGCTGGTGGAATTCCACGAGCTCGCGGTCGGCCGCGGGAGTTCCCATCGCGCCCGCCACGTTCAGGCGCGCCAGGGGACCGACGCGATACACTCCGGCGGGATAGCCGGCCGGCTTGAAATACGGCGCCTTCATGTAGGAATCGCGCAGGGAGGCCTCGCCGATGAAGCGCTGGTAATCGCGCGCGCGAATGCCGCCGGCCAAGGTCTTGCCATCGGCATCCTGGAACTTCAGGAGGCCGTCGTACCAGTCCGGACCACCGGACTCATTGACCAGTCCCGCATACATCGTCGGGGCGGAGCCGAAGTTTTCGATCTCCTCGGCGAAGCGGTCCAGCACGGTTTTGAAGAACTCCAGCGTGCGCTCGGCGAGAGCGCGCGCGGCCGGCAGGCCGGCAAGGATGCGGCTGCGCACGTCGGCGGCCAGCGGAGCGTTCACTCCTCCCGGCACGATCCACGATGGATGCACGCGCTCCTTGGCCAGCCCTTCGATGATCTCCTGGCCGAACTTGCGCAGCGCCACCCCGGCCTTGGCCATTTCGGGATTGTCTTCGATCAGCCCGAAGATGTTGCGCCGCGCCGGATCGGAGTCGAAGCCCAGGAGCAGGTCGGGCGCCGAAAGATGGAAAAAGCTCAGCGCGTGGGACTGCACGAACTGCGCGCAGTGGATCAACTCCCGCAGCTTGATGCCGGCTGGGGGCGGCGCGACGCCCATGATGGCGTCGCAGGCCTTGGCGGAGGCGAGCAGGTGGCTCACCGGGCAGATGCCGCAGATGCGCGCGGTGATGGACGGCATCTCGTAGAACGGCCGGCCTTCGCAGAATTTCTCGAATCCGCGCACCTGGGTGACGTGAAAACGGGTGTCGGCAACGTGTCCCTGGTCGTCGAGGTAGATGTCGATTTTGGCGTGGCCCTCGATGCGGGTTACGGGATCGATGGTGATCTTTCTCATGAGATTCTCCGAGGGTTACCCGAACTTCACCTTGGCGGTCAGGTCAGGCACCCGGCCATCCAACAATTCCCCGAGCACGTAAGAGATCGCCTTGGCGCTAGGAGGACAGCCTGGCACGTGCAGGTCCACTTTCACCACTTCGTGCACGGGCACCGCGTGGCGCAGCAGGGCGGGCACCCCATCGGTGGGGACCACGCGGCTTTCCTGCGCGCCCTCGATGTAGATGCGCTCCAGCATTTTCCGCGCCGGGTGCGAATTGCGCATGGCCGGAACGTTACCTGTAACGGCGCAATCGCCCAGCGACACGAGCAGCTTGGTGCGCTGGCGGATGGTGCGGATCTTCTCCAGATCCTCCTGCGAGCTGACCGCGCCTTCCACCACCGTGACATCCACGGCCTTGGGAAACTCCTGCGCGTCGACCAGCGGGCCGTAGACCACGTCCGCCCGTTTGGCGACGTTGAGGATCAGCTCGTCCATATCGAGCAGCGACATGTGGCAGCCGGAGCAGCCGTCCAGCCAGACCGTTGCGAGGCGGGCTTTTCTCATGAGTGCACTCCCCGCCTGGCTTCCAGGCGTGTAAGGTTGCGTTCCTGCTTGACCATCTCCTCCACTCCGAACCCCTTCTCGGCCATGGCGCCGGTGGGGCAGACCTGCACGCACTTGCCGCAGTTGGTGCAGCTTCGCGACTGGCCCCACGGCTTGTTCATGTCGCACACCACCATGGAGCGGATGCCGCGCGAGCTGACATCCCAGACGTGCGCGCCTTCGACTTCGGCGCAGACGCGCACGCAGCGCGTGCACAGAATGCAGCGGTTGTGGTCGAGCACGAAGCGCTCGTGCGAAACGTCGATGGGCAGCTTGGGATAGGAGTAGGGATAGCGCACGCTGTTGACGCCCAGGCGCTGCGCCAGGGACTGCAATTCGCAATGGTTGTTGGAGACGCAGACGGCGCACTGGTGGTTCTTTTCGGCGAACAGGAATTCGAGCGCGATGCGCCGGTAGTGCGCCAGCTTCTCGGATTGCGTAGTGACGCTCATGCCGTCCTGCACCGGGGTGGTGCAGGCGGGCAGCAGGCGGTTGATGCCCGAGACTTCCACGATGCACAGGCGGCACGCGCCCACCGGCGTGGTGCCGGCCAGCCAGCAGAGCGTGGGGATGAACTTGCCGCCGGCGCGGGCCACCTCCAGAATGGTCTGGCCATCGTGCGCCGGAACGTACTCGCCGTCGATTCGGATTGAGATTTTGTCAGGCATTGTGGTGGTCCTTGATATCGCAGCGCAAACAGCGGCCGGATTCCTCGCGGGCATCCTCGGCGCCCAGGCCGAGCATGCACTCTTCGAAACTCTCCACGCGATCGGCCGCGGGCACCTCGTAGGTTTGGTGGCGGCGGACCTCGGCCGGGTCGCCGGGCGGATCCTGGCTGTAAGGAATGTGCGCATCGATCTTGTCCCAGCGCCAGACGCCCATGAGCCGCAGATCGATGTTGCGCGCGGCTTTCTTTCCGTAGCCCATGGCGTTGGAGACGTTGGAAGCGCCGCTGATGACGTCGCCGCCGGCGTAGAACTTGCTGCGGCTGGTTTCGAGCGAATAGCGGTCCACTTCGAGCGTGCCGCCTTCCTTGATGCGCAAGCCGTTGGCGCGCATGAAATCCTGATCCACGGCTTCGCCCACCGCCAGGATCACGGTGTCGCACTCCAGGCGGCGGATCTCTTCGGTGGGAACGGGGCGGCGGCGGCCCGAGGAATCGAACTCGCCGAGCTTGGTCTTGACGACTTCGATGCCTTTGACGTTGCCTTCCTCGTCGCCGAGGATGCGGTGGGGGGTGGCCAGGAAGACGAACCTGGCGCCCTCCGCCTGCGCGGCGTCGGTCTCCTCGCGGATGGCCGGCATGTCTTTGCGCTCGCGGCGGTAAATGACGGTGACCTCGGCGCCCATGCGGAGGGCGGTGCGGGCCGAGTCGATGGCTGCATTGCCGCCTCCAATGACGGCAACTTTTCGACCCAGCCGCACCTGCTCCTCCTTCGCCACCGCCTCCAGGAAGAGGAGGGCCGGCAAGACGCCCTTCAGCTCGGTCCCGGGCAAGTAGACCCAAGCTTCCTTCCAGGTGCCGATGGCGAGAAATACGGCGTTGAACTGGCTGTCGAGGTCGTTGAGGGTGATGTCCGACCCCACCGCGACGCCACAGACGAAGTTCACGCCCATGCGGCGGATGAGGTCCACTTCCTTGCGGACCACTTCGCGCGGCAGGCGGTATTCGGGCAGGGCGTAGCGCAGCATGCCGCCGGGCTCGGCATTGGAATCGTACACCGTGACTTCGTGCCCGAGGAGCGCGAGGTAGAATGCCGCGGCCAGCCCCGTGGGTCCGGCGCCAACGACGGCGACCTTGCGGTCGGTGGGCGGCAGCTTGCGCGCCGCGATGCGTTCGGCCAGCGCCTCGTAGCGGTCGGAATTATAAATCGAATCGGCGATGAAGCGGTGCACCTCGCGCATGTTCACGGCCTGGTCGATGGTGCGGCGCCGGCAGCGGCTTTCGCAGGGATGCTGGCAAACCCGGCCGGTGGAAGAGGGCAGCGGATTGTCCAGCACCACGGCTTCGAACGCCTCCTCCAGGCGGCCCTCCTGGAGGAGTTGCAGGTAGCGCGGCGCGTTCATGTGCAGCGGGCAACTGTTCTCGCAGGGCGAAAGCGCGAGGTCCTCGCACACGCCCGCGCGGCAGCGCTTGGCGCGGATGTGGTCCTCGAACTCGTGGCGGAAGTGGCGCATGGTGGTGAGCACGGGGTTGGGCGCGCTCTGGCCCAGCCCGCACAGCGACGTCTCGCGGATCATGCGGCCCATCTCGTCCAGGCGATCGAGGTCGGACTCGGAAGCGCGGCCGCGGGTGAAGTTGTTCAGGATGCGCAGCGACTTGTCGAGTCCCACGCGGCAGGGCACGCATTTGCCGCAGGATTCGGAATGAGTGAATTCGATGAAGTAGCGCGCCACGTCCACCATGCAGTTGTCTTCATCCATCACCACCATGCCGCCGGAGCCCATGATGGAGCCGAGCTGCGCCAGGGTTTCGTAATCCACCGGCGTATCGAACATCTCCTGGGGGATGCAGCCGCCGGAGGGTCCGCCGGTCTGTACGGCTTTGACGGGCTTGCCGTCCGAGCCGCCTTCTCCGACGTCGTAGATGAAGGTCTTGAGCGGGGTTCCGAGCGGCATCTCCACGAGGCCGGTATTGGTGACCTTGCCGACCAGCGAGAAGACCTTGGTGCCCGCGCTCTTGGCGCTGCCGGTTTCGCTGAACCAGGCGGCGCCCTTGGCTACAATGGCGGGGACGTTGTACCAGGTCTCGACGTTGTTGATGTTGGTGGGCTTGCCCCAGAGGCCTTTTTGCGCGGGGAACGGAGGCCGGGGGCGCGGCCTGCCGGCGTAGCCCTCGAGCGACGCGATGAGCGCCGTCTCCTCGCCGCAGACGAAGGCGCCGGCGCCCTCCACCAGTTGAATATCGAAGCGGAAACCGCGGCCCATGACGTTGTCGCCCAAAAGTCCCGACTGGCGCGCCTGCTGGATGGCGCGGGTGAGGCGATGGACGGCCAGCGGATACTCGGCCCGGATGTAGATGATGCCGTCGGTGGCGCCCATGACATAAGCGCCGATGATCATGCCTTCGAGCAGCGAGTGGGGGTCGCTTTCGATTTCGTTGCGGTTCATGTAGGCGCCGGGATCGCCTTCGTCGGCGTTGCAGATGATGTACTTCTGGTCGGCGGCGGCCTTGCGCAGAAAGTCCCACTTGAGGCCGGTGAGATAGCCCGCGCCGCCGCGCCCGCGCAGCTTGGAGCCCTTGATCTGCTCGATGACCATCTCGGGGTTGGCGTCGATCAGGACCTTATATAAGGACTGGTAGCCGCCGATGGCGATGTACTCTTCGATATCGTCGGGGCTGATCAGGCCGCAATTGCGCAGCACGATTTTTTTCTGCGGCTTGAAGAACGGCACATCCTGCCACGACGGGATTTTGGGATATCCGGCGCCGTACTGGAGGTGGGCGGTGATGTGGTCCCACTCCTCGATCTTGCAGAGCGCCAGGCCTTCGGTGACGTTGCCGGCCGCCAGGTCGTCGAGAATGCGGGGCACATCCTGCACCTGCACGCGCCGCAGGATGACCAGCGGCTTGCCGGGCACGCGCACGTTGACCAATGGCTCCTGCGCGCAGAACCCGAAGCAGCCCACCGGGGAGAGGCGCACGTCGCGCCCTTCGTGGCCGATGGCTTCGGCGAAGGCGTGGTAGACGCCCTCGGCGCCGTTGCCGGTCCCGCACGTGCCCATCCCCACGCCGACTCGCGGGCGCGGAGGAAGGAGCTTGGCCATGCCGGCTTCGCGCACGGCGCTGAAGCTGCCGATGTCCTGTATGCGGATCACGATTTCCTCCCGTTCAGGTGTTCGACCTCACGGTGCAGGGTCTGCTCGTTCATGTGGCCGAAGATGGCGTGGTCCACCTCCACCACGGGCGCCAGGGCGCACTGGCCGAAGCACGCCACGGTGCGCAGGGAGAAGCGGCGGTCCGGCGTGGTGGCGCAGACCTTGTCGGCGCCTTCTTCGCCTTCCTCCGGCAGCCCCAGCTCGAAGCGCAGGGCTTGCAGAAGGTTCCGCGAGCCGCGCGTGTGGCAGGCGGTGCCGCGGCAGATGCAGATGCTGTGATCGCCCTGCGGCTCCTGGTTGAAGAGCGCGTAGAAGGTGACGACGCTGTAGATCTGGGCCAGCGGGATCTCCGTCTTTTCGGCGACATACTCGAGGATGTCGGGAGAAAGGTACTTGTTGGGATGGTGCTCCTGGATGCGCTCCAGGACGCCCAACAAAGCTCCAGGCTTCTCGAAAAGCTCGGCGATGACGCGGTCCGCGAAGGCTTTCTCATCGACCGATAATGTGGGTGCGCTGACGATGGTTGCCATGCTTCTCTCTTTCCCAGTTAGTGCTATATTCAGCTACTTTTATCTTAAATTATGGCGGGGCCAGCGTCAAGCATCCTCGCCCGCGGTAGATCGCCCGGCACCCGCCGAAATCCCTCGAGAGGGGCTCGGGCGACGCCCCGTTGCACGGACCTCGGGAAGGTCTTACGTTAGTGAATGCAGATATGAAATCAGATTTCGGGTTAGCCCGCGCAACCTTCCGCAAGCTGCACGAGAGCGGCTGCTTCGTGATCCCCAATCCGTGGGACATCGGCTCGGCGCGATATTTGCGCCATCTGGGATTTCCGGCGCTGGCCACCACCAGCTCCGGTTTCGCGTTCTCGCGCGGCCGGCCCGACAGCGCCGATGGCGTACCGCTGGAGGCCATGCTGGCCCACATCGCGGAGATCGCCGCCGCCGCGGACTTGCCGGTCAACGCCGACTTCACCAACGGATACGCGCACGCGCCCGAGGGCGTTTTCGAAAACGTTCGCCGTTGCGTGGAAACGGGCGCCGCCGGCCTCTCCATCGAGGACTCGACGGGCGACGCCGCGCGCCCGCTGTACGAACTGCCGCTGGCGGTGGAGCGGATCCGGGCCGCGCGGGCTTCGATCGACGCCTCCGCTGCCGGGGTGCTGCTGACGGCGCGCGCGGAGTGCTACCTGAGGGGCCATCCGGAGCCGCTCGGCGAGTCGATCCGCCGCCTCCAGGCATACGCGGAAGCCGGGGCGGACGTGCTCTACGCGCCGGGCCCGAGCAGCAGGGAGGACATCCGGGCGATCGTCGGGGCGGTGAGCCCCAAGCCGGTCAACGTCCTGATGAGCGCGAATACCGGCCTGCGGGTTTCGGATCTCGCGGAACTGGGAGCGCGCCGGGTGAGCGTGGGGTCCGCGCTGGCGCGCGCCGCCTGGACCGGTTTCCTTCAGGCAGCCAGGGCCATCGCGACGGAGGGGAGCTTCGCCGGCTTCGAGGGTTCCGTGTCGGGCGCCGAGTTGAATGGCTTCTTCACCGAGGATGCCAAGCGGGACGGCAGGAAGAACGGCGGGTGACGGGGTGACAGGGCGTTTTCGCGGTGTGTAGGCTGGGATACCCGCGTTTGCGGGGACCCGGTCGCCAAAATGTGGCAGCGTGACGCGGGTGACAGGGAGTTTTTGGGACGTGGATGCGAAACGAACCCAATTTTTGGGGTCTGGACGGGATTCGACGCAGACGGGTGACAGGGTGACAGGGAGTTTTCGGGGTGTGTAGGCGACCGGCGCGGTGTCGGTACATGTGTAGAAAAATCCCGCGATGAGCGGCTGGGTTTTGAATTGTCAAACAGCGCGGGCGACAGAGCCTCTTGCGAGGATGGCCCCGAGTCCTTCGAGGTGCGCTCAAGCCGAGAGGTGGTCTACGGTGAGGGTACCTACATCTATCTTAGGAGACGAGACCCCCGCGGACGGCTGGCCGAGGGCTGCTGATCGCCGCTTAAGTTGCTTCGCAGCAGGGAGTTACGGATTATTTCCTGGGGTCGTGACCGTTAAGCGGGCGATCCCACAAAGTGACTTTCCGGCAGGCGATCTTCTTCATTTTAAGGGAGTTGCCTGATCGGCGCTTAGCCGATCCAGGAGCGGGACACGATCGGAATCCCGGTTGCCTGGCTTCCGGCCATCATGGTATGAGAGAGGGGTCTTCACGGTCGCCGATTCAGAGCATAGCGAAACTGAGGAGCGGTGGTTTTCTATCGGTATCGCCAGCAACGGCGTGTTGCTGTCGGCGGTCTACCTTTGGTCCGATGGCGATCCCGCGGCGATCAAGATCCGGCTGATATCGGCCCGTAGAGCGACCCAGGCCGAGTGCCGCCACTACCAGGAAGGTTATGAACAATCGACCGGCCGATGATAACGACATGCCCGCCGAGATCGACTTCAGCAAAGTGTTCGGGGGCTTCACCACATTCTCCCGGCGCCAAGGTGCTAATGCCCGTCTTCATCGAAAGGAGTGTGCGGGAATATTTCTCCGGGAAAGCCGAACAAAGGGGCGTCGATCTGTCCGAGCTTGTAACCGAAGTGCTGAGACGTGATATCGAGAACAACGAGGCGTTGAAATAAGTCCACGAGGGGGCAACGTTGTGGCGCTCCAGCAAGAAAGCGGCGGCATAGAATTACCCGAGCATGAGGGACACGCCTCCATGCTCCTTACGCGCCGGCTTTATCGTGATCTGAACGTCTTGGCCGAGGGCGGTCAGAAAATCCATAAGGCGCTCGACAGAGAAGTTGCCAGACTGCCCACGCATCAGCGCCGAGACGTGGGGCTGTTTGATGCCAAGTATCCCTCCAGCCGCCATTTGGGTGAGTCCGCGACCCTTGATGATCCGGTAGATTTCGAGCGTGAGCCGGGCCTTGAGTTGCTCACGTTCCGGATTGGGAAAGCCGAGGTCTCGAAAGACATTGCCGCTGCCCTCTTTGACCAGTATTCTGTTATTCTTCCTCATCTCAGTTCTGCCTTTTCTCTGTAGTCCTGTTCTGCCGCAGCGAGCCGTTGCCTGACGGCTCGAGTTCCCTTTGAGGCGTGGCGATGCCTTTCGTCGACTTCTTCTGAAAGGCGTGCAGCACATAAACCGGATCCTGGAAGGGGACGGTATAGACCGCACGGTACGAGTCGCCTCCATGCGGCGCCACGATCTCGAGGACGGCGCGCCCGCCGAATCCTTTGAGAGCTTTAACACTGGGGTATTCTTCGCCACGCTGCGCAGCATAGAGAGCTTGGCCGACGTCCCGTTGCACGGGCCTCGGGAAGGTCTTAAGATCTCTCCTCGACGATCCGACCCACCGAACTGGTTTCACGCAGGCTCCTCTCGCTATTAGAGTATACGTATTTCAGAATAATTGTGCCGCACACCGTGTACCTAGAATGTGATCCCACCAAAACACACGTAGCGACCGGGGACAACCGCACTTCGCCGTGCTGAAACCGGGTTCTATAGCCGAAAAAGCCAGTACGTGCCAGCCGGGCTTGGTACCTGGCTGAGGCCGAAGCGGCGACCGGGCGGAAAACCGGACCTGAGGACGTAGAACATGTCTGCGATTACCGACCGTCTCTCACCGTAATAGGAGTGCCCGTCCAAGCCGGTGTCGACAGATGATGCGTCCACTGTGTCGATGCCGGGAACTCAGGAGAGCAAATCCGCATTCAGCCCTACCCGGAAAAGATCGCAGATTGGCGATTGAGAACCCCGTCCGCAAGAGTCAAAGGCCAGGGAGCCGGCGGCCCTCTTTGACCGGGATTGTGTTGTTCTTCCTCATGTCAGTTCCTGGTGTCCTTCCCGGCTATTACGTTTGACATAATGCCCGCCACGTCATAGACTGAGACTTGATCCGGTCTTTTAAGTGTCCAGACACCGCGTCGCTCTTTGAGGACCGCTGGGTTCGACGATTTCAAGCCATCGAACGGCCCGCGCGGCGGAAGCTTCTGTACTTGCATCGGGCGCTGCGGCTGGAGGATCTTCGCGTACCTCCCGGAAACCAGTTGGAGATGCTGAAAGGGGACCGTGCGGGCACATATAGCATTCGAATCAATAACCAATGGCGCATCTGCTTCGCCTGGCGTGGCGGCGATGCGCGTGACGTTGAGATCGTGGATTACCACTAAGGCTCTGGGGAGACGACAATGAAGCCGTCAAAGCGACTCGATCCAATCCATCCTGGAGAGATCCTCCTGGAAGACTTCATGAAACCGCTGGAGATCAGCATCAACCAGTTGGCTCGCGATCTGGATGTCCCGCCGAACCGCATCAGCGCAATCGTTAATGGCACTCGTTCCATCACGGCCGATACGGCATTGAGGCTGGGAACATACTTCCGAGTCTCGCCGGAAACCTGGCTGGGGCTGCAGATCGACTACGATCTTCGCCTCATCCGCCAGCGCGAGGGGGATCAGATCATCCGCAGCGTTCGCACGCGGCCGGCCGCCTGACCATAGTTCGCCACGGCGCCCAAGAGACTACAGGATCGCCCATTGCCGGTGTTGGGCGGGTTGCCAACAGTTGCCAACCCGCCGCAGGATACCATCCTGTCGCCATGAGCCTGGGGCTCACCAAAAGTGATGAAAACCCAAGCGGCTGGCGGGTTGAATCCTGGTTGCATCTAATTAAGTAGCGCACGTCCGGTCCAGGTCGCTGGGGC
>DASQZT010000180.1:0-5050 GCA_035638575.1 Bryobacteraceae bacterium
CGGCGACCGGCAAGGTGACCGGCACGATCAGCGTGGGCAGGCTGCCGATGTCGATCGCCGCCACCCCGGACGGCTCGCAGGTGTGGGTCGGGAACGGGCTGACCGGTTCGGTATCGGTCATCTCGGTGGCGTCCGGCACGATCACCGCCACGATCGGCGGCGGTCCGGGCACCGCCACCCTGGACGCGGCCCCGCTAGGCATCTCGTTCGTGGCGGTGTCGTCCTAAGTTCGCCTCCGTCGGCCAGGGCCCGCCAGGCCCTGGCCGACGGCCTTCCTCTGGAGCGCGTTCGTTACCTTCAGCCCCAGCCCGTGCCGTATCCAGTCCCGCACGGGCCGGGGGCTCCTTAAGTTCCTGGCCCCGGCCCGCCGGAAATGGGGAGGCGATTTCTTGCGAGCCGCGGAGTCTGTAATTGTCTTCAGGTCGGCCCGCGTCCTGTGTTCCCTCCGGGGCGCGGGCCGGGAGTCATGCTTCGGCTCCGATGCCGACCGCTGGCGTCCGTTTCGCGCTGAAGCGGGCGCAGGTATTAAGGATGCTGGCGATCATGTCGGCTGCGGTCTCGATTTCGGTTTCATTGCCGATGCGGAGCCAACGGTCCCAGGTGATCTGGCAGTGTTCGCCGACGTGGTCACGATCGATCATCACCGGTTCGCAATGCGGATCATCGGGGAACATGATCTCCAGTTCCTGACCCCCTTCCGGCACGTCCGACTCGTTTAGGTAAGTCACCAGTGACACCTTGAGATTCGGCCGTTGCGTCAACTCGACAGCCAGCATGCGCAACCGGGTACCCGCTATGTATTCATGCCGGTCTAGTTCCCGGCAGAGTTCTTCAAGCCGCGCGGACACTTTATCGGCTGTCCCGCTCAGCGGGTCCTTCTTGGATTTCATCATGTCGTCTCGTCTTTCGGGAGCCTGACCCGAAGGCCACGCTCAATCTTGCGCATGCGCGGCGGAATGGCGTCCGGATACAGTGCTGTGATGATCGTTCCCGTCGGCGCCGGAAACCTGGGAAAGCACACGAATTCCTTCGTGAAGACCCCGAACACTACGATCCATCCGGGGTTTTCGCGCTCCGTTCGCTCCGCTGCCTCGCGTGATGCGTCGTCGTCAAACGCGGGGGCGGCACCGGGCTCCGGTTTGCCGGCGTCGGCCTGGCGGCTCGAGGACAGCCCCACCTAGACACCACCTCCCTTCGCCTGTCGTGAGGTCCGAGACCTCTAGCAGGAAGTCATCGGTCCGTTCACCTCAAGGTTCGCGCCGGAAGCCGGGACTTTCCTACCGCCGGGACGGGACACTAGGGACGTTCTACGATGGAAACGTCCCCTGACAGCCGGGAGGGTCCCATGGCGAACGAGCGGCTACGCGCGGCACTGGCCCGTGACCGGTGGACCATGTCCGGCTTTGCCGACGCGCTCAGCGTGGACCACAAGACGGTAGAACGGTGGATCACCAAGGACCGCACGCCACACCGGACCACCGTGATCGCGGCCGCGAAACTGCTCAATGAAGACCCCGCCTACCTGTGGCCTGACTTCGGCCGGCGCGTGGTTAGCGACGAGACCCACGGCGAGATGATCACGGTCTATACCGAGCGCAGCAGCGTCCCCAATTCGCTGTGGCTTTCGCTGCTGCGGGCAGTAACCGACAGCATCGATATCCTCGTTTATGCCGGGCTGCACCTGCCGGAAGCGAACCCATCCTGGCCGGAGGAGATCAGGAAGAAATGCGAGGAATCAGTTAAGGTCCGCATCGCCTTCGGCGATCCGGAATCGGCTAACGTACGCGCACGCGGCGACGAGGAAGGCGTCGGGGCCGGCCTAGCCGCGCGGATTAATTACGCGCTAGCCTGGCACCGGCCTATCTTCGGCAGCCCGAACCTCAGCATCGCGCTCCACTCGACCGTGCTCTACAATTCGATCCTGCGGTTTGATGATCAGATGCTAGTGAATCCGCATATCTACAGCATGCCAGCTTTCCGGGCGCCGATCATCCACTTGCGGCGCATCGAGGGTGGCCCACTTTTCCAGACCTACGTGGAATGCTTCGAACGCATCTGGGACGGGAGCCGCCCGTTTGTTCCCCAGACGATAAGCTGAATACCATGACACGCACCGATTACCTGAACGACCCGAACGCGCCTAAGGCCAACAGCGTCGTGCCAGCCGTGAGCGCCATCGTCACAGACGAGCAAGGCCGCATACTTCTCATCCTCCGTACCGATAACGGCTACTGGTCGATACCAGGCGGCGGCCTTAATCCAGGCGAATCCGTCGCCGGCGCGACCGTACGCGAGGTAAGGGAAGAAACTGGGATAGACTGCCAGGTGACCGGGCTGGTCGGCATTTACTCAGACCCGAATCACGTCGCGGCCTACGACGACGGCGAAGTCAGGCAGGAATTCTCTATCTGCTTCACTACGCGCATGACCGGCGGAACTACGGCAACCAGCAGCGAGTCCGCTGAAGTAAAATTCGTGCCGCCTGACGCTATTCCTGACCTCAGGATGCATCCTTCGATCCGGCTGCGCATCCAGCACTATCTCGAAAAGCACGCAGAACCATACATAGGCTAATCCGTGCCCGGCCAGGCGTGCGACAGTCCGGGCATGACACGACTCCAGTACCGGACGTGACAGGTCAAGCGCGCGGGTTACCTCGTGGTCCGGCCCGTACCGCCTGTAAATATCGCTTATCCGCTCGTCAAAGCTAAGGCTCTCGCCCCGTGGCCCGGTAGTCAGGTCACAGAACACCAGCGCGTCATACGTGGCCGAATCCTCGGGCTCAAACTCACTCAGCAGAATCTCATCCAACCCCCGGACCTGTGCCTCATAAACAGCACACGAATGATGCGCGACGAGACACGCCAGCCGACCCCCCGGACCGTAGTCCCTAATCCACCGCGCACCATCAAGCGGATGAAAACCCGTCTTTGCCAATTCGGGAGCGTAGCCAACATCATGCAAATAAGCAGCAGCCACCAATAGGTCACGGTCGGCCAGTGGAACCACATGTGCGGTCCGGCGCGCTTGCTCTCCGACCTGCCGCACGTGCGACCAGCGAGCCCCCAAAGAGGACAGGAGCCTCTCAGAGTTGGCCGCTGCCCATGACGTCAATGACATAGGGGACACCGCACCTCACCTGAGCAGGCAAACATCACAGCGTCGATCACGCAAACATACTACCTGTGTCAGTGTCGCTTAGTGCGGGCACAGCTTGTGCGGTAGCGTTAAGCATGGATCCACTTGCCGCGGCTGCCGAGATTGCCGCAATTCTTCAAGCCGCTGAAGCAGTTCCGAACCTTCAACGACAGCCTGCCTCTCACAAAGAGCGGCAAGAAGTATATCTCTCATATCAGAGAGAAGCTTATCGTCTTATGGCTGGTGTCAGCCATCTATCTATACTGGCCCAAGTGAAGTTTGCCCCGGCGCGAAAGACTGCCATTGCCGCGATTCCCATCGCGGGGCCAATAATAGACGTTGTACTACCAAAGGAACTCAGCAGCCACGCTTTCGTCCGAGAGCTACAACTATTCTTGAGGAACGTGGCAAGACTTACGAAAGCGCTTAGCCCTCTTACAGGTCCAATCCTCGCGACTGCGAATGCCGGAGAGGATCGTTTCCGAGATCAGGTAATAGTCGACATCGGGACGATGACGGATGTCACAGCGGAGTTCTTGTCCGCGCTCGCCAGAGTTCGCCTCATCGGTCGGTCCGGTCCAGTTGAGGCCTCAGAGGTAATTCTGGTCCTGCTTCAGAAGCTAATAAGCAATATACCTGATCCGAAGATTCGACCGCTGTATAGGCGCCTCCCGATTATATCCGCCAAGGCAGAGGTAAAGCAGCTTCGCGAGTTCAATAAATGCATGACCGCACTGCATAAAGCGAACATGCAATTTATGGCTGAAGTACGTGCGGACAAATCTCGCCGTAGCTATCGATGGCAGGTATGGAGACGAGCCGCGGGTAAAGTAAAGTCTGCGGAATCCCTTCTGGCTGAGATCGAGGTTTAGTATTCTAGACTCGTTAATCGGCGTCTCGGTGACTTCAAACACTGTGGCATCAAAGGCCTTGAACGATGTCGCCTGCTCCTTGTCCTGCTTGTCATTACCAGGCCTGCTTGTATTGTTGGCCAGTACCAGGGCCTGCTTGTCCTGCTGGTTATTACAAGGACACCCAGTACTCCTCGGAGCGCAGTTGGGAGTCCCGTGCGCGGACTCGCGTTGTGGTGCGCACACCTGCACGCACGTACGACTCCTACGAGTCCTACGACTTCTACATTCGCGAGAGAAAAGTACTACGACTTGTGAATTTTCTCATCTGCCTCCCGTTCTTGGCGAGTCTGCTTGATGATGTTCTTGGCATCTGCTTTGATGCGGAGGCATCGGTAACCCCAAAGAAGATGCCCGCCGCTGTCGAGAGCGACGGGCATCAGAGGGATCAACCCCGACCCGTGGGTACGAGAAAGGAGCGTCACCTTGTCGCAAGAGTCTAGCGCGGTGATGTACCACCGGCATACCAAGACCACGCCGGAAGCGTGGCAGTCGTGGGAATTGGCCGTTCGGTATCTGATCGTGCGCCTAGCCGATACGGCACCCTGCGCCTTCCTCGCGTGGCTCGCCTACGTGCGGCATTGACGCCTTAGCCGCCGAACTCTGGGTGGGGTCTCGCGCGCGCGAGACCCCACCCAGACAAAGTCAGGGACACTACCCGACTCAGACCGTTCAAACCGGACATAACGTGCATCGTCAAGCCATAGACTGTAGGTTCGAAGTAAGCCAGCTATGCAAGAGTTTAGCCGGTCATTGACGGGGCATCGGCACGATTCACCATCCGGTTTGACAAATCCGCGGAAACGCCTCACTCGCCGGTCTGAACGCTGGCGGGCGGGCCGAAGGCCTGTGGTCGGCCGGGTCCGGGATCACTTCTCGCCAGCCGGCCCGGCGCCGGGCGCCGGTGCTGGGCTGGCGGGTGCCCACCGGTTATCGAGGTTCCCGAACTTCCAGTAGGCGATGGCGATGCCCCAGACCACGACGAACAGCGCGGCGATGGC
>DASQZT010000181.1:0-4068 GCA_035638575.1 Bryobacteraceae bacterium
GCTGACCGCTTCCGCGGTGGCGATGAAGGTATTGGGAACGGTGATGACTTCGTCGCCGGGGCCGACGCCCATGGCGAGCAGGGCCAGCTCCAGCGCCACCGTGCCGTTGGTCACGGCGATGCAGTGGCCGGCGCCCAGGTATTTGGCGAAGGCTTCCTCGAAACGGATGACCTCCGCCCCGAGGACGAACGACGAATTCTCCAACACGCGCTCGAACACCTGGCGGAATTCGTCCATCAGGGGAGCATGCATGGCGTGGAGATCTACGAACTTGACTTTCATACCGTCACCGCCTTGTTGACGATGCGCGCCGGCACTCCGGCCACGATCGCGTTGTCGGGAACATCTTTGGTTACCACGCTGCCGGCGCCAACAATGGCGTTCTCGCCGATGGTGACGCCGCAAAGAATAGTGGCGCTGGTGCCGATGGAGGCGCCGCGCTTGACCCGCGTGGCCACCACCTTCCAGTCGGCCTCGGTCTGCAACTGGCCGCCGGCGGCGGTGGCGCGGGGATACTTGTCATTGATGAAGGAAACATTGTGGCCAATGAAGCAGTCGTCTTCGATGGTCACGCCTTCACAGATGAAAGTATGGCTGGAAACCTTGACGTTCTTGCCGATGATGGCGTTCTTCTGGATCTCGACGAAGGTCCCGATCCGGGAGTTGTCCCCGATGGTGCAGCCGTAGAGATTGACGAACGCGTGAAACACCACGTTGCGTCCCAGCTTGACGTCAGGCGCGACACGGCAATAGTCCATAGCCTTAACCCTCTCTCCTTTACTCTTATGCCCGCATCGAAACCACCTTGGCTGTAGGCCGGCCGATCTCCGGGCCCAGCAAGGTGACTTCCCGTCCGTTCTTTTCGATGGATTGCTGCGCCGCCTCGAGCAGCCGCACCACGCGATAACCGGAGACCGCGTCGCTCAAGGGCTGGCGGTTCTCCAGGATGGAGCAGAGGAAATCGCGCGCCATCAGGCGCAGCGCCTCGGTGGTCTCCAGGTTGGGCGCCAGCATATCGCCGTTGCGATAGCCGGTGAGCAGGCGCTCGCGGCGCTCGGGATCGTGGTTGACGGTGAAGCCGCGGTCGTACACCTTGATCTTCTCGCTGCTCTCCATGTCGTCATAGACGATCATCTTCGAGCTGCCGCCCACCAGCGTCGTCCGGACCTTCACCGGCGACAGCCAGTTGACGTGGAAGTGCGCGATGAGCGGCGAATCGTAGCGAACCGTAATATAAGCGATGTTCTCGTAGGGACAACCGAGATGGCGCGCGCCCACGGCGGAGACGGCGATGGGATCGCTGTCGCACAGGTAATTAAGGATGGCGAAGTCGTGGGGCGCCAGGTCCCACATGACGTTGATGTCGCTCTGCACCAGGCCGAGATTGATGCGCACGGAATCGAAGTACAGCATGTCGCCGATCTCGCCGCGGGAAACCATTTCCTTCATGCGGCGCACGGCGCCGGTGTACAAGAAGGTGTGGTCCACCATCAGGAGCTTGCCCTGTTTTTCGGCCAGCCCCATCAGGTCCAGGACTTCGGCGGTGCTGCGCGCCAGGGGTTTCTCCACCAGCACGTGCTTGCCGGCCAGCAGGGCCTGCCGCGCGAACTCATAATGGGTCGAGACCGGAGTGGCGAGCACGATCGCGTCCACGCGCGGACTGTCGAGCAGCTCGCGGTAGTGGCGCGTCACCTGCGCGGTGGGATAGCGGCGCTGCGCGCGGGCCAGCGCTTTCGGATCTAGATCGCAGACGAAGGCCAGTTCGCATTCGTCCACTTCCCAGAAATTACGGATCAGATTCTGTCCCCAGTAGCCACCGCCAACGATAGCCACTTTGATCTTTTGCATGCGTCGCCTCGGTTGGGCTTGGTTCTCCCGGCATGGGAGGATGCAACCGGGATTCCAAGCGGGGCGGTAACGCACTCTGGTAATTAGCTTGTAAGATGCTGAAATTAATGGGCCAACCGTGGTTCGACTGTGACTGGGTAGTGGTGACCTGGGGACCTTGCAAAAGTTTGCATATCTGCCCTCTGGTTTCCTTCCGCCCCGCAAGGTCGCGCGGGAAGACGGGTCCCACCATAGATAACTGCCTCTGGCCGTATCCCAGGCTGTGACGGAAATGTTTTTGGAGTATTCTGACGGGAACCAGCGACTCCATGGTTGAGGGCGAATCTGTGCGTTTAGCAATCATTGGCTCCGGTTACGTAGGCTTGGTGGCAGCGGCGTGCTTCGCCGAACTGGGACACGAGATCACCTGTGTCGATAACGACCGGGAGAAGATCGAACGGCTCCAGGCCGGCGAGGCGCCAATCTTCGAGGAATTCCTGCCCGAACTGCTGATCCGGCATCGGGGACGGAGCCTGGAGTTCACCACCGACCTGAAGCAGGCTTTGGCGGGGGTTGCGGCAGTGTTCATCGCTGTAGGAACGCCGCCCACCGAAGAAGGCGAAGCCGATATGTCGTACGTCGAGGAGGTGTCGCGCGCCGTCGCGCAAACCCTCGACGGCTACAAGGTGGTAGTGGAGAAGAGCACGGTGCCGGTGTTCACCCACGACTGGGTCCGCAAGGTGATGCTGCTGAACGGGGCAGAACCCGCATCCTTCGACGTGGCCTCGAACCCGGAATTCCTGCGCGAGGGGTCGGCGGTGCGGGACTTCCTCTATCCCGACCGCATCGTGCTGGGCGTGGACAACCAGCGCAGCTCGCGGGTGCTGCACAAGATCTATGAACCGCTCTCGAGCGGGCGGTACTACCAGGAAGGATCGCGCATTCCCGGTCCGACCGAGCCCAAAATCCCGCCGGTGATCGTAACCAGCGCCAAGAGCGCGGAGCTGATCAAGCACGCCTCGAACGCCTTTCTGGCGACCAAGGTGTCGTTCATCAACGCGGTGGCCAGCATCTGCGAGGCCGTTGGCGCCGACATCAAGCAGGTATGCGACGGCATCGGCGCCGACTCGCGCATCGGGCGGCGTTTTCTCAATCCCGGTATCGGCTACGGCGGCTCCTGCTTCCCCAAGGACTTGAAGGCGTTCCACGCGGTGGCGCGGGAATGCGGCTACGACTTCCGCATGCTGGAAGAGGTCAGCCGGGTGAACGAAGAGCAGTTGCAGCGCTTCGTCCGCAAAGTGAAGGGAGCGCTGTGGACGCTGCGCGGCAAGAAGCTGGCGGTGCTGGGGCTGGCCTTCAAGGGCGGCACGGATGATATCCGCGAGTCGCCGGCTGTGACCGTGGTGGAGATGCTGCTGCGAGAGGGCTGCGAGATCCGCGCCTATGATCCGGCGGCGATGGAACGCGCGCGCGCGGTGCTGCCGCAGCGAGGCATCACTTATTGCGAAAGTGCGTACGACGCCGCCAAAGAGGCCGACGCGCTGTTGATCCTGACCGATTGGAAAGAGTTCGCGACGCTGGACCTGGACCGGCTGCGCGCGCTGCTGGCCTATCCCATCGTGGTGGACGGACGCAACCTGTACGATCCGGCGGCCATGTCGGCGGCGGGATTCAACTACTACAGCATCGGCCGGCCGGCGCTGGCCGCCGAGACGCGCATCGAACCCCGGGTGCGAGTGGCGGCGGCCGCGGCCCCGCGGAGGAAGTAAGACCCTCTAGTGAATCGTCCGCCCGCGCCGGATCATTCCGGCCGCCCGTGAATTCCGCTTCGCCAAATGCTCGATCTTTCGCGGGCGGTCAATCATCCATTACTATTGCCGATTCTTGTGAGGTCGTGATGCTGAACAGAAGGAAGCTGGGAAGTCAGGGACTGGAAGTTTCCGAACTCGGCCTGGGCTGCATGGGGATGACCTGGGCGTATGGCTCGGCGGACGATCAGGAGTCACTGGCGACGCTCGACCGCGCCCTCGAACTCGGCATCACCTTTTTCGATACCGCCGAGGCCTATGGCCCCTATAAGAACGAAGAGCTACTGGGACGAGCCTTGAAGGGACGCCGCGAGCGGGCGATCATCGCCACAAAATTCGGCTTTCGCTTCGAGAGCGGCAAACTGGTGGGCACCGATAGCCGGCCCGAGCACGTGAAGGAAGTGGCGGAAGGCTCGCTGCGCCGGCTCGATAC
>DASQZT010000182.1:0-19093 GCA_035638575.1 Bryobacteraceae bacterium
GACCGCCCGCGCCGCCGCGCCCGCCGAAGGCCGGCATGGTCAGCACCAGCCCGTCGCCGGTCACTTTTCCGGTGTATTCCATCTTGCGCTCGGTGCCGCCGAAGTCCCGCACCACCACGAAGGAGATCTGGTCGCCATCCACTTTCCCTTCCGAGATGTTGCTGTCCGGGCCCATCCCCGACACGTACCCGGTGAGCTTGTTTCCGTCCTGCTTCAAGGCCAGCACCGTCTGGCGCGTCTGGCCATCGGGACCCTGGGTTCCACCCACCCAGCGGCCCGTGAGATCGGCGGCGAATGCCGCCTGCGCCAGGAAGGCGCTCAGCAATCCAGTCAGAAATTTGTTCATCGAGGCCCAGTATAAAAGGTTTCACCTGCTGGGTCTGCCCGGAGCACGGGATCGCTTCTACCGGTCGCCGGCCACGCGGCCAGGTTGCTGGGAACCGGCCGGCCTTCGGGAGCGGCGTTCGCCACGATCTATCGGCTGGGCGGCGGTTGAAGCGGCTTCACCTGGCCCAGGTTAAGGTCGAGCCAGTCCAGAGCCGCTTTGATGACATCCAGGCGCCCCACTATGTCGTGACCACCGTCGTAGAGCACGAGGCGCTTGTCTTTCTCCGGCGTACCCAGTTAGTCGAAACAGCGGCCGCTGGCTCGTCTCCAAGGGGAAGCGAAAATCGTCTCGCCCGTTCAGCATCAGAACCGGAATCTTGACGCGCGACGCGAAGTTCCAGGGATCCACCGCAGCCGGAACCCTTTCCCAAGAGCCCGATGAAATCAGCAGGGCGGCTTTGAAACGCGGTTCGACGGCGTCCCCAAAAGCTCTTGACAATGTATTAATAGACTAGTACACTATCATTCTAGATGAATACCACGGCGCAACCGGAGAAAAAGGCTTTCGGCTTCCGGCTGGATCTCCATAGCGGCGTTCCAGTCTATCGGCAAATCATGGACCAGGTAATGGGGGCCAAGGCTGCCGGCACACTGGCGGCGGGCACGCAGCTTCCCACCGTGCGCCAGGTCGCCGTGGACCTTTCGGTTAATCCCAATACGGTGGCGCGGGCGTACCGGGAGCTCGAGATTCGAGGCGTGCTGGAGACGCAGCAGGGCACCGGCACGTTTGTGAGTCACCAGAAGGTGAAGCGCGACGATGTCGAACGCCGGCGCCAGCTCACTCAACTGGTGGACGAATTCGTGGCGCGCGCGGGCGCGGCCGGCATGACCATAAAGGAACTCGAGGAGGAGCTAAATGAGCGTAGCAACGATTCTCAAAAGCAGAGGAGATGACGCCATGAAGGGCGATCTGAAAAGCATGCGGCTCAGCACCGTGGGCGTGGCGCTGTTTGTGCTGTGCCTGGCGGCGGGCATGGGGGTCGCCGCCCTGACCAACAGCCCGGCCGGATTATTCGGGGGCGCTCTGGCCGGCCTGTACTGCCTGTTCTCCATCCGCGTGGCGGACCAGTGGGAGAAGGTCGCGGTGCTGCGCTTCGGACGCTACATCGGGCTGCGCGGGCCGGGGTTGTTTCACATGATCCCCATCGTCGATACCCTCAGCCGCTACGTGGACCAGCGCGTGCGCGTGGCCAGCGTCTCCGCCGAATCCACGCTCACCAAGGACACGGTCCCGGTGAACGTGGATGCCATCGTATTCTGGATGGTGTGGAACCCGGAGAAGGCCATCCTGGAGGTGCAGGATTTCACCCAGGGGATCATGCTCAGCGCCCAGACCGCGTTGCGCGAATCCATCGGCCGGCACATGCTGGCCCAGATGGTGACCGAGCGCGAGTTGATGGGGCACGAGTTGCAGCGTATCCTGGACGAGAAGACCACTTCGTGGGGCATCACCGTGCAATCCGTGGAGATCCGCGACGTGCAGATTCCGGTGGAGCTGCAGGACGCCATGTCGCGGCAGGCGCAGGCCGAACGGGAGCGGCAGGCGCGCAATATTCTGGGACAGGCGGAGACCGAGATCGCGGAAAAGTTCTCTTTGGCCGCGGACACGTATCGCGACAACCCCGTGGCGCTGCATCTCCGGGCCATGAACATGTTGTATGAGGCCATCAAGGAGAGAGGCTCCATGGTGATCGTGCCTTCCTCGGTGGTCGAGACCATGGGCCTCGGCGGAATGCTGGCTACCGCCTCGTTGGGCGGCGCCAAAGTGGAGTGACCGTTACCGGGCCACGACCGTGAGGGAGCGGTCGGGCCACCAGGGGGGACGCTATGTTGATTCGCAAGCTGCGGCGCGATCCGGTTCTGATTGCGGCGGCCACGGCCACGCTGGCCATTTGCATCGGAGCGAACACCACCATGTTCAGCCTGGTGAATTCGATCCTGCTCAAGCCGCTGCCCTATCCCGGCGGGGATCGCCTCTGCTGGGTCACCGAGCGGATGGGCCGCAACAACGAGATGGATGTGGCGGTCGCCCCGGATTACTACAGCCTCCGCGAGCAGGGCCGCGTCTTTGAGGACGTATCGGCGTTCGATACCCTGACACTCAACTGGACCGGCGTCGAAAGGCCGGAGCAGTTGGACGCGGCTCAGGTGACTCCATCGTTCTTCCGCGTGATGGGATCGCAACCCCTGATGGGCCGGTACCTGGCGCCGGGTGAGGAGGGGTCGAAAGCACCGCCCATCGCGGTGGTGAGCTATGCATTCTGGCGCAACCGGCTGGGCAGCGATCCCGGCGCAGTGGGGAAGGCGATCCAGCTCGACCGGCTTCCCCACACCATCGTCGGCGTGATGCCGCAGGGCTTCGACTACCCGCAGGGCACGCAAGTCTGGAGGCCGCTGCCGATAGACGAAGCGTCGCAGCGGCCGCGCTCGGCCAGGCGGCCCATGCGGATAGTGAACATTCTGGCGCGCTTGAAACCAGGTGTCGGCGAGCAGCAGCTCGCCACCGAAATGAGCCGGCTCACCTTCGCCATCCGCGGAGAGTATCCGCCCGAATACGAATCGGCGGGATTTCTGAAGAACATGGCCATCACCGCCATGCCGTTGCAGGGACGCATGACGGGGGACCTGAAGCCGGCGCTCCTGGTGCTGACCGCCGCGGTGGGGCTGGTGCTGCTGATCGCCTGCGTCAACCTGGCGAACCTGCTGCTGGCGCGGGCCAGCGCTCGGCAACGCGAGCTGGCGGTGCGGCTCGCGCTGGGCGCCGACCGTTGGCGCATCATCCGCCAGATGCTCGCCGAGAGCGTCCTGCTGGCGTTGCCCGGCGGCCTCGCGGGAATGGCCATCGCCGGTCTCGCCGTGTGGGCTTTGAACGCGGCCAAGCCGCTGGTCCTGGTGCGCTATCCGGCTATCTCCGTCGATGTCCCCACCCTGCTATTCACCTTCGGCCTGACGCTCGGGACCGGCCTCGTGTTCGGCATCGCGCCCGCGCTGGCCGCGGGCCGGATCGACATCCAGAATTCGCTGAAAGCCGCGGGCCAGACGCAGAGCCTCGGACCGCGCATCGCGGGCTTGCGGCGAATCCTCGTGGTGGCGGAGTTGAGCGTCTCGTTGGTGCTGCTGGTGGGCGCCGGGCTCTTGTCCCGCAGCTTTCTCAAACTGGCCGGCGCCCGGCTCGGCTTTCCCGCCGACCACCTGCTCACCTTGCGGGTGAATCTCACCAGCTCCCGCTATGCCACGGCGGAAAGCCAGGTGCAATTCTTCGAGGACGTGCTCCAGCGCGTGCGCGGCCTCCCCATGGTGCGCGATGCGGCGGTGTCCACCGATGTACCGCTCTCCGGCGAGCGTCAATGGAACTCCACGTCGTTCCAGGTGGCCGGACGCCCGCCGCTGCCGGCGTCGCAACGGCCTTCCGCGGCCGTCACCATGGTGAGCCGCGACTTCTTCCGCACCATGGGGATTCCGCTCACCGCCGGCCGCCTGTTCGGCCCCGGGGACAGCCCTTCGTCGCCTGACAATATCGTGGTGAACGAGGCCTTTGCGCGAAAAATATTCCCCGGCGAGGACCCGCTCGGCCGCCGCATCGTCACGGGCGCTAACGACAGCCAGCAGTTCACGATCATCGGGGTGGCCGGCAGCATTCGCGGAAATGCGCTGGGCGCGGAGCCGGCGCCCTTGATCTATCACTGCACCTGCCAGGGCGGAAACCGCTTTCTTTCCCTGATGCGGCTGATGGTGCGCACCAACCAGGACCCGAGTGCGGCCATCCGCGCCGTGGAAGGCCAGGTGTATGCCGTGGATCGCGATCAGCCGGTGTTCGATGTCAAGACCATGGAACAGCGCCTCGAAGACTCCCTCGCCCCGCAGCGCTTCCAACTGGTGCTGATCGGCACATTTGCCGTGCTGGCGATCCTGCTGGCGGCGGCCGGCGTGTACGGCGTGATGTCGTACCTGGTGGCGCGGCGCACGCGCGAGATCGGGATTCGCGTGGCCTTGGGCGCGCGGCCGGAGGACATCATGCGCCTGGTCTTCTCGGAGACCGCCGGGTTGGTGCTGGTGGCCGTGGCGATCGGCCTGGGTGGCGCGTGGGTGCTGACGCGCTACGTGAAGGCCATGCTCTACGGCGTGACGGCGCTGGACGGCCCGACGTTCGCCATCACTCCCCTGGTGCTGGCGGTGACCGTCCTGGTGGCCTCCTTGGGACCGGCGCGGCGCGCGGCGCGCGTGGATCCGATCACCGCGCTGCGGGAAGAATAGGCCTCTCCATCACTGCTGGGCAGCGATAAGATGGTTCCATGCGCTTGATGATATTCACGCTTACTGTGGCGCTCGGGTGTGCGCCCCTCTTTGGCAAAGACGACAAGAGCACTACCGATGCGAGGTTGGACGACGCGGCCACCCTCTTTACGGAGATCATGGGATCTCCCGACAAATCCATTCCGCAAGACCTGCTGAACAAGGCCCAGTGCATGGTGCTGGTGCCCGGACTGAAAAAGGGTGCGTTCGTGGTTGGCGGCAAGTTCGGCCGCGGATACGCGGTGTGCCGCCGCGAGGGCGGACAGGGATGGGGTCCGCCGGCGGCGATTCGCATTGAAGGCGGGAGCTTCGGACTGCAGATCGGCTTTTCCTCCAGCGACGTCATCCTGCTGGTCATGAACGAGAGCGGCATGAAGAAGCTGAACCAGGACAAGTTCACCATCGGGGCGGAAGCCACCGCGGCCGCCGGGCCGGTGGGACGCGACGCCACTGCCCAGACCGACGCCATGATGCACGCGGAGATCCTGTCGTGGTCGCGCTCGCGCGGCGTATTCGCCGGGGTGTCGCTGGACGGAGCTACGCTGCGCAACGACCTGGACGAGAACAAGGTGATGTACGGCCAGCGATGGACCAGCTCGGAGATCCTCTTCAGCGGCGCCAAGCCGCCAGCCGGCGGGGAAAAGCTGATTTCGATCCTGAACAAATACTCCCCGCGCAAGACGAGTTGAGCTTCAGAGCGTCAGCGTAACCTTGCTCAACGTGCGCGGGCGGTCCGGGTCGAGCCCTTTTTCGGTGGCCAGGTGCGCGGCGAAAAGCTGGGCCGGCACGATGTACGGAATCGGCGTGAACACTTCCTTCACGCGGCGCGGCAGGCGGATCACCCGTGTGGCCTTTCGCGCGGCCTCCGGGTTGCCGGAATCGGTGATCGCCAGGATCTCCGCTTTCAGGCCGGCGGCCTTGTCGAGGGTCTGGCTGATGGAGGCCCACGTCACCCCGGGGGGCGCGAAGGCGAACACCGGGAAGCTGGGTTCCACCAGCGCGATGGGGCCGTGCAGGAAGTCGGCGGAGGAGAACCGCTCGGCCACCACGTAGCACGTCTCCATGAGCTTGAGCGCGAACTCGAAAGCATTGGCGTAGTTCAGGCCGCGGCCGACCACCACGGCGTGGCGCATGAAGCGGTAGCGCTGCGACAGCTCCGCGACTTCCCCTTCGAGGCGCAGCGTATGCTCCACTGTTTCGGGCAGGCGTTCCAGGTCCGCAATCCGAATGCCGGCGCCCAGCGCATACGCGAGCAGGTATAGAACCATCATCTGGCCGGTGTAAGTCTTGGTGGCGGCGACGCTCCTTTCCTTTCTGGCCCGCACCAGGATCAGGTGCTCGGCCAGGTTCGCCAGCGTGCTGGACGATTCGTTGGTGATGCCCAGCGTCAGCGCCCCCCGCAACCGCGCCTGCTCCAGCACCACGTTGGTATCGGTGGATTCGCCCGACTGCGAAATGGCCACCACCAGCGTGTCGCGGTAGTCAACCGCGGCTTGGTAGAGCGTTTGGATGGAAGGCGCCGCCAGCGATACCGGAATGCCCGTGGTGATCTCGAGCAGGTACCGCCCAAATAGTGCGGCGTTATCCGAAGTGCCGCGCGCCACCAGCACGATGAGCCGCGGGCGCCGTTTGGCAACGATCCGCCGGAAGCGTTCCACACGCAGCATTTCCGCGGACAGAGTTCGTTCCAGCGCGGCCGGCTGCTGGCGGATCTCCTGAAGCATTCGCGACATCGATTACAAAGATAGCAGTCCCCTGTTCACCGCGGCGCGGCAGCGGCCTTCAGAACTGCGTAATCGGCCGCGTGTCGGTTCCCACCAGGAAAGTGTGAGTGAGGACCTGGCTCGGCGGCGGCGTGAGCAGGTGCGGGCAGACCATCAGCAAAACCTGGTGATCGCTGCGGTCGCGCTCGTGCGTGCCCACCACCTCGCGCAGATACGGAATGCGCGACAGGCCGGCGATGCCGGCGATGTTGCGGGCTTCGCTCGGATTCATCAGGCCGGCCACCATGGCCCACTCTCCCAGCTTGAGCCGCACCATGGATTTCAGCAGGCGGCTGGCGATCACCGGAATGCCGTTGACCGACTGCCCCGCCAGAACCTTGAATTCGGCGTCCAGATCCAGCGACACCTCGTCCATGTCATGGATCCGCGGAGTGATTTTCACCGTCAGCCCCAGGTCTTCGAAAGTGAACGACGGCGGCGGTGTGTAGGCGCCGGCCCCCTGAAAACTCTGCGGGCCATAATAGCCCGAGGTCAGAATCGGGTATTTATCGCCGACGTGCAGGCTGGCGGCTTGCCCATCCACCGAGCGAAGTTGCGCCTCGATCAGATTCGTGCTGGTGGATTTCGACATTTGCGCCACCAGGGCGGAGCTGGCTACCTGGTACCCCACGTATATCGCGTTGCTGCTCAACGCCAGGTTGGCCAGCGTGCGAGGAAAGGTGGACATCGCCGTCCCGGCCGGCAGCCGGACGCCGTAGGTGAGCATGTCGTTCAGGCTCACCTCCATCATTCTCACCTCCATCATCACCTGGGCGCGGGGATAGAGCAGGTCTTCGAACATGGCGCGGGCCGGCACCACCTTGGAGACCGGTCCGCGGAGGAAGACGGTGTTGTTCTGGCTGTCGAAGGCCGCGCGCTCCACGGCGAAGGTCTGCTGCACGGCGGTGATCATGGCGGCGAATTCCTGGAGACTGACCACCTCCGGCAGGTGCACCGTGATTTCGGCGTTGGGTTCGACTTCCGTCCGCTTCTGCGGCGTATCTCTTGCCACCAGGAACAGCTTTTCGGTGAGGGGCACGATGAACGAATCGGTGGCAGCCTCGAGCCCGTGCAGGGCCTCGCGATAATTCACCCCGGTCATCTGGAAGTGGAAGCTCGGGACGGGGCGGTAGTCGCCATCGAAGATGCAGTCGAGCCCGAAAGCGTGGGACACGTCCTCGAAGAGTTTTCGCGCGTCACCGCGGAAATCGAGGTCACGCTCGCCAGTGTCGGCGCTTAGCTCGGAGGGCGGCAGCGCCTTGCGGGCGTCGATGCGGTCCTGGTCGCTGGGCGGATCGGGAAGCTCCGCGGGGGGCGCGTCGGCTCCCTCGGCCTGCTGCTCTTCCGCCGGAGCCTGGGGCATGATCTTCGCTTCCAGCGCCGCGCGCGATTTCACGGACTGGGTGCGCAGCCAGTAGCCGCGATTCTGAGGCTCCAGGGCGGCGGCCCGGGCGTACATCAGGTAAGCTTCGGCCATATGGCCGGCTTTTTCCGCCTGGCGGCCGAGCTCGTAGAGTTCCCAGGCAGAGGGGTCGGCGGCAAGGAGCGCGCCGGCAAGCAACACCGAGAGCAATGGCGCGAGTGTCCGCACATAGATCAAGACGCGCGGCCCCGGGCCAGCGTGCAAACGAATTCTTGTGCGACCCTGATTGAGGAGACAGGGAATGCAAGCGATCCGGCACTTGTCGATGAACCCGGTGGTGCTCGTGCTGCCTACGGTGATCTTCGCGGCCACGCTGGCGGTGGGTTGGGTGGTCCGCGGCCTGGCGCTGCGGGCTTTGCGCGCCTGGACCTCGCGCAGCCACAGCCGTGCCGGTTCCCTCCTCACGGATGCGTTGCGCGGGCCGATCGCCATCTGGCTCGTGATCCTCGCGGTGCACCTGGCGGTGCAGTCGTCCGATCTGCCGCCGGCCGCGGTGGCCTGGAGCGCCAAGCTCCTCCTGGTCCTGTGGATCCTGTCGCTGACCATCATGTTCGTGCGGCTGGCCGGCAAGCTGGTGCGCTATTACGGCGACCAGGTTCCGGGCGCGCTGCCGGTGACGACGCTCACCGAGAGCCTGGCGCAGATCGCGGTGGTGATCCTGGGCATTGTGCTGCTCATGAGTTCCCTCGGGCTCCAGATCACGCCCATCCTGACGGCGTTGGGCGTGGGCGGCCTGGCGGTGGCGCTGGCGTTGCAGGACACGCTCTCCAATCTCTTCGCCGGCTTCTACGTGGCGGTGGCGGGGCAGATCCGGCTGGCCGACTACATCAAGCTGAACACCGGCGAGGAGGGCTATGTGACCGATATCGGGTGGCGCAGCACCACCCTCCGGACGCCGGGCTCCAGCCTGATCATCGTTCCCAACAGCAAGGTGGCGCAGGCCATCGTGACCAATTACTATCTGCCCGAGAAGCGCGTGGGCGCGAGTCTCCAGGTGGCGGTGAGTTACAAATCCGACCCGGACCACATCGAGCGCCTGTTGCTGGAGGTGGCCCGGCAGGCGGCGGGCGAGGTTCCGGACCTGCTGGCCGACCCGGCTCCGTCGGTAATGTTCGACCCCGGATTCGGCGAGTGGTCCCTGGGTTTCACGCTGAGTTTCCAGATCACGGAGTTCACCAAACAGACCCTCGTGCGGCATGAGCTTCGCAAACGAATCCTGCGCCGCTTCCGCGAAGAGGGGGTCGAGATCCCACTCCCCGCGCGGGACGTGCACCTGCATGGCGGCGAAACGGAGGCCCGTCCTACGTGATTTACTCGGCAGGGTGAGCTGCCTGGTTGTTTGTTGGTGCGAGGGGAATTTCGCGCCAGGAACCGCATCGGTAAACGCTGCGGCGTTAAACAGCACCGATCCCAGATCGGAAGATATCAAAGCCGAGAGCATTCGACTCGACGACTGCCGTTTGCGAGCGAAGCTCTCGTTGTCAGTACTCGCGCGTCTGAACAATGCGGACAGCGGCAACGAATAGGATCAGTGCGACGCTGGCCGAAGTGGCCATCTGGGGCCACGGCAGCCGGTGCGTGATCAGGGGTGACGCTTGGGTGAACGCACGGGTGAGATCCACAGCAGGTGCGATGTGATGCAAGAGCCACAGCAGCAGCCCAAATACCCAACCGGCGATCATCATGGAGAACGGTTCGGCAAGCAGGGTCTCAAACAGGAATGCCGAGCAGTAAGGTCCGGTCAGCCACACGAGGGTGGTCAGAAGGACTCGCGCGAAATCGGCAGGTGTCGTGCTGGCACGCAATGCCGGAAACAAGTTCCAGGCCGCGCAGGCTGCGATTACCGTCACGGCCGCCGTCTCCATCAGGCCGACTGCGGCACGAACGGCCGCGAGTCTGAGGCGGCTGACCGGCAGTGCGAGCGTGAACTGCGTCGATTCAGCCAACCCTTCCGGGAACCCGGCGGGCGATTGCGTTTTCACGCCGCCTCCCGCGAGGGTTAGCACTCCAAATGTAAGAATCATCCAAAGCGGGAACAATAGGTTCGATACCTTCATACCTGGCTGCTGGTTGTGGTAAGTAATCGCCAGGAACAAAATCAAGTAGCCGAACACAGCTGTCAGACGCCACCGCGTCTCCAGCCAATTCTTCATAAGCAACATTTCAATTATTCCCCACATGTTCGAGAAAAATCTCCTTCAAGCTGACGGGATGCCGTTCGACCGAAACACCGGGCAACGACCGGGCCTGTTGAACAAGCGCCTCCACGTTGTGGCTGGCGAGAATGGACACAGTTCTTCCCTCTTGCCTCACATGCTCCGCGCCTTCCAGCCAAGAGACCGGCGGCGGCCCGTGTTGAAAGACTACCCGAAGGCGCTGGTATTGACCTTTCAAATCGTCCAGGGCGCCGCTGACCACCGTACGCCCCAGGTGAATGATTGCGACATGATCGGCGATCTGATCGACCTCTGTTAGCTGGTGCGAAGAAAAGAAAATTGTGGTCCCCTCCGAGGCAGGTAGCGCGACCAGTTCCCGCAGGAGGATCTCCGTAACCGCCGGGTCGAGGCCGTCGGTGGGCTCATCCAGAATCAAAAGTTCCGCCCGGTGCGAAATCGCCAGCAGTAACATCAGACCAGTGCGCATGCCCTTGGATAAAGCGGAAATCTTACGGTTGGGCGGTAGATCGAAGATCTCCAGATAGCGGCGTTCGAGATCGTCGCGCCATCCGGGGAAAAACGGCCTGGTGAAGCGAATGATCTGTCGCACGGTCATGTACGGATACAGGTGCTTGCTCTCGGAGACGAATCCGATGCGCCGCCGCAGATCAACGCCACCGACGGGTCCTGAGACCGCCTCACCAAACAACCGAGCCTCACCACTACCGGCCCTTAAGAATCCGAGCAGCAAGCGAATTGTGGTGGTCTTGCCGGCGCCGTTTCTTCCGAGGAACCCAAAAATGCTCCCAGCCTCCACTCTCAGATCCAGCCCATCTACAGCGGGACGGCCCTCAAAGACTTTGCGAAGGCCCTTCGTTTCGACGATTATGTTGCTCACTGTTTTTCCACCAGCCTCTCCGAGTGGATCGCGGAGAGTTCGTTTTCGAAAAGTCTTCGGATCTCTTCTTCCGTCGCACCCAAGGATCGAAGGCGCTCCACAGTCGATTGAACGACCGTCTGCGCCTTGCGCATCAACTTGTGACGCTCCTCGACCGAATGGGAAATGAACGCCCCTAAGCCGTGCCGGAGTTCCACGATGCCCTCGTGTTCCAATTCCCGGTAGGCCCGAACGACCGTATTCGAATTCATGACCAGTTCTTGGGCCAGTGCGCGGATGGTGGGCAACTGGTCGCCCGGGCCCAGGGCACCTGTCTCCACCGCGTGCTTCACCTGCTCCATGAGCTGGAGGTAAAGCGGGACTCCGGAAGAAGCATTCAGGCGAAAAAAGGTCATGTGTTGTGTGCTAGTCCACTATTACAGTACACATTTGGACAGCAATGTGTCAAGAACGCTCCAAGACGCCGTCTGTCAGTCTTACTGCGTGTCGCGTGTGGGACGGATGGCGGGGTGGGGTAACGATCCTATTGACTGGTTTATGTCCGTCCGACCCTGTCCAGATCCGGCCTAGTCGCCAAGGAGCGAGTAATCCTGCGGTTCCGCCGCGGCGGTAGAATCAGGTTTCAAGCCCATGAAGACATTTACGATCGCGGTGATCGCCGGCGACGGCGTTGGAGTTGAGGTCGTCCCACAGGGCAAGCGCGTCCTGGAGAAGATCGCAAAAAAACACGACGTGAGCTTTGCGTTTCAGGATTTCGACTGGGGCGCCCAGCACTTTTTCCGCTGGGGGCGCATGATGCCGGCCGGCGCCATCGACCTGCTCCAACCGTGCGACGCCATCTTCCTGGGCGCGGTGGGGCATCCCGACATCCCCGACCACACCACGCTCAACGGGCTGCTGCTGCCCATCCGCCGCGCGTTCGACCAGTACGCCAACGTGCGGCCAGCCTATCTCTATCCCGGCGTGCAGTCGCCGCTCGCCAAAGCCCGGGGCGGCGACATCGATTTCGTGGTGGTGCGCGAGAACACCGAAGGCGAATACGCGCAGGTGGGCGGTTTCGTCTACCAGCACCAGCCGGAGGAGATCGCCATTCAGACCTCGGTGTTCACGCGGCGCGGCATTGAGCGCGTGGTGCGGTTCGCCTTCGAACTGGCGGTCAAGCGCGGGAAAAGGAAACGCGTCACATCGATCACCAAATCCAACGCGCAAGGCTACAGCATGGTGCTGTGGGACCGCACCTTCCAGGAGGTGGCGGGGGAGTATCCCGATGTCGAGACCGAATCGCTGCTGGTGGACGCCGCGGCCATGAACTTCATCCGGCGGCCCGAGAGCTTCGACGTGGTGGTGGGGTCGAATCTGTTCTGCGACATTCTGAGCGACATCTCGGCCATCATCATAGGCAGCATGGGACTGGCGGCCAGCGCCAACCTGGACCCCCAGCGGCGGTTTCCCTCCATGTTCGAGCCAGTGCACGGATCGGCGCCCGATATCGCCGGCAAGGGCCTGGTGAATCCGCTGGCGTCGATCCTGAGCGCGGCCATGATGCTCGAGCATCTGGGCATGGGCGAGGCCTCGCAAGCCGTGGAGTCGGCCGTGGCCGCCGTGCTCGCCGACGGCAAAATACGCACCCCCGACCTGGGCGGCGGCAACAGCACCGAAGAAGTGACCGACGCGGTGCTGGAGAAGCTGGGCTAGCGGGATGGCGCTTCCTTGACGCAGGCTCCGCACGCCGAAAGCACCGGCCGGCACGCGTTCCTGGTGGCGGCCGGGATTCTGCTCAGCCGCGTGATGGGGCTGGCGCGCCAGCGCGTCTTCTCGCACTATTTCGGACTGCGCTCCGACGCGGCCGACGCCTTCATGGCGGCCATCCGGATCCCCAACCTGCTGCAAAACCTGTTCGGCGAAGGCGTCCTGTCCGCCTCCTTCATCCCGGTCTATTCGCGCCTGCTGGCCCAAGGCGACGAGGAGGAGGCGGGGCGCGTGGCGGGCGCGGTGGGCGCACTGCTGACGTTGGCGACGTCGTTCGTGGTGCTGGCCGGCCTGGTGGCCACACCGCTGTTCATCGATGCCATCGCTCCGGGTTACCACGGCGCCAAGCGGGAACTCACCATCGCCATCGTGCGGGTTCTGTTTCCGGGCGTGGGCCTGCTGGTGATTTCCGCGTGGTGCCTGGGCATTCTCAACAGCCACCGCAAATTCTTCCTCTCGTACACCGCGCCGGTGATCTGGAACGTGGCCATGATCGCCACCCTGCTGATGTTCGGCCGCCGCCTGGGCGAACCCGCGCTGGCGGTGAGGCTGGCGTGGGGATCGGTGGCGGGCAGCGCGTTGCAGGTGGGGGTGCAATTGCCGCACGTGTTGCGGCTGGCGCGGCACCTGCGCGTGTCGCTCGGCCGGCACTCGGAGCACGTCCGCGAAGTCGTGCGCAATTTCCTGCCGGTCTTCGTCAGCCGCGGCGTGGTGCAGATCAGCTCGTACGTGGACACCCTGCTGGCCAGCCTGCTCCCCACCGGCGCGGTCACGGGACTGATGAACGCGCTGACGCTCTCGCTCCTCCCGGTGAGCCTGTTCGGCATGTCGGTATCGGCGGCGGAGCTGCCGGCCATGTCGAGCGCGCTGGGCGACAAAGCCGAGGTGGCCGAGTATCTGCGGCGGCGCCTGAATTCCGGCCTGCGCCAGATCGCGTTCTTCATCGTGCCCTCGGCCATGGCCTTTCTGGCGCTGGGCGACATCATCGCGGCGGCGCTCTTCCAGACCGGCAAGTTCGAGGCACAGGACTCGCGATACGTGTGGGGCATCCTGGCAGGTTCGGCGGTGGGGCTGCTGGCAGCCACGCTCGGGCGCCTGTATTCGTCCACCTATTACGCGCTGCGCGATACGCGGACGCCGCTGCGGTTCGCCATCGTGCGCGTGATCCTCACCATAGGGCTGGGCTATGTCTTCGCGATTCCGTTGCCCGTGTGGATCGGGCTCGAGCGCCGGTGGGGCGTGGCGACTCTCACGGCTTCGATGGGGATCGCGGCCTGGGTGGAGTTCGCGCTCCTGCGGCGCACGCTGAACCGCCGCATCGGCAGCACGGGCCTTCCGGCATCGCTGGTGGCGAAGCTCTGGTGCTCGGCGGCGGCCGCGGCCGCGGCCGCGTGGGGCGTGAAGCTGGCGCTCGGCCCGCACGATCCCCGCGTCGAGGCCGTGCTGGTCCTGGCGCCTTACGGCCTGCTCTACTTCGGCATGACGTACCTGCTCGGCATCGAGGAGTGCAGGCGGACGTTCAAGAGGTTTATCCCTTCAGGTCTTTGAAGGCCTCTTCGATTTCCTTCCTGGCATCCGGCGTGGGCACGCTCAGCGGCAGGCGAGGAGGGCCGCCGTAATAGCCGTTGAGATCCATGGCGTGCTTCAGCCCTGGAACCCCGTACTTGGTCGTGACCAGCGTGGCGGCCCGCCCGATGCGGTTCTGCCAGTCGAGCCCCGCGGCCTCTTCGCGCGTGCGATACGCCTCCCAGATGGCGATCACCGAGTACGGCGCCGCGTTGGCGTAGGCCAGGATGGCCCCGCATGCGCCCATCAGCAGCGAAGGCCACAGCGTGGGCGCGGAGCCCACCAGCACCTGGAAGCCGGGCCGCACCTCGCGCAGCATCTGCATGACCTTCTCCAGGCTGCCCGAGCTTTCCTTGATGGCGATCACGTTGGGATGATCCGAGATTGCGACCACGGCCTCCACCGGAATATCCACCCCGGTGGCCTGCGGCCAGTTATAGATGATGAGCGGGATGCGCGACTGATCGGCCACCGTGCGGTAGTAGAGCGCCTGCGCGGACGCGCGGCTCACGAGGTTCTTGTAGTAGTGGGGCGTGCGCACCATGGCGGCCTTGTAGCCCATCTCGGCGGCGCGGTTGGTGAGGCATACGGTCTCGCGGACGCTCTCCATGCCTGTGCCGGCGATGAGCAGTTTCTCGGGCGCGGCATGTTTGGCCACCAGGTCCCACATGGCGATCTTCTCGTCGGTGGTGAGCATCACGCTTTCGCCCGTGGAGCCCATGACGACGTAGCCCGCGAGCGCGGTGCGGTTCCACTTCTCGACGTTGTGCTGCACTTTGGCCGCGTAGATGTTTCCGGTGTGATCGAACGGAGTCGTAATGGGAGGGAAAATGCCCTGCAGTTTCAAGCTCATGATCTGTGCCTACATATAAAGATAGCGCCTGGCGCCGGCGGGGGCGCGGAGAAGGGCTGGGCTGTCCACCGGTTGTCGTCATCGTCGCGGAACACGGGGCTGGGCTTTTGGGTAGCGCAATTTGTCATGCCAAGAAATTGGGTCTCCACGGCCGTGCTAGAACACGAAATGTTCGGGGAAGCGGCCGGCCACCGTTCGAGAATGGGTTAATTGGGCAAGGGGTAGAGCTGTAGTTCTTTCATGGGATAGTGCTTGAGGTTGTCCGTGACGAGCGTGAGCTGATGGTGGATGGCCACGGCCGCGATGGTGACGTCCGTGGTGGCCAGGGTGATGCCCTGTTTGGCGTGGTCGCGTTTCAGCAAACCAGCCAGGCGGGCAATCGGCCAGGTCACGGGGTAATACCGCAGGCTCCCCAGCAACTCGGCCGTCCGGAGTTCTTCCGGCGGCCGCATGCCGGCGTACACCTCGGTAACGTTGATGGAGCAGCACGCCAAAAGATGGCCTTGTGAAACAAGGCCTCTGAGGAGCTGGGCGCGGCTCTTTCTGTTGTTGAGGGTGTCGATGAGGACGCTCGAATCGAGCAGGAAGGCAGGCATCTCAGTGGGCGGTTATTTTTTGAAAGCGCTTCTCGTCCTGCCGGCGGAGTCTGGAGATGTGTTTGTCGGCGCCCTGCTTGAGCTCGGGATGATCTTTGTCCTTCCAGGCGCCGGTGGCGGCGTCGATGGCTTTGAGCTGCCTGTAGCGCATGAGCTTCTCCTCGGCCGCCTGGGTGAGGAAGGTGCTGCGCTGCCGGCTGCCCACCAGCGCATCGATATCCTTGACCAACTGCTCGGGCATGACCACATGGGTGCGTTTGGTATTCATAAAAATCGGTAATGGTTCTCTTGATGTGGGACGGCTATGTCCCACTTGAAGTTTAACATCCATGGGAGTTCTGTCGAGCCCAGCGGCTCCGGCCGCGAGAAGGGCTGACTCGGAGCCGCGAGCGTTGAGTGGGCGCGAGGGGGCGGAAAAGCGGCGATTCCGCAGGGCCGCGACCGCCGCACCTCCTTGGTACGCTGGAGAAAGCGCTCCCACAATGAAAAAGCTACTGGCACTGAATCGAAGCGAAATCGCTATCCGCATCCTGCGCGCGGCCAACGAGCTGGGCCTGCGCACCGTCGCGATCTACTCGCAGGAAGACCGGCTCGCCCTGCACCGCTTCAAGGCCGACGAAGCTTACCTGGTGGGCGAAGGCAAGGGACCCGTGGAGGCGTACCTGGACGTTGGCGGGATCGTCGCGCTGGCCGCGGAGAAAGGCGTCGACGCTATTCATCCGGGGTACGGCTTCCTCTCCGAGAATCCGGCGCTGCCGCGAGCCTGCGAGCGCGCCGGGATCACGTTTATCGGTCCCCGGGCGGATCTGCTCGAACTGCTGGGCGATAAGACCGCGGCGCGGCGCCTGGCGCAGAAGGCCGGCATCCCGGTGGTGCCTGGAACCGAAGAGGCCGTCACCGATGCCGAGCGAGCGGAGAAAATCGCGGCCGAAATCGGATTCCCCCTGATCATCAAGGCGGCGTTCGGCGGCGGCGGGCGCGGCATGCGGGTGGTCGAGAAGGCGGCCGATTTCGCCGGACGCCTGGAGGAGGCGAGGCGCGAGGCGGCGGCGGCGTTCGGCAACGACGCGGTCTTCCTCGAGCGCTTCGTGGCGCGCGCCCGGCACATCGAAGTGCAGATCCTGGGCGACCGCCACGGCAACATCGTGCACCTGTACGAGCGCGACTGCTCGGTGCAGCGGCGGCACCAGAAGGTGGTCGAAGTCGCGCCCGCGGTGGCGCTCTCGACGGCCATCCGCTCGGCGCTCGCCGAGGCGGCCGTCACGCTCGCCAAAGCGGCGCAATACGATAACGCCGGCACGGTGGAGTTCCTGGTGGACGCGGACTCGGGCGAGTGGTACTTCATCGAGGTGAATCCGCGGATTCAGGTGGAGCACACGGTCACCGAAATGGTCACCGGCATCGACCTGGTGCGCTGCCAGATTCAGGTGGCGCAAGGCCTGGCGATCCACGGCGCGGAGATGAACCTGCCGCCGCAGGACCAGATCCCGCTGTACGGCTACGCCCTGCAATGCCGCATCACCACGGAAGACCCGGCCAACAACTTCGTCCCCGATTACGGGCGGCTTTCCACCTACCGCTCGCCCGCGGGATTCGGCATCCGGCTGGACGGCGGATCGGCGTATGGCGGCGCGGTGATCACCCCGTATTACGATTCGCTCCTGGTGAAGACCACGGCTTGGGGCCGCGAATTCCGGCACGCCTGCCAGCGCATGGACCGCTGCCTGCGCGAGTTCCGCGTGCGCGGCGTGATGACCAACATTCCGTTTCTGGAAAACGTGGTCAACCATGCGGACTTCCAGGCGGGGCTGGTCACCACGCGGTGGCTGGAGGAGACTCCGGCGCTGTTCCACTTCGCTCCCAAGCGCGACCGCGCCACGCGGCTGCTCACCTACCTGAGCGACGTCATCGTGAACGGCAACCCGGCCATCGCGGGACGGCCGGTCCCCACGCGAATCCGCCCGGCGCCGTTGCCGCGCCACGATCCATCGGCGCCGCCCGAGGGCACGCGGCAGCTTCTGCAGAAACTGGGCGCCGAGGGCTTCGCCCAATGGACCGCGAAGCAGCGCCGCCTGCTGCTCACCGACACCACATTTCGCGACGCGCACCAGTCGCTGCTGGCCACCCGCGTGCGCACCTACGACATGCTGGCCATCGCGAACTTCGTGGCTCATCGGCTGCACAACCTGTACAGCCTCGAGATGTGGGGCGGCGCCACCTTCGATGTGACCATGCGGTTCCTGCACGAGGACCCGTTCGCGCGCCTGCGGCGCCTGCGCGAGGCCATTCCCAACATCTGCTTCCAGATGCTGCTGCGCGCCTCGAATGCCGTGGGCTACACGGCCTATCCCGATAACGTGGTGGCCGAATTCATCTACGAAGCCGCGGCGCAGGGCATCGACATCTTCCGGATCTTCGACTCGCTGAACTGGCTGCCCAATATGAAGGCCTCCATGGCGGCGGTGCGGCGCACGCGCTCCGTGTGCGAGGCGGCCATCTGCTACACCGGCGACATTCTCGATCCGCGGCGCGACAAATACTCGCTCGCCTATTACGTGCGGATGGCGAAGGAGCTGGAGCGCATGGGCGCGAACGTGATCGCCGTCAAAGATATGGCGGGACTGTGCCGCCCGTATGCGGCCGAAAAGCTCGTCAAGGCGCTGCGGCAGGAAGTGGGCGTGCCGATTCACTTCCACACGCACGATACCAGCGGGGTCAACGCGGCTTCGGTGTTGAAGGCCGCGGACGCGGGCGTGCACGTGGCCGACGGCGCGGTGGCGTCGATGAGCGGGCAGACCAGCCATCGGCGCGGTGGCGTCGATGAGCGGGCAGACCAGCCAGCCCAACCTGAACTCCATCGTGGCCGCGCTCGACCATACGCGGCACGACACGGGGCTCGACCTGGATGCGCTCAACCTGTGCGCCGACTATTGGGAGATCGTGCGCGAATACTACGCGCCGTTCGATACCGGGCCGAAATCGGGCAGCGCCGAGGTTTACATCCACGAGATGCCCGGCGGGCAGTACACCAATCTGAAGGAGCAGGCCGAATCGATGGGGCTGGGCGACCGGTGGCACGAGCTGGCGCGCACTTACGCCGAGGTGAACCTGGCGTTCGGCGACATCGTGAAGGTGACGCCCTCCAGCAAAGTGGTCGGCGACATGGCGCTGTTTCTGGTCAGCC
This sequence comes from Bryobacteraceae bacterium, assembly GCA_035638575.1. Lineage (GTDB taxonomy): Bacteria > Acidobacteriota > Terriglobia > Bryobacterales > Bryobacteraceae > DASQZT01. The sequence goes on from DASQZT010000182.1 coordinate 18,869, forward strand.
ACAACATGACCATCGCGGAGCTGGAGAACGCCGGGCCCGAACACAATTTCACGCTGCCGAATTCCGTGGTGGAGATGTTCTCGGGATCGCTCGGCGAACCGGAGGGCGGCTGGCCGCCGAAACTCCGCGAGGTGATTCTGCGCGGCGCGGCCACGAAACCCGGGCGGCCGGGCGAGCACCTGCCAGCCGTGGACTTCGATTACGTGTCGCATAACATCGAAAAGA